>CAVXZZ010000011.1:0-72710 GCA_963766255.1 uncultured delta proteobacterium
TTGACAAAGGCAAAGATGCGGTTTTTGTTATACAGCAGCATCTTTTTGTAGTCGCCGGGCTGAACATTTCCAAAGGCCATGGCCGCACGGTTGGCAAAGCCCAGGGCAAATATGGCCGAAGAAATATCCGGTCCGAAGGGCACGATCCGGGTATTCCAACCGATCTGCACCCCGGCCTCGATCAGCTGATCGGTGACGGAGGTGTTATTCTGATTGGCCGCCAGAAAGATATAAAGACTGCGTCGCTGGTAGTCTTCGACGATATCTTTGGCGATTTCCACAGTGGGTGCAGCACCGACGATGGCTGCAAAGCCCGGGGCGGTGCCGTCGACGAATTCGACGCCCCTTTTACGGAAAACGGTGTCGTCCGCAGCGCCCAGCCAGATTTTGCCGGCTTCAATATCAGGCTCCTCGGAGTGCAGGTAGAAATCCGGCTCATTCAAATATCGCAGGGCTTCGCGAATCTCAAAAGAGAACAGCGTAGCCATACCGGCATCCAGCAGGGGCCCCAGGTAAGGCAGGTGGTTCATGCCCTTGATATGCGGCGGCAACAGTTTACGGGCTACATCCAAAGGCTTTTGGATGTCTTCAAGGGTTTCCACCTTGATGCCCAGCAGGGAATAGATGACCGGCAAGAAGTAGGCCGTGTTGGGAAAACCAACCTTGGTATCGGCATCAAAGGTTTCCAGAGCACGTTTATATTCCCCCTCGACCTGTGAAACGACATTATAGCCACCCTGGATGGCGGCAAATGCAACTAACTTTGACATTTTTTCCTCCTTCGTGGAGATTAGTAAAATTTAGGTATTTAGGAATTTCGAATTGAGGAATTGTCGGAAATTTTCTCATTTATAATCCCTAAATTCCTCAATCCCTGAATCCCTTAATTTCTCCTTCTAGGCCTCAAGCGCCTGACGACTGGCCATATCCATCAAGACCCGCTCCCTGGCTTTGTCGATCCCCAGGGCTTTGCGCTTCTTGTCGATATGGGCGATAATGGCATGGGCATGCTTGATCGGATCGGTGTACATATCCCACATGCCGCCGTACATTTTTTCCATCTCTTTGAACAGATAATCCTGGAATACGGGGGCGCCATTGGTTTGCAGAACACCGCCGAATACAGTGTAAACGCCGGAGCTGACAAAATAGTGACCGATGGAAATTGCCTTTTCACTCATCCATTCCGGTGCACTGCCGGCCGCCGGTAAATCGCAGATATCATTGCCGAGACCGCCGGCTTTCACCATTTCTGTCAGGGCCAGCAAAATCCGGCTGTTATCCACGCAGGAGCCCAGATGCAGCACCGGCGGAATGCCCACGGTTTCGCACACTTCGGCCAGTCCCGGTCCGCAGTAGACCGCGGCGGTTTCCGGCGTCAACAGGCCCTCCGTCGCACAGGCAATGGCGTTGCAGCCGGTGGTCAGGACAACGACGTCGTTTTTGATCAGTTCTTTGATCAGGGTGATGCATTCATTGTTGTGCTGGGAGCGGGCATTGTTGCATCCCACGACACCGGCGCCGCCTCTGATGCGGCCATTAATGATGTTGTCATTTAAGGTGTAATAAGAACCGCGGAAGGTGCCGCCCAGGTGGTATTCAATGGACTCTACGCCGAAACCCGCAATCTGGGTGGCTTTCTGCGGTGGGATCATCACCTCCGAGCCGCGGTTTTGGAAATTGTCGATAGCCATTTTGAGAATCCGCTTGGCGTCTTCCATGGCATGGTGTTCGTCAAACTCGATGTGGATGACGTTGTCCTGCTCCATCCTGGCAATCGGATGGGTGGTGATCAGTTTGGTGTGAAAGCACTTGGCCACGTTGGCCAGATTCTGAAAAATACACTGAACGTCCACCACCATGGCATCACAGGCGCCGGTGACGATCACCAGTTCCTGCTGGAGAAAATTGCCGGCCGGCGGTACGCCGTGGCGCTGCAAAATCTCATTGGCCGTGCAGCAAATGCCGCCCAGCTGAATCCCCTTGGCGCCCTTGGATTTGGCGTAGTCGATCATCTCCTGGGACTGGGAGGCCGCCACGATCATTTCCGAAAGCACCGGCTCATGGCCGTGAACGATGACGTTGACATGATCTTCCTTCATGATGCCGATATTCGCCTCGCTCTGCAGCGGCGACGGCGTGCCGAACATCACATCCTGCAGGTCGGTGGCCAGCATGGAACCGCCCCAGCCGTCTGCCAGCGAGGCACGGGTACATTGCTTAACAAGGTTTTTATAATCCTGATCCACCCCCATGTGGGTGCGGTGCATGATCTCGACAATCTCCCGATCGATATTGCGGGGCAAAACGCCGTTTTTCTCCCATTTATCATACAAGGGCTTCGGCGCCCGTTTCATGTACTCAAGTGTGCCTTCGGCCTTGCCCCACTCGTTGAGCGCTTTTTCGGCAAACTCAAGGGCGATTTCATCGATATTGCGGTCGACCTGCTCGCCGTCTACCTCCACGGTGGTATCCACACCCAGGGTGTGGGCAATCGCGAGCAGTTTGCCGGGATCTTTGATCCGGTAATCTTCGGTTTCCTTACGGGCCACCGACAAAAAGACTTCGGCCACCGCGCGGCCGTGATCGGAATGGGCGGCCGCGCCGGCGGCTACCATGCGGGCAAAGTTGCGTGCCGCAATGGTGTTGGCGGTGGCGCCGCATAATCCTTTGCGGGTGTCTTCGCCTTCAATGCCGCCTTTGGGCAGCGGCAGGCGACAGGGACCCATGGCGCAGTTTTTGCAGCAAATTCCCTGAATACCAATGTTGCAGGGTTTCATATTCACGGCCCTGTCAAAAACCGTTTCAACGCCCAGATCCTGGGCGCGCCGGATCATCTGCTGGCTGGCCACATCAATGGTTGCCGCGATGGGGTCGGCCAGTTTGGGTGCTTTTGCCTTTTTAACAATTGCTTTTTTTTCTGTTGTTTCTGCCATACTGAGGTTCCTCCTCATAATTTATTTTATTATTAAAACATCATATTCGCGTTTCGTTACGCTCTTTTGTGAATCCAGTTCAGGCTCTCAACTATCCTGTCGGTCATAGACTTCTGCACGGCAGCAGGCGTCTTCGACACTTCTTCGTCTTCAGGAGCGCTTGCCCGGCTGGCGGCCAGCTTTTCTCTTTCCGCCGCCCGCTTTTGGCGAATTTCGTCAAGCTCGGCGTCGGCTTTTGCTCTTTGCTCGGCGGCTTTGGCTGCGGCTTCTTCTTCAGCCTTGCGCTTGGCATCTTCTTCAGCCTTAAGGCGGGCCTCTTCATCAGCCTTGGCTTTGGCCTCTGCATCGGCCTGGGCCTTGGCATCCGCTTCGGCTTTGGCTTTGGCGGCAGCCTCGGCTTTTAGCTGATCGTCCTCAGCAGCTGCGGCCTTGGGCGCCTCTGCCGCAGGTGCTGCTGCAGGTGCCGGCTCGGCTTTTTTCGCAGGTTCCGGCGGTGCAGCCTTTTTGGCCTCGGGTGCTGCCTTCTTGGCGGGCTCCGGTGCCGCTGCCTTTTTGGCCGGCGCCGGTTTCTTCGCTTTTTCTTCAGCGATGGTCAGGTCCGGTTCGGGTGATAAGGCTAACAGATCAATATTCACATCATCCAGCTGTTTTTGAATCGGCGCCACATCAGTGGCCATGCCGCCATCATAAACCAGATCAATGTAAGCCTTCACCATGCGAATGGATTCGGGATGGCGCATAATGAGCAGATTGGAGCCGCTCATCAGATAGGCCACCGCGCCCACGGCTTCCATCAGAATCGGCCTTTTTTCCGGATCCCCCAAAAGGGGCGCCTCTTCGACCGTCTGTTTGGCTTCCTTGCACTTCCAGACCTCGTTGCCGAGGTTGTTGATCAGCGGAAGCTGCAGTTTGTCATCGCCCTGGGCCAGCGCGGCCATGCGGATACGCTCCATCACGGAATAGGAATATTCCAGCCCGTATCCCAATCCGCCGGTGGTGGGATCGACAATTATGCGATCCATGGGCATCCCCAGGTTTTCAAGCAGAATGTTGCACTGTTTGGCAAGGTTGACATCAATCGGGGAAGAAGAAATAACGGTGTGACCGAAACCCATGGCGGCCGCACCAATCCCCTTGTGGTTTTTGTCCTCCACCGGGCCCAGGATCAGGTTTTCCCCCTGGCATTCCTCGGCGATTTTTTTGAGAACGGCTTCATCTTTTTCCGTATTGGCCGTACCCCAGATGATCAGGGGCACAGAAACGGCGCCCAGTACCTTTTTAACGCTGGCGACGGCATCCTCCGGCAGATGCATCCTCACCGTTGGGATCGGTGCTTTTAAGCTGCAGCACAATCATCTCCGCTCCGTATTCCTCAACGCATTTTTTGGCCCATGCGCCAGGGTCGGAAATGACATCTTTAAAGGGGCTGATAGCCGCCTCCGGCCATTCATCCGGTTCCATATCCCAGATTTCCATGGCGATCTTGGGCTTGTTGGGCATTGCCCCTTCAAACTGGTAGAATGGATAGCATGCCTCTCCGCCGACAGTAACGGCATTATCTCCCTTTCCCAGGGTGATCTCTTTTATACTGCCGGAATAGGATTCTTTAAAAAATTCAAAAGCCAATGTTACCTCCTTGTGAACGCAAACCGGTTAGTGGTTGCAGTGTTCAAATTTTCAAACATTGCAACCGGTTAACCACCAATGAAACTGTCTTTTGACTGGTACCAGATTTTTATCATCCCCCTTTCATGATTTTTTTATGGAATCAATCTACAAACGGTAGATATATCTCCTGTAACGTGCTGGCAAAACAACACAATTGTAAAATTCAGAAATTGGGGTATTAAGGGATCAGAATTCGAGTTTATTGTATCTAAATTTCTGAATCCCTAAATTTAACAATCTCATCCCTTGATTTTTGAGATTTAATTCATACTATTATGGTCTGCAAAAACACCTTCCTAAAACCTGCCGATCCTCATAAAATGCGGAATATTTTCATTTATATGGAGTGGCTGACTTTGTCAAGAGAAGAGCGGGCCTGAATATCAATTTCTATCTAAATCAAATTCATTCCTTTGCGTGCATCCATGCGGGATTTTAGTTTGGGGAACTTATTCATGTCGGTGTGGGGCAAAAAGAGGGCGGCAATATAATTATCCATATAAGAAGGTGTATCCGAAAGCTCAAAATTGGTCATTTTCTTAGTAACTTCGACCACATCCCTGCGGATGCGATTGGTCAACGAGCTCATTTTGGCCCCCATCAGGGAACCGTTGCCGATAAAGATAACCTTTTCAGAATCCATTTCCGGCAAAAGGCCGATGGTCATCGCCTTCTCGAGATCGACATAGCTGCCGAATCCTCCGGCCAGAATGATCTTCTCGATGTCTTCGATGCCCATCCCAACTTCGGTCAGCAGGGTCATGCAGCCGCTGTAGATGGCCCCCTTGGCCCGTATGAGGTTTTCGATGTCGATTTCGGTCAGAGTGACATCGCGGTCGATTTGGGTTTCATCTTTCCAGGCCAGCACATACTCATAAATCCCGTCTTCTTCGCGGATGCGGGGGGTGTCCAGATCCCGGTCAAATTTACCCAGGTTGTTAATGATGCCCATTTCAAACAGGGTGGCCACCATGATGATCAGGCCGGACCCGCAAATGCCTTTGGGCCGGACATTGCCGATGGTGATGAGCATGGGCTCTAAGGTTACGGGATCAATCGAGAAATCTTCGATTGCCCCTTTGGATGCGCGCATGCCGAATTTCAAACCGCCGCCTTCAAAGGCCGGACCGGCGGAACAGGCCGCACAGGCCAGCCAGTCCTGGTTGCCGATCACTATTTCGGCATTGGTGCCCACATCCAGGTAGAGGGTCAATTCCTCGAGTTCGATAAATCCCGGACCCCATCACACCGGCGACGATATCGCCGCCGACATAACTGGACACCGCCGGATAAATCAGGGCGGTGACATGGCTGCCCAAATCCATCCCCAGGTCGGTGGCCTTCATCGGTGGATACAGGGTTGCCGCCGGGATATAGGGAGCCCGCCGGATATACCTCGGATTGACCGCAACCAGAAGCTGGGTCATGGTGGTGTTGCCGGCCACTGTGATGGTGGCGATATCCTCCGGGTCAACACCGGAGCTTTTTACAATTTTGTTCAGAATTTTATTGATGGTATTCATAACCACCTGGTTTAATTTCTCCAGGCCGCCCGGTTTTTCAGCATAGACAATCCGTGAGATGACATCCTCTCCATAACTGATCTGGCCGTTAAATTCACCATGCTCGGCCAGGACGTCACCGCTGATCAGATCGATAACATGCCCGTAAATGGTGGTGGTGCCGATATCCATGGCAATAGCGTAATTTTGACCGGTTGTATCGCCGGGTTGCACATTGATCAGCCGGGTCTTGCCGACATCGCGCACCGGCCGGACCAGGGTGGCCGTCACTTTAAAGTCATCTTCCCGAATCACGTCAGGCAATTTCCGAATCACCGACAGATCGACTTCCAGACGATGTTCGTCATGCTTTAATTTTAGATAGCTGATCAAGCGGGTGATATCGGGCAGGTTGTCCTGGGCGGTGGGCTCGGGAAGCTCTAAATATTTTTTTTCCACCGGTGCAACAAACAGCCCTTTTTCCTTTAATTCTTCAAAATTCATTTCCCGGATATGGGCGGTGCGCCGCGGTGCAGCTTGCAGTTTAAGTACACTGGGATCAATGGCAGATTCCACCGGTATCCGCACAACCAGATCGCTTTTCACGATCGCCCGGCAGGCCAGGCGATATCCGCTTGCCTGATCTTCCTCGCTGAGTTTTTCTGAAATACCGCCCTCCATGACACCATCTTCAATCAAAACCCGGCATTTCCCGCAGACCCCCTCTCCGCCGCAGGAGGCATTGACATGCACCCCGGCTTCCATGGCCGCACGGATAACCGTATCACCATCTTCAATCTCAATTTCCGTTTCGTAGGGCAGGAATCTTATTTTATGTGTGGTCATTTAACTCTCCCAGTGCATGAATAATCTCAGAGATGTCTAAACAGAGGACAGAGGCCAGAAGACAGATGACAGATGTCGATCAGAAAAGCCCCCTGCCCCTTACTCGCAACCCGCAACGCGTAACCCGCAACGCGCCTCAAATCGCCTCATTAAACTTACAGCTCAACGCCAACATATCGCCGTCGAAAAAGGTATTCACTTTATAGGGCAATTGATTAAACAGCTTGACCATACCCCGGTTGTTGGGCGACGTGTAGGCGACCAGCCCGGAAATGTCGTTTTCCATTGCCGCTGAAGCAAGCTTTTTCAAAAGGATGCTGCCCATCCCTTTTTTCTGAAACTCTTTGCTGATGGAAAAGGCGACTTCAGCGACATTGGTGGCCGGATCGATCAAGTATTCCCCGATGCCCACCACCCGGCTGAATCCAAATTCGCCGACAATCGCCACCACGGTCAAATCTTTTACATAGTCGATCTGGGAAACACCTTCAACCTCTTCTTTTAAAAAACTGGTTTTCTCATGAAAAAAACGTGAAACCACATCGTTTTTGTCGAGGTTGTAGAGATGCTCTTGAACCCGGCGTTCATCCACCGGCTTGACCGGTCTGACCGTAACCTGCTCGCCGTTAATCTCAAGAATTTCTTCCAGATGAATCGGATAAACCCCATGCAAAGACTCCTTCAAGTTCCGATCGGTGCTGAGAAGCCCCATTTTTTTGGCTTCAAAGAAAAGTTCATCCCTAAAATCAGGGTGCGCAATGCTGATCAAAGCCATGGCCCGCTCCTGGAAACTCTTGCCGAACAGATTGACCGCCCCGTATTCGGTTACCACCAGATGAACGTCGCCTCTGGGGGCGGCTACGGCCGTGTCTGCTAGAAAGGGAACGATCCGGCTTTTTTTACCCTGCATGGCGGTGGACGGCAGCATTAAAATCGACTTGCCGCCGGGTGATTGAACCGCGCCGCGCATAAAATCCGAAATCCCGGTCACTCCCGCAAAGTGACTGTGGGGCATGGCATCGGCAGCCACCTGACCGGTCAAATCGATGAACAGGGCAACGCTCATCGCGACCATCTGGTTATTGCGGGCAATGACGGTCGGATCACACACATAATCGGACGGATGAAACTCAACGGCGGGATTGTCATTTAAAAACTCATATAAATCCTCCGAACCAATCGCGCTGGTGGCAACCATTTTCCCCTCATTCAAACCCTTCTTGCGATTGGTGATCACCCCTTTGGAAAACAGGCGCATGATTTCATCGGTCATGTACATGGTGTGGATGCCAAGATCATTTCTATCCGAAAGGGCCAGCATGACGGCCTCCGATGTGGTTCCCAACCCGATGGCAATCGTTGATCCATCATCGATCAACCGGCTGGCGATAAACCGACCGATATCGTTGGCGGCTGCCAGTTCCGGGTACTCGCCGATGGTCAGCAACGGTTCATCGTATTCCACAAAGTAGTCAACTTCATTGACGTGAATGAAACTTCGCCCCAGGACCCTGGGCATGTTGGTGTTGACCTGGGCAATTACGAGATCGGCGGATTGGGCTGCCGCCATGGTTATATCGACCGAAACCCCCAGGCTCATCCAGCCGAAATCATCCGGTGGGGAAACCTGGATCAATGCCACATGGATCGGCATCAGCCGGCTTTTAAACAGGCGCGGAATGGCCGACATGTTGATGGGCGTAATAAATCGCGAATTTCGCGCGATTCCTTTGGCCTTGGCAGAGCCCAGATAAAAGGATCGAATGTTTAGGTTGTGGTCTTTGGTCTTGTTGGCGATCAGGGTCAGCGGGATCGTCTCCAGGGTCATCAAGCGCACAATTTCGATATCCCTGAACTGGACCGAAAGCTCGGAGAGTTCACGGACCAGATGCTGCGGTTCACCGCATGAGGAGCCGATAAACACCCGCTGTCCCGGTTTGATCTGCTTTAGGGCTTCCCGAGCGCTGCGTCTGTTTTCAATGTACTTATCCGCCCAATAGGTTGTCATGGCCATGGGTATCTCCTTGGTTTGAAAAGGCTCCAGGGTTCCCGGCTTCACCCTAAAGGCTTCGGCGCAGCAGGCAGAGTTCAGGTTTGAACAGCGAACCGTAGAACCGCAGAATAACGAACCGCAGAATTTCGAAGGGTGGTTTCACGTTGTTCAATCTATTTTTATATAAATCGGCTTAATACCTTCCTTCGACATTCGACATTCATTATTCGATATTCGATATTCCTTTATTTGCGTTCATATTAAGGTACTGCCTACCCTCCGCCAAGGCTTGAAAGGCGAAAGAGGGGTTTTGATAAATTAGCTCATTCATCCGTGCTTGGCAAGGGCAACCTGTGCTAATATTGCTTGACTCACAAAAATCTTTTTCCTATATTTACCCATTTAAGAAAATACCCTAATAAGGATTAAACAAGGGCAATAAACATGGAAGCGATTAAAATGATAACCCGTTTAATTGACACGATTAATGAATGGGTTGGCCGCGGTGTCGCCTGGGTGACCCTGGGGCTGGTACTGGTCGTGTTTGTCGATGTGGTCATGCGCTATCTTTTAAATGCCAGTTTTGTGTTTACCCAGGAATTGGAATGGCATTTGTTTGGGTTTATTTTTCTGATCGGCGCCGGCTACACCCTGCTGCACGACGGCCACGTGCGGGTGGACATCATTTATCAGCGACTGGGAATTAAAGGCCGCGCGTGGACCAATCTATTGGGAGTGATTTTCTTTCTGATCCCCGGCTGTATCATGGTGATTTCAACGTCATGGCAGTTTGCGGCCAATTCATTTTCGATGATGGAGGGATCCCCGGATCCGGGCGGCATCCCCTTTCGGTTTATTATAAAAGGCTGTATCCCTTTTGGATTCACACTCCTTTTTCTTCAGGGAGTTTCGCTGGGGCTTCATAGTTTCATGCAAATTCTGGGGGTGGAGAAAGAAGAGGAGGAGAAATCCTGATGGATTATTTGGCGGCCTGGATGTTTTTGGCGTTAACGATTTTGCTGATGGCCGGATTTCCGGTTACCTTTACTTTGCTGGGGGTTTCCCTGACCTTTGGCATGATCGGCTTTGGCTGGGACTTTTTCAATCTATTACCCCTGCGTATCTGGGGCCGCATGGGCAACGTCACCCTTGCCGCAGTGCCCCTCTTTGTTTTCATGGGTGTTATGCTGGAACGCTCGGGTCTGGCCGAAGAGTTACTGGACACCATGGGCCTTCTCTTCGGGCGCCTGAGAGGCGGCCTGGCGATTTCGGTCGTCGTGGTCGGAGCACTTTTGGGGGCTTCAACCGGTATTGTGGGAGCCACCGTCGTCACCATGGGGCTGCTTGCCGTACCCACCATGTTAAGGCGCGGTTACCAGAAGGAGCTGGCAACCGGAACCGTATCCGCCTCCGGAACCCTGGGGCAAATCATTCCCCCGAGCATCGTGCTGGTGCTCATCGGTGATATCGTCGGGGTTTCCGTGGGTGATCTTTTTATGGGCGCCGTCCTGCCGGGGTTGCTTCTGGTGGGCCTTTTTATTATCTATATTCTCCTTGCCGCCTATTTGCGCCCCGGGGTGGCCCCGGCCATATCAAAAGAAGAACTGGCGGCGATAAGCCCCAGGCAACTGGCAGCCCGCGTTGGCAAAGCCTTGTTTCCACCTTTGTTTCTGATGGTTGCCGTTTTAGGTTCCATTTTTGCCGGCATTGCTTCCCCCACCGAAGCGGCTGCCGTGGGTGCCGTCGGCGCAACCCTCTTAACCATCGCCAATAAAAAATTCAACATCGGCATACTGCGCGAGGTTATGCAAACCACCGTAAGGTTGACCTGCATGGTCTTCATTATCCTGTGCGGCGCGGCCGCCTTTGGTCTGGTTTTCCGCGGTCTCGGGGGCGACACCATTGTGCGGAATTTCCTGGGAGGAATCGCCGACCAATACAGCCACGGAGCTGTTCTGGCCATCGTTATGCTCCTGATTTTTTTCATCGGCTTTTTCCTGGATTTCATCGAAATCACATTTATCCACGTACCGGTACTGGCGCCGATTATGATCGATTTCGGATATGATCCGGTCTGGTTCTGCATTCTGCTGGCCGTCAATCTGCAAACGTCGTTTTTAACGCCCCCGTTCGGGTTTTCGCTGTTTTATCTTAAAGCCGTCACCCCGCCGGAAGTCACAACAGGCCACATATATAGGGGCATTATGCCCTTTGTTTTTTTCCAGCTCATCGGGCTGGCCATCGTGGTTTTCTTTCCGCAGCTGGCGACCTGGTTGCCCGATCTCGTTTTCGGGCACTGACAATAAAAGGCAGTCGCAAAAATAACTTGACTATTACGCTGTAGTAGGTAGATTAAATTACCGCCCTTTCATTCCAAACCATAAATTTTCGGTCGAACAGAAATGGGAGGGCGGCACTTTCCAGCGGCAGTTCACTAATCTGGAATTCTGTGCGAACAATTTCACTTAAATTCAAAAAGGAGGTTTTGCGATGAAGCGACGTGATTTTCTGAAAAAAGCGGGTCTTGGCGCAGCGGCGGTTGCAGCAACAGCGGTCAGTGCCCCCGCGGTTCTGGCGGCAAAGAATTACCGATGGAAAATGGTCACCACCTGGCCGCCCAAGCTGCCTGTGCTTCAGGATGGCTGTGAGCGGCTGGCCCGACGGGTCAACGAGATGTCGGACGGACGGCTCCAAATTCAAGTCTTTGCAGGCGGCGAGCTGGTTCCGCCCCTGGGTGGCTTTGAGGCCGTATCCCAGGGCACCATTGAATGTGCCAGTGGGGCCTCCTATTACTGGGCCGGCAAAGAGCCCGCGACCCAATGGTTTGCGGCGGTTCCCTTCGGGATGAACGCCCAGGGGTATGGGGCCTGGTTTCACGGCGGCGACGGTCTCAAATTATGGGAAGAAACCTACGCCCCGTTTAATCTGATTCCGCGTCCCGGCGGATCGACCGGCGTCCAGATGGGCGGCTGGTTTAATAAAAAAATCAACACCATCGATGATTACAAAGGTTTAAAAATGAGAATCCCGGGGCTTGGCGGCAAAGTCGTGGCCAAGGCCGGCGGAACCGTTGTACTGCTTCCCGGTGGTGAAATTTTCACCTCTCTGGAGCGCGGTGTGATCGATGCCACCGAGTGGGTCGGCCCCTTGCATGACCTGCGGATGGGATTTTACCAGGCCGCCAAATATTACTACTATCCCGGTTGGCATGAACCCGGAACCTATCTGGAGTATTTCTTCAACAAGAAAGCCTATGAAGGCCTGCCGAAAGACCTGCAGCACATCGTCGATGCCGCCTGTATGGAAAACGAGCAATGGACGCTGACCCAATTCGATGCTCAAAACGGCGCGGCCTTGCAGGAGTTGATCAACAAGCACAAAGTGCAGGTCATCAAATTCCCGGATGCGGTTCTAAACTCATTGCGCATACTGGCCGAAGAAGTTCGTGAGGAAGAAGCTGCCAAAAGCCCCATGGCCACAAAGGTCAACGAATCCTTCAAAAAATTCCATAAGACTGTCAGCGGCTGGGGAAGCATTTCCGAAAAGGTTTACTATGACAGTATTGCACCTAAGATGTAATCGTAGATAATAGCTGATTTCGGTTAAACTCTAAATAAAATCGCCAGCCGATGCGATTCATTCGGCTGGCGATTTTTTTTGGATGACGCCCCGATCATTATTTTCTGGGGTGCACTTTAATCTATTAACGAATAACCAATAATGGATGCCGATTTAATCGTCATCGGCTCACACGGCAGGGGAGGATTCGCTGACGTAACCCTGGGCAGCACCTCGCGCCGGGTCCTGAGGCGCTGTGCGGTGCCGGTGGTGCGGCTGCCGGAAGATAAGACCGAATGACAGGCATAAGATGTATCTTGTTCTCATGCGATTAAGAATATCGAATAAGATTTCGAATATCAAGGGTGGAATCGCTGCTCTCAATCTTTAATTAAATTTAAAAGATAGAATACCTTATTTCGACATTCATTATTCAACATTCGATATTCGATATTCAAAATAGGCTCAAATCTTAAACGAGGTGTGAAACCCCGCATTATTCATCTAAAGTATTTTCCGTTGAATCAGACCCCTCGGTCAACCCCACCGCCTCTTCCGGCTGGGTCACTTGCCCAACGTCCCTGAGTTTGCGTTCAATGGCCCGGGTGCGCACCTCGGCTTGACCGATGGTATTGCTGGCTTCTTTAAGCTTCTTTTTGGTTTTGGCCAGGACATCGCCAAACCTTCCGAATTCGGTTTTGACCGCCCCCAGCAATTCCCAAACTTCACTGGACCGTTTTTCGATGGCCAGGGTTCGAAAACCCATCTGCAGGCTGTTGAGCAATGCTGCCAGAGTGGTCGGTCCGGTAACCACGATGCGGAAATCTCGCTGCAGGGTATCGCATAACCCCGGCCGCCGCAGCACCTCGGCATACAACCCCTCTATCGGTAAAAACATGATCCCGAAATCGGTGGTATGGGGTGGGTCGATATATTTTTCCTTGATATATTTGGCTTCGGCCTTAATGCGTATTTCCAGGTTCTTGATGGATTTTTCAGCCTGTTCCTTATCAGCTGCTTCCTGGGCATCGAGCAGGCGCTGGTAGTCTTCCTGGGGGAATTTAGAGTCAATCGGCATCCAGACGATTTTCTGTTTATCGGCATCCTGGCCCGGCAATTTAATGGCAAATTCCACCCGATCGTTGCTGTTCTTTTTGGTGGCCACATTGACCCCATATTGATCCGGGGTCAAAATTTGTTCCAGAATATGGCTTAAGCGAATTTCACCCCAGGTGCCGCGGGTTTTGACATTGGTCAGCACTTTTTTTAAGTCACCCACTCCGGTGGCCAGGCTGCGCATTTCACCCAGGCCCTTGTATACCTGCTCCAGACGTTCACTGACCTGCTTGAAGGACTCACCCAGGCGCTTTTCCAGGGTGGTTTGTAGTTTTTCATCCACAGTGGCGCGCATCTGTTCCAGTTTTCTGGTATTGTCTTCCTGAATAGCCCGCAATTGGGTGGCAATGGTTTGGCGCATGGCTTCCAGTTTATCCTCATTGAGCTTGGCCATGGCCAACAGTTGCCTGGAGAAGGAATCGAGCTGATCTTTTTGCAGGCCGATGTTTTCGACCATGCGTTGCTGCAGCGATTCACTCGAAGTTTTCAAAGCCAAACCGAGCTCCTGACGGGCCTGCTGCTGGCTGTGAGCCGTTTCTTTGCGATTGGCGGTCATCTCATCTTTAATCAAATCCTCCACGCGCTCCTGTCTGTTTGCCAAAACCGCAAGGTCGTCCCGGAGTCCGATGATAATATCTTCCGGTTTGCGCCGAATGAGAACTATCAGCAAAATAAATGCGGCCAGCACCATGAGGGAAATGAACCCCAACGTCAGCTCCGGGGCATGATCGGTCATAAAAATCGTAAAGCTGGACATCACTTGGTTCATGGTGCTTTTCCTTAACAATATTTCGGCATCATTTAAAAATACAATATTTTCAATAAAACAAGAGGACTATAGAGAAAAGGCGCATATGCGTCAAGTCTCATTGATTGATTTTGGTTTTCGAATAAGCTATAGGCGACTTTATATTTGCAAAATGCAAAAATAAGTGATTTTCTATGTGAATGGAACAAAGCCTAATGGATGACCTGTTTACCCCCTTTACGATAAAAACCATTGAATTAAAAAACCGTATTGTAATGCCGGCTCTGGCCTCTTTTCTCATTGGCGATGACGGCAGCATCTCCGATGCCACGGTTGAGCATTATCGCCGGCGAGCGGCCGGTGGGCCGGCCATGGTAATCACAGAGGCCTGTGCGGTATCTCCCGAAGGTGTTGTTTCATCACACCAGGCCAGGATCTATGACGATCGATTTATCGAAGGCCTTTCCAGATTGGCCACCGCCTTAAAAGCTGAAGGCAGCGTCCCGGCCTTACAGATCCATCACGCCGGTCGCCAGACATCCATCAAGGTCATCAAGCGCAAACCCCTGGCGCCGTCACCGCTGCCCTGCCCCGCCATTCACGGTGATGTCGAACCGCTGAGCATTGACGGCATCCAGCAGCTGGTCCAAAAATTCGGTGATGCTGCTGAACGGGCAGTTCAGGCAGGATTCGAACTAATTGAGATCCACGGTGCCCACGGATATCTGATAAACCAGTTCCTCTCCGGGTTCTCCAACATCCGCGAAGATGGGTACGGCGGCACGGTGGCCGCCAGGACCCGGTTTGCCAAAGAAATCGTCAGAGAAGTCCGCCGTCGTCTGGGCCCCCAATTTCCCATTTCATTTAAAATCAGCGCCGAGGAACATGTCGATGGCGGGTTGACAACCCGGGAAAGCATCGAAATCCTTAAAATCCTGGTTGAAGCAGGTATCGATATCGTTCAGGTTTCGGCCGGAAATGACGTCACACCGGAATGGATCTGCCAGCCGATGTTTATGGAAAAGGGCTGCCTGGTCCCCTCCGCCGCCCAGGTCAAACAGGCGCTGGATATCCCGGTTATGGTCGTGGGCCGCATAAACGACCCTCAATTGGCCAACGACATCATCGCCAGTGCCAAAGCCGACCTTGTTTGTATGGGCCGGGGGCTGCTGGCAGACCCGGAAATGCCTTTAAAGGCCCAGGAGGGACGCCTGGATGAAATCCGCACCTGCATCGCCTGCAACACCTGCATGGAATCCATTTTTAAAAGAGGGCGCATTGAATGCCTGGTCAACCCCATGCTGGGCCGTGAAAAAGAAATGGCATTTATACCAGCCCAAATTCCCAAAAAAATTATGGTGGTCGGCGGGGGGCCCGGGGGACTGAACGCGGCCTGGGTGGCTGCCAAACGCGGACATGATGTGCATGTGTATGAAAAGCGAAGCGCCTTGGGCGGACAGTTGGTTCCCGGCAGTACTCCCGGGCACAAGGCCGAATTGCGCAGCTTGATTCAATTTCAAAAAAAGCAAGCCGAGCTTTTCGGTGTCCGGTGCCACCTGAATCACGAAGTAACCGTCGAAGACATCAAAACTTTTAATCCGGATGTGATCATACTGGCCACCGGCTCCCTGCCCCTACTTCCGCCGGTGGAGGGCATTGATAAGGAAATCGTGCTGACCTATGAGGATGCTTTGAATGATGAACCGGCCGGGTTCCAAAAAGTCGTGGTCATCGGAGGGGGACCGACCGGCCTGGAATTGGCGTTGTATATGTCCGAGCATGGAAGTTCGGTAACCGTTATTGAAATATTGCCGGATGCCGGCAATGGACTGGAAGCCATGACCAAAAAAATCATCCTTGCCCGGCTAAAAGAAAACAGGGCCACCATTTTGACCAATACCCGATTGCTCAAAATCGAGGGCAGCGGTGTCAGGGTTGCCGATCCGGACAACCCCGAACGATTTATTGAAGCGGACAAAGTTTTGATTGCCATCGGCACGCGTCCGAATAACCGGCTCTATGACAAAATTAAATCCCTGGGGATTGAAATCCACCAAATAGGTGACTGCCTGGAACCCCGAAGTGCCAAAGATGCGATCTATGAAAGTGCGGTGCTGGGAAGACGCATATGAATGACGAATGGCGATTGTCGAATTCGGTATCAAGATAAAAAGCTTGATGAACCGGTAGTCATTATTTGCATGACCGGACACCGGTCACCCATAGTGGCGCATCAACTGAAAAAACACGGTTACAACCGTGTATATAATCTCACCTGGGGGATGCTGGCATGGAAACTGTTTGGTGGCAAAACCAAATAAAAAATGACGGAGCGCGAGCGACATCCATCATTAGACATTCGTCAATTGTCATTCGTCAATTGCTTTATACTGCCGATACAATCCTCGAAACTGATGGTAGGTCAGTCCCAGGAGTTTGGCTGCTTTCTTCTGGTTGAATTTTGATTTGGCCAGGGCTCTCTCTATTAATTGAACCTTCAGATCCCAAACCGCCTCTTTCATCGGTTTGCCGGTTAAATCAGTTTGAATGGTGGGCCTGCCATCGGTGCTTGAAGGATCCGGTTTCGGCTCGGGTGCCCGGGTTTCATAGGGTGAAATAAAAGGATCAAAAATAATATCACCAATCTTCAAAGAATCAGATCGATAAACCGCACGCTCCACCACATTTTTTAACTCCCGTATATTTCCGGGCCAGCGATAGCGCTCAAGCTCTTCAACAGCTTTCGAACTGAATACGGGTATCTCATCCCAGCCAAGTTCGACCGCCATGCGACCGGCAAAGTAATTCGCCAACAACACTATGTCTTCTTTGCGTTCTCGCAAAGGCGGCACAATCAAAACTTCAAATGAAAGCCGATCGAGCAAATCCTGTTTGAACTGATTTTCAGCCGCCAGGGTTTTCAAATCGGCATTGGTGGCAGCAATTATGCGCACATCCACGTCAATGCTATCCGAACTTCCCACCCGCTCAAAGCTGTAGTATTCCACCACCCGCAAAATTTTTTCCTGAACTTCCAGGGGTATGTTTCCGATTTCATCCAGAAAAAGGGTACCGCCGTCGGCCGCTTCAAACCGACCGACCCGTCGCTGCACGGCTCCGGTGAAAGCACCTTTTTCATAACCAAATAATTCCGATTCGATAAGCGATGGTGATAAAGCAGAACAATTGAGCGTTAAAAAGGGCTTGTGCCACCTCTCTGAAAGGTAGTGCAGACGCCCGGCTGCCAGCTCTTTGCCGGTACCGCGTTCACCAAGCAGGAGCACCGGGCGGTTTACGGGTGCCACCCGTGACAGGCGCTCCTGAAACTCAAGAAATTTTTCGGATTGTCCCAGGGCTTCGATGACCCGGGCCGGTGTTTGACTGCTGTATTGTTTTTCTATGTTTGGGTTCATGGGTTCAGGGTTCATGGGTTCAGGGTTCTGGGTTCAGGGTTCAGGGTTCAGGGTTGTTCCAAACCCCCGAATCTCTGAACTTCTGAAACCGCCGGAGGCATATGAACCTTTGAAACCCTGAAACTCTAATTACCATTCATTAGCAAATTTTACTAACTTTTGGTAATAATTACCACAGAGAATTTCCGGCTGTCAAGCTTAAAACCCTGTTGTTTCAGGTGTTTGTCTAAAATTCATCCCCTGGCATGATTCATGCTCCAGCCATCAGGTAACGTCACTATAGAAGTGGAGGTATTACAATGGGGATTTTTACAAGATTTCGAGATATCATCAGCTCTAACATCAATGCAATGCTCGATAAAGCCGAGGATCCGGAAAAATTGATCAAATTGATGATCCGGGAAATGGAGGACACGCTGGTTGAAATAAAAACGGCTTGCGCCGCCGTAATGGCCTCCGGAAAAAAAACCCGGCGTCAGTTGGATCGCCACAAAGTTCAGGCTCAATACTGGGAGGAAAAGGCTGAACTCGCCGTCGATAAAGGTCGGGATGATCTGGCACGCGAAGCGTTGCTGGAAAAACGTAAATTCACCCGCAGGGCACAAACCCTGCAACAGGATCTGATCGAACAGGACCAACTCATTGAACAGTACCAGGATGACATCCGTCAGCTTGAGGATAAATTGAAATCGGCACGGGATAAGCAGCGCATACTGGTTCAACGCCATGTCCATGCCCAGAAAAAAATCCAGGCTCAGCAGGAGATGCGACGCATTGACAGCTCCGAAACCATGATGAAATTCGATGAAATTGAAAACCGCATTGAACGCATGGAGGCAGAAGCCGATTTGGTTAATTTCGGCCAAAAGACTTCACTGGAAGACGAGCTGGAACGACTTTCCGTTGACGATGAAATTGAAAGTGAGCTCAAGGCATTAAAATCACCTGGGGTCGAGCAAACATAAACGATTCGGCTTAGACAACCAAGAGTTCTGGGCCCTAGGGTTAAGAATAATCCATGAATTAGAAATGTCTGAACTTGACGAATGCCGAATGTCGAATTAAGGTATGAACCCTGAACTTTTTAAAACTGACTGAGCGCAGCGACATCCATCATTCAAGCAATGCGTCATAATCGAAATTCAATATTCCATTGGGGATGACCTATGAAAGAAGCGCTGATTGTAGCCATTGTTTTCGGAAGTTTCGTTCTCATACCGGCGGTTATCGGAGGAACGATTCTGATGTCCATCAAACTTTTAAAAGGAGGGGCCTCTCGCAAAGATCAAGCCGAGGATTCCAAAATTTTCCAGGAAATCTATCAGGGACTCTCCCGTATGGAGCAACGTGTGGAGGCACTGGAAACCATCCTGTTGGACCAGAGCAAAAAGGATCCCAAAGATGAGAAATTATGACAGATCATCCCGTGATGGAATATACCGCTCACGCAACGGCATTATTTTCGGAGTATGCCGAGGGCTGGCCGAGCATCTTGACTTCTCGGTGTTCTGGGCCCGGGCTATCGCCATTTTTTTCCTTCTCGTTTCAGGATTCTGGCCCGCCATCGGTCTGTATTTGGTTGCAACAATCTTGATGAAACCGGCCCCTGTCATTCCCATTGAAACGGAGGCCGAAAAGGAATTTTATGCCAGTTATACCAATTCCAGGCACCTGGCCGCCCAGCGCATCAAAAGACGGTATGAAAGCCTTGAAAAACGACTCCGACGCATGGAACACATCGTCACTGCCCGGGAATTTGACTGGGATGAAAGATTGGGAATGACAAATGAAGAATGACGAATAAAGAATTTAGGAATACTGCCCGTCGTGAGGCCCTGGGTCGAACGATCGTTATTAAATTAGGCGGAGCGCAGCGACTTCATTCATTCGTCAATCGTCATTAGACAGTATTCATTCTATATTTGTTCCAACACGTCGGCCGGAACATTATAGGTTTCCACCGGCGAAATGCTTGCTTCACTTGGAATAGAATCAGCCAGAACTGTTTGGATTTGATCTAATATATCACATCCTTGAATACAATCGGGCAGATTATCTCTGGTCATACAATCTCTGCAAGGACTCTTTACAAGATACCCAATGTCAAAATCGAAATTATTTTCGCAGAATCTTTCTTCCATTTTAGCACCTCATGTGATCAGGTTTCGATATCAGGATTGCGATTCGGCAAGTTCAGGTTTCAGAATCTCACTTACCGCAATAGCCGTATTCCGACACTATCTTCTAACAGTTTTGCCATATACCTATACAACTATCATGCCAAATATGCCGGAATTTAAAAATTTTGTTTAATTTCAAATATTTAACTAAATTTTGATGAACGTGGCACTAACGGATTTAACAAAAAAAGTCACCATAAGCGTCAAAAAATTGTCATAGAAATCAACTACAAGTGTTAGAAAAAATTATAAATGTACGTCCTTGGGCCTGCATCCGGGCAAAAAAAACTGACAAAAAGCGGCTCTCGATCAAGCTGTTGAAAAGAGAACCATGGCTTTTGCCTGTAATTTATATATCGGTATTAATATTAGGGAGTTTAGCTTTTTTTCGCTATTTTTATGGCCAAAGATTTTCGCCACAAAGACCCAAAGTCACGAAGATGATTATTTACATGGGGTTTCCCCTGGTGTCTTGGTGCCTTTGTGGCAATATATCTTCCGCCTTTGGCGGATCCGGGATAGGGGGTAACTGAGATGAATGACATGGACCTGAAGGCCGATATTGCGGACCGTTATAAACCATTTCTCGATAAAGTTCTTGAACATCATCAGGACCTTATCCATTCGGTCCATATCGTCGGCAGTGCCTTAACCCAGGATTTCGATCCCAGGACCTCCGACATCAATTCGGTGATCGTCCTGGGAAAAATGGATTTAAAATTTTTAGAGTTTCTGGCGCCTCTGGGCAAAAAATTCGGCCGCAAGAGAATTGCCGCTCCGTTGATCATGACGCCGGAATACATCAATACATCCCTCGATGTTTTTCCCATAGAGTTTTTCAACATTCAGCAGCTGCATTTCACCGTCTTCGGTGATGATATTATGCTGGATTTGAAAATAAACAAATCAGACTTAAGGCGCCAGTGTGAACAGGAATTGAAGGTAAAACTCATCGGTCTGAGACAGGGATATGTATCCGCTGCCGGCGACCAGAAGATACTCGCCCGGGGTTTTGCAGAGTCATTTTCCGGATATATGCCACTTTTTAAGGCCATCATTATGCTGTTCGGCAAGGTGCCCCCTTGCAATAATGCCGACATCCTGTCGGTGCTGGAGGAGATATCCGGGGTCAGGACAGAGGTGTTTAAAATAGTGTTAAATCAGAAAAAGCGGAAAAGCAGACCATCTATCGAACAACTCAACCTGGTTTTTGAAGATTATTATGCCGCCATTGAAGAACTGGGAGACTTCACCGATGCACTCGCTATTTAGGGCGATCTTCCTGGCAGCCTTGGGGCTGTATGCCTGCAGTGTGGCAGCCGTCGGTCACAGCGCAGAAATTCCCGCGTTGCCCCCAGCCCCGGTCGTCGATCTGGCCGGCATCATTGACAACAATGCTGAGACCAACCTGAACCGGTATCTACAAGAGTTGGAAACAAAGACCGGTGCCCAGATGGCGATCCTCACCATCAACAGCCTGGAAGGGCAATCCATGGAAGAATTTTCCATCAGCATTGCCCATGATCAAGTGGAAACTGGGACAAAAAGGAAAAGATAACGGCGTGTTAGTGGTCGTCGCATTAAATGATAAAAAATACAGAATCGAAATCGGCTACGGACTCGAAGGCTTGCTGCCGGACAGCCTGGTGGGCGCCATCGGCCGACAATACCTGGTGCCCTACTTTAAAAGGGGTGACTATTCCACGGGGATTTATGCCGCCGCCGTGGTTATGGCCAATGAGATAGCCCGGGATGCCGGTGTGGAAATTTCCGGATTACCGGCGGTTAATAAGGCCCATTCGGCCCAAAAAAGGAAGAAATCACATGGTGTATTTGGCACCATATTTTCCCTGCCTTTTTCGTGATTATGGTAATCCTGTTTATCAAGAACCCGCGATTATTTTTGACCTATTTGTTGATTTTCTCGATGGGAGGCCGGGGCGGCCATTGGGGTGGGTCCGGTGGCGGGTTTGGCGGTGGTGGATTCGGCGGCGGCGGTGGTGGATTCGGTGGCGGTGGTGCATCGGGAGGATGGTAGCCTATCTAAAATCGGCATTTAGTTTATAAAACATTTATTTCGCAATCATTAATAAGAGGGACAGGAATAATTAAATCCGAATATCGAAATACGAAATACGAAACAATCTCGAATGACAAAAATTCCAATGACCCAAACATATGATATAATAGCAGAAAATTATTCAAATGGTTTTGGTCATTGAAACATTCGAATTTAGTATTTGTTTCGAATTTCGGGCTTCGGAATTCGAATTTCCGGTACGATCTGAATCAAAAATTCAGAGCCTTTGTTGTTGCAACATATCAAGTTTTAGAACTCGCAATTAATATACGGGAGGTTTTATGTCAAACGGATTGAAAATCGTACTTGTAATTCTGGGAATAACCCTGGTGGCATTGTTTATGATCGGTGGCAAGCTGATCGCCGGTTACAACCAGGTGATAACAATGGAAGAAAACGTCAAGGGCAAATGGGCCCAGGTTGAAAACCAGCTGAAACGCCGGTATGACCTGATTCCGAATCTGGTGGAAACCGTTAAAGGGTATGCCAAACACGAAAAAGAAATTTTTGAAAACATCGCCCAGGCAAGAACCCAGTATTTCCAGGCCAAAGATACCAAAAGCCAGGTTCAAAGTTCCAATATGCTTGAAGGTGCCCTCTCAAGACTGCTGCTGCTTCAGGAGCGATACCCCGACCTGAAGGCCAATCAGTCTTTTCTCCGGCTTCAAGACAGCCTGGAAGGAACCGAAAACCGAATTGCCGTCGAACGCAAGCGGTACAATGACGCGGTCCAGATATTAAACACCTACATCCGGACCTTTTTTGGTAGATTCTATGCCCTGCTGGCAGGGGTCTCCCAGGCAGATTATTTTGAGATCCCGGAAGGGGAAAAGGCAGTTCCCAAGGTTAAATTCTAGATTTTATCAATCCCATTAAGCGGTTAGGTAGCTGCTTCATGGGATCATTATCCAGCTTTCAGGCGGGCTCCCAGAAACAGCGTTTGGGGGATACGATTTTACCCTGAGACGGGTTGCCTTTTTCCAAGATAGTGATATGCTTAATATAATGAAAAATTTCAACGAAAAGAGAAATGCGGAACGTTTCTACCTCAAAGCTCCCATTAAATACAGTACCACCAGCGAAAATGAGGCCCGCAACGCCAATATGTTTAACTGCAGCGAGAGCGGACTTTATTTTGAAACCGGCTCTCCTCTCAAGCTGGGTGCCGAAGTGGTGGTATCAGGTGTTGAAAAGGACAGATTCTTTCGTGCTAGTATTAAATGGTGCAAACGCGTGGGACCTGTGGATAAGACCATTTACGGCATAGGAGCCGAGTACGACGAATAGCCCACCTATTGTATAGGCCATCTCCCAACTAGATTCAAAAATTGGAATTTATTTCCCGGCAGGTTCAGCTTGCGGAAGAGGTTCGGCATTCGCATCTGATGGGGGTGTATACGAAATCTTATGCAAAAACACACCAATAAAAAGCATAAAAAGGTGAACCGAAAAGAAATAATACAGAAATCCGTCCTTGGTGTTTAGACCGATCGTTAAAAATATAACGGCACTCCAGAATAGTATCTTTGTTTTCATTCAATAGGTTCCCTGATTCAGTATTCCGATAAGCTCCGGACTATCTCAAAAATGTCATTTGGGATAGCTGATATTCTATAAATACTATATCGGATGAAAAGCCAAAATCTTTAGCCGGGAACCTGTCGGCAATGCTTTAGCAAAATAGGGCTTGCCAGGAGAATGAAAATGTCTCCGATAGGACCGTTACACAGCAAGGTAATAAATGACAATATAATTGAATAGATATAAACTTCAGATTCTACAAGAACAGCGGATAGGGATTGGGGGTAAACTATAAAAAAAAGCAAATTGGCAGCCGACATAATAATCAGCCCCCACATGGCCCATTTTCGCAGGTTCCACGCCCCAATTGCAAAAATGGCCATTGGGATCATATTCAATAAATATTTGGTACCCAAAAGGGTGAGCAGAAACTCCGGCTGAACCGGTTCATAGGACAGCCAGAGAAACGCTTTAAAAAGAGCCAGCCAGCCCACAGCCCAAATAGGCCAGGGAAATTCTTTGTCCATTCTATCCGGTGGAAATATCCTAAATGCACCCATATCCGCCATTCACTCCTCCATTATGATAGGACCTTCGCAAAGCAGCTTCTAAACAATCTGGCGAAAATATGCGATTAATATCAGAATGTCAATCTATCTCAGCAAATTGATGATGGACAACGAAATGAGAAAGAAAGATATGACGGCACCGACCAAGCCTACCGCAATGGGGTGGCTGAAAAAGAAGGAGTCCATGTCGTGGCTGGATTTATCAAGTTTATCAATCATGGGTTTGGTTTCAAACCAGGAATTCAACCTGCTTTCTATGCCTTTCATCAAATCCGGTTTAAACACCATCAGCAGACCGATCGCAAAGCCGGCCAGGCAACCGACCTTGCCTATCCATGTGATTGTACTCACGACAAGCTCCGCAGCAAATACATTCGCCCGGGATCCAAAAAAAATTCCGACAAACTTTGAGACGTCGAGCGAAAAAAAGAAGAAAAAGAGCGAAAATGCAGATCCGGCCACTAAAATCAAGCCCATGGTGATATGATGGCTATAAAAAAAATCAGAAATTTGAATGTCTTTATCCAGGTATTCCAGTCTTTTATCAACATTAATGCTGCGGTTGAGGACATTGCTGAGGTTTTGGGTAAGGCGGGGAGAAAACATCAACATTAATGAAAGGGTCATCCCCATGATTCCAAAAACCAGGGTCAAAATCTCTATTGTTTGGATGCCTATTTCCCAGAAGATTTCCATTTCAAATCCTATCGGCAATTTTACCTGGAAGCTTAAGCGGCCTTAATTAGAAGCTGTCTCAAAAGGCCCACCTTTGAAAATAAAGACCGGTGGGTCATCCAGCTACGCCGGAAGGCACGCCCCTGATAATTAAGATCGATGTGTCATCCAGCTATGCTGAAAATGATTTCTATCTACGAACTAGTTCTTTGGCAAGTTCCACCAACGGCTCACTAGCGATGGCTTCCAGTTTTTTCCGAACGGTTCTAGAATAATACTCCCGCTCGGTTTTAGTAAAAGACTTTCCGTCTCTTTTTTTAAGCACAAGTTCTTTTTGCTTGGGAGAAAATAATCGATCCAGATATAAACCAAGCGAATCCGCCTTCAAGCTGGATTTCTTAGCCGGCACCACGGCGGACCTCGAATGGCCGCTGGTATATACCGCTAAGGTGTTTTGCAGATCCTCAATGGATATGCACATACCACTGCTCAGCTGAAATTCACCTCCCGGCAGCAAATCGCCATATTTCGTTTTTAAAGAAGCAGCTATTTTATCTAAATTTATAGGTGCCTTAAGTCCCTGGCGGTCAAAAATTGCCGCACTGATCAACAGCAATTTTTCCAGGTTTTGTCTTTTGGGGCTTGTTTCCCAGTAGCGGGAGAATAATGCCTGGGAATTCAATGCCAGGCCTCTCCGGGCACAGATGGCAAGCACAGCGGGAAACCTTGCGACAACCTCGGGATCATCTGAGCTGGCCAAGGCATCTAAAATGATCACAATCTGGTTTTCGCTGATCTTCTTCTGTCCCGAGTCCTTCAGTAACGAATCGAGCACCTTTAAAGCGGATTCTGACTCTGGACTGTCTTCGGTTAAATTCATTTTCATTGCGGGATTCCGGCCTCCGGCTCCGCTTTCGGCCTGCAGGGCTCAAAGGCTGGAAGCGGGCTCAGAGAGAACAATACGAGTTCTCTATCTAAATTCAGTTAAGCAGATGTCTGGCCTTTTGAGACTTGAATGTTCTTATGGTATCTTGAAATGGGGGTTTTTGCAAGAAGAATTGTATCTATAGATACAATAATTATTTCAGGCTTGAACGCTAAGGCGGCCAAGCCTGAAATAATTATTGTCGGTAGACCTTTTGTCTGGAAATGGCTGCCTTTGTTAAAACATCCACGTGAATATCTATATAATCAAATACCCGTGCTTTGGTTTTACCGGGCGCCGGCCGCAAGACCCGGCCCAGATACTGCAGTACCCGTCCGCTGAAGCTAACGGGGGTAGCCAGAAACAGCGTTGAAAGATTCTTGCAGTCGAATCCCTCTCCGATGAGTTGGCCCGTGGCGATAACCACTTTGACCTTTTTATGATTCAACCGTTCGATGACGTCTTGCCGCTCGCCTTGACTCAAATCGCCGGTCAGAAGCTCAGCATCCAGTTTAAATCTGTATTTTAGCAAGGCCTGGAGGTTTTCGCAGTGGGCCTTGCGGTCTGACAAAACCAGGCATATTCCGTCACTGTCGGAGGCCTCCAGGGCAATATCCGATGCGATCAGGACATTTCGATCCGTATCGGCGGTCAATTCCGACAGCATCTTGCTGTATTCATTTACCGGGTCATAAAAGGGCTTGAAGCTGGTTTCTCGCACGACAACTTCAGCCTTAAGGACATTCCCGGTTTCGACCAAATGGGTTTTATCCACTTCGTGATGGACATCGCCCAGGTGCCAGAATATCAGTTGGGACAGTTTGTCCCGCCGCCAGGGAGTTGCCGACAATCCCAGCATGTATCTGGCATCAAATTCGGTCACGGCTTCGGTAAAGGTTCGGCTGGGGCAGCGATGACATTCATCAACAATCATAAACCCGATATGACCGGCGACCTCCTCAGCGCATTTGTACAAAGATTGGACCAGGGCGACCGTTATTTTTTCACCCGGCTCCTTTTTGCCCCCGCCGATTATTCCAACTTTTTTGGACGGAATCCCGAGAAAGGTGCCGATACGCTCAATCCATTGGGAAGCTAATTCTTTGGTGTGGACAACAATCAAGGCCGGTTGCATCCGCCGGGCTACCATATACAGCGCCATCACCGTTTTTCCGGATCCCGTGGCCGAGTTCAGCGTACCGAAATCTCTGGCGAGCATCTCGTCTACCGCTTTTTGCTGAAAGGGCCGTAACTTCCCTTTAAAGGAAAAATTCTTGGGTGGAAGATTCCGGCGGCGGTCGTCAATTTCATAATCAACCTTATGCCGCCGACACAACAGCACCAGTTGGCGCATAAAGCCGCGGGGGATCCATAAACCAGATGCACCGACCTTGTCATAGAACCGCAATGATTTCGAGGTCCCGCGATTCCAGCGTCCCATGCGCTCATTTTCCAGCCATTTGGGATTTAGAAATTCAAGCTTTTCGGTGAGAATCTCCATGATATCGGCCGGAACATTGGCCAACTGGAGATTATGGGAAATCGTAATGGTGAGTGGCGCCTTCTGTACCATAGAATTCGTTCGGACTTTTTGTGGAAATCTGTCTGGATGAATTTATCGCGAAATCAGGATTTCTTATTCATTCCTATCGTTTGATTCGGATAAGGCTATTCATTTTCCCCTATGAGTGCTTCCGCTGTTTGCAGGTCATAGGCTTGGTCAGGATCAAATGAATCACTATCATATATGGCCCGGGCCTGTTTAACGGCTTCATAAGGAACCCAGCCGTGTTCGTCCCAGAGCTTGGAATCATCGGCATTCCAGAGCCTGAACCAGACAGCTCCGTCTTTGGCACGCACATACATGCGAACGTTTGTATTCTGCGGGAAGGGATAGTAGTATAAACCAAGATTATCTTTCATAGACATACCTGCTGAGTAGTTAAAAAAATGAACATCGAACATCCAACGTCCAACGTCGAATAATGATGTCGCTGCGCTCCGCAAATTAATTAATTACTATTTCTGTTTCTTCACCCTTTTCCATTCAACATTCGATGTTGGACGTTCGATGTTTGATGTTTATCTTTATGTTCCCTCTGACCTTAAACCTTATACCCTATACCGTTTGGTTACAGCAACCAGACAAGTTAACAGATACCAGTGACCAGACTACAGTTTCCCTCTCTCCTGCATAATCTTCATGTAGGTCTCGGCGCCGGATTTGGGCGGTTCATAGAGCTCTTCCTCGGCCTTTTTAATCAATTCAATGGCGTCCACCGGACAGGTGGTAACACATAAGCCGCAACCAATACAGCGTTTCAGCTCGATGCCGGCAATACCGTCAACGACGTCAATGGCGTCCATCTGGCAGCGCTCGAGGCAGGTTTCACATCCGGTGCATTCTTCTTCGTCGACCCGCGCAAAATAATTGCTCTGCACCATCTCGGCCGGACTCGGATGCATCTTCAACGATCGCAGCACCCCGCAGCAGTCGCCGCAGCAGCTGCACATGCCCCCAATTTTCTGCGAGTTAAACGGCTGCATCACCAAACCGGCTTCTTCGTTTCTGATAACAATCTCTTTGGCTTCATCGATGGAAATAAACCGCCCCATCCCGTTTTCAACGTAATACTCAGCGTGGGAGCCGAAGGAAAAGCAATTTTCAACCGGTTTGTCGCATTCATGGCCAACCATTTTTTTGGTGGTTCGGCATACACAGGGAGCCACGGCAATTTTTTTCTGGCTTTCGATAATCTGGAGCACGTCTTCAAACGGCGCCACCGGATAATCGGCAACCAGCTGCCGTTTGATCGGAATGGTTCGCAGTATGGGTGTTTTAAATGCCTGGATCGTCTTGCCGAAGGCCGTCTCGAAATATTCTTCGTGGTCCCGGGCAAATCCTTCATCCATTCGGCCCAGCTGGTGTTCGAAAATTCCGACCACATAGGGCACGGCTGAATAACGAACCATATCGCCTTTGCGTATTCTAAACAAATGCCCTTTTTGAGCCATGCGTTCCATCATCGGTTCAAGCTCCGCCACATCACGATTCAGACGCGTGGCCACATCCTTGGGTTTTTCCAAAAAGGGTGACAGCTGCATATACAGTTCAGCTTCTTCCTCGGTAAACAGTCTTTCCAGCAGCCGAATTTCAACTTTGCTTTCGGTTGCCGGATATCCGTTTGCCAGGTCGTCCAATCGTTCTCTCAGTTTCTCATAAACGTTTTCCATCAATCCATCTCCTTGGTTCACTCGATTAGCTTTTCGAGTTAGCTTATAGTCTAAAGGCTTGATTCTTCAATGCTCTGTCGAACGGTTTTGTCCAGGGCATGCACACCCCAGATAAATGCTTCAAACCGCTTATCCCTGGTTTGCCCATGGTAGAAGCGATAATAAATCTGCTGGGCAATGACCGCCAGACGAAACAACCCGAAGCAGTAGTAAAAATCATAGTTATCGATCGACCTTCCCGACCGTTCGGCATAATAACCGACGAGTTCATCCCTGGTAAGCGCGCCTTCTGCATTGGTGGGCATAAAACTGACGGCCTGCATTTCCGGTGGATCATTTTTCTCAACCCAATAGGCCAATGATGCTCCCAGATCCATTAAGGGATCGCCCAGGGTGGCCATTTCCCAATCCAGAACTCCGATGATACTGCCGGGGTTGCCGGGATCGAGCACCACATTATCCAGTTTGAAATCATTGTGAATGACCGCCGCTCTCCTGGAATCGGGTGGCATTTTAGCCTGCAGCCACGCCATCGTGTCTTCGCAGTCCGGAGCATCCGGGGTGCGGGCGGCACGATAGCGCTTACTCCAGCCCTTTACCTGGCGTTCAACGTAACCAACAGGTTTACCAAAGCTTTCAAGTCCGACTTTACGATAGTCGATCGCATGCAGCTCAGCATGTACCTCGATCAATTTATGACAGAGCTTTTTAATTTTCTCGGGAGAATCCTCGATTCCGGGTGGAAATTCCCGGCGCACCATGATTCCCCTGATTCTTTCCATGACATAAAACGGGCACCCGATGATCGAGACATCTTCACTATAGGCCATGGTTCGGGGACAATACGGATAGGCCTCTTTGAGGGCGCTGAGAATACGATACTCCCGTCCCATATCATGGGCTGTTTTGGCCTTTGTGCCAAATGGTGGGCGCCGCAATACCATTTCCCGATCACCGAAGGTAATCAAATAAGTCAGATTGGAATGGCCGCTGGGAAATTGCCGGACAGCCATCTGTCCCTGCAACCCCGGAATCGAATCTTTTAAAAAAGATTCTACCCGGGCTGAATCAATCTCTTCTCCGCTGCGGATAGCGCCTGCCTGATCGGCATTGTCCATCTATATTCTCCTGAGGCCTTAAATTGAGATTTCTTGGCTATTTATGAAAAAGTTTGTCTCACCACGAATGGCACGAAGTTCACGAAGAAACTAAAATGTGGTCAATAAAATTTTATCTTTGTGTCCTTCGTGTTCTTCGTGCTCTTCGTGGTTCATTTTTTTATTCCGGATTGTTCGGATCTAATGTTCAGCTAAAAGCGGGATTACGCATCTTTCTGCAAAATAAACGCTTCTACAAATTGCAAAAGAAACTCTGAGTAATGATCCACAGATATGCTTCTTTTGCGGTATTTACTACGCTTCAAATACCAATCCTGCAGCATGGCTTTCAGGACGCTGGCGGTCAATTGCGGATCACGGGGCAAAAAACAGCCACGGGATTGCCCCTGCCTTAAGATGTCGGCAAACAGTTTTTCAGTGTAAAGCTCGCTGGCCACCGCCAATTCCTGTTCTGCCCTGGAAAGATTTTTGGCCTCCATGTAAGAAAAATAAAACCAGGGCTGCATGACCTCGCTTAAATAAAGATGGGTCAATATGGCCGCACGCAGTTTGGCCGCCGGATCTGCTTCATTTTCAATGCGGGTTTCAAGGATGCGTTGGGTAATCGTGCGCCGCTGGTGCTGAAGCATGGCCAGCAAGTCTTCCTTGCTGGAAAAATAGGAATACAAAGCGCCCATGCTCAAATTGGTTTCACGGCCGAGATCCCTCATGCTCATGGCCTGAAAGCCCTTTTTATTGCTGATCTTTAAAGTAGCGCTGAAAATTATCTCAAGGTTTTTCACCACCGTGTTTTCTTTTTTAACGCGGATGGAGGAGCGATTTTGGGCAAAAACCTCCCGGCATATTTCCTGCCTGGAAATTTTCACCTGTTTTTGAAATTCAGCGTAGGTCATGCGATCGTTTAACCACTTTCGTTATTCTAAGTTCTAAGGGCGCTCTTGCATTTTATGCTTCGGTGGATATCCACAATTCAAGGTTCAGGGTTCAGGGTTCAGGGTTATGCCGAACCTCTGAATCTCTGAACCTCTGAAACCGCCGGAGGCGGATGAACCCCACAGATCAACTATTTGAAGGGTCGGTGAGTTTTCGCCTGAACCCCGTGAACTGAGCGAAGTGAATTATCCCTACGGGAAGCGGATGCTGTTTGAAGCCATTAGGGATCGTTATGAATGGACAGGTTTGGGCGACGGTTTTTATAAAACCTTTATTCTGAAAAGCTTCATAACTTTTTGTTATAATATAATTTTCTGTCCATTCATTACGAACCCTTATGGTTGAGTTCATGCGCTTTCCGTGGGGATTATTCACGTAGCAGGGCGGATTAACAAAAACACCCCGACCCAACTATTTAACTTGTCAACTAAAGCGGGTTATCGAACCCGCTTTCCCTCGTATTCCTTGAGTATCCGCTTGGCCACTGAAATTTTATGAACCTCATCGGCACCGTCATAGATGCGCGCCGCCCGTTCATGCCGATAGTAAAAAGCCAGAATGGTATCATCCGTCATGCCAAGCCCGCCGTGGACCTGCAGCGCTCGGTCGATTACCTTCTGCATCACATTGGCAGCCACAAATTTAATCAAAGAGATCTCTTTGCGGGCCTCTTTCTTACCCACATTTTCCATCATCCAGGCGGCATGGAGCACCATCAGGCGGGCAGCCTGGATGTCGGCCGCACACTCGGCAATCCAGGATTGGATGATTTGCTTGCTGGCCAATTTGCGGTCCGGGGCAATGATTCTGTCCCGGGCCCGGGCCACCATCAGGTCGAAGGCCCGGTTGCAGATCCCGATCCAGCGCATACAGTGATGAATGCGGCCGGGACCGAGCCGCTCCTGGGCGATCACAAAACCGTGACCTTCAGGTCCCAGCAAGTTTTCCTGGGGCACACGACAATTCTGATACAGGATTTCAGCATGACTGAAATAACCTTCTCCGGCATGCCCCATAACCGGAATGTTGCGCACCAGGTTAAAACCGGGGGTATCCGTCGGGACGATGATCATACTGGCCTGCATGTAACGCCCGGCCTCAGGATTGGTGACGGCCATGACGATGGCAAATTCAGATCCATCAGCGGATGAAGAATACCACTTTTGACCGTTGATGACATAATCATCACCGTCTTTCACGGCTGTTGTGTCCATCATGACCGGATTGGAGCCGGGCAGTTCAACTTCAGTCATCGAAAAGCAGCTGCGAATTTTACCGTCCACCAGGGGCTTCAGATATTTTTCCTTCTGGGCCTCACTGCCGAATTGATGCAGAATTTCAATGTTGCCCGCATCCGGCGCCTGGCAGCCGAAGATATAGTGCCCCAGTGGACTGCGTCCCAGGGATTCTGAGACCAGGGCGTGCTCCATCAGGTTGAGTTCCATCCCGCCGTATTCCCTGGGGTGATTGGGTGCCCAGAGTTCCATTTGTTTGACGAGTTTACGCTTTTCTTCAAAAAGCGGCTGAAGGCTTGTGCTCGGTGTGGTTAAAAACTCGGGCTCCAGCGGAATGAGCTCTTTGTCCACAAATTCATCGATCATCCCCAGGATAGTTTGCATTTTTTCAGAAATGGTAAAGTCCATATGACCTCCTAATTTCATGGTGCTGAATATGCCAATGCGGCTTGTTAAAAAAAATGAACGCCCAACATCGAACGTTCAACGTCGAACATCGAATAATGATGTCGCTCTGCTTCACGATTTAATTATATTGGCTTTCTAAAATCCGATTTCAAAATTCAACTTCCTAATTATACTTCCTCTGAACCCATATGATATGGCGCTGAAAATCGAAATTAAACCTTCGGGTTCTTCATATTTTTCCTTTCAACGTTCGATGTTGGACGTTCGATGTTCGATGTTCATCTTTTATTATATAGATAAATACAATTGGTCCAAAAAGCACTAAGCATTTAACTAACGATAGGTCAAAAGCCCCGCATCTCCTTCCAGCTCCAGGTGGCTGACCTCGTTGAATCCGGCCAGCATGATTCCCCTGCTGTTATATTTGATGCGGGTAATCGAGGCGTTCATCAGCTGCCATGATATCTCAAGGGTCATGCGATCGGACAGGCCCAGTGCTGATCTAACCGCCACCGAGATCGGCCCTCCCGATGAAAATACGGCCAATCGCTTTTGGGCACCATGCCGGGCCGCAATTTTTTCGACACCCAGAACAACCCGCCGGGTAAAATCGTCCCAGCGCGGGATGCCTGAAGCCCTGTATTCACCCTGGGTCCAGCGATTCATCACCTGAGAAAAAACCCTCTGAAAGGCTTTTGGGTCTCCGGGCAGCTTTTCCAGTTCCGCGGCCAGTGAGGGCTGCTCCGCGGTCATCTCCGGAATCAGTGCCTCCCAGACCGCAAAGGAATCATATTCGTTAAAGCTTTCGTCAATTTGAAGCCGGGGAACAGATAGTTGATTCTCACCGGAATGATTTAAAAGCGCTTCGGCCGTTTTCTGCTGACGCTCCATCTTGCCGCAGTAAACCGCATCGAAGGTTTTACCCGTCTGCGCAAAATAGCGAGCCAATATTTCGGCCTGCCTGACGCCAAGGGGAGAAAGCCGGTCATAATCGTCGGAGCCAAATGAGGCCTGGCCGTGTCTGACGAAATAGATTTCACTCATGGCATGCTGTCCTGGAAAATTTATCAGTAATGTTAAAAGAAAAAATCCTCTGCGATCTTTGCGCCTCGAGCGAAGCGGGCGGTGAATACATATTTGAAAATTAATGAACTTAATACAAATTAAGGCAATTCATACAATTCCATTGACAGGAAGTCAAGAAAAAAGAACGAACGCTCGTTTTTTTTATTGACACCTGTACTAAGCCTATGTATGGTAAACTCCATGAGAATAATGGTCTGCGTTAAACAGGTCCCTGAATCGGAAACCCCCATACTCATTGACGAGTCCGTCGAGTGGATTCAAAGGGATGCCATAACCGAATTCAAGGTAAATCGCCTGGATGAATACGCGGTCGAAGAGGCTTTGTTGATCAAGGCGTCCATCGCCGACACCCGCATCGATGTCATCACGGTTGGGCCGGATCGTTGCGATGAAGTCGTCAGGCGCTCAATCGGGATGGGTGCAGATTCCGGTGTTCACATCCGGACGGCATCCGACGGCTATCAGAGCCCCTATGGTGTTGCAAACGCAATAGCTGATTATGCCCGGACTAAAGATTATACCCTGATCTTGACCGGGGCCATGTCCGAGGATGCCATGCAGGGACAGGTCGGCCCCATGCTGGCAGCCCGACTGGGTTTCCCGTGGGCAACATCCGTGATCTTTGAAAAGATCTCATCTGATATGAAAACCATTTATGTCGAACGTGAAATCGAAAGCGGTCATCGGGATATGCTGGAATTGAACCTGCCGGCGCTGATAACCCTTCAATCGGGCATTAATACCCCGCGCTGGCCGTCGCTTTCCAATCTATTGCGCGCCAATTCCCAGGAGTTGGAGGAGGTATTTATCAGCGACCCGGCCGGTCTCCAGCAGATGGAACATCCGGCAGAGGTTGGCTATCCCCAAAAAACTCGGGCCGGCCTGGTTTTGTCGGGATCACGGGCCGAAAAAGCCGACCGTTTGCTGACGGTTCTTCGCGAAAAATCGTTTCTGTAAGCGCCGTTGAGGTTATTGGTTATAGGTGATTGGTTATGGCTAAAGACATTGTGATAATTGCCGAGCATTCTGACGGTCAAATCAGACCTGTGACCTACGAACTTGTTGCCTTTGCCCAAAAGCTCCAACGGGCCGCCGGGTCAATGCCCATGCGGGTGATCTTATTGGCTGATGACGCAAGGGGCTTGGCACAGGATGTGGCAGACAACACCGGACTGGATGTCACCGCTATACAGCTTCCCGGGTTGTCCTATTATAACGGCGAAGTATACACCCATGCACTGGCTGAACATCTTGCCGATTTAGATCCGTTGTTTGTCTGCATCGCCCAGACATCCCAGGGATCGGACTATGCGCCGGCGCTGGCGGTCAAACTGGGTGCAGCCTGTATTGGCGGAGTTGGAGAAATTAAAACCCATGAAGGGCAAATCTGCTTTGCCAGAGCCATTTATAGCGGAAAAATTATTGCCCGCCTCAAACCGAGGTCGGAGACGACGATACTAACCGTCCAGCCGGGAATTTTCAAAGCCGACAAACATGCCGGCAGCAGGTCGGGCAGTGTTGCCATTCTTGAAAAACCAGCCAGAAACCGGCAGTCGCGGTCCCTGGGTATCAAGCCGGCCGATACGGATACAGCCGGGATTGGAGACGCCAGGGTAATTGTGGCTGCCGGCAACGGGATCGGTGAAGAAGAAAATCTTGAATTTATCCGCCGGTTGGCGGCCGTATTCCCAAAATCGGCGGTTGCCGGGTCACGAATTGTATGTGACATGGGCTGGTTGGGATACCAGTGCCAGGTGGGGGTTACCGGAGCTACGGTTTCACCGCAACTTTACATCGCCTGCGGCATATCCGGGGCCATGCAGCACGTCATGGGAATGCAGGGTTCAGAATTTATCGTCGCCATTAACAAAGACCCTTCCGCCGCAATTTTCCAGGTGGCCGATATCTGCATCGTCGAAGACCTGACCACCTTTATACCCGCCTTCATCCAGGCTTATAATGAAAACAACAAAGATACAGGAGTTCAAAATGGTTGATTTTTCTTTGAATGATAAAATAGCCGTGATAACCGGCGCCAGCCGGGGAATCGGAGAAGCTATCGCAATGACACTGGCAGAATACGGTGCCCGGTGCATCCTTGTCAGCCGTAAACTCCAGGGGCTCCAACAGGTAAAAGACACCATTGAACAAAAAGGCGGCCGGGCAGATGTGTTTGCCTGCCACACCGGCAATTTAAACCAGATAAACGAGCTGTTTGCAGAAATCGACAAGAACTACGGCCGTCTTGATATCCTTGTCAACAACGCTGCGACCAGCCCCTATTTCGGGGACATGGTCAAGGCAGATGAAAAGGCCTGGGACAAAACCAACGAAGTCAACCTCAAAGGCCCGTTCTTCATGATCCAGCATGCCGCCGGGCTGATGGAAAAATCCGGTGGCGGCGCCATCGTTAATGTGGCCTCCATCAATGGTGTCCGTCCGGTGCCCTTCCAGGGAATTTATTCGATCACCAAAGCAGGCTTAATTTCCATGACCAAGGCCTTTGCCAAAGAACTGGCCGTCAAAAATATCCGGGTCAACGCCCTGCTCCCGGGACTAACCGAAACCCATTTTTCAGAGGCCCTCATAAAAAATGAACAGATATATAACTTTGCCGTTCAGCAAATACCCATGGGCAGGCATGCCCAGCCAGGTGAAATGGCCGGCGCGGTACTGTATCTTGTCTCTGATGCCGCCTCCTTTACGACCGGGACGTGTATCGTCTGTGACGGCGGAATGCTCGCTTAGAACCGGTTTAAATATGGACAAATAGGCGGGATTCATATTATCTTTCCTTATTCAAGAATAGTTAATGAGTTGGCGTGAAGGAACCTTCAAATGTTTTATGGTGTCGGGAGGTGATCATGGCGGTGAATGTTGAAAAAGATGGGCCGGTGAGCATTGTTACGTTGAGTCGCCCGGAAGTTCGCAATGCCGTTGACCGTGAAACGGCTGCAGAGTTGGCGGATGCTTTCCGTGCCTTTGAAGCTGATGCGTCAGCGCGCGTCGCCGTATTCACCGGCGATCAGGGATCCTTTTGTGCAGGTGCGGATTTACAAAAGATTGCCGCTGGATCCCCCAGCCGGGTGGAAGCCGATGGCGACAGCCCCATGGGGCCGGCCGATTTGCCAAAGGCGCCGGGCGCCACGGACATTTTGAAAATCCGGATGGTGAAATTTAACCAAAACTATGGTGGCCCGAGTGTACCCTTAAAGTATCCCCCAAAAACCAATTTGGTTTTCAAATCGGCACGACCATCGCTGACTCGCCTCTGCCACATGGGATGGCGAATGGATTGACATGACGACCAACGCCAAGAAATTGAAATTGCTGGTCACCGGGGCTTCCGGGTTTATCGGTTATGAGGTCTCCCGTCAGCTTTCGCGCAATGGCTATCGACCCCGGCTGATGATTCGTCAACCGGGCGATGATTGCGAGATCTGTCGGTTCGATGCGGATATAACCCTGGCTGACCTGAGACATCCCGACTGCCTGCGGCAAGCCGTCAAGGGTGTCGACGGCATCATTCACCTCGGGGCAAGGGCCACTTTCGAATCATACAACATCTTGAAGCCATCCATCCTGGATGGGTCGATCGCCTTGATGGATGCCGGTATCGAGGCCGGGGTTCGCCGGTTTGTATACAGTTCAAGCCTGCTGGTATACAGCGGCCAGGCATCCCTCGTCACTGCCGATACCCAGGTCAATCCAGTGCTCGATTATGGCCGCATCAAGGTGGACACAGAAAAGCGGTTGTCGGCGATGGCCGCATCGGCGGGCGTGGCTTTCACGGCCCTGCGGTTGCCGCATGTATACGGCGTTCGAGATCTTTATTTTCGCCAACTGCAAGCCGGTCGTCTCGTTCTGCCGGGGCTTGGTAAAAACATCTATACGCACCTTCACGTCGCCGATGCGGCCGCGGCCATTATCGCCTGTGCGGAGCAATCCTATTCCGGCATCCTGCCCGTCGGCGATCGCCTGCCAGCCACATGGGCCACATTCCTGGACATCGTCAGGCAGCACTACCCGAATGCCCGCGTGCTCATGTTTCCCCAATGGCTGGCCTTTTTGGCCACGGCCCTGCTGACGCCGTTTCGACGCATTCGCCCCAACCCGGGCTTGGAAACACCGGGTGCCGTGCGCAGCTACAATTTCAATCTCGCCGTCGATCCCGACCTGCTGTGGCAGGATCTCGGCTTGGCACCCCGGTATGAGACCATCTACGATGGTATCCCCGCGGCGGTTGCCTCAACACGAGAGACAGACATCTTGACCTCCCGGTTGAGATGAGAAAATGGGGTAACCGCCGCCCACTGCAACTGGTTTAATCTCAATCAAATTTGGAATGAGAGAAGCATTAAAAAATCCTTAAATATTGAATCAGTTGAAGACAGGGGAAATAGCCCCATAATTTTTTCCCATAAAATGCACAAAAATTATTTAAAGTCCGGTTTGATCGAGAAAGTTCACGATTGCCTGATTTATTTCATCCGATTTTTCAATCGGCGCGATATGCCCGGCGTCCATAATGTGCGCCCGGCTTGTATTTTTTATCTGTTTCGCCAGAAAATCGCCGAATTTAGGCGGTGTCAGTTTATCTTCTTCGGCGGTCACCACCAATACAGGGGTCTCGATAACCGGTAATCGATCGGCGACGTCAAAACGATCACATGCCCGAAAATCGCCGAGGGTAATCTCGGGCCTGGATCTGAGCAGATCTTCCAGAAAGGGAATTATTATTTTAGAATCCGTATTTTTTGATATACAGATTTTTCCCAGCCAATCGACAAAATTATCATAGTCAGCTTCGATAGATTCGAAAATGGCGGGGGCAACCTTCATCCTGGCTCCTGTACCAATCAGAATGGCGGCCTTTAATCGGTTCGGATAATCGAGCAGAACCTGCTGGGCAATGGCTCCTCCCATGCTCAACCCGCAAAGAATCGGATCTGGAATATTAATCTCTGTTAAAAAATCGGCAACCGCAGAAGCATAATCTTCTATTATTTGCCTCCCCGGGCCTTTGCTTCTGCCACGGCCGGGAAGGTCAATAGCAACCGTGTTGACCCGGGCGGAAAGCCCCATGAGCATTTCCTGCCAGAAGGCGCTCGACCCCCCTGCTCCGTGAATAAAAACAAGAGTCGATTTTTCCGGATCCAACGGCCAGTCTCCCGCAAGATATCCAATCCCATTCGTTTCCCGTTCCAGCATTTCAATCTCCATTCTATAATTTTTTGGAAAGAATCCGATGGCTTTCTTTGTGAGCGGTTTGTTGATGGTGGGAGCGGCTTTCCAGCCGCGATTCGTTTTAACGCCGGTGGCATAGATCGCGGCTGGAAAGCCGCTCCCACAACTACATTCGCCCTATGATGAGTCTTTGAAACCACTTCTAAGTGAAGGTTACCTGGTACACCATCTCCTTCTTCTGAATCACGTTGCGAATTTCCTTTTGAATGATTTGGTCATCAATGGTTTCGATTTGCGAAACAAAACAATCATCCTGGTTCTTTTTATATTTCCACTGCCTGATATACCCTGCCACCAATACATAGGCAACCCCGCCAACCCCGCAACAGGTGCTATCCAGCAGCGCATACCCGACAAAATACAGGACCTCCTGACTGTGAAACGGCAGGCGGATTTCTTTGCCAAATACATAATGGCCCCCAATGGCCGTCACTTCTTGGCCAAGTTGGGGGTGGGTGAAATCCTGGGGCTTGGTAAAAGATTCCATTGGCTTTCTCCGATTTGGAGTATAAACTATATGAAACTGATGGATAAGTGTCAAATCAGAGCACCTAAGACTTGGCCACAAACTCTTGGGTAACATCTTGATGCAAAAGAATAATTATTTTATCCAACATATTTAGAAATCGCGGCTGGAAGTAGCTCCCACAGGCTGTTACGGCATGGTGGGAGAAGCGTTTGCCTGCATCCCGCTGCTTTTAAAGCGGGGCAGCCGCGGTGAAATGGTGCCAATCAATGCGCATATACGCAGTAGCGGATATCCACGGGAAACCAGAAAAAATTGCCCTGGTTCGAGAAAAAACAGAGGGTCTCAGACCAGACGCTCTTATCGTAGCCGGCGATATCACCAATTATTTCAATTCTGCCGATATCGTCGAGCAGTTAAACCATATGCCCGCGCCGGTACTGGCAATCCGGGGAAACACCGATCCGGAAAAAGTTGACCGCCTGCTGAATGACTATCCCAATACTTCTTCGCTGCATTTAAAAGAACAAGAAATCAACGGTCAAAAATTTGTCGGGGTCAGCGGTACCATACCGGTTCCCTTTCGTTCACGCATCGGATTGCACGAAAAACGGAATATCAATACCCTTGAAGCCCTGGTTGATGATCGCACTGTGCTGGTTGTCCATTCCCCTCCCCGGGGAGTTCTGGATGAAGCCTTTGGAAGGTTTCATGCAGGATGCCGGCGACTGTATCAACTGGTCGTCCAATGCCAGCCCCGATTGGTGTTATGCGGCCATATTCATGAGCGCCCGGGAATTGCAACTATCGGGCAAACGACCGTGGTAAATTGCAACATCGCACGGACCGGCAGGGGGGCAATGGTGGAATTGGATCCGGAAGGTGCACTAAAAGTTAAGATGCTATAGCGTCACAGTCCGCTAACTATCTAAAAATAATAGCTTTTTAAGCTTGCCCCTTGAAACTTGTGGTATCGTCAATATATTTACCCCACTAAGTTAAAAATCAATTAGGGGTAACCCAAATCTTGCATGAAAATTAATGGGAAGTGTGATAGGATTCATCATTGACTAAATCTCAAAGGGAATTCCAAATCCAATGACAACACTCAATTTACAAGATCTGGTGAAATCATATTCCGGCCGACCGGTTGTCAGATCCGTCAGCCTGCAACTTAAAAGCGGTGAAGTTGTTGGTCTCTTAGGACCTAACGGTGCCGGCAAAACCACAACCTTTTATATGACCATCGGTCTGGTGCGGCCCGATGAAGGCAAGATTACCCTTGACGGCGAAGACATTACAGATTTCCCCATGTACCAAAGAGCCCGTAAAGGCGTCGGCTATCTGCCCCAGGAGACTTCTATCTTCCGCAAATTGACGGTTAAGCAGAATATAATGGCGATACTGGAAATACTGCCCCTCAGCGCATCAGAACGCGAGCACCGGGCCGAAATGCTTCTGGAAGAATTGGGTATCAAACATCTGGAAAAACAAAAAGCCAATGTCCTTTCGGGGGGCGAAAAGCGCCGCCTCGAAATTTCCCGTGCCCTGGCCACCAATCCCTCATTTATTTTGCTCGATGAACCTTTTGCCGGCATCGATCCACTGGCCGTCAATGATATAAAAAATATTATCAATCATCTCAAACGACGCGGCATCGGCATCCTTATCTCTGATCACAATGTCAGAGAGACCCTCGGTGCCTGTGACAATGCCTACATCCTGGTGGACGGACAGGTGCTGGAGTGCGGCCCCCCTGAGCAAATTGCCAAAAGCGAGGCCGTCTGTCAGGCGTATTTAGGGGAAGAGTTCCAACTTTAAGGCCGGCTTCTGTTCTGTCGTTGCTGATAGCTGGACGCTGGATGATCTTGTGTTGCGGGTTGCGCGTCACGTGTTACGGGTTAAGGCACTTCCGGTGCCAGCTGATAGCTCATAGCTGATAGCTGGCAGTCAACAGAAATAAAAACGAAAATATTCCTTTAATTAATCCGAAATCTGAAATCTGAAATCCGAAATCAAGAGTCTCTGTCTTCTGACAAAAAAAAAGGCGCGCCTGATTTAACTCATGCGCGCCTTTCTTAATTTCGGTGGTCTGCCGGCAGTCTGTTAGACGACCGTTACATTCACCGCGGAGGGCCCTTTGTTGCCTTCCTCGATGTCGAAGGTGACTTTGTCACCTTCCTGCAGGGATTTAAATCCCGCTCCATTGATACCGGTGTGATGAACAAATACATCCGGACCATCCTCTTGCTCAATGAAGCCGTACCCCTTGCGATCATTGAACCATTTCACAATACCATTTGCCATTGTGGCACCCTCCTTGAACTAAAATTCTCATGGTCCCATACTTCAGGCTGCCGCGCCGACAAATGGATCTTCCCTGCAGAATGAAACCGGGCGGCTGCTAAAGGCCGCCCTTTAATGATTGCTAAAATATTATCCTATTTTAATTTAAAATCAAGTTATTTTCACAATACCAATGATTTAATAAAATCAAGCAGCTGATTCAGGTTCTGACAGGGCCTGACTTCATGGCAGTAAGCCTGGTAGGTGCGCATCTCGCTGTCACCGGAGTACCAGAAGTAAGGAGTTTCCGGATTGAGCCAAATAACCCGGCGGCTCCTTTCCCGCATCTCTTCTAATATCTGATCTTCAGGGTTGCTGTAATTGGATCGGCCGTCGCCGATAATAATCAGGGTTGTCTTCTTGTTGAGAATGTCCATGTAATCTTTTTTGAACTGCCGAAACGTCAGGCCGTAATCGGTCGCCGCGTTGTATTCGATATCTGCTTCTTTGAGGATTTTTTCAATGGCCTGGTTGATTTCGTGGTCTTCGAAAATATTCGTCACTTCCTCCAGCCCGGCAACAAAGACAAAACTGCGAACCTGGGTGAAGCAGTCCTGGAGCGAATACAGCATGTTCAGCATAAACCTGGCGGCCGACCAGACCGATCCGGAGACATCGCACAAAGTGACAATTTTGGCTTTGCGCGGCGGTCGATTTCGAAAAAAAAGTTCCACCGGGATTCCCTGATAGCCGGCAGCCCGACGCAGGGTCTTTTTAACGTCCAGGGGCCCCCGTTTTTTGAGAGCATAGCGCCGGCCGAGGGTATCTTTAAGCCTGCGAACGAGTTGCTCGATCGCTTCGCGCATTCCCTCAACTTCCTTCCTGGTCAGGGACGCAAAATGGATTTCTCCCAGCCGGTCCAGGTGCTGCTGATAGGAAATCGCCGTCGGTGTTTTTTCATCAAATGGTGTTCGATCTTTGGTAAGCAGCCGGCGGGCACTTTCCAGGCGCGCATCAAAAAGCTCCTTCAAATCACGACGAATTTCCCAGGGCAGGCGATCGCGTTGCTCGGTGAGATAATCGGTCAGGGCACCCTGGGCAGCGCTTAACTCCAGCATCAAGGCCAGGCGCTGGATCATGGGCCCCAGATTGGAACCAATGCCCCCGCCCTCTGCGCCTCCATCCCCAAACCCGGCCTGCAGTTGTTCAAGGAAAGACTGGGGATCTCCACTTAAAAAATCAAGCACTGCCTGGGAAACATCATTGCCTTCCGCCCGGGATGACAGAGATTGAAGGGTATCCTGAATCTGCTCGGAAAGCGGGTCCGCATGCGCGATGTTGGACTCCTGTCGCAATTCGTGGAAGAAAAGCTCGTAGACACGATTAAAGTTGAGCTGCTCTCGTCGGCTTTTGGCGAAATTGGCCCGCAGCACCGCAGCAAATTGCGGTTCATCCAAAACATCGACCCTCTTCAGCTGTTCGAAGCAGTCAAGCACTTCAGAGGTTGAAATCCTGAGACCTGCGGCCCGGGAGCAGGAAACGAATTTTAGTAATAGATTAACCATTGTTGGCAATATAGTTTCATATGAGGAGCTAACAAAAAATGAACATCGAACATCGAACATCCAACGTCCAACATCGAATAATGTATTCTGTCCATTATAAAAAAGATTAATCGACACGCGGCGCACTCGTCGTAGGCTACGGTCTATAGATCAAGTCTCATCGTGGTTTGCTATTTTTAAAATAGTTAAAGCCTAGCGCCATCAATATTCGACGTTCGATGTTGGATGTTCGATGTTCGACGTTCAATCTTTTCACTGTAAATGAATTTGAATTTAATTGATCAGCTTTTCAAGCTTCTCCTTAACCTGCTCCACATCCACCCTGTATTTACAGATAACGTTCAGCGTGTCCGAAACAATCTCCGGGGAAAGATCTTCAACCTGCAGCGTGATCAAGGATTGCGCCCAGTCCAGGGTTTCCGAGATGCAGGGTTTCTTTTTCAGATCGAGGTCGCGAATTTTACCAATGGCATCTATCAGTTGGTCGGCCAGCCGATCCTTTATCTGTGGGATTTTCAGCTTAACGATTTCCAATTCCAGATCACGCTCCGGATAGTCGATATAAAGGTGGATACATCTTCGTTTGAGCGCGTCACTCATATCGCGGGAATCATTGGAGGTTAAAAATACAAAGGGAATGTTAACGGCCTTGCGGGTACCCAGTTCCGGAATAGAAATCTGGAAGTCACTTAACACTTCCAGCAAGAATGCTTCAAACTCAGGGTCGGATTTGTCGACTTCATCGATAAGGAGCACAACCGGCTCGGGGGCACCGATGGCCTGCAACAGCGGACGCGGCTGAATGAACCGCTCCGAGAAAAAGGCATCCTCCTGGGATGCAATGCGGTCGACCGCATCCGACAGTGAACCAGCCCCCGCAATGACATCGTCGATCTTCTCCTTTACCATCTGGGTGTAAAGCAATTGTTTGGCATACTCCCACTCATACAGCGCTTTGCTTTCATCCAACCCTTCGTAACATTGAAGTCGAATCAAGGGGCGTTGCAGGCTTTGGGCCACCGCCTTGGAAAGCTCCGTTTTGCCCACCCCCGCAGGTCCCTCCACCAGAACCGGCTTCTGGGTGGCCTGGGCTAAATAAACAACCGTCGCAATGGTCTTGGAACAGATATAGTCGGCTTTTTTCAACTCAGTGCGGACATGCTCAACAGTTTTAAATTTCATCGATATGGTCTCCTTGGTGTAACCGCTCATTTTAATACATAGCAAATCGGCCGAATTTTAACGATAAAAAAATTGAAAAGTTGATGTTTCCATTGGGTCTTGATAAAGACTATTCTGCAGCCGTTCACAGGTTCGGGGTTCAGGGTCAATGCGTTTGGGATTTGGGATTGCGGATTTATGATTTTTAAAAGGATTAATTTCCGATAAGCTATCCTCGGATACACAGGACACAGTAGAACACAATCATGACTAAATTAAAACTTTTGCATCTCAAAAATGAAATGCTGGTGGCCAACTTCCTGGCCAACTTTATTGGCGCGGTTCTGGTTCAAGCACTGCTCTTCAGGGCAGAAACGCCTTTCCCGGACAGCCTTTTTGAAACTCGACTGGTCTATTGGTTTGATAGGGCATTTACGCCGTTCGCGTTTATTTTTGTGACGGTTATAACGTTGATTTACGAGCGGTCTATCCGGCAGTACCTGACTGCCAGGTCCAACCGGATGCCCATCTCGCCAGAGTTGGAAAGCACTGCTCGCAGAAAGCTGCTCAATGAGCCCTTTGTCCTGATCGCCATTGATTTCGGCATGTGGCTGTTAGCCGCCATTCTTTATCCCCTTGCTTTTTTGCTGGTGGAGGCTGACCCTGTTACCATCCAGCGCTCTTTGGTGCTGAATATAAGTACCGGTATCATTACGGTGACCGTTGCCTTTTTCCTGCTTGAGTATGTATTGCAAAAGCGCTTGGCCCCTCATTTCTTTCCCGATGGCGGGTTACACAAAATCCCCCGAACCCTGCGCATCCGGATCCGTACACGGCTGACGGCCCTTTTGTTTGCCTGTAACCTGATCCCCCTGTTTTCCATCCTGCTGATAATGGACCGAATCACCGAAAATTTTGCTGACCCAACCATGGCCATGGAATTTGCAAGATCTGCGATATTCATTAACGGGGCCATATTCATTGGGGTCGGCGTCGTTTTAACCATATTGGTCAGCAGAAATCTGACACTCCCGTTTGGTGAGATTATCCAAAGCCTGCGCAGTGTACGAAACGGCAATTTTGACAAAAAAATCCAGGTCACGACCAATGACGAAATCGGTTATACCGGGGATGTCATCAACGAAATGACCGAGGGCCTCAAAGAACGCGACCGCATGCGCCAATCCCTGGGACTGGCCAAGGATGTTCAGCAGCACCTTTTGCCGCGCCGGGACCCCGCAGTGGAGGGGCTGGATATTGCCGGAAAAAGCATCTACTGCGAAGAAACCGGTGGGGATTATTTTGATTACCTGGAAGTCGGGAAAAGCGATAAGGGTAAAATCAAAATCGTTGTTGGCGATGTTTCCGACCACGGAATTCCTTCGGCCTTATTGATGACCACGGCCCGGGCCTTTCTAAGACAGCGTGCGGCCAGTCCCGGACGGCTGAACCAGATCGTGGCGGATGTCAACCGGCAGATGGCCCCTGATGTCGAAGAGTCCGGCCAGTTTATGACCTTGTTTATTTGTGAAATTGACAGTCGCACTGAAAGCATTCGATGGGTCAACGCCGGGCATGACCCGGCTGTTATTTTTGACCCGAACAAGGGAGATTTTGAAGAGTTGACGGGACATGCCCTTGCACTGGGAGTGTCTGAGAAAGCGGCCTATCAGGAATATCAGCGTAAGCTTCAACCCGGTCAGATCATCCTGATCGGCACAGACGGTATCTGGGAATCCCAGAATGCCCGGCATCAGATGTACGGCAAAAAAAGATTCCGGGACCTCATTCGGGCCCATGCCGGTGAGCCTGCCAAAGATATCCTGCAGTCGGTCATAACCAACCTGGATGAATTCCGGCACCCGTTAGAAAAAGAAGACGACGTGACACTGGTAGTCATCAAGGTTGAACCCTAATCACATTCCCCATGCACGGTTTTATATTGCAACAGGGGAATGGTTCCATTAAAGGATATAAGCTATCTCAAATAAATAAGATACAAAACAATTGTCACTCCCACGAAGCAGAGCATGTCGCAATTGTCACTCTGCATTTTTTCTCTTTGGTTATTCCGGACTTGATCCGGAATCCAGTGTTTTTTTAACACCTGACACTACTGGATGCCGGATCAAGTCCGGCATGACGGACAGAAATAATGTGCTTTTTTTACTTTTGACACACTCTGGCAGACGGAATGAGCAGTAAATTTCAATTTACGAGAAGGAGCTCGTTTAAATATAATAATCGATGCTTCATCCAGCTATGCTGGACAACGCCGCCATTGAGTCTTAGATGGCGTTTTGGGACTATTTCTAAGGAGGAAAAAATGGATCAACCGATTGACAGCTACTGGAACAAGAGATTGACGGATTTGAAAATTTCCCTGGAGTCGAACAATTTCGAAGTCTTTGTAGCCGACAACAAGGATGAGGCTTATAAAATCGTTATAGAAGATATCATGCCCCCATTAAACGCCCGGACAATCTCCTGGGGTGGGTCAATGACATTTAAGGCCACCGGACTTTATAAGGATTTAAAAAATAATTCCAATCTGAAGGTGCTGGATACCTTCGCCAAAAAAATCCCGCCAGACGAAAAGAACGAACTCCGCAGGCAGGCACTTCTGGTCGATCTGTTTATCACCGGAACCAATGCGGTTACTGAAAGCGGTCAACTGGTAAATCTCGATATGATCGGCAATCGCATTGGTGCGCTGACGTTCGGCCCCAAATGGGTGATCATCCTTGTCGGTCGCAACAAAATTGCCGCCGACCTGGATGAAGCCATGTTTCGGGTGAAAAATTATGTGGCCCCGGCCAATTCCATGCGGTTGGACAAAAAAACACCCTGTGCAAAAACTTCCTATTGTGAAGAATGCAAAAGTCCCGATCGGATTTGCAACACCTGGACCATTACCGAGAAATCCTTTCCCAGGGGCAGGGTCAAAGTTGTATTGATTAATGAGGATTTGGGACTATAATAGATGAAGTGAAACCACAGATTCATTTTAGCATTCTTGTCCGCCACCCTTTCTGGCGGATTCGGCATTTTTTGGAACGCACTTTTAAATAAATCAAAAGGGGGGTTCAAAATGAAGATCCTCGTGGGTTATGATGGAACTAACGCAGCTAAAGAGGCCATCGCACTGGCCGAACATCATGCGCAGGTGTTTGGCGCAACGATTATCCTGGCCTATTCAATGATAGGCGGTCCGGAGGTGCCGCGCAGAGACTTTGAAATCGCCGAAAATTCCCTTGAACACGAAAAAAATGTCCTGATCGATAAAAATGCATCCTGCCAAACCATTATGTCGGTTCGAGGATTGGAAGCCGGTGAAGATCTGGTTCAGATTGCCGGTGAACACCAGGTGGATGAAGTCATCGTCGGTGTCCGCCGAAGATCGAAGGTGGGAAAAATCATTTTCGGCTCCACGGCTCAATATGTGGTCCTAAATGCGCCATGCCCGGTGGTCACGGTGAAATAAGGTTTCAGGTGTCTGGTGTCAGGTTTCAGAGGAATGCGGCAGTTAGAATCCCGAATCGGGAATTGTAAATTAGACGTTCAGGACATTTCTTGTCATTCTTCGATCATTCTCGGTCTTCCGTCATTCCTGATTTCCTGAATCCTAAATCGATTAAACTGCAGATTGATACGATAATGCCCATACAAATTAGGTTACATCGGAGGAAAAAATGGCGGTCTCATTTGTCTGGTTCGACCTGGGATACACGCTGGTTTACATGCAGCGGGAAACCACCTATCAGCAAGCTTTAAAGCATTTTGGCATCGATGTTCCGCTGGCAGATATTGAAAGAGAATTTCATTTGACGGACAAGCTGTTTATGCGCGAGTACCCCGGATTTTTCTTAGCGCCCAGAGAAGTATTTATGCCCTCTTATCTGGGCCTGGTGAATTATCATCTGGGAGTTCGTGTAGATGTGTGCGAACTCAATGCACAATGGGAAACCATTAAATCCAAAATCGATGACTATTGGCTGCCATACGAAGGCATCAGCACGATACTGGATGCGCTCAAACAAAAATCGATCGGCCTGGGCATCATCTCTAACTGGGATTGCACTGCCCGGGATATCTTAAGCGCTGCCGGTTTAATCGACTACTTCGACCAGATTATCATTTCCTGTGAAGTCGACTGCAACAAACCCGATCCGGCGATCTTTAATCTGGCCCTGCAAAAAGCGGCCGTAAGCGCCCGGGATTGTATTTACATCGGCGACAATTATTATGATGACGCCGTCGGCAGCCAAAAAGTCGGCATGCCGGCCCTGATCATCAACCGCTTTGGTTCTCTGGGAATAGAGGAAATTAAGGACTGCCCCGTCATCAGTGACATTTCAGAAATCTTTAATTTTTTAACGTAATAGTTGTTTGGATAAGCCACAAATTATCACGGATTATCACGAAATTTTTAATCATTTTCAGAATCCCGGCATTTGACTATTGCAAAAATTCGTGGTCATTCGTGTCAATTCGTGGTTAACAGATTGTAAAACAAGGTAACGAATTCGATGAGCGATCTACCGAACACACCGACTATTGGGATTGACCGGGGCGCCTCTTTCACCGATTTTGCAGTCATTGAATCGGGCAATTTGGTGGAAACGCTCAGTATTGAAAAAAGGGACTGGCAAAGCATTGCCAGCGCCTATGATCGTATAGCGGGTCGATATCAAACCCATCGCACCGTATTCACCGGTTCTTTTGCGGATATGCCGGACAGGATCAAAAAAGAAGTTCAGATGATCCCTGAAATCGATGCCATCGGGTTTGGCGGCTCCACTCTCGCCAACTACAACGATTGTATTGTCGTCAGCATCGGCACGGGGACGGCGATTGTTCATTTCTCAAAGCAGGGCGCCCGGCATGTGGGAGGTACCGGTATGGGCGGGGGAACCATTAAAGGGCTATCTTCGATCATCTGCGGCCTGGACGATCCGCTGCAGATCGAAGCTCAGGCGCAGAAGGGGAATCCGTCCAAAATCAATTTAACCATCTCGGATCTGGGCTATGAAGGCCTCAGTTTTCTGGACCCGGATATGACCGCAAGCAATTTTGCAGATATAAAATCCAATAATCCCGAAGATATGGCGGCCGGGATTTTGCGTCTGGTGGGTGAAACGGTCGGCATCATTGCCTCTGTCTGCGCGCGTGAATTTAAATGCCAGGATCGAATCGTCATTGTGGGCAAAGTCGCCAACAGTCAATTTATTCGGCACACCATCGATTTGGTGGGCAAGCTCTACCAAACGCAATTTACCTACCCGGAAAATGCCGGATACGCAACCGTTTATGGCGCAGCCATGAAGTTCAACCACGACCGGGCTTGCAAAGTGTGAGTGGTTTGTTATGCGGCTTACCACTGCCAGGCACCAACTATTTATTGGTTTCAGCATTTCCCCTTGACATCCAGCACCCGATTACTTAATGTCGGGTTATAAAAATTGCGGTTGCACTAGGGGTGGCACAACGCCTGAGATTACACCCTCCGAACCTGATCTGGATAATTCCAGCGTAGGGAAACGAATATAATCATAATTATCCAATGCCGAACCGGCCGTTTCTCTATGGGAAACGGCCTTTTTATTGGGTGACGATAAATCAAAAAAAACATAACGAACGCGAGGTAAAATTATGACGGCTTTATCCGAGAAAGCGGCAAAAAACCTGATGGCTCTCAGAGAGAAAAAACCTCTGATTCACAATATCACCAACTATGTCGTAATGAACTACACCGCCAACGCCCTGCTGGCCATGGGAGCGTCTCCGGTAATGGCCCATGCGCAAAATGAGGTGGAGGATATGGTCGCCTTTGCCGGCGCATTGGTTCTTAACATCGGCACCCTGACCGATGACTGGATCAGTTCCATGATCAAAGCCGGGAAAAAAGCATCTCAACTGGGCACACCCATCATTCTGGATCCGGTGGGTTCAGGGGCAACACCGCTGAGGACGAATTCGGCCAAAAACATTATCAGTCAAACAAAAATCAAGGTCATTCGCGGCAATGCCTCTGAAATCCTCTCCCTGCGGGATGAGAATTCCAAAACAAAAGGGGTTGATTCGATTCATTCCGTTGAGGAGGCTGCCGAGGCCGCCCGCAACCTGGCCGATGAATTGCAAACAACCCTGGCTATCACCGGCCCGGTGGATCTCATCACCGACGGTGCGAGGGTTTTGCGGGTTTCAAACGGGCATCCCTTGATGGGATATGTTACCGGAACCGGATGTACAGCAACTGCAACCATCGGCGCCTTTCTGGCCGTTGACAACGACCCGCTAAGCGCCACGGCGACCGCCCTCGCCTTTTTCGGCCTGGCCGGCGAAATCGCGGCCGAAACGGCATCTGCCCCGGGAACTTTTATGATCCAAATGCTGGACGCGCTGTACACTATTACGCCGGAAAGGCTCAAGGAAGGGTGTAAAATACAGGAGGATAGTCTCTTTCGCGTTCGGTTGCGCGTTAGCCTGTCCGACTTTACCTCGCAACTCGCAATCGTAACGACAGTGATTTTGACCAGTAACTGACCAGCCGCCAGTGACCATTTGTTAGCGGCAGGCGTTTCGAAGTTGGAACTAAAAAATATGGAACTCAAAAACATCGATTACTCCCTTTATTTAGTCACCGACCGGGGGCTGGCCCGTGGCAGAAGCACGGTTGAGGTCGTCAAAGCCGCCGTGTCCGGCGGCGTCACCTGTATTCAGCTGCGGGAAAAAGACTGTTCAACCCTGGAATTCATTGAGCAGGCCCGGGCCATAAAAAATTTTCTGGGGGCCCGGAAAATCCCTTTAATCATCAACGACCGGCTGGATGTCGCCCTGGCCGTGGGGGCCGACGGTGTTCACCTGGGCCAAAGCGATATGCCGCTGGAGATCGCTCAAAAAATTGCCGGCCCATCGATGCTTATCGGCATCTCGGCCGAGTCGGTTCAAGATGCAATCGCGGCTGAAAATGGCGGTGCGGATTATCTGGGGGTCAGCCCGATCTACGCCACGCCTACCAAAACCGATACGGCACCGCCGCTGGGATTACAAGGCCTGCGGGAAATAAAAAAACGGGTAAACATACCCCTGGTGGGAATCGGCGGATTAAATAAATCCAATGCGGCCGAGGTTATCCGCAGTGGTGCCGACGGTGTCGCCGTTGTATCCGCCATTGTGGCCGCCGATGACCCTCAAAGGGCAGCCATGAATCTTAAACAGATAATCGATGAGGCCAGAAACCCATGACGCTCAAATCCATTGGAGAATTCGGGTTTATCAAAAAAATCAGTCGGGGTTGCCTGATTCGTCCGGATCATGTCATCAAATCCATTGGAGACGATGCCGCAGCATTTACCATCGAGCCGGATCTGGTTTCTCTGATCACCACGGATTTACTGGTGGAGCGAATTCACTTCATCCGAAATTCGATTTCAGGCTTCGACCTGGGATATAAATCTCTGGCCGTTAACCTGAGCGATATTGCGGCCATGGGCGGAAATGCCCGCGAAGCATTTATCAGCATTGCTATTCCGCAGGATTGTCCCCTGGAATATTTAGAAGCTTTATATGACGGTATCAAAAGCCTGGCTGCCCGGTTTGACGTCAACATCCTGGGCGGTGACACAACCAGTTCCAAAGAAGATCTAATTATTAATATTGCCGTCCAGGGAACGGTAGATCGCGCGCAAATGCTGTGCCGGGACGCCGCCTGCCCCGGCGATATTATTGTGTCATCGGGTTATCTGGGTGACAGCAAGGCCGGGTTGCATTTGATTTTAAACAACATCCCCGCCGACACCGAGGATCTTCAGGCCCTTTATCGGGCCCATGTGTTACCGGAACCCCACCTGGATGAAGGACGCTTTCTGGCCTCCCAACCCGGTACCCACGCCGGCATCGACAGCAGCGATGGTCTCAGCTCGGATCTCGGACATATTGCCGAAGACAGTCAGGTGGGTGCCACGCTGTATTCCGATAAGATACCGGTTTCTGAATCATTGCTGAAATTTTGCAGCCGTTTTGATTTTGATCCAATTGAATACGCCCTTTCCGGCGGCGAAGACTACACCCTGCTGTGCACCATCGCTGCGGAAAGTGCGCAAGAAACGGCAGCAAAATTTCAGGCTGAATTCAAAAGACCGCTGTTTCTCATCGGTGAAATAAATGATCGGAGCGGATTGACATTAACCTTCCCCGACGGCAGTTCCAAGTCAATCGCGCCCACCGGATGGAACCATTTTATGGCTGAGTAAGAATTACTATATTAGTGTACTAAATATGCTCGAAATTATTTAAACAATATCTCACCGCCCGCTCGCTTGCGCTTGCTCAAGACGCAAAGAACGCAGAGATTTTCCATTTTTTGCTTTCCGCTGAGACGCCGGAAAGCAAAACACAACATGCCCTCCGGGCAATAGTCGAGAATTAGCTCTGGTTAGAATCGATCAGATGCAACACAAGAAGTCAAATAATTGTTGAAATCTCGTAATCAACCCTCAGGCGTTAGCTTTTTTATGTTTTTCCGGCGTCTCAGCGGAAAACATAAACCAAATAAACTCTGCGCTCTTTGCGCCTCTGTGGTGATTATTTTAAATTGATTTAGGGTATCCTTAACAGTCTTACGTAGATAGGTAAAAAATGAAAAACAATGATCACAAACGAGAATACTACCGGGTGCTGACCATCGCCGGTTCCGATTCCGGAGGCGGCGCCGGCATCCAGGCAGATTTAAAAACCTTTGCGGCCATCGGGTGCTACGGCATGTCGGTAATTACGGCTCTGACAGCCCAAAATACCCAGGGTGTCACAGCCATACATGCCCTCCCTCCGTCATTTGCAATCGAACAGATGACCGCCGTGTTTACCGATATCGGCGCTGATGCCGTCAAAATCGGCATGCTGTATTCAGCGGAACTGATCGAAGCAATCTCCGAAACCCTCAATAAATATCGCGCTCGCAATATTGTGCTGGATCCGGTAATGGTTGCCCAAAGCGGGGATAAACTTTTGCAGGATGATGCCATCCAGGCCATCAAGGACCATCTGATGCCGGTGGCAGATGTCGTCACACCGAATCTGCCGGAAGCCGAAGTGCTGCTGGGACAGAAAATAGAAAGCTTCGAAGATATGCAGCGGGCCGCCAGATCACTGGCTCAATTTGGGAGCCGAAGTGTTTTGATCAAAGGAGGTCATCTAGAGGAAAGCAAAAGCACGGACCTGCTTTATTTAACTGAAGAGGACCGCTTTGTCAGTCTGGAAGCTGACAGAATTGCAAGCGCCAATAATCACGGCACAGGCTGCACGCTCTCTTCGGCCATCGCCGCCTATATGTCAAGGGGCAGTCATATCGAAGAGGCGACGCGCCAGGCCAAGACCTTTATCCACAAGGCCATCGGTGCAGGCGCGGCATACAAAATCGGCCACGGCCACGGGCCGGTTCATCATTTTTTCGAATTTTGGGAATAGAAAGCTAAATGCCTAAAGTGCCTAAAATGCCTAAAATATTTGAATTCTATCATTTAAAGTTCTATACAGCCCTGATTTCGTTCCTGCCATCGCAATTAAATAATTCAATTAAAAAAATGACACGCCGAAGGCGTACCTAAATTTTAGGCATTTTAGACATTTAGGCATTTTAGGCATTTTTTTTAAACCGTCAACCGGTAATAAACCGATGTCCCCACCGCCCACATCAGCACCGCAAGGGATACCATGACACACGCAGCGGCAAGAATCTTGTGGATTATGTTTTCTCTTTTTTTCTCCTGGTAGCCCAACACAAAGCCAGACACGATTCCAGCCAGAATCCCGCCGCCGTGACCCCAGTTGTTAATTCCAGGGACAATCAGTCCGAAAACACCCAGAAAAACAACCCAGGTGGCCACCTGTCGATATAAGGTCCGGCCGTAAATCCCACCGCGGCTTTTACCATAATACAGCAAGGCTCCAATAAGCCCGCAGACAGACGCGGAAGCACCAATGGTTAAGGCAATGCCGGCCAGATATGAAATCAGAAATCCGACAATGCCGCTCACGGTATAAATAACAAACATTCGATAGACCCCGAACTCGCGATTGACCAACGCGGCCAGCTGCCGCAAGGCTGCCATGTTGAAAAAAATGTGCAAGAGCCCTCCGTGCAGAAAGCTTGCTGAGACAAGGGTCCATAAACGGTGATACTTGTCGATGGGCACAGTTCCTGTCGCCCCCAACAGCAATAGACTTGTATCTGAAGGAGACAGAAAGGTTAGCGGATTCAGGGACAACCCGGCACCTCTGGGATTTAACAATATGGCAATAATATACATGCCGGCATTGATCGCGATAAGGATCTTGACGAATTGATTTGAGTCTCGGAAACCCCGGGTCCAGGGATTATTTTTCCACCAGGAAGCAGGCCGGGATGTGCGGCAGAAAGGGCACTCAGACTCGGAGGCGCTAATGAGCTTTTTACAATTGGGACACAGAATCGATTGTCTTTGAGGATTCGCCATGGCGTCAAATGTTCACTCAATAAAGGCAAAATAATAAGATATCCAAGTGGTACATTCGCATTCTTTATGCTATAGACCACTGATTAATGTACACACGCCGTTTCGATTACAATAAGACCTGTGTCCGGATGGTCAAGTTTGGCGATAATCCGGTTCAAGGGTATATCCATTTGACACCAAATTTTCTTTGTTTTATGATATCACATTGTATCATATGAGGGTTGCGTGATTCGTGAAAATAAAAAATACAGCCGGCAGCAAACAGCTTCCAGTCTCGGCATTTTACTCATCCTTGTTGTAACCGGAGCCGGGATATTTTGGGCTCAGTTCAACTACAATCCGGCGGTATTGCAAACAGGTTCATTTTTATCCCGGACTGCCAAAGACAGGGATGCTTCCCAGGCCGCGTTGACGAAATCAATTATACCGCTGCCGCCGGACCTGGTGCCGCTCACATTACCGGAAACATTTGACGCGCAAAATCTATCGGATAAAATCAACGGCAAAGCCGAGCTGTATTTATCGGCCGGGTTTGTCAGCCTGAACAGCCAGCGATTTAAGGACCATAAAGACGGCGGTCTCTGGATGGAAGCCTACCTGTATGACATGGGCAACGGTCAAAATGCGTTTTCAGTCTTCAGCGCCCAGCGCCGGGAAGGTGCCGCGACACTGGACCTGACCCCGTATGCCTACCGCACTCAAAATGCACTTTTCCTGGTGCATGGCAGTTTTTATATCGAGATAATCGCATCTGAAGCAACCGATCGCGCGTTTAACCCCATGAAATTGCTGGCTGAAAATTTTATACGCAACACCGCCGCCCAAACCGTCACCATACAGGAAAAAGAACTGTTCCCGGCTGAGGGGCTGGTTGCCGAAAGCATATCACTTATTTCCAGCGACGCCTTTGGTTTTGACCGCCTGAATCAGATTTACGCCGCGGAATATGAAATCGGGCAATATCAGATGATGGCCTATCTTTCCCGGCGCCAGGAGACCCGCGAGGCGCAGGACCTGGCATCGGCCTACCAAAAATTCCTTGAAACTTTCGGCGGGCAGACCATAGATGCTGACTTGCCGATCAAGAATGCCAAACTGGTGGAAATTCTGGAAACCTATGAAGTCATTTTTTCCTGCGGCCCCTTTATCGCCGGTGTTCGCGAAGCCGACAACAAAAAACAGGCCATCCATCTGGCGCAACAACTGTATGAAAAGCTTAAAGCTGCGCTTCAAGTGGAATGATGGAATCAATGTATTACTATTTTGCCCGCAGGGCTGCTGTTTTTCACTTTCTGGAGGCCAACCTTTTAATCTTAATAATCGAATGGTCATCCCGCCTTCGCGGGGCCTCTCAGCAGAAAGTGAAAAGAAAAACCAACTTTGCGTCCTCGGCGTCTCGAGCGCAGCGGGCGGTGAAAGTATTTAAACCACAAGCCGGCTAGGTTATATAAGCTTTGAAGAGGTTGTAAGTGAAACCGGATTCTAATAAAAATCAATTGACCAGACGCCAATTTATGGCTCGCGTGGTCAAAGCAGGGGGGGCAATAGCGGCCGCCGGTGCTGCCGGTTTCTGGTTTCATGATTCGGTAGGTCCGGGTCGATCAAAAGAAAACGGCACTGGAATTCGCCTGCCGGATTTTTCCATCCCCGATTTGGGGCCCAGGATTAGCATCATCCGTGGCCCCAGCCGGGTGGATACCCTTCGGCTGGCGATAAAAAGCATTGGTGGTATTGAAAGTTTTATTCAGAAAGGCGATCGGGTATTGCTTAAAGTCAATGCCGCCTTTGCCACCCCGCAAATGCTTTCGGCCACAACTCACCCTCAAATCGTCACCGAGTTGACGCGGCTCTGCCTCGATGCCGGCGCATCAGCGGTCATCGTGACAGATAATCCTATTAATGATCCCAGCAGCTGTTTTGCGCTCAGCGGCATAGCAGATGCCGCGCGCAGCGCCGGTGCCCAATTGTTTCTGCCGCGTGATGATGCCTTTACGCCATTTACGGTGCCGGGTGGAAAACTGATTCACAACTGGCCGGTACTTTATAGCCCTCTGAAAAGCATCAACAAAATCATCGGCACGGCACCCGTCAAGGATCATCACCGCAGCGGTGCTTCGATGATAATGAAAAACTGGTACGGACTGCTGGGCGGCCGCCGGAACATCTTCCACCAGGACATCCAGACGATTATAACCGAATTGGCCATGATGATCAGGCCGACACTGGTAATTCTAGACGGCACCACAACCATGATGACCAATGGGCCCACCGGCGGCTCACTTGAAGATCTAAAAAATACCAACACCATGATCGCCGGCACGGACCAGGTCGCCGTTGATGCCTGCGGCGCGGCCCTGCTTGGACGATCCATAAATGACCTGCCGTTCATCGGCATGGCTGAAGCCGCCGGGCTCGGCACCGCTGACTTCAGCTCACTGAACCCGGAATCAGGAATAGTTGATTAGGTTAGAGGATATAAGTAAATGAATGTGGAAATCGAATGCGGAATGCGGAAAAAATGAAATTCAGATATCCAAATATTTCTTATTCCGCCTTCCGCATTCCCACTTCCGAATTCCAAAAACCCTGAACCCTGAAACTTCACATATGAACATCGTTACCACCCGACGCATAAGCCAAATTTTTTTCTTTGTCGTATTCATCTGGTTCTGCCTGGTGACAACCATCGGTGAGCAATGGTGGCAGTTGCGCGGTTGGCCTGTGAATTGGATCCTTCAACTCGATCCCCTGGTGGGCCTGGCCACTTTACTGTCCACCCGTACGCTTTTTGCCGGATTGCTGTGGGGGCTTGCAACCATTGTCCTGACTATTGTCCTGGGAAGATTCTTTTGCGGCTGGCTATGCCCTTTTGGCGCCATCCATCAATTTGTCGGCTATATCGCCAACCGCAAAAAGAAGGCCACTGCCAAAATAAAACTCAACGCCTATCACCCCGGCCAGGTGATCAAATATTGGATTCTGGTTTTTCTTTTGACTATTTCGGCCATGGAACTGGTCGTTGATCTCATTCGCCTGCCCCGCAGCAATTTGTGGCTTTTTGTAATTCTGGTTCTGGCGGCCCTGGCAATCACCGTCAGGCATACCATGGGGCAAGCCCGGGGAAATACAAAAAATGCCACATGGGCGTTTCTAAGCTTTATGGCTATCTGGTTGCTGTTGAGCGTTATTTTAAACGCCCGCCCAACACCCTCAGCCGCTCTTCAAATTGGATTGCTGGACCCCATCGCCCTGGTTTCCCGCTCAATTAATCTGGTTGTGTTGCCGCTCATGGATCAAACATCCTTAAGATGGACACCTGTGCCGCGATTGTATGACGGGACCTGGCTGATTGCCGCCGTGTTTTTAACGGCGGTTTTATTAAACCTTTTAATACCGCGCTTTTATTGCCGGTTTATCTGCCCGGCCGGAGCGCTGTTTGGGGTGCTGAGCCGCTTCGCCCTGTGGCGCATCGGTAAAATCAGCGACGACTGTTCCTATTGCCATGCCTGTGAAAAGCATTGCGAGGGGGGATGCTCCCCCACAACCGAAATCAGAATTCACGAATGTGTCCTGTGCCTGAACTGCATGGGAGAATGCCGCCACGACTTGATGACCTATCAAAATGCGCCCTCAGCCACCGGCGAAATCCTGGAACTTGACCTGTCCCGCCGGCAGTTTCTGGTCTCGGCGGTATCCGGGGCTGCTGTCATTCCGGTGCTGCGGATCAGCGGAAACCTGGCCACCAACTGGAATCCCGCCCTTGTCCGGCCGCCGGGGGCCTTAACGGAGAAAGAATTCCTGTCGCGCTGCATCAAGTGCGGCCAGTGTATGCGCGTCTGCCCGACCAATGTTCTTCACCCCGCCGGCCTGGAAGGCGGCTTTGAGGGACTGTGGACACCAATGCTCAATTTTCGAATCGGCACCAGCGGCTGCCAGCACAACTGTATTGCCTGCGGTCATCTGTGCCCGACGGCCGCGATCAGGCCCATCAGCCTAGATGAACGCCAGGGTAAAGGCGAATTCACCGACCGGGGACCGATTACCATCGGGACAGCCTTCATCGACCGCGGCCGCTGCCTGCCCTGGGCCATGGACAGGCCCTGTATCGTCTGCCAGGAAAATTGCCCGGTAAGCCCCAAGGCTATCACTACCCGCACCGTGTTCAACCGGATAAACACCGGCACCCGTCTGATGGTCGAAAGGGCCGACCCTTTCTACATCGAGTTAAGTGCAGCCGGGCTTAAACCGGATCAATTGGCCACCGGCGATTATTACTGCACGGTGGAACCGTCAGCAGACAGCCGTCCGCGAAGAATCATCGGCAACTGGGAGCGAGGCCTGAAGGTTGCCGGCCAGCATGCTTTTGAACCCCTACCGGCTGCGGGAAGCCGTGTGAATATCCTGGTCCGGCTTCAACAGCCCTATGTGGATCCCTTGCGCTGCATCGGTTGCGGTGTCTGTGAACATGAATGCCCGGTTCCCGGCAAACGGGCGATCCGGGTGACAGCCGATAACGAGACCAGGTCCCGCGAGCATGCGCTGCTATTAAAACGATCGTAGAGAGTTATTTGTTATTGGTTAAAGGAATATCACCGATGAACATCAAAAATAAAAGCTGGTCCCGCCGCGCATTTTTAAAAGCCGCCGGCATCGCCGGTGCGGGATCGGTGATTGCGCCTTTTTGCAGGCTGGCGAATGCTTCCGAAGCAACAGGTGATATGCCGGTAAGGCCTTTTGGTAATACTGGAATCAATGTCCCCATTCTTTCATTTGGGGGCAGCCTGGACACTTCCCTGAGCATGCTGGTTTTAAGGCAGGCCTTTAAGTTGGGGGTAACCTACTGGGATACGGCCAATACCTATATGGGGGGTAGAAGCGAAAAGGGATTCGGCAAATACTTTATGAAATACCCCCAGGACCGCCAAAGTATTTTCCTGGTTACCAAAACCCACGCCTGGACGTTGAAGGAAATGAGCCAGGATCTTGATTTATCCCTTGAAAGAATGAAAACCGATTACATCGATCTGTATTTTTTGCACTCTGTAAGAAGAACCGGCCAACTTGATGATGAAATCAAATCCTGGGCTGAAAAAAAGAAGGCCGAAGGCAAGATCCGCCTCTTTGGTTTCAGTACCCACTCCAATATGGAAGATTGCATGCTGGGCGCTTCCAGGCTCGGCTGGATCGATGGTATTATGATGCGCTACAATTACCGACGGATGCACAGCGATGACATGCGAAGGGCTGTAGATGCATGCGCGGAAGCCGGCATCGGTTTAACCGCCATGAAGACCCAGGGCGGCGGCCAGGTACAAACCGACAGTGAAACTGAGCTCAAACTGGCCGGCAGATTTGTTGAGAAGGGATTTAGCGATGCCCAGGCCAAACTCAAAGCAGTCTGGGAAAATTCAAATGTCGCCAGCATCTGTTCCGAAATGCCCAATATGACTATTTTAACGGCCAATGTTTCCGCAGCCAGGGACCAAACCCGGCTTTCATCCCGGGACAGGGTGTTGCTGCATCAATATGCGCGGGAAACACGGTCGGGCTATTGCGCCGGATGTGACGACATTTGCGAACCGGCGGTTGCCGGTAATATACCCATCGGTGACATCATGCGCTATCTTATGTATGCTCGCAGTTACGATAATCCCCATCGGGCATGTACTCGCTTTCGAAAAATTCCGCGGGATATTCGATCACAGATGGCAAAATCAGATTATTCCACAGCCGAGCAACGGTGTCCCCACACAATGCCCATCGCCAGACTGATGCAGGAGGCCTTGAGGGAGTTATCATAACCTTGCAGGAGTGATTCGTTATTCGTTATTTGTTAATAGATTAAAATCAAAGGAGATATTTAAATTGACCATCAAGAATAACAACTGGACCCGCCGGCGGTTTTTAAAAGCCACCGGGACGGCCGGCCTCGGCGCACTCATGGCGCCGGTAAACGGAATGGCCACGGCCGCTGAAACACCGACCAACGTGCCGACCCGCCCCTTCGGCCGAACCGGTGTCGACGTATCTATTCTCTCCCTGGGCGGCATGTTCAACATCAAATCCAACCAAATGATGATGAAACAGGCCATACGCTGGGGCGTTACCTACTGGGACACCGCGGACTGCTATCAAAGCGGCAGCGAGAAGGGGATCGGGAAATATTTTAAAAAATATCCCCGGGATCGCAAAAAGGTCTTTTTGGTATCCAAATCCGATGCCCGTGATCCCGACGGCATGGCCGATCTTTTGGATCGCTCCCTTAAAAGAATGAATACCGACTACATCGATCTTTATTTTGTTCACGGGGTCTATAGCATCGACGAATTGGATGACCGCACCCGGGCCTGGGCCGAAAAGGCCAAGGCGGCCGGCAAAATCCGCTTTTTCGGCTTCAGCACCCACAGCAACATGGAGGAATGTTTGCTTGAGGCAGCCAAACTGGGCTGGATCGATGGCATTATGATGACCTATAATTACCGCCTGATGCACACCCGAGAAATGAAGCGCGCGGTGGCTGCCTGCGTAAAAGCGGGAATCGGCCTGACCGCCATGAAAACCCAGGGCGGGGGGCCCGTGGGCACGGACACCGACACCGAAATGGAGATGGCCGGCCGGTTCATGGAAAAGGGATTCACCGACGCCCAGGCCAAATTAATGGCCGTCTGGCAAAATCCGGACATCGCCAGTATCTGCTCCCAGATGCCAAACATGAGCATTTTGATGTCCAACATAGCGGCCGCTGTCAACAAAACGGAATTATCCGTCCGTGACACCGAGTTGCTCCAGCGTTATGCCCGGGAAACCAGGTCCGATTATTGCACCGGATGCACAAACATCTGCCAGTCAGCTGTGGGAGAAAATGTTCCCATCGGTGACGTTATGCGCTATCTTATGTATTGTCGCAGCTACGGCGATCGGCATTTCGCCATGGCCGAGTTTAACAAAATACCGGAAAATATCCGCCGCCGATTGGCAACCACCGACTATTTAGCGGCTGAGCAGAGATGCCCTCAAAAAATGGCCATCGGCCGCCTGATGCAAGAAGCTATTAAAGAATTGTCATAATGGGAAAATCAAGGAGGTCAAAAACAAAATCGAAGCAAAGGATCCCGGTCATGCAGGTGCATGGTCCAGGCGGGTTTCTCTTAATAGCCGCACTGGCGGGTCTTGGAATCTGCCTTTATCTGTATTCCTTTCATATTGCCCTGCTCATGGGGGAGATCAAAAGCGGCCTGTTGTGCGGCAGCGAGAATGGACTTGGCTGCAACTCGGTTTCATCGAGCCCTTATAGCAGCATGCTGGGATTCCCGCTTGCATCATGGGGCGCCATATTTTATGGCACATTGGCACTACTGGGCCTGGGGAGCCTGATTTTCAGGCGAGATTGCGGTCGGGCGTTTGTCCGGTGGGCCTTTCTTCTGACATTGGCAGGCCTGGCCGTTGATCTGTATCTCGCCCACACGATGATTTTCAAAATACGCGCGGTCTGCGGGCTGTGCGTTGCAACCTATGGAATTAATGTGGCGATTATCCTTATCCTGGCACACCAGGTGTGGACGGAGTCTAAACCCCGGGTACCTTTGCTATCCATATTCCCCGGCAAAAAAAATGACCCGGAGGCAGCGCTTTATTACCGCAATATCATTAAAGGACTTCTGATCAGCGGCATGTTGATCACCGCCGCCATCGGCATCACCGGTTCCCGATTCCTAACAGCGTCACTGACAGGTAGCGATCAGGAACGACTGGCCAGGGTCACCGAAAATTTATCGCGGCAAAAGCCCCTGCTCGTCGAGGTCAAAAATCGGCCTTTTATGGGATCGGAAAATGCGAATGTGACGGTGGTGGAATTCAGTGATTTTTTGTGCCCGTACTGCTCCAAAGCCGCCAAATTTCTTAAGCTCGCAGGATCCGGCAACCACGATAAAGCGCGATTTGTATTCCGGCACTACCCATTGGATAAAGCCTGCAACAACAGGCTTTCATCCAATGTCCATCCCGGCGCCTGTTTACTGGCCGAAGGCGCCGTGTGCGCCCAGGAACAGAGCAAATTTTGGGACTACCATGATATCGCTTTCGAAACCAATGGAAACATTTCCCGTTCGGTGGTGCAAAATATAGCTGAGAAGATAGATCTGGATATAAAAACCTTTAACAGCTGCCTGGACTCGGGCCGCGCACGAAAGGTGGTAACCGAAGACATCAATGCCGCAATCCAAGCCGGCGTAACCGCAACACCAACATTAATTATAAATGGAAGAACACTCAGGGGAGTTCCCAAGCCATGGGTGCTCAATGAACTATTGAAATTCAGTGAAAAGAGCCTGCCCCCGCCACAATAGAATCGATCAAGCGGTATAATTTCCCAGCATGGCCTCAACTTCCTTGCGAGTCTCCTCTCGCAATGCATCCGGCGCCAGCACCCTGGCCTTGGCACCCCATTTTAAAACCCAATATTTGATCTCCTCGGTGCCGGCAACTTCAGCTTCAAAGATGATCGAACCGTCATTTTGCAATTCGATTCGCTGGCTGTCGTGCCAGATCTTTTCCCGAATGTATTCGGCAATATCCTCCGCAAACCAGATGCGAACATGGACCGGTTCGCCGTGAAAAACGCCGAAGCTGGACTTCATGAATTCATCGATGTTGAAATCTTCCGGAGTTTCAAAAGATTCGTCGGTGATCTCGAGCTCTTTTATCCGGTCCAGGGCAAAAATACGGATATCCTCCCGCAAACCGCAATTGGCAATCAAATAAAAGGTACCGTCAAAAAACCATATTTTATACGGTGATATTTTGCGCCGGGTCTGGCTTTTTCGGCTCATAGTATAATAGGCGATGTCGATACACTTCTTGTTGACCGCCGCTTCACTGACCTTTTCAATAATTTCCCGTATTTTGCCATACTGCTTATACGGTTTGGCCCTCACTTCCAGACTGTCCTCGATATTGCCCAGGTAGTCGATGTACTCGGGCGGCAATGTGGATTTAATCTTGTCGAACAAGGATTCCAGGGAATCGAAGAACACTGTGTCTTTCAGCACTTTCATCATGCCCCGGCTGAAATAAAGGGCCATCAGCTCCGGCAGGCTAAACGGTATGGGGATGCTGTTTTTGGCCGTGTCAAGCAGGGCCCAGAGATTCCGGCCGTTAACCCTGTCCGTGTAAACAGGAAATCCTGCCGCCTGCAGGGCTTCAAGATCACGGTATACCGTTCGCCGGTGGCAGTGAAGCGCCTCTGCCAGATCGGAAGCAGGTTTGCCCTGCCGCGATGAGATCAGGGATTGAATTATCTTCCACTGTCGAGCCAGTTGGTCGCCGCGGGCCATATGGTTGCTCCTATTCTCGAATTTGGTTCTAAATCAAAGTGTCAGATTCTGGGTCGCTGGATGCTGGCCTCGTGTTACGAGTTGCGGGTTGCGCGTTACGTGTTGCAGGGGTGAAAATCAGATCAATCCGAATTCCGAATTCATTTACCTCTGAACCCTAACCCTATTTAGGATGCCCTGATAAAAAATCTTTTACAAGGTTTTTTACTTTTTTTGAATAATATCATTTATTTTTTACAACTGTGACCGCATCTGTCACACAGGCATGCTAAATTTGGGTTCAAAATGAGAAAAAGGATTTACTTTATCAACCTGTTCTCACTGCCGAAAGGAGGCACCCCCAATGACCAAAGAAATTTCTCACCCGGATTATTACGATTGTTACGAGTATCATGGCAACACCACGATTGAACAGACCCGCAAACAGGATGGCGTAATTATCTGGCGGGACTGGATCATTTTCGATTCGGTGGAGGAAGCCAGCGAATACTTCAACGATGCGTGTGTATTGAACTAAGGATTTTATAATGCAAAATCAGACTGTTATCGGTATAGGATGTTTTGCCAAACCGGAAAGACTAAGCCATATTTTTAATAAACTGGTGCAAGATTACGCTCTGGGTTCTTTTGCGGTCAATCAACTTTTGGATCACCATATACCGCCGGGATGTGAAGGTGCCAATCTGATGAGGGTCCTTATGGCAAAACCCACCAAAAGCCAGACACCAGACCGATGTGAAACCATCAAATTTTTAAAACACCAAAAAATCACCGGCTTTTACTTGTCCCTTTTTGATCAAAAGCTGAATTTAAAGATTTTTGCCAGAGGAAATAGCTCCAAAAAGGAAATTTGCACAGCAAAATTGGATGCGTTAACCAAATTGAGAAAAGATCGTTTAAATTGATGGGGGAACCCATATAAAAAAAGAGCAAGGTCGCATAGACCCTGCTCTTTTGCCTGGATTGATCTAATTATACTATCGCCACGCCAGATCAAGTTCGGTTGAGCCGTCACGCTGTTAAGGTGGGGAGTCGCCCGAACCGTTCCCCGGAGATATCAATCATCACTTTTTTAGTATCTATCCAGGAGCGATTAGCCGTTAGTTTAAACCCTCTAAAATTGTCAAAAGGACGCTGTTAAAAATATCGGAAATATTTGTTTAATCTTTAGTGGAAAACGAGGGGAAGGGGCTGATTTCTAGAAAAAAATACCCCGCTGAATGACAGCAGGGTATATAAAGACTTCATGTTTGGCGAAAAGATCAATTTGCCGACAAACGTTTACCCAAATCCAAAAGCTATAATCATAAGCTTATTCTTCTTTTACATGGCACTGAATGCAGCCGGTGGGCCCGGAGTTGGGTAAATTTTCTTTGAGGACGCGGCCGGACATTTCCAGTGCTTTGTTCTGGACCTGAATTTCCTTGTGGCAGCCGATGCACAAATTATGATAGGCCGTTTTGTAATATCTGGCAGCCAGCTCTTTGTCGATGGTGCCTGATTCGGATTTTTGGGGTGCCTCGGCCACATCATGACAGCCGGTGGTGGCACACCCGACAATGGGCTCTTCGTTTTCCCATTTGTGGTGGCAGGTCTTGCAGGTGAAACCAAAGTGGGTGGGATGATGAAAATCTACGGGAGTCCGTTTGGCTTCAACGCCTTGCAACGGTTCCAGCATTATCGTTCCCATCGGGATACACATTTCCTCTGCATCACTCGATCCGGTCACAACCATAGCATTTCCCAAAATTACCGCCAGAACCAAACAAAAGACGCCAAGGCTAATCTTATACATCCTCATCTCCCCTGTACAAGTTTAGTTGATTAGTTAAATAGTTGATTGGTTAAATGGTTAAAAAAACCAAATCAACAACAAAGGGCTAATTTAAAAAGCATTTAATGCGTCAAATTTAAAAAAAAATCAACCCAAAAAATGATGAATTCGAAAAAAATCGAATCCATCATATATTTGGTGTTTAGTGTTTAGTGTTTGACATGAAATATCGTATGTCATATTAATGTGTTAGACAACTAAACACGAAATACTAAACACTCTCATAAAAAGGTGGCCTTTCAGACCTTTTACGAGGCCATCAACCCGCAATCCGATCTCCCATCCGCATTACAACTATTTAACGATTCAACCCATCAACTGCTTTTAAACCGGTAATGAAATGGTGATGGTGCAGCCCGGACCGCTGTTGTTGGCCGCCGTCACCGTTCCCCCCATGAGTTGAACGAATTGTTTCACCAGGGCCAGGCCGATGCCGGTTCCGCGGGTGTTGCGGGTGAGGGAATTTTCCACACGGTAAAAATCATTAAAGATTTTTTTCAGGGCATGACGGGGAATACCCGGTCCCGTATCCGAGACCATGATTTTAAGGCGACTGCCTGCCAACCCGGCTCGGATATGGATCTCACGTTCAGCCGCCCTTTTGCCGAATTTCATGCTGTTTTCAATCAGGTTGATTAAAACCTGGATCATCACCTCACGATCGTATTTAAACGGCGGAATATCACCTATTTCAACCATCAAAGAAAACCCATCCTGTTTGAGTTTTTCAGCCATCACCGTTTCCACTTCGCCAACTACCTCGGCCAGGGAGCCGGTCTGCAAATTCAGATGGCGTTGCTGTCTTTCCAGTTTGGACATTTCAAGAACATTGTTGATCAAACGGGAAAGCCGGACGCCTTCCGAATCAAGTATCCGAAAATACTCCTGTTCACGTTCCGGACTTTTGGCAATGCCCTGTTCAAGCATTTCGATATACATCCGGATATTGGTCAGGGGTGTTTTTAATTCATGGGTAACCGAAGAAACAAACTGGGAGCGCCGCTCGGCAAGATCTTCGATGGCCCGGGCACTCTGGTAGATGGCAAATAGCCCGATTAATACAATAACTGCCAGCACAATCAACATGATGTTCAACGTCCGGCGGCCGGCAGATTTTGGGATTTGCGAGCAGGTCAAAACGGCTTTTAAAAAACCGAAAGGCGAGGGAAATCCGCGGTTAAGAATGAAGTTGGAATTTTTTGAATACTGGCCGGCTTCGACCGCATCGGCCTCGCGGCCCTGATCCACAACACTGAGCCTGAGACCGGTAAAACGTGCCATGGGTTGGGTTCGAAAATAGGCCTGGGTGAGATGTTCCAGAAAGGCATTGACCTTCAGAACAAATCCCTGACGGTAGATTTGCTGGTTGATCATTATCCGGCGAAAAATAAAAATCTGGTCATCAGTTAAAAATACCGCCTGCAAGGGTGCCACCTCTACCTGGAAACTTTCGGTTTCATCTGCAGCGACAACCGAATCCCGGGGGGCGTCCTCGAACCCCGCTTCCAGGTTCATTTTGCGGGCTATCCGCTTTTTGGGAGCCGGTGCCCTGCCGGCTGCCTGGTCTTTGGCAGCATACTGATCTTCCCGGTCGTATTCGGATTCTGCGACAGCAGAAGGGCTGCTCCTTTCCTGTGCTTGTTCCTGTCTGGTGATGTTGGCAGCTTGACCACTGGTAATTTTTTGAAGTCTCTTTTCTTTTTGACCCAGGAAAAATTTGGAAGCCCGGGTACGGGAAGAATCAATATATTTGTCGGCAAAAACGGCTTCTTGTTTGACCTCCTCCTGAACCGCAATTTCAGCAGGCCGCGGTTGAATCCTGTCCGTAGCCGTAACCCGTTTGCGGTTAAATAGCTCATTGGCTCCCTTCAGAGCCTCGATCCGGTTGCGATGGGCAGGTGCCGCCTTCTCGGTGCCGGCCACCAGGGGAGTTTGAAATGAGCCGTCCGGATTATTCTGGAAATATCCCAGAATAAAATTCTCCCTGGGAGGTTGGGACAGGGGCGAGGGTTGCAGCTTACCGGCATCGGCCTGCCCACCTGACGAAAGAACCTCATAGTTGAATTCATCGATGGCACGCCCTTCCTCTTTTTTAACCATCTCCGCCAGCGCTCCTTCCATCTTATCAAAAAGGGTGTCGGCAAAATAACGCAAGGTCGCGACTTCTTCCTGCGCCAACCCACGGTATGTACGAACAACAAAATAGGCCAGCGGTATGGAAAGGGCCACCGAAAAGATGGCTATGAGCAATTTGAGTCTTTTCATAGTGCTATTAAGCTATTAATGAACATCGAACATCGAACATTGAACGTCCAACATCGAATAATGTATTCTATCAATTAAAAAAATGCTGAGCAAAACGAATCTACTCCACAAAACTTGTCGGAATTAGGAGGATTCTTCAGTTTGGTTGCTTAAAAATAGATCAAGCGCAGCGCCATCAACATTGGATGTTCGATGTTGGACGTTCGATGTTCGACGTTCAGCAGTCTTTAGATCGCGCCTTTAGCGTTATTCACTTCTCCGGCAACAACCGGTACCCTTCCCCCCTGACGGTTTCGATCAATGGTGTATCGCCAATCAGGATGGCTATTTTCTTGCGCAGCTTCAGCATGTGGATATCCACCGTTCGGGTTTCAATGTCCGCGTCGGCATAATGCCACACCTCGGTGAGAAGCTCCTTTTTGGAGACGATCCTCTCTTGATTGCGATACAGGTAAATAATGATATCCATTTCCCGCCGCGTAAGTTCCACCGCTTGATTCTCGGCCCGGGCTTTCAGGCTTTTTCCGTCAAAAAATATTCCCTTGTAATCAACTTCTTCGTCACCCAGATTTTTTCCGGTGCGCCGCAGCACCGCTTCCACCCTCACCATGACTTCTCTCAAGGAAAAAGGCTTGGTTATATAATCATCTGCCCCGGCTTTAAAACCCGTAACGATGTCATCTTCCGCTCCCTTGGCAGTGATGATGATAATCCCCTGCCCCGGCTTTTTTTTGCGGATCTCCTCGCAGATACTGAAGCCATCCAGGGTGGGAAGCATCACATCTAAAATAATCAGGTCAAATTGTTCATCCACTCCCACCCTGAGGCCGACTCCACCATCTTCAATGCCCTTAACTTCGTAGCCATTGAATACCAGTACATCCAGCAAACCGCGCACCAGGGCTGTATCATCTTCGACAACAAGTATCCGCGCTTTGGCATCTTTCATGAATTCGTTCTCCAGTTTATAAATGCCTAAAGGGTCTAAATTGATTAAAATGCCTAAAATTGTGAAATTCTGTCTAATCTTAAATAATTAAGCACATCAGTTATAATTTTTTCCCAACTAAAGCTTATATCACTCCGCCCTTTTTTCAAAGTAAAAGTTAAGTAAAATTTCCCCCGCTTTCTTTTACACTTCTTTGAATTGCAATTGGCGGTGGCTGAAGTAAAATTGAAACATGGCAGGAAAGTCAATTTTCACTGCAGGCAAACCGTAACACGCAACACGCCACTCGAACCGCGTAACGCGTAACCCGAAACACGTAACACGGAAAAGGAGCATATTATGAAAAAGAATCAATTGAAAAATTTAGTTCTGATCACTGTTTTAATTCTCATAACCGGTGGCGCCATGGCTTATTCTTCAAATAAGCCCGGTGGCTTTATCGCAAATTGGATTTCCAGCCCGCCACATCAACAGGCAGGAAATGATGAAATCCTAAAGGTTTCCGGCCATCTGGTTCAAAACAAGGTCCTCTTGGGATCCGACGGTACCGTGGGTCTGAGCCTGACGTTGCAGGCTAACGACTTAGCGACAGGACGATAATCCCCAAATCCGCAATGTAGACATGGTAATCGTTTTGGATCGAAGCGGTTCAATGAAGGGTCGCAAACTCGAAAACGCCCGCCGGGCAGTGCTGGGGCTGTTATCCAACCTGTCTGCCAAGGATCGCTTTGCGATGGTCACATATTCAGAAGGTGTCCAAATCGCCTCCGGCCTGACCAAGGTGACCGAATACAACCGGGCTCACCTTGTATCGGTGGTCAATGGCGTGAGGGCCGGCGGAGGAACAAATCTGGGGGCCGGTCTTCAGGCCGGAATCAACCTGCTCAGGTCGCCTTTCCGCTCGAACAATGCGGCCAGGGTCATTCTCATCTCCGACGGGCTCACCAATAGAGGGATAACCGACCCTAAATCCCTGACCGGCATTGCTTCAGCGGCCGTTGAGGGTGAATTTGCGATTTCCACAGTGGGCGTCGGCGTAGAGTTCAATGAGCAATTGATGACTGCCATCGCCGATCGGGGAATCGGCAATTATTATTATCTGGAAAATCCGGCTGCCTTCGCAGAAGTATTTCAGCAAGAATTTTATAATACCCAAACCGCCAGTATTAGCGGCCTTAAAATTCAAATCCCCGTCACCAATGGAATCACCCTATCTGATGCCGCCGGCTATCCGCTAAACATCCATAACGGACAGGTAGTTTTTTACCCGGGGAACCTGCGGTCCGGACAAACCCGCAAACTATACCTGACCCTCCATGTTCCGACCAACCGTCAAAGAACCTTTGAGCTTGATCAGGTTCAAATTCATTATCAGCATCGCAATCGATCCTACATCACCACCCTGGATGAATCTTTAACGATTGCCTGTGTGAACGATCAAAAGAAAGTATATTCATCCATCGACAAAACCCGCTGGTCGCAAAAAGTCCTCGATGAAGATTTTAACCGTCTCAAACAGGAAGTAGCCTCCGATATCAAATCAGGCAAAAAACAAGAGGCACTCAAAAGAATCGAGAAGTACCACGACGAACAGGAAGCTGTGAATGCTGTTGTTGGTTCCACCGGCGTGGCCGACAACCTCAATCATGATGTCAAAGAGCTGAAAACCATGGTCAAGGACACCTTTAAAGGCGCACCGGCAGCCGTCCAACAAAAGCAGAAATCAAACGCCAAGTCACTGCAGTATGAAGGCTATCGGGGCAGGAGGCAGTAGATGACAGAGGCTTAGATTTGGGATTTTGGATTTCGGATCTCGGATTGATAAAAGGAATGTTATCGATTTTATTCCTTCAGACTTTCAGCTATGAGCTATCACTGGAATCGCCTTAAGGCGCAACGTGTAACCTGAAACGCGTAACACGCAACTCGTAACACGAAACCAACAGGGAGCCAGACATGGGAATAGCAAACAGAATGGTAAAAATTTTCAAGGCCGACATCCATGGTGTAATGGATCAATTTGAAGATCAGGGTTTATTGCTCAAACAGTATTTGCGCGACATGGAGGAAGTATTGAATCAAAAAAAAGTGAAACTGGCAAGAAAGGTCGCCTTGAAAAATCGGACCCAAAAAGAGCATCATAAATACGATCAACAGTACCAAACCCTCGACCATGATCTGACAGTGGCCGTACAAAGAGGCAAAGACAACCTTGCCCGCATGCTCATCAGGAAAACAAAACCGCTTGGCAGTCTGTGCCATGAGCTTGCCGATCAGGTCGCAACACTGGATGAGGAGATATCTCAGTATAAGGAGCATTTATCAGAACAACGTCTGCAGTACGAACAGCTCAAAATCCGAGCAGCTGAATATTTTCACCGAACGGAGATGCGAGGGCGGGAAAAAGATATGCTGGATATCATCCCCAACAATATCCAGGGAGAGCTGTCCGAGGAAGAAATAGAGCTGGAACTTTTAAAACGCAAGGAAGCTCTGAGTTCCAATTGAGCGATGCTCAACTGGGTTAGCCGGTCTGCCGGTTGCCGGTTAGCCCGTTAAAAAACGATTTTGTGCGCCTGGCGCACAAGTCCGATTGCAACTGGCAAACGGGTTAACGGGCTCAACGGGCAACCTGCCTCGACATGAGCATGTTAAACCGAATTGGCAGTATTTGGATGTTAGATGAGGTTTTGAAACTACTTCTAATAACGAATAACCATGGAAAGCGAGGTAAAATGAATATGAAAGCTGTGAAAAATCCGATACGCAAGACAATATTTTACGGCCTACTCTGCGGGCTGTCCTTTGTCCCCCTGAGCCTCGCCCAGAATGCCTTTTTTGTGTGGTCGAGCGCAGTTTGCCTGACGCTCTGGCTGTTTTTAGCGGGTTATGCCATTTTGCTGAGCCATTGGTGCAAAAAGGCCTTTATCTTTTCAGTTTTCCCGCTCCTGCTCCTGGTTCCAACATTTTTTTTAAGCGACTCCATGGTTTTATTTTTTATTCTGGCGCTGATGGTTATCAGCTGGATTCGAAGTGGAATTTGCTATCCGAGGCCCGGTGTCATGGGGTTGGCCGTTGAGTTGCTGCTCTGTTTTTCAGGTGCTGTTCTGGTGCAAATGTTTACACCCGCCTCGGTGCTGTCGTGGGCGCTGGGGGTCTGGCTGTTTTTCTTGATCCAGTCCCTTTATTTTGTTTTTTTAGAGCACACCGCTAATCCCAAACAAGAACCTGCCCAAATGGATGCCTTTGAACGGGCAAGCAGGCAAGCTGATAGAATTTTGACCGGATTGTATTCTCATTAATAAATCTCTATCCAGTATTAATGAAAAACACCAGCACCGGGGGAATGGTGGGAGCGGCTTCCA
>CAVXZZ010000012.1:0-23822 GCA_963766255.1 uncultured delta proteobacterium
GTCAGCAATTGGTATGTTGTTATTGTATTTACTGGTTCAGGTTTACGTATTGCTGTTTGTATACGCCCTTTCTACTCTAGTAACTCATAAAACAGGAATGTATTAAACATTCGTCATGGCTCTGAATACCATCGTAACGGCCTTGATAAGACAACTCGAGGAAGAGTCATTGTGATTTTAAGCCAAATGTTAAGGAGCTCCATTATTTCAAGAACCGAAGACAATCAAAAGGGTATTTTATCCTCTCATCTGCACAGTCAGGAAAATATTGCAGATAAATTAATCGTCAAGTACCAGTATTAAACATTGGGTACCGAAATATAGAAGAAGATATTTATATTTCCCATATATGGACAAATTAAAAATGCAGTTGTAAGATGAAGTCATTATGGGAGCTTTGACTGCCAATAACCTAAACCATTAATATGATCTTTTTATTCCTTCACCAGCAGTTACAGTCTACGATTCATTCAGCAAAAGTTCAAACTTAAAGATCAGCAGGTATATAACAATATCATGAATTATGGAAACACCAGGCTCACCCATCTGGGGGGGGGGCCCTGTTCTGCGCGCCGACAAACTATTCACTGGTATTGGGCTCTCATTGTCGTTCGGACACTGATCTGGGCGGCTATATTGCCGCCCGAGAAGCGAAACATCGGGGTGAGGACGCAGAACACGTTGGAGCGGGCTAATCTTCGTGCATCATTTTGGGTTATTCGGGTGCCGGCTGTGTCGTATCCTTCCGTCGCCCGCTAACGGCACAGGCGGATTTGCTTACGTCGAGGTCCCATTGCCATCTTGAGTGTTTGGGATGGCGGTCTGGGCATATTGGCGCTCTCGCTGGCGGGGTGGTCGGCCTACTGATTACGCGCAACGGCACGGTTTCTCGATCGTGTGGCGCTGGCTAGACATCGGGGCACCCGGGGTTGGTTTTGGTCGGCTATGTGCGGTGGGCCAACTTTATAACAGGAGTTGTACGGCCCGCGCCCACAACGCTGTGCTGCGGATTAACGATTGATGCCGACCACCGCATCCCGCGCTATGCCGACCTGACCCTATATCCGACGGAAACGACCCGCTTTCACCCAACCTTTACAGATCACTTTTGGAACCTCGGTGCATTCCTTCGCCTGGTGGTAGGGTACGACGGCATTCGGCGCACCGGCTACGCAACAGTGACATCTTTTTTAGCCTACTTTGACCCTTTATGGGATAGGCCGGCTGTGTGGATAGAGGAATTATTTCAGCCGATGCCTGGAGATTGGCGAATGGTATCGCCGTGGCAACGGTTATATCGGGTGTGGTGGCACTGGTGGCGGTGTGGCTGGTCCTTATGCGTCACCGTGCGGGCATTTGGGACGCGACTCGAGTATTACTGTCGGAGCCGGGTGAAGCAGCCAAAATAACTGCGGTTCCGATTCCCGCTGTTTGCAGAAGATCCCAATTATAGAAGCTCATGTGTGACAGTTTGCCGCTTGTTTAACCCCAGACTAATGAAAGTTTTACCCGATTAACAAATGTAACCCCCTTTTTTTTTTTTTTTTTTTTTTTTTTTGGCCGCACACAACCGTATTCCTCTCCAATAAGCGTCAGATCCTCGAACACCAAACCAGCTCGCCACACTGCCAACAAGAACAGCCGCGGCCAACGACCCGATCAGCACAGGCCGCATATTAACTTGATTCGCGCGGCCTGCACCGTCGGCAATGCACGCGGGCGCGCCCTCACGATGAAAGAAACCACGGCGGCGGTTGCCAACCCTCAACTACTCCTATCGCCGATGAATCGGAGCATCACGATGGCGAAGAGCCCCGCGGCAGTTCGGAATGCCAGACGCTTTTGTCTCCAGTACAACGCTGAACGCCCCAGTTGCAGCTCCACGCGCAACAGCGGCAGACCAGCGCAGCTGCCCAAGCACGCAATGTCTGTGTTGATCCCCGGCAATGATCCGATAGATAGGACGGATACGCAACAAAGCCGGAAAGAAGCCCAGGTTGAAAATGTTGCAGCCCAGAGCCAGCAGACCGCCATCCGCGAAGAAAAACGCCTGCACGGTCAATACCAACGCGATGACCAGAAATGCGGCGTATGGTCCGAGTCAGAACGCTCAGATCAGCCCCCCGCCGATATGTCCGCTCGACCCGTACCTGGGATCGAGAAGTTGATCATCTGCGCGGCGAAGATTCAATGCGCCAAGCACGCCCATCATGGGGACAAGATTCTCCTGCAGGGCTTGTACTCACTTTCAGCATCGACAATCCAGCTTCCTGACACAGCCCACAGCATCCACCACAGCAGGACGTGTCGAGTCGTTCTCCATGTACATCGTTTTATCGTGGCCTCAACCGGTACCCGTCTTTGCTCAACCCCTGCAATCAAAACACAACGGATGCTTAACTTGCGTTTCTCGGTAAATTCCAGCGCGCTAACTTCATAAAGCAGGTACAAAAGCGTTTGCTGATCCGAGAGTCTTTGGACGGCAATATGGTATTCTTCTTCTTCACGGTAGGCCTCATGCAGGCCTTCAGCTAATCCTTCAGTCATATCCAGCACATAAAGCGGCATATTACTCGTTCCCGCATATGCGGTAATATAAGGCGATCTTGGTGTCGGGAAAATCATTATAGCGCTGATAATGGAGATAAAATGTTCAACTTCTTCATTGAGACGGCTGTCAACGAGATGATCGTCGATCAAGTCCAACGCTATATAAACAGTGGTAGCATATACGATGCCGAGAACGGCGCCGAATAAACAAAACGCAATAATAATACGTGCTCGAAGGCTATGTCGAAAGGTCATTGGGTGCTACCAATTTGTAACCAATACCGTGTACGGTCTGGATTAAAGGATGTTTAAAAGGTTTGTCAATGGCACGGCGCAGGGTGTAAATATGGCTGCGCAGGACATCACTGCCGGGAGGCATATCACTCCATAAGGCATATTCGATTTCTTTGCGAGATACGACATTGGGTGAGGCGTTCATCAGCATGGTAAGAATTTTTAGACAGGCGCGGTTCAATTCGATGGGGCGGCCGGCTCGTTGGACTTGCCTTTTGCCAGTGTCTAACTCGAGATCGCCAATCCGCAGGGGCTTTTTCCCGACTGGATCAGATCGTCTAACCAATGCCTGCACCCGGGCGCTTAGCTCCTCCAATTCAAAAGGCTTAACCAGATAATCATCGGCGCCCGCATTAAAACCTTCCAATTTGTCCGCAAGTGTGTCACGAGCCGTCAGCATTAACACGGGCGTTTCCTTTTCGCCCTCTTCCCTGAGTTTGCGGCAAAACGTTAAACCATCCATTCCGGGTAACATAATATCTAATATAATGGCATCATAATCCTGGGTTAACGCAAGGTGAAGCCCTCCGATGCCATCCATTGCAAAATCCGTCACATGCCCCTGGATTTCTAAATAGTCACCGATATTTTCAGCTATGTCGATGTTATCTTCAACAATCAGTATCCGGAGCGCACGCGAGTCCTTCAATCTCAAGGTCATACTCCTCTTCAATCGTTTTTAGATGAATCATACGAGCTTTTCAAAAGGAATTCTAAAAAAAGAATGGGAAAGTGTCAAGGTGGATATGGGTATACGAGCGTTTATATCTAAACCGGTTCTCAAAGGGGATATTGCTAGCGCCATTAGGAAAGTATTAGGATAGAAATGATAAAAATAATTAACTATTAGATTGGGATTTCCTACTATAAATATAAATTATATTTTGCTTGAAACTATATTTTCGAAGTTCTCAAGCATGTAAATCATACCAGAAATTTTGGATTGCCTATCGAAACATGCAATTTTGTAGAATGATGGATGTCGGCTATAAAGCTATCCTTCCTCACTGGCCAAAAGCTGTACATTTGTAGTACGAATCTGTACTTCACAAAATTCCCCTATAATAAAAAAAGGCGGACCCGACATTAGTGGTCCGCCTTTTGTTTCATATTTGAAGAGTTTAAAATCTAATACCAGTGCTTAGACAAGTAACAAGTGACAAGTGAATAGTAACAAGTGACAAGTAACGAGTAACAAGTAGCCAGCGACCAGTCGCCAGCCTGCCCTGCGAAGTCCGAAGGCGGCGAAGGCGGGCCGACCAGTATGCCAGCAGCCAGAAGCCAGCGACCAGAAAACCAGCCACCAGTATTTATTTCAACTTTTCCAGCCAGGAACCCCTGGCAAACCATTTCAGCCTCAGTTCATCAAGTTGCCCGCTGGCTTCGATGCTGTTGAGCGTATTTGTGGTCCAGTTCATCAGCAACGGGTCGTTGGCGGGTATGGCAATGCCGATGGGCTCATAGGTCAAGGGGGTGACCACCGAGAGCAGGCCGGCTTCCGGATAGCGGAAAACCGAGACGACGCAAATGGGGTAATCGGCGATCATGGCCTGGACTTTGTCCTTTAACACCATGTCCACGGCTTCATCATAGGTGCCGGTGGTATAAAGCGTGGTCTTGTCGAGCACGGCTTCGGCAAAGGCCTGGCTGGTGGAGTCTTTAAGGGCCACCAATTTTGTGTTGGGGGTGTTGACGTCATCGGCTTCTTTGGCCAGGGCAATGGTTTTTTCCTTGGTTAAAAAGGCTTTGCCCGAAATAAAGTAGGGGCCGACAAATGCGACCTTCAAATTACGCTTGGGGGTAATGGTCATACCGGACATAACCATGTCGACTTGCCCGGCCTGCAGTGCCGGCAGCAATTCGGAAAAAGGTTTGGTAACGAATCTTACTTTGACGCCCATAGCCCCGGCCATCATTTTAGCCAGATCGGGCTCGAGTCCAAATATTTCTCCGTCTTTGGCGGTCATGTTCAGCGGCGGCATGCCGCCCATGGTGCCGACGATTAATTCGCCTCTTTTCTGGATGCGGTCGAGCACCGGTGAGGCAGACGTGCTGCTTGAACCCTTCTGCATCTCGGCACAGCCGGTAAAAAGGGCGAAAGCCACGAATAAGACGATCATAATTTTAGCAAACTTCATTCTCATTTTCCTTTCTTTTTTAAATGGTGATTTTAAATTTAGATTTAATAATATGCATCATTGGCATATTGTAAATATGATACCGTTATTAAAATTTATATATATTTTACAAGCCTCAAAAGGTTTCGAGTGTCATGCAGGTTTCAGGTGTAATGTGTCAGGTTTCAGGCTGGACATCGGGGTGCCTGCAGGAGTAGGGTCCGCTAAAGCGGTATTCCGCCTGATTTAGATTACCGCGAGTATTGAATACGGTCGGCACCCATCTTCGCTTAGGCTACGTCGCGCCAAGCAGTGGCCGACCCTAATGTCACTATCGTTTAATTCCTGACACCTGAAATGCCTGAAACTTAAAAAGATTGTGCCCGAAAGCGAATTCGTGCCCGACAATTCCACTGCTCAGTTCTACTTGACGGTCCAGATCGATGATTTCCATGCGATTGTTGCGGTGGGGATGCTTGGTTGAAGGCCCCTCGGTCAGCACCACCAGGTCCCCGGAAACCTCCTGGGATTCAAGCCATTTCAGGGACCAGGATTTCCAGTCATCCGGATGATCGGGTTCATGCACCGGGCAGACCCCGTAGGAAAACATCAGATCCTGACAGGTTTTTTCCTGGGAGCTGACTGCGGTAATCCAAACCGGAAGCTTGAAACGGGCAATACTTCTTGCGGTGGTTCCACTGTGGGTCGGCACGATGACACTGGCCGGGGTTATGCGATTCAGCGTGCTTTCGACACTGGTGGCAATAATATCGTGAAGCAGGATATGGTCTCCCTCCCAGCGCGTCTGGAATATCTGGCGAACAGAATAAGCGGAGCGATGCGGTTCTATGGCGGCCGCAATGCGGGCCAGCATGGAGACGGATTCCAGGGGGTAATCGCCCATGGCGGATTCGCCGGAGAGCATGACGCAGTCTGTACCGTCCAGAATGGCATTGGCCACATCGGTGGCTTCGGCCCGGGTGGGTCGGCGGTTGGTGGTCATGGATTCGAGCATCTGGGTGGCGGTGATCACCGGTTTGCCCATCAGGTTGGCCTGACGCATGAGGTTTTTTTGAGCCAATGCGATCTGCTCGATGGGTATTTCCACCCCCAGATCGCCGCGGGCGATCATGATACCGTCGGCGGCCTGCAGGATCTCCGTCAAATGTTTGCGGGCACCGGCGCGTTCGATTTTGGCGATGATGAACGGATCATGGCCCAGGTCTTTAGCGGCTTGCCGCAAGGCCTCAATGTCGGAACCGCTTTCGACAAAAGACTGGCTGACGGCATCGACCCCGTTTTCCATCGCAAATTTAAGGCATTCGTGATCGTGATCGGTAAAGGCGCTGATACCCAGATCGATCCCCGGAAGATTCAGCCCCTTGCGGGAACGCAGGTGGCCGCCCACAATAACCTTGCAGTGAACTTCGGTTGCGTCTACCCGGATGACCTCTAATTCCACATAGCCGTCGTTGAGAAACAATTTGTCGCCAGGCTTTACGGCTTCGGGCAGTCGGGAAAAACTCACCGAAACACGATTGGCGTCACCGATAATTTCCTGGGTAGTCAACGTAAATGAATCGTCAGGGGTCAGCTCGATGGGTTCGTCGGCAATTTCTCCGATGCGCATTTTGGGCCCGGGAAGATCCGCCATAATCGCCACCCGTTTTCCGGTGTTCTGGGATGCAGCCCTGATTTTGGCGATGGTTTTCTTGTGGCTTTCGAAATCTCCGTGGGAAAAATTTAATCGCGCAACGTTCATACCGGCCCGAATAATGTTTTCCAGCATTTGCAGCGAATCCGATGCCGGTCCGATGGTGCAAACCAGCTTGGTTTTGTTGGGGGGGAAAGGCATGTCGTTCATCCTTGTTATGAGATTGTTAAGATCTGATGTTAAATCGCAAATTACGAGGGATAAATAACTAAAGGCGGAATGGGGAATGGGGAATGCGGAAAATCAAGACATTCCGACTTCCGCATTCCCACTTCCCCATTCGAATATCTGTCCTCTTTTAGGTATTCAGATCCAAGTACTCCTCGATACCTCTGTCGAATTTTTCTGCGAACGCTTTGTCAACCTTCTGGATCGGGTTGGCGCCGAGAAAATTCAGCAATTTATCCAGTTGGGCTTTTCTGTCGCCGGCATCGGAAATATTTTTCAAAGCTACGATGTCCTCTTCGATTTCAAAATACTTCAGCTTGTCCACCAGGGGCAGCTGCCAGAACAGCAGGAATCCCCGATCCGGAAAATCTACATCCAACAGCTGATAGCAATATTGCATAACCGCTTTTTCCATCTGATGACGGATTGCGATGATGTTTTGTTTGGCTTCCTCCAGTTTTTCCAGGCTGCAGGGCTTGCCGATTACTTCGAAATACATTTTTATTTTGGGCTCGGTTCCCGACGGCCGCACAGTGACCCTTATCCCCGCTGTTTCCGGTGTATCCTCAAAATAGTAAATCAATATATTGCGGGCGGACGTATCCGTCTCAGAGAGATGCGGTTGCGGCTCTCCCTGGCGGCGATCCAGCCGCTCTTTGACTGTAAAACCGTTTATGGCATCCAGTTTGGATTCTCTCAAGTGATCCATGATGTGGGCGATCTGTTCCATGCCTTTGGCGCCCAGCAACCGTATTTCGGTTAAATAATTGTGGCAGTAACCGTAAGATGCGTAGATGTCGTTGAGATCGTCCAGGAGGGTTTTCCGGCTCTTTTTGAGTTCGGCCGCATGTTCGGCCAACCAGATCGCGGCACAGGCCGCATCTTTATCTCGAGCATAATTACCGGTCAGATAACCGTGGCTTTCCTCGGCCCCAAAAATAAAGTCATCGATTTTGCCGTCCTGTTCGATTTGGTTCATGACATCGGCGATATACTTAAAGCCGACCAGGAGATCGCCGAGGGTTTGGACACCGTTTTTGGTGGCGATCTTTTGCATCAGCGAGGTGGTGACATCTGTTTTGATGATGGTGCTGTTTTTATTTAAGCGGCCCAGGGATGCGTATTTTGAAATTGCATAGTTTGTCAGAATGATACCAATTTCGTTGCCGGTCAAAAATTGCCACGAATCCCCGTGTTTCAGCATGATACCGATTCTGTCGGCATCCGGATCCGTACTGATCAAAATATCGGATTGGATTTTTTCGGCAAAGGGCAGGGAGTTGGCGAATGATTCAATCACTTCAGGATTGGGAATGTTAAATGTTACATTTTCGAACGCGCCACTTAAATTGGAGGTCTGCGGATCCAGGGTGACATCAAAACCAAGCTTTTTTAAAATGGGATAGACAGAAGTAAGCCCGGTGCCGTGCAATGGAGAATATAGAATTTTGATATTGCGCTCATCCGACAAAGACACCTGACCGACGGCATTATAATAGTCGTTATCAACTTTCTCACCGACAATTGCTATCAAACCCTTGGCTCTGGCTTTTTCAAAATCCATCATTTTAATTTCGTTAACATTGCCGGTGACCTCATCGACCAGGGTTTGATCTTCGGGGGGGATTAGCTGCCCGCCGAACTGGTCGTAAACCTTTTTGCCGTTATCGGTGGGAAGGTTGTGGCTGGCACTGAACATATCGCCCGAGATGGCATTCAGATGACGAATCGCATAGGACAGCTCCGGCGTGCTGCGCGCAGTTTCGAACATAAACACCTTTATACCGTTGGCGGCATACACCTTTGCGGCGGCGGTTGCCAGCTGAAGGCCGTCGAGGTTCATAACGGGATTGGGGAGCGTATCATCGTATATGCCGGCCTGGGTGTATTTTCGGACATCAAAGGTTAACACCACACCGCGTTGTTGGGCCTCATTCCCGTATTGCCGGGTCAAATACTGGCAGTGTCCCTGGGCGGACGCCTGGATGGTCCAGGTGTTGATGCGGTTGGGACCGACGCCGACCAGCCCCCTGCGCCCGCCTGTTCCGAAAGGGATTACCTGATAGAAGGAATCCAGTAAAACATTCCAGTTTTCTGTTTTAATTAAATGCTTAATTTGAGGGACATAGTCGCTGAAAGCATCATCGGTTAGCCAGACTTTAAGCCATTTCATGGCTGAATCCGCATACTTTTTGGATACCTCCAAACTGTCTAAGCCACTCTTTGCCTGGGTGAGCAGACCATCCACATTTTCCATTCATACCTCTTTCTTAATTAGCTTTTTAGTTGTAAATTCTTACCCATTTTATGAATATAACTATTATTATCACGAAAGCATGGAAGTGTCGAAGCATGGAAACAAAGTAAATTTTCGACGTCATTTCCAATACTCCATACTCCATTTTTCCGCATGATAGTTACTCAATTTTAAACTTTACCTGCTGTTCCATCTATGCCATTTGTTAGGCTGTAAAGTAGTTACGAATCTTCTGTCGTCAACCAGGCATATTGATAGGGTTTCAGGGTTAATGATTTTGAATCGATCTTACCTGCGGTGAATAAATCAGTCATTTGGCCGGGGCTTTCTGTTCCTGCCAACGATACAGTGGTTTCAGTGGAAGAAATATTGGTTAAGGCATAGATGGTTTGATCTTCACAATAGCGCTTGATGGCAAACACTTTCGGATCTATTTCAAGTATTTCAAAATCCGCATTGGGATGAAAGGCTTTTTGCGCCCGGCGGACCTTAATCAAGTCTAAGTAGGGATAAAAAATCCGTGACCGAAAGGAGGCGGGATCATTTAGGTCAGCCATCACCCGGTCTACCTGGAGCTGTTCCCGATTAACGCTTCGGGCTCTGCCTGTCTGTTTAACCCCTTCTGTCCAGTTGCGGGAACCCAGTAAACTGTGGATATAGGTTGCCGGAACCCCCGGCAGTGCATACTGGATTGCCTGGGCCGCTAAGAATTTAGCTGCGTTGTCCGAATCCGTTGACGCTAGGATGGCATCAACATAGGTGATGTTCAATTCATATGGGCTGTCGGAACCGTCCGGGTTGCGCTTATAGGAGACCTGGCCGTCATTGGCGTTGACAACATCAACGAGTTTATCCAGTTCCTGGGACGGTAAAATACCTTCAAGGGGACGGACCCCGATACCATCATGGGACGCTGTGAAGTTAAAAAATGTGTTGTCAGGAGATTCGAGACGAAGGCCTGCGGCCCAATCGGTGAGAACCTTGCAATTTTCGTTGACGAAAGAATAAAAGAGCAGGGGCGGCAGGGTAAAATTATATACCATTTGGGCTTCATCACGGCCCTGGCCGAAATAGCTGATGTTTTCATCATGGGGAACATTGGTTTCGGTTACTATCATGACATCCGGTGCCACGATGTCCAGGATGGCCCGAAACAGCTTTACCATGTCATGGGTCTGGGCTAAATGGATACAGCTGGTGCCGATTTCCTTCCATAAGTAAGCGATGGCATCCTGCCTGAGGATCATTGCCCCGTTTTGGACATAAAACAGAAGAACTTCTACCATCTTTGCAAGTACGTCCAGGCTTTTAAAGTTAAAGTCGATTTGATCGGCGCTGAAGGTTGTCCAAAGATGAACCTTATTGCCGTCATGTTTTTTATATTCGGATAAAAGCGGTAAGGACCGCGGGCGTGTGACCATGGATAAATCCGTGGCCGGATCCACTGCGATGGCAAAATCTTCATATCCGGGTTCACCCGCCAGGTAGTCTGCAAACCATTGGCTGCGGGATGAGAAATGATTGACCACATAATCGAACATGAGCCCGAAATCATTCCCGATGGCTTTTACATCCTCCCAGGATCCGAGCTGCGGATTAATGGCAAAAAAATCCATGACGGAAAACCCGTCATCGGATGAATAGGGGAAAAAGGGTAAAAAATGAATGGTCGATATGGCGTCCTGGAGATATTTGGCGGCGAATTCATGCAGGGTCGCTATGGGAGCCTGTCCGGCCTTATTCAACGTGTCACCGTAGGTGATTAGGACAACATCTTCCTGGGAGAAAAATTCCTTTTTTGCCCTGGCGGCGGCCGGAAATTTTTCGATCATCGGAGCCAGGCGCTCCAGCGCCAGGTTCCCGGTTTTTTCGCCGTATATTTTATGGAGTAAATTTTTTACCGGATCCATACTGTAAATCCTCCGGGTTTAGTTATTGGTTGCCTGTTATTGGGTTATTCGTATAAGCGGAATAAAACCTGATTTTATATTCACTTGATTATCGGCCTTGCGGGTTTAAAGGAAAATTCTGGTTGTGCTGCTTATCTCTTCAAATAACGAATAACCAATAACGAATAACTTCGAATTGAGCGTTTTTTGCTCAATTCGGTTCACACGTAATCCGATTTGAGCCAGCCTTTTTGCACCAGCATGGCTCGCAGCCCCCGGTGAAGGACACTGAAGGAAAAATGTTCCACGCCCAGCTCATAATTGTGTTCGACCATCTGCTGGCGAAATTTGTGATTGTCCAGTACGACCTTCGTTTTTTCGACCGCTGCCTCGGTGACATAGCCATCAATCTCAATAACCGAAAATCCTTTGGGTTTAATGTCTTTGGTATAAATAGAGTAGGCATTGACCACCACCGGCTTTTTAAAATAAACGGCTTCCAGAAATGCATTGCCGAAGCCCTCAAAGGTGGAAGGGTAGGTGATAAGATCTGCGAAGGGATAGATATCCTCAAGGGTGTATACTTTTCGGCCGTCTGCGGTCATTCCCCTCTTCTCGTTGATTATTTCACAAACAAAGAGGGTATCCACCTTCATCAATTTTGAATATTCCCTCAGCCGTTTTTCGTAGTCATGACCTTCATCCCCGGAAGCATGGGATATCACAAGTTTGGCTTTGCGGCCCAGCCGGCTAAGCAGTTCGATGGCATGCTCGATTCCCTTGCGCTGAACCACTCTGGTCGGCTGCAACACAAAAAGTTCATCATCTGCGATGCCCAGCGCCTGGCGCACATCCGAAGAATAATCATCGGGCGGTGGCGGCGGGTTATCAAAATCCATCACATTGGGTGCGACATAAGCGGAGACACCTGTTCGCAGGCTGAGCTGGGCATCCGCCACCGAGTTGATGACCACATGGGTGATGGACGGTAAAACCGGGGGAAACGCCATGTTCAGATAATCCTGAATGGCGTTGATCATAAACCGATCCCGCTCCCAGTAAAAATCGTGGTGATGGGCAATGGTTTGAATGTTGGTTTCGGCAATAAACTCGGTGATTGCAATGCCCAGGGGAATATTCAGCGGGATGGTTAATGCGTTTTCAGGAATAATCAAATCAATGTCGAATTTCTTTACAAATTCGTATAAATGATCTTTTAATTTTATCGCCAGCTGGTAGATTTTTTTCGAAACCGACCGGTCACGGGCGGTGACCCCAAAAGAGTTGTTGTAAACATCTTTGATATCCGGGTGGGTAAAATGGGCTTCCGGCACCAGGTAAGATCTCTCCGGCGGCCGATCCAGCTCGCCGGCAAAGTAATAGGTTTTTACACCCTCGGCCTCGAAGAGATCCGCCCACTTTTCCGTTTCCAGAGACACACCGTCTGTTCCTGCAAACCGGACGGAAATGAAACCAACATTTTTAATTACTTTGCGGGGCTTGAGCTCGGGCATCTGGCCACTCCTTTGTTGTAATAGGAAATTAAACAAAATGGCAATTTGTCTAAATCTGACAATGGAATATTCGGAGTAATGGAGTAGTAGCGTGATGGATGAGCAGTCAGAACCTCAGTCGTGTTTATCTTTTTCCAATACTCCAGCACTCCATTACTCCCACACTCCAGATCTTTATGCTTTCCCGGCGCTTCCCAGAACATTCTCATTCTTATGTATCACCATCTTTATGAGTTCTTCACGTGCCGGCCCCAGATATTTGCGCGGGATCGAACTCGGATGGATTTTCTGCGAATATCCTGCGGATAACGGCTGTGACTGCCAGGCGGCCGTCGCTGTCAATATTGATTTTGCAAACGGCAGAAGCAGCTGCCCTTCTGAGTTGATCTTCAGGATTGCCGACAGCGTTTTCCATATGGCCCCCGTACCTGTTGATCATCTCAACGTATTCGGGGACCACCGTCGAGGCGCCGTGTAAGACGATGGGAAAGCCAGGTGTTTTTTTGGCGATTTCTTCCAGGATGTCAAAGCGCAGGGGAGGGACTTCTTCGCCGGGTTTGACTTTAAACTTATAGGCACCATGGGAGGTGCCGATGGATATGGCCAGACTGTCGACACCGGTTTTTTCCAGGAATTCCTGGACTTCCTCCGGTTGGGTAAAATGGGAGACATCGTGGGAAACTTCATCTTCAATCCCGGCAAGCACACCCAGCTCGCCTTCTACCGTAACGTCTCTTTCATGGGCGTATTGCACTACCTGCCTGGTGAGTCGGGCGTTTTCTTCAAACGGGTGGTGGGAGCCGTCCAGCATGACCGATGAAAATCCACTGTCAATGCAGGATTGGGCAAGTTCAAAGCTGTCGCCGTGATCCAGGTGAAGCGCTATGGGTATATCAGCGCCAAGCTCCTGTGCCATTTGGACCGCCCCCATGGCCATATATTTCAGAAAGGTCTGATTGGCATACTTGCGGGCACTGCCTGAAACCTGCAGGATAACCGGGGAGCGGGATTCCACGCAACCAAGGATGATGCCTTGAAGCTGCTCCATGTTGTTAAAGTTGTAGGCCGGGACGGCGTATTGGCCTTCCATGGCCTTGTTGAACATATCGCGGGTATTCACCAATCCAAGGTCGCTGTAGTGGGTGGTTGAACTCATGATAGTCTCCTATTAAGAGGTCTGGTTAGCGAAGCTATCCGATTTATTGATCTTCGGGTCTATGCTCGGGAAGAAAAAAAGTTCGCATTATTTGTGGCGAGTTGCTTGAGTTGATTGGCATCAAGTTATTTCTGCGGTACTGCGCAGCATGCCAAAAAGATCATCAATCCTGGCAGCTGGACTTAATACTCTTCCGGAGTAAGCATGTAAGCTTGTCCGTAAGCCAGATTACAATAAATCAATATCAGAAAAGAGAAAAATCCCTGAACCACCCGTCTTTTCATTTTTTCCGCCTCCTCATAACATTGGTTGGCTGCTTCTGATGTTCCACAAGTAAGAGCTGGGATCTATATAACTGCGAATTGGCTTAAATTACAGATTCTAAATTGATAAAGCAAGGGATTTTAAAGGATGAGCAGAACATGGGATATTATGCCAGAAAACCAAATATCACCCAACTGATGATTAATTCAGAATATCTAACTTCCGCAATTATTTCAGATATCATAATCGGTGGTTGTCAGGTCAGATAGATTTTATTTTCTCGACCGTTTGTTCGGCGATTTCCAGCTCTTCATCTGTTGGAATAACGAGGATGCTGACGGAACTTTTATCACTTTGAATCCCCCGGATTCCGTTGGTTTTCAGGTTGTTTTTATTTTGGTCCACTTCGATTCCCATTTTCGAAAGCCCCTCACAGGAGCGTGCGCGGATGTCGGCGGCATTTTCTCCAATGCCGCCGGTAAACACCAGGGCATCAACATCACCCAGCACGGCGCTATAGGCGCCGATGTATTTTTTGATTCGATAGCAATACATCTCAATGGCCAGGCGGGCCGGCGCATCGCCCTTATCTGCCAATTGCGCAATCTCACGCATGTCGTTGACCCCGCAAATCCCTTTCAGGCCGCTGCGTTTGTTAAGAAGCGCTTCTATCTCATCCTGTGAAAGGCCCGTTTTCCTGCCAAGGTAGAAAATGATCGCCGGGTCGATATCGCCGCTGCGCGTTCCCATGATAAGCCCCTCCAGCGGGGTCATCCCCATGGACGTATCGACACTTTTGCCCTTTGCGATGGCCGTGACGCTGGCGCCATTTCCGAGATGAAGGGTGATCAGGTTCAAGGAATCCAGTTCACGCTCTAAATAGCGGGCAGCCTGTTTGGCGACATAGCCATGGGACGTTCCATGAAAACCGTAGCGGCGCACCTTATGGTCTTGATAAAGATCATGGGGCAGCGCATATCGAAATGCCGCTGGTGGTATGGACTGATGAAAGGCCGTGTCAAATACTGCGATCTGGGGCACATGGGGCGCAAACTGCAAGGCGACTTCGATACCCGTCAGGTTGGCGGGATTGTGCAGGGGCGCCAGCGGGATTAACTCGCGGATGGTGCTGATCACTTTTTCATCAATCAGAGCGGGTTCCTGAAATGCTTCACCGCCATGGACCACCCGATGACCGATGCCGAATAATTCACCACTGTCGCGTACGGCTCCGGATTCATTCAGAACCTCGCCGATGACCTGGAAGCCTGCCCGGTGATTTGCCACAGGCAGTGATCGGGTGATTTCTGCTTTATCGCCCTGTTCCGCGCAGGATGATGGGTCAGGCGGCTTATCAGGTTCACCAATTTGCTCCAGCAAACCCCTGGCCAGAACAGCTTTATTTGACATGTCGAAAAGCTGGTATTTGATCGAGGAGCTTCCGGAGTTTATCACTAAAACCTTTTTCATTGCCAACCTCGCTTGTTTGCAGAAGACAGACAATGGAATTGGGCAAGTGGGAATGCGGAATGGGGAATGGTATTTCTCATCCGCATTCCGCATTCCACCTTCCGCATTCAATCCAATCTGTCATCTGATTCGACCGCTTGCGCCTGTATCGCCGTAATGGCGACGGTGTTGACGATGTCCGGTATGGTACATCCCCGGCTTAAATCGTTGACCGGTTTCTTAAGGCCTTGCAGAATCGGACCGATGGCCACCGCATTGGCAGAACGCTGCACCGCCTTGTAAAGGTTGTTGCCGGTATTCAGATCCGGGAAGATAAACACCGTGGCGCGTCCGGCCACCTCGCTTTCCGGCAGTTTGGTTCGGGCGACCCCGGCATCCACCGCCGCATCGTACTGGATGGGGCCTTCGATTTTTAAATCAGGACGCCGCTCTTTGGCGATACGGGTGGCATTGCGCACTTTGTCCACTTCTGCTCCTTTTCCGGATTGTCCGGTGGAATAGGAGCACATGGCGACCCGGGGTTCGATACCGTAAATGGCAGCGGTATCTGCCGAACTGATGGCAATGTCGGCCAATTGCTCGGCGTTGGGATCGGGATTCACCGCACAATCTCCGTACACCAGGACCCGGTCTGCCAGGCACATTAAAAACACACTGGAAACAATGGAAAATCCGGGGCGGGTCTGAATGATCTGGAGCGCCGGCCGGATGGTATCACCGGTGGTGTGAATGGCCCCGGAAACCATGGCACCGGCGGCCCCCGTATGAACCATCATGGTCCCGAAGTAACCGGCATCCGTCATGGTATCCCGGGCCATTTCCTCCGAGACCCCTTTGTGCTTGCGCATTTCATAAAATAGGTGGGCATAGCCCTCCAACAGCTCTGATTTAAGGGGATCGATGCAGTTGACGCCTTCCAGATTGAGCCCCAGGCTACTGATTTTTTGCTGGATTTTTTCTGCTTCTCCCAGCAGGGTAAGGTCAGCCACTTTGCGTCTTAAAAGGATTTCGCTGGCCCGCAGGATGCGTTCCTCTGCGCCTTCGGGCAGGACGATGTGCTGTCTGTCAGCCCCGGCCCGTTCGATGAGTTCGTATTCAAACATCATCGGGGTCACACGGGTGGAGCGAACCACTTCGATACGCGCTTCGATCTCCGAGATATTCACATGGGATTCGAATAATCCCAGAGCGGACGCAATCTTACGATCGTTTTCCGGGGTGATCCCGGCTCTCACCGAACTGGCATTGATGGCGGTGGTATAGGTATCGGTTTCCACGCTGAGAATCGGTATGGGGGATGCTTTGCGGATACCTTCAATCAGCCGCTGCACCTGGATGTCGAGCTGGATTCCTCCGGTTAAAAGCAGACCGGAAATATTCGGATAGGTTTCCGATACGGTGGCCGCCAGACAGCCCAGGATGACATCGGAGCGATCCCCGGGGGTCATTATCAGGGTCCCATCGGTAACATGGTCCAGAAAATGCGGCAGGTTCATGGCGGCAATTTTAATATTATGGACCTCACGATTCAATACATCGGCATCTCCCTGAAGGATCTGGCAGTCCAGGGCCGTGGCGATTTCACCGACGGTTGGTTTGTTCAGCAAGGGCTCTTCCGGAAGAATGTACACCGGCGCAATATCCGAGGCAACCCGGTGTAGCTTTTCCTGGATGGCTTCAACTTCCTTTGAATCCACGCGATTAACAATTGTTGCCATGATGGTGCACCCTTGATTTTCAAAGGACTCCTGTGCAAACCGGACCGATTCGATGACATCCGCCGGAATTTTTCCACGGCCATTGAGTACCACCAGAACCGGACAGCCTAAATTGTTGGCCACTTCGGCATTAAAGTCGAACTCGAAGGCAGAAGACACGCCGCTGTAGTCGGTGCCTTCACATACAATATACTTGCATTGTCTTTCCAGGGTCTTGAATTTACCGAGGACGGTTTTTAAAAGGGTGTTGTATTTTCCATCGGCCACCATATCCTGTGCTTGATCGTGGTTGAAGGCATACATGGCCTCGTAGGGTTGCTTCAGAAGGTATCGGCTGCTGATCAATCTAATATTGTTATCTTTTTCGACATCCGGGACAATCGGTCGAAAGAACCCGATATTATTCAAACGCCGAGAAAGCATTTCCATTACCCCGAGGGCAACCACCGATTTGCCGCTGCGGGCTTCCATCGAGGCAATGTAGAGTTTGTTTGACATTTCAGTGAACCTCCCTTTATGCCACAGCAAATTATAATCATCGAATATGATTCAATTACAGCATTTTAGCATCTACTGCAAGCTGTGGAAGATAATTAGAATTCCCACGACGTTTGGAAGATATGTGGATGCCCAAGCGATTGAAAATTATATTAATAATCAAAATTTATCAATTTTTTCTTGCGCTTCACTGATTTTGTGATAAGCAAGTCTTGCGGTTCAAAGTTTTCGTTTGGGCTCATTAATACAAAATTGATATACCCCTTTTTTACCCCTTTTGGGGGGTTGTACAGCCCCCCGCAAATGATAGGATTCGCACATTCCTAGAAAAGCGTTGCCAGGAGTCTCGTGGCACTTGCATTTTTAACCCAATATATATATTATCAAAATTTATAGCCAGGTTACCGGGTCGGCATGCCCTACACCGGCGCCTGGTTTTGACACCAACTTTCCGCAAATTGGCCATAGAGGGAGGGGAACTCATAAAATGGCAGATAATTCTACCGTTGAAACGACAACTGAACCTGCAGCAGCCCAACCATCCAAAGGATTCATGAAATCCTTTTTTGATTTTTTCGGCGGCAAGGCTCTGCGACTGAACAATGACCTGGGGGCCATGGCCATTTTTTTCTTCCGGTCCTTTTTCATGATATTTCGGATCAAGCAGATACCAGAAATTATCGCCCAGATATATTTTATCGGCGCCAAATCTGCCCAGATAGTGTTGCTGGTTGGTTTTTTCACCGGCATGGTGCTGGGTCTGCAGCTGTATTTCGTTTTGGTTAAGTTCGGTTCGGTGGGGGTGCTGGGTACCGCCATCGCCCTGACATTGATCCGGGAGATGGGGCCGGTTCTGGCCGCCATCATGATCACGGCCCGGGCGGGGTCGGCCATGACGGCCGAGATCGGCATCCAGCGCATCTCCGAGCAGATCGATGCCCTTTCCACCATGCGCATCGATCCCCTGGGGTATCTGGTCAGCCCGCGGATTGCGGCCGCTGTTATCAGCTTTCCGATTTTGACCACCTTTTTCGATCTGATCGGCATCATCGGGGCCTGGTTTAGCGGCTGTGTGCTGCTGGGGGTCAACTCGGGCACCTATTTTTACCGGGTGGTGGCCAGCACCGGCATAGATGACATCATGGGGGGCTATTACAAGTCCATCGTCTTCGGCCTGCTGGTGGTCACCATTTGCTGTTTTCAGGGCTTTTTCACCCATATGCGCACCGACAGCTTTGGTGCCAAAAGTGTCAGTCTGTCCACCACTTCGGCGGTTGTTATCTCGTGCGTGATGATCCTGGTGTCAGATTATATTGTAACCTCATTTATCGTATAACCAATAACTAATTTTGGAAAAAATTATGGATGAACAAAGAGAACCGTTGATCGAATTTAGAGGGGTGAGCAAAACCTTCGGCACCCGCAATATTTTGAATAAGATTGATTTTTCAATTTATGAGGGCGAGGTCACCACCCTGATCGGTCTTTCCGGTACGGGCAAAAGCGTGACCCTCAAGCACATCATCGGCATGCTCAAACCCGATGAGGGCGAAATCTTATTCCGGGGCAAAGCCATTGACAAAATGAGCAAAGCCGAATGGAATGACTATATCGGTCAAATCGCTTATATGTTTCAAAACAATGCTCTGTTTGATTCCCTGACGGTATTTGAAAATGTGGCCATGCCGCTGAAGTACGCCAGCAAGTTAAAAAAGAAGGAAATCGAAGAAAAGGCCATGGCGCGCATCGAGCAGACCGAGCTGACCGAAGTGTTTGACAAATACCCGTCTGAGATTTCAGGCGGTATGCAAAAGCGCGCGGCCCTGGCGCGGGCCCTGGTCACCGATCCGAATATCGTCCTTTTTGACGAACCGACCACCGGCCAGGATCCGATCCGTAAAAATGCCATCCTGGGCATGGTGGCCGAATATCAGAAGCGTTTCGGGTTCACCGCCCTTATGATCAGTCACGAAATCCCGGATGTCTATTTTATCTCCAACCGCATCCTGGCCCTGTATGATCGCAAAATTGTATTCCAGGGGGACCCGGAAGAATTCGAATCCCTGGATCATCCCTTCCGCCAGGAACTCATCAGCAGCCTGGAGAGCCTGGGAGAAGAGCTGACCGGGCTTTATTCCAAGCGGCATTTCAAGGTGCGCTATCAAACCGATCTGAGCTCGCGGCGTCCGGATGCCACCTATGCGGCGGCGGTCTTTACCATCGATGACATCGATGCCATCAGTGCCAATCTGGGCCACGACATAACCCAGCAGATTATTCGTTCCCTGGGATCCTACATCAACAAACACTTTGGCGCGGTGGGGGGCTTCTCATCCCGCCAGACCATCAACGAATATGCCACCGTGCTGCCCTATTCCGATATAGAAGAAGCCGAACGAATCATGAGGGATTTTACCAATGATTTCCAGGAACACGGGATGGGCGGCATTGAAGCCGCCATGGCGGATGAAGAAAAATCAGACGATTGTGTTGAATTCAGTGTCCTGGCCGGACTGGCCCAGGGCAAACCCCAGATAGAGATCGAATCCGTAATGGAATTCGCACGGTTTAATCAAAATAAAATCGCACAGTTTTCGTGTGCACGCGGAGGAAAAGCGTAATGAAGAAATATTCCAAGGAAACAGTGGTGGGTATTTTCGTGGTCATCGGTTTGTTCTGTATCGGCTACATGACGGTCAAACTGGGCAATGTGGGTTTCTTCGGAGACAATACCTATTCATTATTTGCCAAGTTCAACACCGTGACCGGCCTGCGGGAGGGCAATCCGGTGAACATGCTGGGTCTGGAAATCGGTAAGGTGCAAAAGTTCACCATGGACCAGGAGAACCAGCAGGTGCTGGTGGAATTCAAGATCAACAAAGGCATTGAAATCTATGACGACGCCATCGCTTCGGTCAAAACCGAAGGGTTGATCGGTGACAAATACGTTGCCGTGGATCCCGGGGGCGGGGGTGATCTGCTGGCCAACGGTGACAGCATCACGGATACCAATTCGCCGACGGATATCATGGACCTGGTCAGCAAATACGCCTTTGGAGACGTGGGCGGAGGGGATGAAAAGGAAGAAAAGGAAGAATAGGTCCGCGTTGCGGGTGGCGGGTTGCGTGTTACGTGATTCGGCCGCAACTTAGGAGGCCTGGATTTTCGGATTCAGCAAATCCAATAAACTTAATCAACTCAGTCAACCTAATCAACTCGATCAGTATAACGAACTAAACCAACCAACCAAACAATATTAATGATTTAAACTATTCCTCGAAGGGGGCTGATATGAACAAACGAATTACCGGATTGATACTGATTTTTATCTTTTTGTTAGTGATACCGCTTCAAGCTTATGCGGTAACACCCAAAGAAACCGTCGAAACCGGCGTAAACAAAGTCATTGCGACTTTGTCGGATCCGGCCTTCAAGGCCAAACCCAAAGATCAGCAAATTGACGCCATCAGCGCAGAAATTGAAAGTGTTTTCGATTTCAAGGAACTGTCCAGAAGAACCCTGGGCAAGCAATGGAGAAAAATGAGCGCCGAGCAGCAAACCGAATTCGTTAAGCTGTTTACAGAGCTGCTGCAGGGGGTTTACGCCGATCGGCTGCTGGCTTACTCTGACCAAAAAATTCTTTTTGACAAGGAAATCATGCTGAAAAAGGGCAGGGCCGAGGTTCAAAGTTACCTTCAGACATCGGACGGCACAAAAATTCCGCTGTTCTACCGGTTGACGGACAAAAGCGGCTCCTGGAAAGTATATGACGTTATCATCGAAGGGGTCAGCATGGTCAAAAACTATCGCACCCAGTTCCGGGATATTCTCTCCAAGGATTCACCGGAAAAATTACTGGAAATATTACGGGAAAAAACCAAAAAAGGTTAAGCAGCCAGGCAAAGATCAGGAGGAGAGATGGGCGTTGATTCTATCAGAAAGGCATTGTATCTTGTCGCCGTAACCGCATTGTTTGTCTTCTTTTGTGGCGATGCCTCGGCCTTCGAACTTGGCAATAACCCGGAAGAGCTGTCCGGCCTGCTTCTGGCCCAACAATCCCAGGGATCAGCCGATGACCAGTTGGCATCACCCCGCTTCGAGCTGCTGGCCCAGGCTGCGCCGGCTAAAAAAGATGAAGACGATAAAAAAGATGAAGACGCCGATGATGACGATGAATACGATGATGATGATGAATACGACGATGATGATGATGAATACGCCGATGATGACGTTAAGTTGATTAACGACCCCATGATTGGTGGTAACAAACAGCTATACGCTTTCAATGACAACATGTATTTCCTGGTGCTCAAGCCGGTCGCTCAGGTATGGGGAGTCGTCCCCCAGGAGCTGCGGGTGGGGGTGGTAAACTTTTTTTACAATATCCGCTTTCCGGTGCGGTTTGTCAACTGCCTGCTGCAGGGCAAAGGAAAAAAAGCGTACGCTGAAACCGGCCGGTTTGTCATCAACACCCTGTGGGGGTTTTTGGGCATGGGCAATGTGGCCGCCGAGTTTCCGAGCCTGCAGCCCAGCCGGGAGGACATGGGGCAGACCTTCGCGGTTTGGGGGTTTGGTTTCGGTGACTATATCATGCTGCCGTTTTTAGGCCCCTCCAGCGTGCGCGATGGTCTGGGGCGGCTGGGGGACACCTTTCTGGATCCCCTCTGGTGGCTATTTGACGACTTTTGGGTGTCGGTTGGGATCCGGGCCGGCGAGGCAGTCAACGAAACTTCTACGCGCATCGGAGAATACGAGGCGCTCAAAGAGGCGGCGCTGGATCCTTACGTCATGATCCGCAACGCCTGGGCCCAGAACCGCATCAAACTGATCGCTGAGTAACCGGGAAAAGTCTACTTCGAACTTTACTGTGTAGAATTACGTTCGTGGCATCAACTCAATGGTCTCTGGCGACTGGCTTCTGGTCACTGGCAGCTGGTTGACGGTAACGCTTGGTGCTCTCAAGGAATTTGAGAGCTCACCTTACAGATGACCAACTGGAGACAACCAGAGCAGGGTCGGCCTTGACTCAGCTGCCTTAGACATGAGTTCAAGTCGCAGGCTGTGCCGACCCGTGGCCAGTAACAAGCGACCAGTGATCAGAAACCAGTCACCAGAGGCCAGCGCCCAGAATCCAGCAACAGAGACCAGACACCAGCGACCAGAATCAAATTCCATACAACATGCATCTCGCAGCATCTAACGCGAATCCTCGACCTAAGCGAATCCGACATCGCAATATCACATCCGTCTCCATTATTGACAAAATCAGATAAGTAATTAAAAAGATAAATAAGGCGTGACCGTTCAGGGTTCAAAGTTCAAGGTTCAGGACAACAAATCCGACTGTTATCTGATGAAAAGCCCAATGGGCTGACAGCACCGCTGGCAAGTATAGTGTAAAAAGCCTGGATGAAGATGGAAAACCCTGAACGGTGAACCCGCCAGAGGCGGGCAAACCCTAAACCTGTGAACGGTTACAAAGGAGGTGTCAGATGTCATCTGTCGGCATAGGTCTCATGGGCTTTGGCAGGATCGGGCGAAACCTTTTTCGCATCCTGTACCAGAGCGAGGATATCCGGTTGCGGGCCATCAGCGATACTGCTGATCACAAAGCACTTGAGTATTTGCTGCGGTTCGATACGATTTTGGGCCAGTTTCCGGATGAAGTCAGTATAAAGGAAAGCCACCTCTACGTGGCCGGGCGCCAGATCCCCATGCTGTCTGAAGCGGAGCCCGGGGACGTCCCGTGGGCAGATTTAGGCGTCGATGTCGTGATCGAGGCCACGGCCCGCAAGTGGACCCGCGAACAGCTCGAGCGGCATTTCGAGCGCGGCGCCAAAAAGGATGATCTGTGCGCGCCGCCCCAGGATCCGCCCGATATCACGGTGGTGATGGGGGTCAATGACAACCAGCTAAAACCCGAGCATCGGATAGTATCCAACGGATCGTGCACGGCCCATTGCGTGGCGCCGATTATCAAGATTCTGCACGGGACCTTTGGTATCAAAAGGGCTTTTTTAAGCACCGTGCACGCTTACACCAACCAGCAGCGCCTGGCGGATGTTCCCTCTGAGGACAAACGGCGGGGTCGTGCGGCTGCTGAAAAATATTATCCCCCAGCAAACCGATGCAGCCGGGATGGTGACCAGGCTGATTCCGGAAATACGGCAGGGCGTATCAGCGGCGGATCCATGAACGTGCCCGTTCCCAACG
>CAVXZZ010000013.1:0-77275 GCA_963766255.1 uncultured delta proteobacterium
AAAGGTGGGCATAGTCTTAAATCAGCTATGATCAAGGGGATCGATGCAGTCGACGCCTTCCAGGTTGAGCCCCAGGCGGCTGATTTTTTGCTGGATGTTTTCTGTCTCTCTCGAGCAGGGTAAGGTCAGCCACTTTGCGTCTTAAAAGGATTTCGCTGGCCCGCAGGATGCGCGCCTCTTCGCCTTCGGGCAGGACGATGTGCTGTCTGTCAGCCCTGGCTCGTTCGATGAGTTCGTATTCAAACATCATCGGGGTCACGCGGGTGGAGCGAACGACTTCGATCCGCGCTTCGATTTCGGAAATATTTACGTGGGATTCGAATGTCCCAGTGCGGATGCAATTTTACGATCGTTTTCCGGGGTCATCCCGGCCCTCACCGAGCTGGCATTTATGGCGGTGGTATAGGTATCTGTTTCCACGCTGAAAATCGGTATGGGTAATGCTTTGTCAAAACCTTCAATCAGTCGCTGCACCTGGAGGTCAGCGTGATTCCTCCGGTTAAAAGCAGACCGGAAATATTGGGATAGGTCTCGGATACGGTGGCTGCCAGACTGCCCAGGATGACATCCGAGCGATCCCCCGGGGTCATAATCAGGGTTCCATCCGTAATATGGTCCAGAAAATGGGGCAGGTTCATGGCGGCAATTTTGATATTACAGACCTCACGATTCAACCCATCGACATCCCCTTGAAGGATCTGGCATTCCAGTGCCTCGGCGATTTCACCGACCGTCGGTTTGTTCAGCAAGGGCTCCTCCCGGCAGGATCTAGACCGGCGCAATACCGGGAATCCTTTGCTAGCTTTTCGGATGGATTCAGCATCCCTTGAATCCACGCGGTTAACAATCGTTGCCATGATGGTGCACCCTTGATTTTCAAAGGACTCCTGTGCAAACCGGACCGATTCGATGACATCCGCCGGAATTTTTCCACGGCCATTGAGTACCACCAGAACCGGACAGCCTAAATTGTTGGCCACTTCGGCATTAAAGTCGAACTCGAAGGCAGAAGACACGCCGCTGTAGTCGGTGCCTTCACATACAATATACTTGCATTGTCTTTCCAGGGCCTTGAATTTACCGAGGACGGTTTTTAAAAGGGTGTCGTATTTTCCATCGGCTACCATATCCTGTGCTTGATCGTGGTTGAAGGCATACATGGCCTCGTAGGGTTGCTTCAGAAGGTATCGGCTGCTGATCAAATTAATATTGTTATCTTTTTCGACATCCGGGATAATCGGTCGAAAGAACCCGATATTATTCAAACGCCGAGAAAGCATTTCCATTACCCCGAGGGCAACCACCGATTTGCCGCTGCGGGCTTCCATCGAGGCGATGTAGAGTTTGTTTGACATTTCAGTGAACCTCCCTTTATTCCACAGCAAATTATAATCATCGAATATGATTTAATTACAGCATTTTAGCATCTACTGCAAGCTGTGGAAGATAATTAGAATTCCCACGACGTTTGGAAGATATGTGGATGCCCAAGCGATTGAAAATAATATTAATAATAAAAATTTATCAATTTTTTCTTGCGCTTCACCGATTTTGTGATAAGTAATTCTTGCGGTTCAAAGTTTTCGTTTGGGCTCATTAATACAAAATTGATATACCTCTTTTTTACCCCTTTTGGGGGGTTGTACAGCCCCCCGCAAATGATAGGATTCGCACATTCTTAGAAAAGCGTTGCCAGGAGTCTCGTGGCACTTGCATTTTTAACCCAATATATATATTATCAAAATTTATAGCCAGGTTACCGGGTCGGCATGCCCCACACCGGCGCCTGGTTTTGACACCAACTTTCCGCAAATTGGCCATAGAGGGAGGGGAACTCATAAAATGGCAGATAATTCTACCGTTGAAACGACAACTGAACCTGCAGCAGCCCAACCATCCAAAGGATTCATGAAATCCTTTTTTGATTTTTTCGGCGGCAAGGCCCTGCGACTGAACAATGACCTGGGGGCCATGGCCATTTTTTTCTTCCGGTCCTTTTTCATGATATTTCGGATCAAGCAGATACCGGAAATTATCGCCCAGATATATTTTATCGGCGCCAAATCCGCCCAGATAGTGTTGCTGGTCGGTTTTTTCACCGGCATGGTGCTGGGTCTGCAGCTGTATTTCGTTTTGGTTAAATTCGGTTCGGTGGGGGTGCTGGGTACCGCCATCGCCCTGACATTGATCCGGGAGATGGGGCCGGTTCTGGCCGCCATCATGATCACGGCCCGGGCGGGGTCGGCCATGACGGCCGAGATCGGCATCCAGCGCATCTCCGAGCAGATCGACGCCCTTTCCACCATGCGCATCGATCCCCTGGGTTATCTGGTCAGCCCGCGCATTGCGGCCGCTATTATCAGCTTTCCGATTTTGACCACCTTTTTTGATCTGATCGGCATCATCGGGGCCTGGTTCAGCGGCTGTGTGCTGCTGGGGGTCAATTCGGGCACCTATTTTTACCGGGTCGTGGCCAGCACCGGGATAGATGACATCATGGGGGGCTATTACAAGTCCATCGTCTTCGGCCTGCTGGTGGTCACCATCTGCTGTTTTCAGGGCTTTTTCACCCATATGCGCACCGACAGCTTTGGTGCCAAAAGTGTCAGTCTGTCCACCACCTCGGCGGTGGTGATCTCGTGCGTGATGATCCTGGTGTCAGATTATATTGTAACCTCATTTATCGTATAACCAATAACTAATTTTGGAAAAAATTATGGATGAACAAAGAGAACCGTTGATCGAATTTAGAGGGGTGAGCAAAACCTTCGGCACCCGCAATATTTTGAATAAGATTGATTTTTCAATTTATGAAGGCGAGGTCACCACCCTGATCGGTCTTTCCGGTACGGGCAAAAGCGTGACCCTCAAGCACATCATCGGCATGCTCAAACCCGATGAGGGCGAAATCTTATTCCGGGGCAAAGCCATTGACAAAATGAGCAAAGCCGAATGGAATGACTATATCGGTCAAATCGCTTATATGTTTCAAAACAATGCCCTGTTTGATTCACTGACGGTATTTGAAAATGTGGCCATGCCGCTGAAGTACGCCAGCAAGTTAAAAAAGAAGGAAATCGAAGAAAAGGCCATGGCCCGCATCGAGCAGACCGAGCTGACCGAAGTGTTTGACAAATACCCGTCGGAGATTTCAGGCGGCATGCAAAAGCGCGCGGCCCTGGCGCGCGCCCTGGTCACCGATCCGAATATCGTCCTTTTTGACGAGCCGACCACCGGCCAGGATCCGATCCGTAAAAATGCCATCCTGGGCATGGTGGCCGAATATCAGAAGCGCTTCGGGTTCACCGCCCTTATGATCAGTCACGAAATCCCGGATGTCTATTTTATTTCCAACCGCATCCTGGCCCTGTATGATCGTAAAATTGTATTCCAGGGGGACCCGGAAGAATTCGAATCCCTGGATCATCCCTTCCGCCAGGAACTGATCAGCAGCCTGGAGAGCCTGGGAGAAGAGTTGACCGGGCTTTATTCCAAGCGGCATTTCAAGGTCCGCTATCAAACCGATCTGAGCTCGCGGCGTCCGGATGCCACCTATGCGGCGGCGGTCTTTACCATCGATGACATCGATGCCATCAGTGCCAATCTGGGCCACGACATAACCCAGCAGATTATTCGTTCCCTGGGATCCTACATCAACAAACACTTTGGCGCGGTGGGGGGCTTCTCATCCCGCCAGACCATCAACGAATATGCCACCGTGCTGCCCTATTCCGATATAGAAGAAGCCGAACGAATCATGAGGGATTTTACCAAAGATTTCCAGGAACACGGGATGGGTGGCATTGAAGCCGCCATGGCGGATGAAGAAAAATCAGACGATTGTGTTGAATTCAGTGTCCTGGCCGGACTGGCCCAGGGCAAACCCCAGATAGAGATCGAGTCCGTAATGGAATTCGCACGGTTTAATCAAAATAAAATCGCACAGTTTTCGTGTGCACGCGGAGGAAAAGCGTAATGAAGAAATATTCCAAGGAAACAGTGGTGGGAATTTTCGTGGTCATCGGTTTGTTCTGTATCGGCTATATGACGGTCAAACTGGGCAATGTGGGTTTCTTCGGAGACAATACCTATTCATTATTCGCCAAGTTCAATACCGTGACCGGCCTGCGCGAAGGCAATCCGGTGAACATGCTGGGTCTGGAAATCGGTAAGGTGCAAAAGTTTACCCTGGACCAGGAGAACCAGCAGGTGATGGTGGAATTTAAGATCAATAAAGGCATTGAAATCTATGATGACGCCATCGCTTCGGTCAAAACCGAAGGGTTGATCGGTGACAAATATGTTGCTGTGGATCCCGGGGGCGGGGGTGATCTGCTGGCCAACGGTGACAGCATCACGGATACCAATTCGCCGACGGATATCATGGATCTGGTCAGCAAATACGCCTTTGGAGACGTGGGCGGAGGGGATGAAAAGGAAGAAAAGGAAGAATAGGTCCGCGTTGCGGGTGGCGGGTTGCGTGTTACGTGATTCGGGTTGCAGCGTTAGGAGGCCTGGATTTTCGGATTCGGCAAACCCAATAAACTTAATCAACTCAGTCAACTTAATCAACTCGATCAGTATAACGAACTAAACCAACCAACCAAACGATATTAATGATTTAAACGATTCCTCGAAGGAGGCTGATATGAACAAACGAATTACCGGATTGATACTGATTTTTATATTTTTGTTAGTGATACCGCTTCAAGCTTATGCGGCAACACCCAAAGAAACCGTCGAAACCGGCGTAAACAAAGTCATTGCGACCCTGTCGGATCCGGCCTTCAAGGCCAAACCCAAAGATCAGCAAATTGCCGACATCAGCGCAGAAATTGAAAGTGTTTTCGATTTCCAGGAACTTTCCAGAAGAACCCTGGGCAAGCAATGGAAAAAAATGAGCGCCGAGCAGCAAACCGAATTCGTTAAGCTGTTTACAGAGCTGCTGCAGGGGGTTTACGCCGACCGGCTGCTGGCTTACTCTGACCAAAAAATTCTTTTTGACAAGGAAATCATGATTAAGAAGGGTAGAGCCGAAGTTCAAAGTTACCTTCAGACATCGGACGGCACAAAAATTCCGCTGTTCTATCGGTTGACGGACAAAAGCGGCTCCTGGAAAGTATATGACGTTATTATCGAAGGGGTCAGCATGGTCAAAAACTATCGCACCCAGTTCCGGGATATTCTCTCCAAGGATTCACCGGAAAAATTACTGGAAATATTACGGGAAAAAACCAAAAAGGGTTAAGCAGCCAGGCAAAATCAGGAGGAGAGATGGGCGTTGATTCAGTCAGAAAGGCATTGTATATTGTCGCCGTAACCGCATTGTTTGCCGTCTTTTGTGGCTATGCCTCGGCCTTCGAACTTGGCAATAACCCTGAAGGGCTGTCCGGCCTGCTTCTGGCCCAACAATCCCAGGGATCAGCCGATGACCAGTTGGCAACACCCCGCTTTGAGCTGCTGGCCCAGGCTGCGCCGGCTAAAAAAGATGAAGACGATAAAAAAGATGAAGACACCGATGATGACGATGAATACATGATGATGATGAATACGACGATGATGATGATGAATACGCCGATGATGACGTTAAGTTGATTAACGACCCCATGATTGGTGGTAACAAACAGCTATACGCTTTCAATGACAACATGTATTTCCTGGTGCTCAAGCCGGTCGCTCAGGTATGGGGAGTCGTCCCCCAGGAGCTGCGGGTGGGGGTGGTAAACTTTTTTTACAATATCCGCTTTCCGGTGAGGTTTATCAACTGCCTGCTGCAGGGCAAAGGAAAAAAAGCGTACGCTGAAACCGGCCGGTTTGTCATCAACACCCTGTGGGGGTTTTTGGGCATGGGCAATGTGGCGGCCGAGTTTCCGAGCCTGCAGCCCAGCCGGGAGGACCTGGGGCAGACCTTCGCGGTTTGGGGGTTTGGTTTCGGGGACTATATCATGCTGCCGTTTTTAGGCCCCTCCAGCGTGCGCGATGGTCTGGGGCGGCTGGGGGATACCTTTCTGGATCCGATCTGGTGGCATTCTGGTGGACTTCTGGACGTCGGTTGGGATCCGGGCCGGCGAGGCAGTCAACGAAACTTCTACGCGCATCGGAGAATACGAGGCGCTCAAAGAGGCCGCGCTGGATCCTTACGTCATGATCCGCAACGCCTGGGCCCAGAACCGCATCAAACTGATCGCTGAGTAACCGGGAAAAGTCTACTTCGAACTTTACTGTGTAGAATTACGTTCGTGGCATCAACTCAATGGTCTCTGGCGACTGGCTTCTGGTCACTGGCAGCTGGTTGACGGTAACGCTTGGTGCTCTCAAGGAATTTGAGAGCTCACCTTACAGATGACCAACTGGAGACAACCAGAGTAGGGTCGGCCTTGACTCAGCTGCCTTAGACATGAGTTCAAGTCGCAGGCTGTGCCGACCCGTGGCCAGTAACAAGCGACCAGTGATCAGAAACCAGTCACCAGAGGCCAGCGCCCAGAATCCAGCAACCAGAGACCAGCGACCAGAATCAAATTCCATACAACATGCATCTCGCAGCATCTAACGCGAATCCTCGACCTAAGCGAATCCGACATCACAACATCACATCCGTCTCCATTATTGACAAAATCAGATAAGTAATTAAAAAGATGAATAAGGCGTGACCGTTCAGGGTTCAAAGTTCAGAGGCTCAGGATGCACAATCCGACTGTTATCCGATGAAAAGCCAAATCAGCTGACAGGCACCGCTGGCAAGTATAGTGTAAAAAGCCTGGATGAAGATGGAAAACCCTGAACGGTGAACCCGCCAGAGGCGGGCAAACCCTAAACCTGTGAACGGTTACAAAAGGAGGTGTCAGATGTCATCTGTCGGCATAGGTCTCATGGGCTTTGGCAGGATCGGGCGAAACCTTTTTCGCATCCTGTACCAGAGCGAGGATATCCGGTTGCGGGCCATCAGCGATACTGCTGATCACAAAGCACTTGAGTATTTGCTGCGGTTCGATACGATTTTGGGCCAGTTTCCGGATGAAGTCAGTATAAAGGAAAGCCACCTCTACGTGGCCGGGCGCCAGATCCCCATGCTGTCTGAAGCGGAGCCCGGGGACGTCCCGTGGGCAGATTTAGGCGTCGATGTCGTGATCGAGGCCACGGCCCGCAAGTGGACCCGCGAACAGCTCGAGCGGCATTTCGAGCGCGGCGCCAAAAAGGTGATCCTGTGCGCGCCGCCCCAGGATCCGCCCGATATCACGGTGGTGATGGGGGTCAATGACAACCAGCTAAAACCCGAGCATCGGATAGTATCCAACGGATCGTGCACGGCCCATTGCGCGGCGCCGATTATCAAGATTCTGCACGGGACCTTTGGTATCAAAAGGGCTTTTTTAAGCACCGTGCACGCTTACACCAACCAGCAGCGCCTGGCGGATGTTCCCTCTGAGGACAAACGGCGGGGTCGTGCGGCTGCTGAAAATATTATCCCCCAGCAAACCGATGCAGCCGGGATGGTGACCAGGCTGATTCCGGAGATGGCAGGGCGTATCAGCGGCGGATCCATGAACGTGCCCGTTCCCAACGGGTCGGTGGTGGATCTGGTCTGCTGGCATGAAAAGCCGGTAACAGCAGTGGCCATCAACGAAGTGATACGAACCGCGGCATCTACCGCTGCATGGCGCGATATCATCGACTACGAAGATGAGCCCATTGTTTCCAGCGACATTATTCGCAGTCCCTATTCGACCACCTTTGATTCCCTCGCGACCATGGCGATGGGGGAAAATGTATCGAAAACCCTGGCCTGGTATGACAACGGCTGGGGCTATGCGCACCGCGTGGTGGATCTTATCAACACCTTCACGGTGATGGGAAAGGAGGCGGCATAATGGCTATTCAGATAGGAATAAACGGCTTCGGCCGCATCGGCCGCAGCGTCTTTCGTATTTTAAGTGACCGCGATGATATCAATGTCGTCTGCATCAATGACCTTTTTGAAAACGAGCAACTGGCCTACCTCCTCAAGTACGATACCGTGATGGGGATTTTTAAAAAAGATGTCAAAGCCACCGAAGATGCGTTGTACGTCGGCGATCAAAAAATAGAGATGACCGAGCATCGCGATCCGGCCGTGATACCCTGGAAGGACTTAGGTGTCGATGTCGTCATTGAATCAACCGGGGTATTTCGTGAAAGAGCCGGGCTGGAAAAGCATCTGGCTGCCGGGGCCCGGAAGGTTCTCCTGACGGTGCCGGCCAAAGACGAAATCGATGCCACCATTGTACTGGGGGTCAACGACGATGAGCTTAAAGCCGAACACCGCATCGTCTCCAACGCCTCCTGCACCACCAACTGCCTGGCGCCGATTGCCAAAATACTGGATGAATCTTTCGGAATCGAGGAAGGTTTCATAACTACGGTGCATGCCTATACCAACGATCAGCGCCTGGCCGATGTGCCGCACAAAGATTTCCGGCGCAGTCGGGCGGCCGGTGAAAACATCATTCCCACCACAACCGGTGCTGCCCGGGCGGTGGGCAAGGTGCTACCCGGGCTGCAGGGCAAACTGGATGGCCTGGCCATGCGGGTTCCCGTACCCGACGGTTCCATTGTGGATCTTGTCGCCCGGCTGCAACGCCAGCCATCAGCCGCAGAGGCTAATGCGGCGGTTCGCCAGGCAGCCGAGGGCCCCATGAAGCAGGTGCTCGAATACAGTGAAGCACCGCTGGTCTCCAGTGACATCATCGGTAATCCGCACTCCAGTATTTTCGATGCCATGTCTACCTGCTCGCTGGAAGACGGCTATCTCAGGGTTGTCTCCTGGTATGACAACGAGTGGGGCTATTCGAACCGGGTGGTGGACTTAATTGATAAAATGGCTATCTATGTGAAATGGGTTGCGAGTAGCGGGTTACGCGTTCTTGGTTGTAGAAGCAGATCAGGTGTCAGGAATTCAACGATTTAGGGATTAAGGAATTGAGGATTCTTATATCGGTGACTTTAATCGACAGAATACTAAATACCTAAATTCCTCAATTCGCAATTCCTCGATTATGGCTGACACCTGACACCTGACACCTGAACCTGAACTCTACCCATCTATACCATTGAGATTATGTACCCAACTTAAACATACTGAAAGGAAAACGATGACACCCCAAGCTGATCAAGTAGAATCCTTGCGACAGCATGCACTGGAAATTTTTCAGGCCGCCCTCAAGGCGGTGGATCCGATGGAGGCCATTTTTAAATATGTCCGGGTAGTGGATGATACGCTGCAAGTGGGTGAACACCGCTTTGCCTTTAAGGATTTCGACCGTATCCTGGTGGTTGGCGCCGGTAAAGCCGGTGCGCCCATGGCCCGGGCACTGGAAGAACTGCTGGGAGACCGCATTGCAGACGGTGTCATCGTGGTCAAAGAGGGGCACGGGCTGCCGTTGGCGCATGTGCGGATCCATGAAGCCAGCCATCCGGTACCCGATGAACGTGGCATCAAAGGTGCCGAAGAGATCTTAGCGCTGGTAAAAGATGCCGGTGAGCGGGATCTGGTGCTCTGCCTTATGTCCGGCGGCGGTTCGGCGCTTCTGGTAGCCCCGGCAGAGGGCGTTACCCTGGAAGACAAGCAGGCGGTCACCCGGCTGCTTCTGGCCTGCGGCGCGGATATTCATGAAATCAATTCTATCCGCAAGCATCTTTCTCGCGCCAAGGGAGGTGGGTTGGCTCGCTTCGCTTATCCGGCCACCGTGGTCAGCTTGATCCTTTCGGATGTCATTGGAGACGATCTGAACGTAATTGCTTCCGGACCTGCGGTACCGGATACCAGCACCTTTGACGATACTAGGCAGGTATTGGGAAAATATGACATCTGGGACCAGGTGCCCCAATCTGTGCGGATCCGGATTGAACGGGGGCTGAAAGGAGACGTTGAAGACACCCCCAAGGCGGGGGACGCGGTCTTCAAGCGATGTTTTTCCAAGCTGGTGGGAACCAACATCCAGGCGCTGAAGGCCGCCGGCTTCAAGGCGGAGAAATTGGGTTACCGCACGCTGATTCTGTCTTCCACGGTTGAGGGGGAAGCCCGGGAGGTGGTCAAGGTGCTGACCGCCATTGCCAGAGAAGTGCGGGGTTCGGAAAATCCGTTATCAGCCCCGGCCTGCATCCTGTGCGGGGGGGAGACCACCGTGACCATCCGGGGCGACGGCAAAGGCGGGCGCAATCAGGAATTTGCCCTTGCATCAGCCCTGGCTATCGATGGCATGCAAAACGTCGTGGTATTGGCCGGCGGCACCGACGGCAATGACGGACCCACCGATGCCGCCGGTGCGATTGCCGATGGCAGAACCCTGGCACGCGCCCGGGCCAAGGGTCTCGATCCTTTCGACTACCTCAGACGCAACGACTCATATCATTTCTTTCAGCCCCTGGAAGACCTGGTCATCACCGGGCCCACCCGTACGAATGTGATGGATGTTTATATGGTGCTGGTGGGTTGATGCGCAAAACTTGATAATAGTAGCTTATCACGGGTCGCTGGTTTCTGGATAAAGGCAAAAGGATAAAGGTCAAAGGTTAAAGGATACACAATAATTGATTAAATTGATTACAAGGGGGTCGGTTAGTCAAATAGACTGAAATCCTCTAACCTAATCAACTATTTAACTTATCAACTAATAAACTAATCCTGGTTGCGAGTTGCGGGGTACTCGATGATAGCGCATGGCGCATACGGCGAAGCGTGAGACTCAAAATTCCGAAATTCGACTTTACGCTTTCGCCATTCCTTTCTTTAATCCCAAATCCGCAATCCGAAATCCGAAATCTCTATTCTATCGGTTTGGTTTTCGATAGCCACATCTCGGCCTGACGATCGCCGATGCGTCTGATGTCGAAGCCGAACTTGGTGTATTCGGCACTAATCAGGAAATGGTAGGTATGTCCTTTTTCAAATGGTACGGTGATGGTTGGTTGGGATACGCCCAGCGAGTGGAAACCGGGATTGACATAGAAGATGACATATTCCCCCGAGCGCAGACGGGCGATAATGGCATCGTCCAGCGCCACCTTTAAAGATGTCCCCCATCCCAGGAAATTATTATCCCGAATGACGAAGACTTCAGCGGCTTCGGATTGATTTGCAACCGTTGGAAACTGCTCGGTTTTGCCGTGTGCGCAGGAGATAATCAGCACTGCCGCAAATGATATAATGACAAATTTTTTCATATCTGTATCGTGCGCTCCAAGCAAAAAATAAATGGTTTCTCGATTGTGGATTTGGCCCGCCCGCCTCGCCTGAGAGGCTCCCAATTGTATGAGGCGCAAATTGTAAGATTTTTTATGTATGCCAACCAAATAACGTCCGCTACCGTGCTGCTTTTTGCATCACATCCAGATAATTGTCCAGTTCTTCAATGCTGGCAAAAACTTTGAGCGTCGGTATGGCCTGGAGGATGTCAAATACCTTTTTAATCTGCGGCTGAAAATTCATGAAGACCATTTTACCGTTGGTTTCTTTGAGGGTTTTTTTGGTTTTCAACAGCACCCGGATTCCCGTACTGCTGATATAATCGGCGAATTCCATGTCGAATATGATGACATCCGGTGATTCCTTTAAGACTTCTTCGACTTTGTTCTCGAGGATGGTATAGGTGCTTGCATCAATGGCGCCGATGGGGGAGACGACCATTACGCCCGGTCGTCTTGGAGTCACAGTAACTTTTAGCGGCATAGGGCCTCCTGGGAAGCTGGTTAAAGTTTAAATCATCGCTGACTTACATTTGTCAAATGTTCGTCTTTCAATTACAAAAAATAAGGAGTGTTGGAGTACTGGAGTATTGGAGTTTTGAAGAATTACTGATGAGCAGTACAATCAATTCCAATAATCCATCACTTTCCACTACTCCAGATTTTATGAACTTCCGAACCATTTTTTAAAGAGCCCCCGCAGCGAGACCTGCTCTTCAACATCTTTGGCCCCGGGTGTCTCGGACTCTTTGCCTTCCGGCCACCACTCCACTGCGTCAAATTTGCAGGGCAGGATCTTTTCAAGGGCCGGAATCATGATACTTTCCACCAGCGTCATTTCCTGACCGGCGATAGATCGGAAATAGACGTTAATTTCTTCCACATACCAGCCTTTGGTCTCTTCGAGCAAATCCAGGTCCACTTTGACCATTCTTTCAAAATCTTTGCCCATCAGCGGCCGGAGGGCGTCCTCGGTCAGGTGGGCGCACAATTGCTCAAGGTGTTGAATCAGGGTTTCATCCTGTCCTTTATCCACAATAAAGGTAAGGGTCAGATAACCGCCGCCATAGGCGCGCTGGAAAGAAGAAATCTTAACGACCCCCTCCTTCTTCTCAGGATACCCTTCAAGGCCAATGTTAAAGCCCGCATAAGCAATCATCTTCTCATTGGCTTTGACAGCCAGATAACTTTTTTTAGGGTCGAATTCCCGGGTCATGGCAGTAGCCCTGTTCGTATCCTCTTGGGTGGTTAGGATCGTTTAGTTCGTTAATATCGTTTTGATCGCTATGCTGATCGGGTTGATTGAGTTGACTGAGTTGATTAGTTAATTAGGGTAAAGGAATAGAACCGATTTGATTGGCAGGCTGCTATGCAATCAACTTAATCAACTCAACCAGCTATACATACTTAGCGTGCACCTCGCAACTTGCTACACGAATATTTAGAAATCCGGCGAGTGTAATATGGCCTTCACCTCTTGAGACGGCGGGTATTCGTATTCATCCGGGGACAGCAAATTGCCCCAGTTGGTCCGCTGCTCCATCTCTTCGATGATGTCTTTGGGTACGAATTCCTTGCCTTTTCTAAGTTCCCAGCCGCCGCCCAGGGCCTTGTACATGGCGACCAGAGCGACATCCACCGAGCCTGTTGTAGATACCAGCTGATCCTGGTTTTCGGATAAAAAGCGCTGGGTGTCGAGCACCCGCTGGTAGTCGGTCAGCCCCTCACGATACTGAATCATGGACAGGTCCACCGAGCGCTTGGATGCTTTGACGGCATCGGCTAAAAATTCTACCGCGTCCTGGGTTCGCAAAAAGGAAATCATGGCATCTTCCACTTCCTGGGCGGCTCTGAGAACGGTGTTCTCATAGTTGATCGCCAGTCCCTGGAAGCGGGCGTCTTCCACGCGCACCTTGTTGGTAATTCTGCCATAATTCAAAATATCCCATTGAAATCCGCCACCGGCGTAATAGGTAATACTGTCCTTGGTAAACAGATCGCTGAAATTGGAATTATTGGAACTGTCGCCGACTTGGCTGCTGGCCTGCAACCCCAGGGAGCCAAACAGCGAAAAATGCGGAAACAGATCGGCTTTGGCAACACCGATCTGGGCACTTTGGGCCGCCATTTGACGTTCGGCGGAGCGGATATCCGGCCGTCGGCGCAGCAATTCCGCCGGGATACCGACGACCACCTCCGCCGGGACTTCCGGAATCAGCCCCGGTCCGCCCAGCATGGCGTCAATTTCGCCGGGCAGTTTGCCCAGCAGGGTGGCCAGGGCGTTTTTGGCCCGACGGATATTGGCTTCAAACTCCGGAATCGATGCCTCGGTGCTGCGCAGCAGGGATCGGGCCTGGGTAACGTCCAGCTCGGTTACGGCTCCGGCCTTGAACCGCACATCGGCAATTTCCAGGGATCGCTTCTGAATTTTCACGTTTTGGCGTGCCACTTGCAGGCGTTCTTCGTTGGTGCGGACCTGCAAATAAACGCGGGCCACATCAGCCGTCAATGTCACCAGAATATCGTCATAATCAGCGATGGAGGCTTCAAGGTCTGCCACGCCGGTTTGAACCGCCCGGCGGAATTTGCCCCAGACGTCCAACTCCCAGACAGCATCAAACCCGGCAGAATAATTGTTATAGTATCGATCGGAAAAAGCCGCATTCGGCGCATTTTTGCTGATCTGGTTAACGGACGCATCTCCGGCTGCAAACTGCTGTTGCGGATATTGAAATCCAAAGGCGATTCCCAGCTGGGCCCGGGCTTGAAGAACCCGCAAACCGGCTATTTGAAGGGTTAAATTCTGCTGGTAGGCGGATTCCACCAGGGTGTTTAACACCGGGTCGTCAAAAACCGTCCACCACTGGCTGAAATCTGTTTCCTTGCTTTCAATTACAGGATCTTCCGACTCGAGCCATTTATCCGGTTCCGGCGGTGTCGGCAGGACATAATCCGGACCGACCATGGCGCAGCCGCCAAACAACAGCACCAAACCGATCAGCGTGATCAAACCCATGGTTATGGATCGATTTCTAAATTGAACGGGAGGCCATATCCAACACCTTTTAAGGGATGAATTCGATAACATATACAACTCCTTAATGCTTTGTTATTAATGAATAATCCTGAAATGTGCGTTTAAAAAAGATCGGATAAATCGGGACTGCCCGATATATCAGTTGAATGTGGCCCCTTCAAGGCGGATGCATTAGTAAATCCGGGCGCAACAAACGTATGTAGATGGTCATGCAGCTCAATTATTAATTCAAAGGTCTTAATAATGCAATAATAATTTTAAAAATCGAATTGTTATGCGCCAGGACTAGATTGCTTCGGCAACTTCCTTACTTTTTTCAACCAGCTCCACCTTCACCGGCACAACCTTCAAGGCCGGCATTCTGGCTTTGGGGTCGATGGGCACGGCACTCATTAAGGAGTTGAAATTGGGCTCACTGAAGTGGATCGGTGCGAATAGATATCCGCGCTGCAGGCTGGCCTCTATCTTTAGCGGTAATTTGACCGTTCCATGGGGACTGGTCATGCGCACGCTGTCACCGTCCTCAAGGCCGGCGTCCCGGGCGTCCTCCGGGTTCATATCCAGATAGGCCGACGGTCTGAGTTTGGACAGTTTGGTGGTTCGCCGCGACATTTCGCCGGTATTGAAATGCTCCAGCAGGCGCCCGGTGATCAATATGTAGGGATATTCTTCGGTGGGCTCCATGAGGGTATCCGGCAGGTCAACCGGCAGAAAGCGGGCCCGGCGGTCACGGAATCCGAATCCGTCTTCGTACAGGCGCGGAGTGCCGGGGTGGGATTCATCGTAGCAGGGCCAAAAAATACCATTGGAATCTCTCAGGCGATCGTGACTGATGCCGCTGAAAACAGGGGCTGCCTCGCGGATTTCTTCCCAGATATCTGAGGACGAGGTGTATTGCCAATCGGCCCCCATGGCGTTGGCCATTTCCTGGAGGATCAGCCAGTCCGGTTTGGCTTCTCCGGGAGGCTTGATGCCCGCGGCCGTGTATTGAATCCGCCGGGCGGCATTGGTGAAGGTGCCGTCCTTTTCGCCCACGGTGGCAGCCGGCAGGACGATGTGGGCGTATTTTGATGTTTCATTGGGGAAAATGTCCTGCACGATCAGCAGGTCGAGTTTTTGAAGCATCCAGGTCACAAAGTTGGATTGAGGTTCGGATACGGCCGGGTTCTCGCCGATGACATAAAGGGCCCTGATTTTGCGGGAGGCGATGTCATGGATCATTTCAGGGGCTGCCAGGCCCGGTTCGGAAGGAAGATCAACCCCCCAGATAGCGCCGACATGAACCCGGGTGGCTTCGTCATCGACTTCCATATGCCCGGCCAGCAAATTGGGCAGCGCGCCCATATCGCCGGCACCCTGGACATTATTCTGACCCCGCAAGGGTGACAGTCCGCACCCGGGTTTGCCGATGTTGCCGGTCAGCAGGGCCAGGTTGACCAGGGCGGTGATGTTATCGGTTCCGTGGGCATGCTGGGTTAAACCCATGCCCCAGATGAAAATGGTCTTTTTGTCGTGGATCAGTTCGGCGATTTTTTCCAGTTCTTCACGCTTGACGCCGGCCCGTTTGCAGGCCCGGTCGATATCAAGATTTTCAACTGACTGACGCATCGCATTAAACCCGATGGTCTGCTTTTCACAGAACTCCCGGTCATGCCAGCCCTTGTCGATGATAATCTTGCCCAGGGCCTTGATCCAGAAAATGTCCGTACCGGGCTTGACTTTCAGGTGCACGGCGGCATTCTTAACCAGGTCGGTTTCACGGGGATCTGCCAGAATCAAGTTGAGGCCGCCTTTTTTGGCGCGTTTTTTGACCTGCATCCAGATGACCGGGTGGGTAAAGGTGGTATGGGCCCCCACCAGAAAAACCGTTTCGGTGGCTTCATAGTCCTCCAGAAAGGTGCTGACCGCACCGTATCCCAACTGCTGTCTTAACGCGGCCTCGGTGGGGCCGTGGCACAGCCGGGCGCAATTATCGATGTGGTTGTTGCCGATGACGGCGCGTTGAAACTTCTGGGAAAGGTAGGCTTCTTCATTGAGTATTTTCCCGCTGCAAAGCAATCCGACGCTCTGGGGGCCGTATTTTTGGATGGTAACCATCAAGCCCCGGGTGGCGGCGGCGATGGCCGTCTTCCAGGAAACAAGTTCCAGCTTGTCTGCTTTGCGGAGATAGGGTTGGCTCAGCCTTTCGGGATGGTTCATAAGCTCGTGAACGGTAAAGCCTTTGACACAGGCGTATTTGGCGTTTAATTCGGGATTGCGGCCGGTCGCGCGGCATTTAACCGGCCGGCCGTTTTCATCCAGCTCCAGATCAAGATTGCAGCCAACCCCGCAGTAGGGACACACAATCGGTATAGAAGCAGCCATTGGATGGTCTCCTTGTAAAAGTTATTGAGTGGATCGTGGATATTGCGGATTGTCGGGTATGCGGCGAGGCCGGCGGTCCTTATCGATGGCGACGTAGCGAAAGACGGCCTCAGTCACCAGGTGGCGCTGGGCTTCGAATTCTTCGACGAGGTCCTTGGCCCATACTTCCAGCTTGATATCCATGGATGAGTTGCCGATGTGGATGACGCTGCCGTAAACGCATATCGTATCCCCGACCTGGACCGGCTGAACGAAGGCCATCTTGTCGACAGTCACCGTCACCACCCGGCCGCGGGCGACTTCCATGGCAAGCAAGCCGCCGCCGATATCCATCTGGCACATGACCCAGCCGCCGAATATATCCCCGTTGGGGTTGGCGTCTTTGGGCATGGCCTGGTACCGAAGGACCATTAATCCCTGCGGTTGGCGATTTGATTCATCTGCAGGCAGTCTACCGTTGGCAGTATTCATGTTTTAATTCCTCCTAAACGAACCTAACGATCTTCTTTGATGACCTGACCCCGGGAGACGAACGATATCCCCTGACCGGAATGGGTGCCGATCATAACCGCCTCGATAATAGGCGGGTTGACATTTTGATCTGATTTCCAGGCGACCATAAAGTTGGCTCCCGATCCGCCGGCTTTGTTATCCTCCGTTATGATATAACGGGTTGATACCAGGGCATCGAGCTGTAGCGGCTTTTTCAAATAATCTTCAACCAGTTTGCCATCGGAATCATAATATTTTACAGAGACCAGGGTAATCGGATTTTTGGTATTCGTATTGCGGATGCTGAGGGTTGCGGCCAGGTCAAAGGGCCGTCCCTTGACGCCGCTGTAAATATGAGAATAAATCGGCACATAAACGGTCTGGCCCGAGGAAAGCGTGATGTCTTCAGCGAAAATGTCTGCAGGCGCCAGAATCCATGCCAAGGCGATCAACAAACAAAAGCAGGTCACAACTGGTATCCTTGTTTTACTCATCATGACATATATCTCCTATACCTGTTTATTCCCTAATCCATATCCGCAGTCAAGAGCCTGTTTTCTGCCTGCCGCGGCGAAGCTTAATCGGCGAAGACGGGTCTTTGCCTCTATCTGTCGCATCTCCCCAGGATCTGGCAAACATGTTCGGCAAATCCAAATCCGGCCTGAGCGTATATGTTATAGGCTGCCATGGGCGCCGGCCTGCTTTAATTCTTCGACTTCATCGTCAAACATGGCCATGGCCGCAATTTGGCCCTTAAATTGCCGTTGGGTGAGTTCCTCTATGGCATACAGATTGGCCTTGTGATCAGGCATGGCCAGTATAACCATGCGGATCTTTTCACGATGACTGGCAATTGCCCTTTCCCAGAAATCAATGTCAGTGGCATCGCCGACAATGACCTTGCGATTGGCCTGGCGGTGTTTCTCTACCGCTTCGAAGTTGAAATCAATGCCAACGACAATGTCGCCGTATTTTTCGCGCATATCATCATATGCCGCAGTTCCGATCCTCCCTAAGCCAAAAACCGCAATTTCCGCATCACCGGTGTCAAGGGGTTGATCATCGGGATGCCGGGTTTTGGATTCAAACGGTTTCAAACGCTTCGACCAGCGTTCATAAATACGATGGGCTGCGGTATTCAACGGCGAGGCCACAATGAAAGAAATGGACAGGGCGATGGCGATCGTGACGAGCCACTCGGGACCGATCCAGCCGTTTTTAACGCCGATGGCCGCAACCAGCAGTCCGAATTCACTGTAGTTGGCAAGGCTCAGGGTGGCCAGCAGCGAGGTGCGGGCCCGCAGCTTGAAGCGTGACAGCAGTAAAAAAAACAACCCGACTTTAAAAATGACCACCACCGTCAAAATGGCCGCAATTCCAAAAGACTGAAGGGTCGGTGCGCCAGCCAGTCCGATGGTCAGAAAAAATCCCACCAGAAACAGATCCTTGATGCTCAACAGGGCATCTGACATCTCTTCTGTCTTGGGGTGGCCCGCCAGCAGGACCCCCATGAACAAAGCCCCGAGATCAGGCTTTAATTTTACAAAATCAAATCCGGCGGCACCCAGCCCCAGGGCCAGAAAGATGCTGAAAAGCAGAAGCAGCTCCCGGTGACCGACCCGGTTTAACATGGCAATCAGCAGCGGCCTGGCCGCAATCAGGCCGCCCACCAGCACAATGGCCCAGGGTGAGGGGATTTTTCCGGTCGAGAAGGTTAGAAAAAGTACGGCAAAGATGTCCTGCATGATCAGGATGCCGATGGAAACCCGGCCGTGCAGCGAGGACATTTCCCCCCTGTCTTCCAGGGCTTTGACCGCAAAAACGGTGCTGGAAAAACTCAAGGCAAAGGCCACCAGCACAGACAGCTTGAAATCCAAACCGGCAAAGGCCGAAAAACCCGCCAACCCCAGCCCAAAAATTGCGGCCCCGAATACCATCACCGTAACCAGCATGTGGAGGGAGGCGCCGGCCCAGATTTCCGGGCGCGCCAGGGTTTTAAGCTTCAATTTCAAGCCGATGGTGAACAGCAGCAGCATCACCCCATGTCGGCGATGGTTTCAATGTTTTCGCCACCCTGAATGCCAAGGGCCTGGAGCACAAACCCTGCGATCAGGTATCCGACCAGCGGGGGCAAGCCGACGCGGTAAACCGCAAAACCAAAAATAAAGGCGATCAGGATTAACAGAGGATCCATGGGAATTCTCCTTTCGGATCAGCATACCCGGTTCCGGATTTGCCGGACAAATATGCGGCGCTAAGATTATCATCAACGGCACTGGATGGCAGATGAGCCGACTGGATAGCCGTCTAACTAAAAAATTGAAGTATATCGGCAATATAATTCTTCGAGAGGATAAGAATCAACAGGATTCTGTTGACTTAATTTCGAGCTTGTCTTAATTTATAAAAATCGTCAAAAAGTGTTTGGCCCTTTTACTATGAGAAGTAAAATGCTAACTACGCCAGGCTTGGACTGTCCTAAAGCAGAGGCAAGTCGTACGGAGGTGCAGCATGTTTAAAAAAATAATTTGGGGAGCGGTATTTATTTCATTTATTACGGTCGGATGCGCCGGGGAGCAGATTTACCGGAGCAACCCCGCCATGCAGACCGTCAGCACCCAGCACTACGAGGTCAAGCTGGAGCCGCTGCGGGCCGAAGGCTACAACTACTACAACCAATTCCGCTGCACGTTCACCAACAAGACCAGCGGGGACCTTACCATCGACTGGTCGGAAACCTATTATCTGCAAAACGGCAAAAGATACGGCCATTTCGGGTGGGTCGGCCTGACCTTTGAAGAGTTGAGGGGCATCAAAGAGGAGCCGGACATTACGCGTTGCTGCGGGCAAAACCGAAACAGCCGTCCTTTTCCCGCTAAAATTGATCGGCTGGAAGGAAGAGGGCGTCCGGCTGAAAGCCGCCACCCCCGAGGCGGGCTTCACCAACGGGATTATTCCGGCCGGGGAAAACGGTATGAGCATCGCGGTTTTAAAAGACGGGAAAGTGTTGCGCAAAAGAGTCCTGGTGACCATTACCCAGGAGTAAGCTCATAAGCCCGGAATACCACGACTTCGATATCGGATTTGGGATTGTCAGCGCAGCGGGGAGAGGGCATAGCGCAATGCGTTCAAGGATGAACAGCTTGTCAGATTATCACTCCATGCGCGTTGCCCTATGCCTGATAGCATTTAGTTTGTGCAACGGGTGATCAAAAGCCCACAACTAGCCGCCAGGAACCATTAATCTGCACCGCGTCCCGCGCAACTCGCAACCCGCCTTCATTTTTCTACTGCTCAAACCGGTGGCGAAAAATTCTCCCGGATTTTTTCTTTTCTTTTTTTCATCTCCGTTTGCGGCTGTCTTCAGATGAATCTTCGGCTATTTTTTTGCATCCGAAGATGGGTCTTTTATTTCAGCTGTTCCCAGCGCCACAGCGCAGGCGTCCTGTTTGCCCACGGATATATCCGCAAAAAAGGCTGCTATGCCGACGGGGCCCAGGGCGATGCGCCGGCCATTTTGCCGATCACGAAAGCCGTTCGGCCGGCATCGATGGCCAGCTGGGATGGGCCAGGGTGCCGCCCAGTCGAAACGGCTGGGATAGTTCCTTGAAGCTGAAGCTGATATCGGCGGGCATGGCGCCTTTTTTGGGTGTCGGTTTGATGCCCAAATCCAGGCGCTCGGTTTTCAAGTTGACATCACCGAGCGCCGATGATGGTTGTTCGGTCGGTATCCATCACTATCTTTACATCTGCCAGGCCGTCCTTGATTATCGATTTTGTTCACGAAACAATTAACCGGTGTGTATTCTCTTTTTTCCTGAAAAGGGTTGATCATACCCAAGATTCCGCTTCCAAGATACTTCTCAAGCAGTTCAAGGTATTCGCTGGCCACGCGGCCCTCGCTCATGGCGATGCGGGTGCTGCCGTTGAGACCGGCCATCAAGACCGCCACGGAGTTGCCGGTGCTATCCAATTTAAGATCCGCATCCATGTTGCCTTCAACGCTGCGCTGGTATCCCAGCTTATCCATCATCGGACCGATGGCCAGCTGATCGATATCCAGAGCAGCCGCTAACACGGCGGGTTTTTCTTGCGACTGCAGAGCGAACTGGACATCTGCTTTACCGCCGCCAATTGAAAATTTAAACGGCTTTATTTCCAGATGGCCGTTTTTGAGCCGGATATCCAGGATCACGTCATCGAATGCCAGATTAGGGAGCAAAACTTGTTTGTCCCGGAATTTTAGATCGGCGTCAATTACTTGAAGTCCCTTGAACTGGAGCGGTTCATCTGAAAAAACCCTGGCATGTTGAACACCGGATCCTGTAGACCGAGTCTTGGTTTTCAATTTTTTATCTTTTTGGGCAACGGGCTCGTTGGATTGCGCTTTTGCGGTCCTTTTCTCTTTACCCTTTGCCAAAAGCGGACGCAGGTCTAATTTCTCCGATGAGAGTTCGCCCGTTAAACGGGGCCTGTCGGCGGTAAAATCCAGTTCCAGCCACCCCTTTTGATTGTTTTCTCCCACAGTGGCATTAAAAGAAGGAATTTTGTAGACTTTCGGCGCAGGATCGTTAACCTGGGCCGTAATGTCAAAGGCGCCCTTAAATGGTATGTCCGGATTTCCCCATTTTTTTAAAGTTCGACAGATCGCTGCCGCTTGCTTTGAATTCCAGCTGCATTCCCTGCACCGCCCATAAATCACTGATCTTTCCCTTGAGCAAGACTGCGATCAGATCGTTGCGGCCCAAGCTAAAATCCAGAGGGTCGAGCACGAATTTTTTGCCGGCACCGGCGAGTTTGAATGCCAGCTTCAGCGGTCCCAGATCCTCGATGGCGGCCAGGGTTTCCAGGGCAGGCAGGGTTACCGGTTGCAGCGTAAACACCGGTGCTGCAAGCTCGGCTGCCAGCCGGGCCTGTTGACCGCTTAAATTCAAATCGATTGCGCCGGTGATGTCGTTTGCGCCCAGCTTAAGCTCCAGGTCACTGAGGTTGTAATTTTCAGGGGCAGGATCCGTCAGCCTGGCGGACAGGCCATAGGCCCCTTTGATGGGTAAGGAGTGACCGGTTATTTTTTTGAGGTTGGCAATATCATTGCCCCGGATATTAAAATCAAGATCGATGCCGGTTTGGGTGGTCAGGTCGTGAATCGATCCCTTAACCTCGATCGCAATCAGCTGCTGATGACCGGCCTGCATGACCAGGTTTGGCAGGGACAGTCGCTCCCCCTCGACAACCACCTTTGATTGAATTTTTAAGGGGCCCCAGGTCATCTATTTGATTCAGTTGGGCAAACGCCGCCTCCTTTGGAATCGGAAACGGTTTCATGTTGAATTTGGGACCGGACAGGTTCACATCGTATACCGGCAACTCGCCGGCCAGGTTAAAATCCAGGCTGCCGGTCATAACGCTGCCCGACATCTCGAACCTAAAATCCTTAACCGTATAAATCTTGGGGGCCGAATCACTGATCTGACCGGAAAAGGCATAATCACCCTCACCCGGTACCGGGGCAAAAAAGTAAGGTTGCCCCGTGATATGCTTGAGTTTTTCCAGATTATCACCCCGCAGGGAAAACCTAAGATCGATGCCGCGCTGCGCCTGGAGGCTCGCAACCGATCCGGTTAAGTGCAACTCGGCCGAATTGGCTGCGGTGCCGGCCTGCAAGTCAAGCTTTTCGAGGGATATCTCCCGGTTCAAACCGGCGAGTTTGGCCGATAGTTTGACCGGTTGCATCAGGCCTAAGCCCTTGGCCCATTTCTGCTTGGCCAGGTCCGGCGGCAGAACACCTGGCAGGTTGAGCTGGGGCGATGCCAAGTCAGCTCTAAGCTGCGGTTTGTCACCGCTTAAATCCAAATTCAGGGACCCGGTGATATCGTTTTTCCCGGCGGCAATTTTCAGATCCGGGATCCGAAGATTTTCTGGGCCCGGCGTGATCACCTTGCCGGTGGCGCTAAAGGCACCCCGAACCGGCAGCGGCCGGCCGACCCATTTTTCTAAATTGGCCAGGTCCCTGCCGCTGGCCTGGAAGCTGATATTGACCCCCTGAAGTTTTATCAGGTCGTCAACGATACCATTTAAGTGAACCCTGGCCACTTCTTCGGTGCCGAACTTGAGATCGAGCTTTTTGATGGCAGGCTTTTTTAATCGGGTCGGTTATATGGAGATTCAAACTGGCCGGGCCAAATTTAAATTTTTGGGGGAAGACAATTCAGCCGTTAAAAAAGGCACCGGTTCCGCCAGATTCAATTTTACCAGACCGCTGAACTCATTTGCGCCCAGGGCGATGCCCAGGTTGTCGATCGAAAACACATGTGTTTCAGGATCCGTGACCCTGGCCTTCAGCTTAAAGGCGCCCCATTCCGGTGTACCGGTCGCGCCGGCCAGCCTGGCGATTTCAGCGGTTGAAGCACCATCGGCGGTGACGGTGAAGGCCAGATCTTTGAAGTGGGTCGGATCGCGCATTTCTCCTTTGACCCGGGCAGTTGCACCGCCCGCCGCAATGGTAACATCAACCGGCAATTCATACCCGGGTTCGACCCAGGCCCAAATGGGCCCAACCGTGCCATCGAGTGTTAAAGCAATGTCATTAAACGCCCCTTCAAAATTCACCTGCAGGGATTTATCAAAGCCGGGAATTTCACCCGTCAGCCGGTCGATGCGGACGATAAATTTGAAATCCGATTGGGCGTCCCGGTAGGTAAAATGCCCTTTTTCAATCCGTACATCGCTGAATGTCAGGGGTGGGGGGGCTATCTCGCTGTCATCCTGTTCTTCACTGGCGGCATTAAATGAAAAATTGGAGGTTCCGGCCCTGTCAAATTCCACAATAACAGTCGGTTCGATAAGAACCAGGCGGGCGAAATCAAATTTTCCGATGAGCAGGGGTAAAAATGCGATCTGAGCTTCCAGCTGTTTGACCCGGGCCAGTTGCGGTTCTGAGCTCCAGGATGCATTCTGAAAACTGACATCTTCAGCGACCAGGGTCGGCCGGATGCCAGGCTCAAATTCGATATTGCCTGCAAGGGTCAGTTCGCGGCCGGTGGCGTCTTAAACCAGCTTCGCAATTTGCGGTTTAGCCGGTTAAGATCCAGAATTACCAGAATCACATACAACCGCTGCGATCAATACAACGACGACCAGAGCGGCTGCTAAAAGTATCTTTTTCCAACGCATAAATTTGAAACCTTTTTTAAAGGCGATACCCCGGGTTGACAGGGGTACCCGAAATATTGCCAACACAAACATTCGTTTGTGGGAGCGGCTTTCCAGCCGCGATCGATGCCGCAGACCTCAGAATATATCGCGGCTGGAAAGCCGCTCCCACAGAAAATTTATTCTGATAGATGATATAGAAACTTAGAGGACTTTAGTAGAAATAAGGTTTCTGTTGATCGAACGATTTACCAAAAGTTGTTTTGAAAAAGTAGATTACGTCCAATGGCCCCGCAAAGCGGGATGACATGTCTAATCTAAATAGATTAAGGTATGCCTCAAGGGCGTCGATTTGGTTTTAAAGCGGAGCGTACACGTTAGTACGTGAGCATTTAAAACCGAATCGAGGCCCACCTCGGAAATTATAATCGATGGGTCATCCAGCTTTGCAGGGCAACGCAGCCCTTGGGCGTAAGATGCTATTTCAAAACAACTTTTAAGTGAATAAGCAGATTTTGCAGTCCCTGGCATACTTCATAAAGTCTTCGGCCGTCCACACCGGTACGCCTTCAATCAGCTGGTCTTCTTTGATTTCCATCATTTCAACCGTCATATGGCAGGCCACCAACCCAACCCCTTCCAGCTGGGCCATCTCCTGCATGTCCGCCAGACTGGGAATATTGGCCTGCTCAATTTTCTTTTTCATTGCATCTTTTCCATCAGATCGTCAACGAGGACAACCAGCTCGGAAAGGCCTTCACCCCCTTTGGGATGCTCGACAATGCCCACGATGATGTACTCGTTTTTGCGGTGGACGACCACACCCCCGTCGGCGTGAAAATTTTTCCAGGTGCCGGATTTGCGGTAAATTTCCGTATTCTTTTTGTCATTGAGCCCTTTGACGAACTTGTGTTTGATAGCCGGGTTGCCCATGATTTCGGCCAGGTCGTTTTGGTATTGCGGGTCCACCAGGCGTCCGGTGACGGCCAGGTAGTACCACCTGGCCACCTGCATGGCACTGGCGCCGTGGGATATGTTGTTAAGCGGGTCGCGTTTCCACACCGGCCCGCCGCCGTAATCCCGGCCGACCCACAGGCCGCCGCCATATTTCCGGTCATAGAGACGGTAGCGATCCGACTGTAAGATGGCAGCCAACTCGGCGATGCCGACCCTGTTGAGCACACTGGTGGCAGCTCTATTGGAAGATCTTCGAATCATGCGGGTCATTTCCTGGCGCAGATTGTCATCCAGCACCAGATTGCCGCGTTCGATCTGCACAAAGGCTCCCAGTAAAATGGCGATTTTGGGCAGGCTGGCGGCATACAGCATCAGGTCGCCGTTAACGGCGGCCACCCTTGGCCGCTCAGCATTGGTGACATCCGCTATGGTAATCCCCACTTTTTGGGTTTTGGCCAATTCCCAGAATTCAGCACCGAAATAGTCGGTCAGCACTTTGTCAAATGCCTTTTGCAATTCAGGATCGACACTATCACGTAATGCGGGGTATTTTGTATCGGCTATTGCCGGGGGGGTCAAGCAAATGGCCACCAATAAAATTATTCGCGTAAATTGAGATAATAGTTTCATCAGAGCACCTCCTCGGTGAGGGTAGTTGGGGCCAAGGCTGGTTTTTCCTAACGGGTTAGAACTATGAGAAGCAATAAAGAAGTTGGGACACTATCTGCGGAAAGGGTCAGCACGATGTCCCCCAAAGCTTTTTCTTTTATACTCTAAGCACGGAATTTCAAAAACTCAAGTATCTGGAGGAAGAAGGAGCATAAATAGTGAGAAGTAAATGCGGACGCCGATAGAGCGACGCCGTCAAATATCGAAACCCGATTTATCTTCTTCGGGCAGACCGCTCTTGCTGCGCTCGAACTCGGCGATAACCTGGGCTCCCAGCAGCAGGATGATGACTGCAATTTCGATACTCAACAAAGCGACCACCGCCGTTGCCAGCGAGCCGTAGATCACATTGACAAGGGAAATGGTCGAATAGTACCAGACAAGTATATGCCGGATGATTTCCCAGAGTATGGTGGCCGTAATTCCACCGGCGAGGGCATACCGAAAGGAAATGCGCCCGACCGGCATGACCAGATACAAGGAAGTCAGCATCATTACCATGCCGAACATCCCTGAGAAATAAAGGGCGATTCGGGAGGGCAGCGCCATGCTCAGGTCATAACCCAATAAAATGATGTGCTGGTCAGCCAGGGCGCCCAGCGCCCCGGCAACAAGAGTTATCAGAAGCAATCCGATACCCAGCAAAAAAATGTAGGCGTAGGGAATAATGGCCGAAATGAGGAAATGACGGCGGTGCTTTCGAATGCGGTGCGAAAATATAACTGCCATGGCATTTTCAAGCATGGTGAAGGCCATGGAGCTGAAAAACAGCATCACCAGGATGCCGACGACCCCGACCAGTTGTCGTCGGGCAAGAAAGCCCCACACCTGGCCGGCCACTCTTTCAGCATGGGCCGGAATGACAAGTTTCAAGTTGGTCAGGATCGTATGATACAGCTGTTGCTCTTCAATAAAATGCGACAGCCCGACCAAAATCAGGGCCAGCATGGGTATGACCGACAGGAGGGTGTAATAAGCAACCGCCCCGGCCAGCAGCAATCCCTGATTGCGCTTAAAACCGGTTAATACCCTTAAGAAAAATTTTCCCGGACGGCGTACAATATCCGAGGCATGTCGTTTGCTGCTTTCCATGTTCGCAGTTATTTTCCTGCTTGCTAAATTATTTCCGCATATTATTTGGTTTTTACACCGTTTTTACAGAGGACAGATGACAGAAGACAGAGGACAGATGCGGTGGAGGGCATTCTGAATTGTCAATCTGTCTTCTGTTCTCTGTCATCTGTCCTCTGTAGCTATCTATGATGCTGAGAATGACCTCACTGGCAATTTTTGCCGTCGAACACACGCTATTTCAACTTTAGATTTTTCAGTGCGTCAAATTTGCCGCCTGAAGGTGAACGGTCGCAATCGCATTCTGCGGCATTTAAATCAGTACCGCATTGGGGGCACAACCCCCTGCAGTCCGGCCGGCACAGCGGCTTGAGCGGATATGCCAATACCACCTGCTCCTGGATTTCATTTTCGAGGTTGATTTCTTCACCCTGGTAGTGGATCAGCCCCATGTCTTCGGCCGTTAACTCGAGCTCTTCCTGGTTGGGGCCGTTATTCTCCGGGTCCGGCTCTCCCTGGCTGAACGTCAGCGCGAATTTAGACTCGATGGGCATCTCAAATGGATGCAGGCAGCGTCCGCAATCCAGGCGAATCGCGGTGGCGATGTTACCCTCCAGCTCGACTATATCACCGATTAGTTGTGCTCTCAAGGCAGCTTTTAGCGGGGTCAGAAATTTGCAGACACCGCTGTCTGCCATCTCTTTGAGGACCGGAAAGGACTCCGGCGTCTCTTCAAACTCCAGATTAAGCTTGCCCTCTTTTAACTCCTGTATGCGAATGTGCATAATTCCTGAAATACCTTTCAATCTAGTCTCTGGATATGATAATGCAATTTTCAAGAAAAGGAAATAATATGTTCTGGGTTTCCTTTATGGATTAATTCAAATGAACTATTGCCTCCGGGCCTAATTCTGTTTAATAAAACAGATTCTCTACAGCAGTTTCTTTTTTGAATTCAAGCTTAGAAAGTCAATATAATGATTGATCAAGCCCGCTCGATTCTGAAAACTGTTTTTGGATACGATGAATTCAGGCCGCTTCAGTTCGAAATTATAACCCATGTTCTGAAAAAAAACGATGCCCTGGTGGTAATGCCCACCGGGGGCGGGAAATCCCTTTGTTACCAAATTCCGGCGCTGATATTCGAGGGCCTGACCATCGTCATTTCGCCCTTGATTTCATTGATGAAAGATCAGGTGGAACAGATGATCCAATCCGGAGTAGCGGCCGCTGTTTTAAACAGCTCCCTGGCGGCGGATGAATATCGCCGCAACGTCGAATTAGTAAAACAGAAAAAGGCCAAAATGCTCTACCTGGCCCCGGAAGCCCTGCTGAAAAACAGCATGCTGGAACTGCTGTCTGGAGTTGATATCGAGTGTCTGGCCATCGATGAGGCCCACTGTATTTCTCAATGGGGCCATGATTTTCGACCCGAATACCGCCGCCTGGCAGAGGCCCGTGATCATTTCAGCGCCACCGTCTGTGTGGCCTTGACGGCCACGGCCACCCCCCGGGTTCGCGAGGATATAAAAACCAGCCTTCACATGGACCGCGGCCGGGAATTTGTGGCCAGTTTTAACCGGGAAAACCTGTTTATCAACATTCACCCCAAAGACAATCCGGTGGACCAGACGATTCAATTCATCCGTAAATTTCCCGATCAATCCGGAATTATCTACTGTTTTTCGCGCAAGCAGGTAGAAGATCTCAATGCGGTGCTGGCAAATGAAGGATTTTCCGTAAGACCTTACCATGCAGGCCTTTCAGACCTGGACCGTCACCGCAACCAGGAAGCTTTTATCCGTGATGATGTCCAGATTATCGTCGCGACAATAGCATTCGGGATGGGGATCGACAAACCCAATGTGCGTTTTGTCGTTCATTTTGACTTGCCTCAAAATATAGAAGGCTATTACCAGGAAATCGGGCGGGCCGGCCGGGATGGATTAAAATCCCATTGCCTGCTGCTGTTCAGCTACGGTGATGTTCAAAAAATCAAATACTTTATCGATCAGAAAAATGACCATGAAAAACGGGTGGCCAATATCCACCTCAGCTCCCTGCTGCGGCTGGCAGAGACCGAGGTTTGCCGCCGGATTCCACTGCTTCATTATTTTGGTGAAGACGATACCATCGACAATTGCAGCATGTGTGACAACTGTTTGTCTGAAAAAAAGGAATTGGTGGATATAACTGTAGATGCCCAGAAATTTCTTTCATGTGTCAAAAGAACGGGCGAAAACTTCGGCAGCAATCATCTTATCGATGTGCTTCGTGGTTCCCAGGCCAAAAAAGTCCTGCAGTTCGGGCACCATAAATTGTCAACCTACGGCATCGGTGATGGTTATTCCAAAAAGCAATGGCAGCAGTTGTCCCGCCAGTTCCTCCACAAAGGACTGATGGTTCAGGACATGGAGTTTGGCAGCTTGAAATTGTCCGCTAAAGGCTGGGATGTTCTCAAAGGTGATTTAAAGGTTTGGGGGCAACTGGAACAAAAAGCAGTTATCGCGCCAACCGTTAAGGAAACGGTCAAATTAGATGACCTGGACTATGACCGGGAATTGTTTGAAATTTTGCGCAAAACCCGCAAAGAGCTGGCAGATGAAGCCGGGGTTCCCCCGTTTGTCATTTTTGCGGACAAAACCCTGGTTGAAATGGCCACATTTTTTCCGCAATCCAGCGACCACTTTCTGGATATTCACGGTATCGGCAAGGTTAAAGCTGAAAAGTTCGGCACCCTGTTCATGCAAGTCATTGGTTCCTATTGCCGGGGCAGGCAAATTCAGGAACGGCCCAAGAATCCCACCGCTAACTTCACCGGTAAAACCGGACCCGACGGCAGAATCACCGGCCGCAGCGGTCAAACCCCGCTACGTCACCGTCGGGGAGTTGTTTAACTCCGGGCAGTCCATCAGCGAAATTATGGACACCTTCGGCATTCGACAAACAACGGTTATCGATCATTTGGTCAGGTATGTGAGGGAGGGATTTGCACTGCCAGGTGATAAACTCTTAACTGATATTTCACTGCCCGAAGAACAGATAAGCCATGCTCTTGATGCCTTTGATCGATGCGGCAGCGAGTATCTTAAACCGGCCTTTGACTTTTTAAACGGCACAGTGCATTATGAGGAGTTGAAAATTCTGCGGCTGTATCATCTAAGCAAAAAAAATGGATCCTGATAAAAAAAAACCTTCAAACCCTGCAATTCCCTCTGATCCTAATTCCGCTGCTCCCGATAAAAAGCTGTATCCGCTGCGGTACCTGCTGTGAAAAGGGCGGTCCCGGTCTTCATATAGAAGATCGGATGCTGATTGAAAAAGGACGGATTCCTTCTAAATATCTTTATACGATCCGCAAGGGCGAGTCGGCCTATGATAACGTTAAAGGGTGTCTGATGCCGGTGGATTCGGATATCATCAAGATCAAAGGCAAAGAAGATACCTGGACGTGTATTTTTTTCGATGAGCAAAACAAGGAATGCTCCATTTATAACGACCGTCCGCTGGAGTGTCGAACCCTTAAATGCTGGGATACGGCTGAACTGGAAAAGATGTACGCCAGACATCGGTTAACCCGCGACGATTTGATCTCTGAAGTTGAAGGACTGTGGGATTTGATTAAAGACCATCAGGCGCGCTGCGACTATGAGAAAATTAAAAAACTGATCGCCGACCTCGATGGCCCCCACCCGGACAGGGCACAAAAAAAAATGATGGGAATCATTCAATATGATGCCGAAATCCGTAGGCTGGTGCTGGAAAAAGGCGGCCTGGACCCAGCCATGCTCGAATTTTTATTCGGCCGGCCGCTGGTGCAAACGTTGCCGGGTTATGGTATCAAGGTCCGGCAAAAGGGGGGCAAGACGATTGTAACCCGCCAACATTAATTAGAAATCAGAGGATCCGATTTGGGATTTGGGAATGCGGATTTATTGAGCTTCTGATATTTTAGACCTTTAGCCCCGTGCCGTGCGCCATTGTTCATTCACCTGCTTTGGTTTTCTTCTGCAAACCGTCTGCACGGGAATGACGTAAAGGAATTCTTGCGTTTAAATATCTAATGATACTTTTTTCAAATCTATGTAAATTGTTTGCAGGATCTGACGAACAATTTTAAATCAGAATTCATCCTTCTATAAATCCTAAATCCGCAATCCGCTAATTCTTTTCAGGTAATTATTAACGGCTACCACTAACGCTTTTAACAATAAAATGTTGAGGAACGAATCATGAAAGCCATCGTTGTTAAAACGGAAAATAAAAAACCGCAGTTGGTGTGGGAGGACGTCCCGGATATTAAACCCAGGCCGGATGAGGTGCTGGTGGACATCAAGGCCACGGCGGTGAACCGGGCCGATTTGCTGCAGGCCCAAGGGTTGTATCCGCCACCACCGGGCGAATCCGCAATTCTCGGTCTGGAAATGGCCGGGGTGGTTTCTGCCGTTGGTGACCAGGTCAAAGGGCGCAAAATCGGTGATCGGGTAATCGGGCTGTTGTCCGGCGGTGGTTATGCTCAGCAGGTTGTCATTGATTCCCGGATGCTTCTCCAGATGCCTGATGGGTGGTCGTTTTCTCAAGGAGCCGCTGTCCCGGAAGTCTGGCTGACGGCTTTTAGCAATCTTTTTATGGAAGCCGGCCTCACATCCGGCCAGACGCTTCTGATCCATGCCGGCGGCAGCGGAGTCGGCACCGCCGGCATTCAAATGGCCCGTGAGGCTGGGGCCGTCGTGTATGTGACCGCCGGAACAGCAGCCAAGCTGGATCGATGTCGTGAACTGGGCGCAGCCCTGGGCGTCAACTATAAGCAACAGGATTTTGTCAAGGAGGTTCGGACGGCATCACAGGGCCGGGGGGTGGATATAATCCTGGATCCCATCGGCGGTGCCTACCTGAATCAAAACCTGGACCTTTTAAAAGATAATGGGCGATTGGTAAATATTGGTTTGCTTGGTGGCAGCACCGCTGAAATTAATCTGGGTGCAGTGTTGGGAAAAAGCCTGCGGATCATCGGCACCCGCTTGCGCAGCCGACCGCTGGCGCAGAAAATAGAAATTACGCGGATGTTTACAGACAGGTTTTGGCCCATGTTCGAAGCCGGAAGGTTACTACCGATCATCGATTCGGCCTTCAAAATTGAAGACGCCGATAGCGCCCATGACTATGTAAAACAAAATAAAAATACCGGCAAAGTCATTTTGGAAGTGGGAGGGCCCATTCTATCTGGTTAGTATCCTGAGTGATGGAAGCGATGTGCTGGTCAAAATAGAAATGTTCAATCAGCCATTCCCGACCAGAATAGCGGATTTTTAAATGCCGATCATCGATGATTCGGGTAACTTGACATTTCAAAAGGTCTTTCAGGCCGGACCCGGAGGTCTTCACCAGGGCCTCTTTGGAGGTCCAGTAACGAAAGAAGGTCAGTAATGAGTCTTTCTCCGGGTCGGCCAGGGCCCATTCCCGGTCACCGGCAGTTTTTGCAAACAGGCCCGGGGCACATTCGCGGATTCGCTCGATATCGATGCCGATGGGAGCCGGCGCAACCACGCCGCCGACATAATGGGTTTTGTGGGTGATGGACCAGTAAACGTCATTGGAGGGCAGGGGGGCACCGTTTTCATCCTGCTTCAATTCCCCAAGCGGCATGTTGCTTTTTTGGGCGGATTGCTTAAGTGCCTGACGGGCATGCCGGCTGAGAAATTTGACCCGCTCCCGGGGTTTGAAATCCGCCACCGCTTCCGGCACCGCTAATATGACAGGGTAGATTGTTTGAATGGGGAATGGGGAATGCGGAATGTGGAAATTGTTTGATGCCATATAGCCTCTAAACTTACGCAATCTTTGGAAGCTTGCTACCCTTTTAAATTAATCTAAAAACCGGATCCTCTGTATTGCCGTTTATTTTCGGTACCTGTTTCCGCATTCCGCATTCCCCATTCCGAATTCAATCATCTGTCCTCTGACCTCTGATGACAAGCGCCTCCTGATACACCCGGTTTTTCGGAAGGCCGTATTTTTGTGAAATTCTTTTGACCAGCTTAGAAACGGGCTCTGTTGATGATTGCAATTGATCCTTGATTTCGGTTTTGACCGATTCCCATTCCACTGAGCGGCTATCATCCCGCCCGCTTACCAGCAGTGTACACTCTCCCTTGATCGCAGGGCGCCTTTTCAGGATTGCCAGTATTTCCGACAGTTGATCCCTGATAAACTCTTCGTGGCGTTTGGTCATTTCTCTGGCCAGTACGCCGAAGCGATCCCCCATGGCGTCTATGATCTCACTGATAAGCGTCAGGATTCGTTTGGGCGATTCGTAAAATATCAGGGTCCGGGGTTCTTGAGCCAATTGATCCAACAGCTTCAATCGTTTTCCCTTTTTTTTGGGCAAAAAACCTGCAAAGGTGAACGCATCGGTCGGCAGCCCGGCAACACTCAGCGCCGCCGCCGCAGCAGAAACACCCGGCACCGGGACAATGGCCACCCCATGGCTGGCGGCTGATTTAATCAGGCGATAACCAGGATCTGAGACGGTTGGTGTCCCGGCATTGGATACCAGGGCGATGGACGTCCCGGTTTGTAATTTTTTTAGAATTTGTGGGGTTCGATCCTTTTCATTATGCTCATGGTATGAAATGAAGCTGCCATTGATACCATGCAATTCCAGAAACCTGCGTGTCTTGCGCGTATCTTCGGCGGCAATTAAATCGACCTGGCCCAATATTTTTAGCGCTCTTAATGTGAGGTCATCCCGATGGCCAATGGGTGTGGCGACGACGTACAGCGTACCCGGGCTGACAACTTCCCTGGAATTATGTATAGGCGAGTTCAAAGGCATTTTTTACAATTTCTATTTGGGGTTCGTCCCGATTAGAAATAATGGCGACGACATCGAATCTGGCCTTGGCATCCGTCTGCCGGATCGATTTTAAGTATTGCAGGGCGACCATGGAAATCTTGCGTTGTTTTTTAGTCGTCACGGCCCATTTCGGATTCCCATACCGAATGGATTTCCGCGATTTGACTTCCACAAAAACGATTGTTTTCTTTTCTTTGGCGATGATATCGATCTCACCCAGCTGGGTACGATAATTTTGCTCCAAAATTTTGTATCCGTTTTTTTTCAGATACCAAACGGCCAGGTTTTCACTTTTCTTACCGAATTGCTGCCGTTTGTCTTGCATAAGGAATTCCCGTCGATTCACCAAAAGTCTATTGGTTATCCGATGCAAATAACATTAACATGTTGGATCAAGAGACAACAAGCTTTTTGAAGGATATCAGTTCGGATATTAACGGCTCAAAAATAGACCCAATCTTAGCAATTTACAGGCAAAACCGCCTAACAGCTTGAACATCGAACATCGAACTTCCAACGTCGAACATCCAATAATGATGTCGCTGCGCTTGGCAATTTAATTTCAGTTGTTTACCATTTCTGTTTCGTCTCAGCCCTTTTGATCCTCATCATAATATATCAGACTTATTTTGGTTCGTTTCTTCGAGACGATACGGTCGTTTGGTCATCTGTTATCCCATTCGACGTTCGATGTTGAACGTTCGATGTTCAATGTTCGTTATTTAAAGGTATTCTTTGACCCCTTTAAAACTGCGGCGATGGATCGGGCTGCAACCAAATTTTCGAATGGCTTCCTTGTGGGCCTTGGTCGGGTACCCTTTGTGTTTTGGAAAATCGAACTGCGGATAGTAGTGATGGTAATTTTGCATCAGGCGATCCCGGGAAACTTTGGCTACAATTGATGCTGCCGCTATGGAAATGCTCAAAGCGTCTCCTTTCGGTATCGGTTGCTGGGACAGCCCGGAGGGGATCGGGAAGGTGCCGTCTATCAAAAGGTGGTCCGGCTGGGGATCCAGATTTTCGACCGCTATGGCCATGGCCAGCAGCGAGGCTCGCAAAATGTTGATCCGATCAATTTCTACCGGATCCACAATGCCGATACCGACTGTAACCGCCCGGTCGTAAATTACACCGAATAAGCGCTCCCTTTTTTTGGGAGACAATTTTTTAGAATCAGTAACATCGGGGTTATAGAAAGTGGTAGGAAGAATCACGGCCGCTGAAACTACCGGGCCGGCCAGGGGGCCCCGACCGGCCTCATCGATACCCGCAATATCTTTGCAGCCCTTTTGGGCAGCTTCTTTTTCGAAATACCACAAGTCCATGTTGGAATTCGGAATGCGGAATGCGGAAGTCGAAAAGCAGAAACCGGGTCCAGGAGACAAGCAACAGGTGAAAAGAGACCGTCACCTTATTGCTTATTGCTGAAAAATCATTTCCGCATTCCACATTCCCACTTCCGACTTCTCTTAGTTGAACCGCTTTTCTTTGATTCTGGCGGCCTTGCCTCTGAGTTTGCGCAGGTAATAGATTTTGGCCCGTCTTACACGGCCGCGGGTAATGACCTCGATTCTGTCTATGATCGGTGAGTGCATCGGGAATATGCGTTCAACCCCAACACCATAAGAAACTTTTCGCACCGTAAAGGTCGCATTGGTCGTCCCTTTGCGTTTGCTGATGACCACACCCTGAAAGGCCTGGATACGCTCTTTTTCACCTTCCTTTATTTTTACGTTGACTTTAACGGTGTCTCCCGGCCCAAAGTTAGGCAGATCCATGCGTAAATTTTCTCTTTCAATCTGTTTTATCTTGTCCATGTTTCCTCCAAAAATTCCGTGTCTATTATATTTGGTAATTTATTTCGAATTGATGTCTATAAAACCAAAAGGAGTATTGGAGTATTGGAGCGCTGGCGTATTGGGATTTATTCATCACTCCAATACTCCATTACTCCATCACTCCCATCGGGTATATCTATCAGCCAGTTGTAACCACTTGCCTATATATAGCTTCCTACTAAACGATCAAGTATTATCGCCGCCGCCGAACGAACCGACAGATGGTTATAATCCGAGATCCCTTCAATCGGTTCCAGGACATAATCCGCCTCAGCGATAAATCCCTCCGCCAGTCCCCAGGCGGTACCCAAAACCAGCAGATGGGGCATATCGGTTTTCAAAACAGTCCGAAATTTTGCGAAACTAATGTCCGACGGATATTTTCTGGCACTGGTTACGACCGTTTTCGGGTCCTGGTTTTCAATGGCTTTTATGTCATCGACAACATCTGCAATCGAATCAATGACCTTGATCGTTTCAAGCGCACAGCGTCTGGCAGGATTATAAGTGGCTCCGCTACCATCGGTCCAATGAGCAATAATCCTTTGCGCCAATACTTGTTGGTCTTTCAGCGGGGTAACCACGTAAAAAGACTTTACCCCGTAGGTTTTTGCAGCCCGTGATATGTCGTGCAAATCCAGATTGGTGACGGCCGAAGTGATGATGTCGCCGCTCTTGTTTACCACTGGATAGTGGGTCAAGGCCACATATAGATTGGGCATGCTATAAATCGATTTCGGATTTCGGAATTTGGATTTCGGATTTGTTACAAAGGAAGAAATCCGATTTTAATTTTTATCCTTTGTGACGCTTATGGTTAATATCCAAAATTTTTTCTATTTGGCGGTACCACTTTTTTAAAATTTCAAGTTCCTGTTGGTCCAGGTCTTTTTTTTGCAGCAGATCCGACCGTTTTAAAAGGGTTCGCATCAGCGATGATTCCAGCCGCCATTTATCAATTTCCTGGTGGTGGCCGGACAGCAAAACCTCAGGGACCTCATTGCCCTCGAAAGTGCGGGGTCGTGTATAGTGCGCATGCTCCAACAGGCCGTCGGCAAAGGAATCATTTTCAGCGGCCTGTTCGCCGCCCAGAGTCCCGGGTATCAGCCGGGTGACGGCATCGATGACAATCATGGCCGCCAGTTCGCCACCGGTGAGTACATAGTCACCGGTTGATATTTCATAATCGATAAGATCGTGGCAAACGCGTTCGTCGACCCCTTCGTAACGACCGCACACCAGAATCAGTCCACCCGAAGATGCCAGTTCCCGGGCCATGCTTTGATCGAAGACACTTCCCTGGGGCGTCAGTAAAACGGTTTTGGCCTCCGGTACCGTCCGGGTGGCGGCTCGAATGGCACCCGCCAGGGGAACGGGTTTCATTACCATGCCGCTGCCGCCGCCATAGGGCCTGTCATCGGTAACCTGGTGTCGGTCTTCAGCGTAATCTCTGATGTTAACCGCCGAGGCCACGATCTTTTGCTCTTCGATCGCCTTGCGAATAATCCCATGAGCCCAGAACGGATCGAACATCTCCGGGAAAATCGTCAATACTTTGAAAAACATGGTTTTTAGTTAAATCGTTAAATAGTTGAATAGTCAAATAGTGAATTCTGACAACCGGCATTACTGTCCAACAAATCAACTAATTACCTAATCAACTAATTCTCTATTTAACTATACCAATCCTTCGGGTAAATCGACCCGCATGCGCCTAAGCTCCAGGTCGATGTCGAGGACAACCGACTCGAGTGCCGGAATCAACACCTCTTGTTTATTATCTTTTACGACGTAGACATCGTTGCTCCCGGTCGGGAGGATCGAGGTGATCCGGCCGAGATAATCTCCCTCCGTGGTATAAACCTCAATTCCAATCAATTCAAACCAGTAATAGGTGTCCTCATCCAGTTCCGGCAATTCCGTTTCCGGAATGAATAATTCAGCGCCGATCAGTTCTTCAGCCCGCTCACGATCGGTGACACCTTTAAGCGATATCAACGGTGTCCTGGTGTGGGATTTGACCCAGTTTAATTCAACCCTTGTTTGCCGGCTTTGGTTGTCGCAAATAAGTATCGACTGGCCGGGATAGAACACCGACAGGGATTCCGCATACGACTTGAATTTGTTTGTGCCCTTTATGCCATGGATGCCAACGATCTTGCCGATGAGCACATAGCCCTTTGTATTCGCCGATTTATTCAAAAAGTTATCCCAAATCTGAGACGGCTTTTAGCTGGTGGCGCTGAAGAATCCTTCCTTTTTTAACAGGCTTCGTACCGTATCGGAAGGCTTGGCGCCTTGATCCATCCAGTATCGAATTCTATCCGATTTCAAGGTTATCTCTACCGGATCAAGCAATGAATTATAGGTGCCGACATTTTCCAGGTATTTACCGTCCCGCGGGCTATCACTGTCCGCAACAACAATTCGATAAAAAGGTTTTTTCTTTGCGCCGTGTCGGGCCAGTCTGATTTTTACTGCCATGGTTACATTTCTCCTTAAAACGGCAACATTCCGCGCTGTAATCCGTTCATGCCGCCTTTATTTAATTTTTTGAGCATTTTCAGCAATTGGGTGTAATTTTTTAACAGGCGATTGACATCCTGTACCCGGGTTCCGCTTCCTTTTGCAATCCGTTTGCGTCGACTGCCGTTGATGAGCGTGTGTTGCTCGCGTTCCCGGGGCGTCATCGAATTAATGATGGCCTCAATCCTGACAAATTCATTTTCATCTACATCCAGATTTTTCATCTGTTTGAGTTTGCCCATGCCCGGGATCATCTTCATAATATCACCCAGGGATCCCATTTTGCGAATTTGAACCATCTGGTCGCGAAAATCCTCCAGGGTAAACTGACTTTTTCTGAGCTTCTTTTCGAGTTCGGCGGCCTTTTTCTCATCGACGGCATCCTGGGCCTTTTCGATCAGGGTGAGGACATCCCCCATGCCCAGAATACTGGATGCCAATCTGTCCGGATGAAACGGCTCGAGCTCGCTTAGTTTTTCGCCGACTCCGATAAATTTGATCGGTTTGCCGGTAATCTCCTTGATGGAAAGGGCGGCCCCGCCCCGGGCATCGCCGTCCATTTTGGTGAGGACCACCCCGCCGATATCCAGGGTCTCATTAAAGGATTCGGCGATGTTGACGGCGTCCTGCCCGGTCATGGCATCTGCCACCAGGAGAATATCAGACGGTTTGACCGTGTCTTTAATACGGCTGAGTTCCGCCATTAAGTCTTCATCAATATGAAGGCGGCCGGCGGTATCAAGCAGCAGGGTGTCACAGCCTTGCTGGTGGGCAGCCGTTCTGGCCTGCCTGCAAATGTCAACCGGATCCATATCCGTGCTGGAGGAAAATACCGGAACCTCCAGTTGTTGCCCCAGTTTTTTAAGCTGGTCAATGGCTGCCGGGCGATAAACATCCGCCGGCACCAGAAAGGGTTTGCGCCCTTTTTTCCTCAGGAAAACCGAGAGTTTGCCTGCCGTTGTGGTTTTCCCCGATCCCTGCAGGCCCACCAGCATGATCGCTGCCGGACTGGGCCCCGACAGGTTCAGATCCTCATTTTGAGAGCCCATCAATTCTGTCAGCTCTTCATTTACGATCTTGATAACCTGTTGCGCAGGTGTTAAACTGGCCAGGACCTCCTGGCCCAGAGCCCGCTCTCTGACCTCGGAAATAAAATGCTTGGTCACGCGATAATGGACATCAGCTTCCAGGAGAGCCATCCGGACTTCTTTTAAACCGTCCTCGATGTTTTTTTCCGAAAGCTTGCCATGCCCTTTAAGTTTGCGAAAAGCGGCATCCAGCTTGTCACTAAGATTTTCAAACATGGTTTTACCAGCTTGTTTCTATAAATTCTTGAAAATATAATTTCAATAGTGGTATGTCAAGTAAATTAATTTCCTTTTAGCGAATTTGAAACCTGGCATAATTCCGCTTTTCCTGGGGTCTATCATGTTTGCCATTTGCCGACAGGGAAATTAATATAATTTTAATAGATACAAGTAAAACGAATTTATGTCACTCAGGCGTTCCAGACTATGTCGGAATTCAAAATTCACCGTATTTCTCCCCGTCATGCCGGACTTGATCCGGCATCCAGAAATGTCAAGGATTCTAACGGCACTGGATTCCCCTTCGACTTTGCTCAGGGTGGTGAGCCTGTCGAACCACGGATCAAGTCCGGAATGACAAAGAGGCAGCAGTTGCCGGTTTGCCTATTGCGACACAGTCTGGTCCGGCGGGATGACGATTAAAGCAGGTTCCGAACTATTTGCAGAGACAATAGAAAAGGATTGGATAATAGGCATATTGATGGCTAAAAAAATAGACATACTGGAACTGAACCATGAGCAGCTTGTTGCCTGGCTGGCTGAAAGAAAAATAGAAAAATACCGGGCCGATCAGATTCAAAAATGGGTTTATTTGCGCCAGGCCGATAATTTTGAGCCGATGACCAACATATCAAAAGAGATCCGGGCTCTGCTGTCCCAGCATTTCGTGATCGGGCGGTTGGCGGCCGAGCAGATCGAAATTTCCCGGGATGGCTCCCGCAAGTATCTGTTCAGATTAAAAGACGGCAAAACCATAGAAAGCGTCCTGATTCCCGAACGGGATCATTATACCCTCTGTGTATCCAGCCAGGTAGGATGTGCCCAGGACTGCCTGTTTTGCCTGACCGCCACCGGCGGCTTCGAGCGCAATCTGACCCGGGGCGAGATCATCGCCCAGGTGCGCGATATTAAAAACGAGCTGGATGACCCCATGGGCCTGACCAATATTGTTTTTATGGGTATGGGGGAGCCGCTGGCCAATTATAAAAACCTGGTCAGCGCCATCGGGGTCATCACCAACACCGATGCCGGACTGCGGCTGGCAAGCCGGCGGGTGACGGTATCCACCGCCGGTCTCGTGCCCCGGCTGGCCGACCTGGGCCGGGATACCCGGGTGAACCTGGCCGTGTCCCTAAATGCGGCCGACGACGACACCCGCAACCGCTTGATGCCCATTAACCGCACCTACCCCCTTGAAAAATTGCTGGCGGCCTGCCGCCATTACCCCCCCGCCCCCGGCCGCCGAATCACCTTCGAATATATCCTCATCAAGGGGGTTAACGATTCCGAGCAGGATGCCCGGCGCCTGGCCAAACTTCTGCAGCCGATCCGATGCAAAATCAACCTCATCCCTTACAATCCCCATGAAGGCTGTGATTTCGACCGCCCTTCCGAAGAGGTGATACAGGCCTTTTATAAAATTTTGTTCGACAAAAATTACACCGTCATCATTCGCCGCAGCAAGGGGCAGGACATTTCGGCTGCCTGTGGGCAGCTCAAGGCAAGAAGTTTGATGTCAATGATGGGGCGAGGTATCCCAAGGGACTTCCGAAAACACAGTTAGCTAATAGCTTGCAAGTCGTAAAATCACAAATCTCAAGCACCAAATTACAAATAAATCACAAATTCCAATTTTCAATGACCAAAACATTCACGGCCATTATACAGTTTCAATTGGAAAATTTTTTTGCCGATGATAAACTAATCTTGGTCCAAATATTAGTAGACTATGTGTTTGGAATTTGTTTGTGATTTCGTATTTCGTGCTTGGAATTTTCCACCCGGAGGGGCTCACAGCAGGTATTCGGTGCAGTTGCGCCCTTTTTCCTTGGCATTGTACAGGGCCTGGTCGGCCTTTTTTATCATGGCATTTAACTGGGATTCGATTTTTTCATTTTTCGTGATTTTACAGGTGTGGAAGCCAAAGGAAGCGGTGATCCGAATACAGGTATCACCAAAGCGAAATTCTGATGATTCGATGGCTCGACGAATTCGTTCGCAAAAACCAAACACCTCGTCCATGTGAATCTGACCACAGGGAATGATCACGAACTCTTCGCCGCCGTAGCGGGCGAATATGTCTTCTTTGCGCTTTAACTGATTGATAACGCTGGCAAATTTGTTTAAGACGAAGTCGCCCATCTGATGGCCGTGGGTGTCGTTGATCTGCTTGAAGCGGTCAAGGTCGATCATGATCAGGCCTACCGGCAAACCATTGCGGCGGGCATAGGAATATTCTTCGGTGGCGCGTTGCATCAAATGCCGGCGGTTGAAAATACCCGTTAGACCGTCGATACAGGCGTTGCGAAGGAGATTTTCTTCCAAACGAAGCTCAGCGTCGTCTTTGAAATCGACTTTCATCACCGAATGACCGATTTGAAGGGGCATGCCCTGGGCCAGAATCGCGGAGTCCACCCTGCGGTAGTCGACATAGATGCCATTGGTGGAACCGTTGTCGTTGATCCGGATGACCTCATCATCCCATTCTATGATGGCGTGAATCCGCGAAGCCCATTCGTCATCGATGGTAATATCGGCCTCGGGCGCCCGGCCGATGGTCATTTGGCCGGGGGTGAGTTTGAATCGTTTGCCGCTGTCCGGGCCGATGAAAAGGACCAGGTGTGGTTGACGAGGACTTATCTCGATGTGGGTTTGAAGATGCTCAACGATTGTTTCGTTGGGATCGAATGGCCGTTCTTTATTCATAGCTGATGTTGACATATCCGGGGGCTAAATTCCACTAGAAGCGATCTCAAAAAAGTCTTTTGGCCCAATCTTTTCGTTGGTGCCTCGTTTTAAATCCTCGAAATACTCAACAGTATTCCTCCGGTTTAAAACGCGGCCCCGCCTCGATATTGAACCAAAATCCTTTTTTGAGATCGCTTCTAATGGAAAGTTTTATTTTTCTGATAATTTTACTTCAAATTAAGACTTTGGTCAAATTTTGTAAATCAGTTTTACCCGGATGCGAAATATTTAGGGGGAATTCCTATGACATAGCAATTGAGCGAGATATTGTTAAAAATAGCGGCGAAACATTTGTTGCATGAAATGCAGGAAGCTTCCTCAGCTTTGCCCTCTTTGAATCTCTTTACAAGCAAAGGCTCCCTGATAAAGGGCCGGCTCATGGAAATAAAATCTGACGGATTTTTCACGGATTTACACAGATATTTGATTATGGATTATTATTTTACACCTTGCTCAGCCGGATGGATCCTGAGTATAGATTTTATTTATAAAGATTCCAATCATTTCCTTTTCCGTGGTATTCCGTGGACCTCCGTGGTTATTTCTCCTGTTCCTTGATTCCCCATTCAAACACCTCTTACTTCTGCGACTACTTTATCATCAACTTGCGCACATCACCGGGTTGGATGGCGATAACCTGGATAACTTTTTCCTTTTTGGCGGTTTGGATGACCACATCCACCGGAGACAATTTGGGGGCTTTGCTGTAGCCGGTACAGATGGATGCGGCCAGCAGGACAACGTTATCCGGAGCACTGCCAGACAGAAGCCCGATGGGACTGGCATAGTCTTTGACATCGATGACAATATCCGTCGCCGGATTCCGGTGTTTGAGGATTTGTTCATTGTCTTTTTCGGTGCGACCGGCAATCAGCTTGTTTTCCGGGTTGAGGCGAAAATGGCGGCCGTATTTCAAAAGATGGAGATCTTCTTCGCTGCAGGTTTCCTGGTGCTCGAAGATTTCCCGCAGCCGGATGGAATAGTTTTTGTCGGTTAACAGGCAGCCGCCGGCCGGGGCCGGGTATTCCGAAATTCCGAATTCCCGGGCCAGCTCTATCTGGCGTTTGCGGCCCCTGCCCGCAATATCCAGAAGCTGTCCCCGGTCCACCAGCCCCTCTTTTTCGGGGATGGTTTCCGGCAGGTTTTGGGCGCTCAAGGGCCGCAGAATATAGCCCTTGTGACCGGAATGTTTGGCTACGTATTGCAAGGACTGTTTGTTCTGGGACATGGGCCTTTGGCCCAGCACCTCGCCGCTGAAAAGAAAATCGAAATTGCCTTCCGGCATCATTTCCCCCGCCAGTTTAAACATCAGGGTGTGACAGTCCATACAGGGGTTCATGTATTTTCCGTAGCCGACCGGCGGATTTCGCAGCATTTTTATATAAACGCTGAAGATGGGTTTGACGGCCAGTGGGATTCCGGTCATTTCCGATGCTTTACGGGCCTTGGCGGCGTTGAAAAACGGCGTTTCAAAAGAAACCCATTCAACCTCGATCCCCTGCTGGCGCAGCACCAGCCCCGACAGTATGCTGTCGAGCCCGCCGGAGCACAATCCGAGTGCCCGCACTGGTTTGTTTTTTTTCTTCATATCTTATCGCCTTTGTTATGCTTGTGTTTCGCACCCCATGTCGGTTGTCTGTGGTCCATTAACCGTCGGCTAATTTTTCGGACTTGACGAATTATCCAAAGCGGCATATATCCGCATTATTTTGCCCCAATAAATTAGGCATCATTTCTTTTTTATCAACCGACCCCTGACGACGGACAACTGACTCTTTCATGCAACAGAGAACTCGAACTGATAAGATTCGCAAAATTTTATCCAAGCTTTATCCTGACGTTCAAACCCCCCTTTACCATGAAACCCCCTTTCAGCTGCTGGTGGCCACCATTCTTTCAGCCCAGTGCACCGACAAACAGGTCAACCGGGTGACCGGTGTGTTATTTGACCATTTAAAAACCCCGGCAGATTTTGCCAAAGCACCGCTAAAGACCCTGGAGAAGTATATCCATTCCACCGGTTTTTATCATAACAAAGCCAAAAATATCAAAAATTGCAGTCGGCAAATACTGGATACTCATAACGGCCGGGTGCCGCAGACCATGGCCGAACTGGTAAAGCTTCCCGGGGTGGGGCGAAAAACAGCCAATGTGGTGCTGGGGGCGGCTTTCAATACCCCGGGCATGGTGGTGGATACCCATGTCGCCAGGATTTCACGACGGCTGGGATTGACGACCAGCAAAGATGCGGTCAAAATCGAGTATGATTTAATGAAGATCGTACCGCAAAGATCCTGGAATGATTTTTCGCTGCAACTCATTTTTTTCGGCCGCGAAACCTGCTCGGCCCGCAATCCGAAGTGCCCGGCATGTCCGATTGCCAAATTGTGCCCCTGGCCGGATAAAGCAGCCTAGAAGCTGATCTCAAAAGGCGCAGCGCTGATAGTTAAGATAGATGGGTCATCCAGCCATGCTGGAAAAGTCTTTTGGCCCCCGCCTTTTTCTGGCGGGATTGGCGCCTCGTTTTCACCCAAAGCCTGATGACCCGTCATTTGAATAGGTATGCACCACTTCTATGAAGCAGCTCTCACTTTAAATTATAAAAAAGGTATAATTGTACTTGACAACTGTACATATGTATATTTATAACATCCAAACGTCCAGAACCGATTCGTTTAATCGCTCAGATAAAGAGATTGGTGCTGAAAACCGCCTTATATATTTTTCTAATTGCTTTTCGTTTTTTCAGTTAAGGAAGTATGATGAGTGACACCGATGGTTGTCTATAAGAGCAAGATAGAAAAAGGGTTTCATTATTGGGGCATCAGGGTCATTCGCTACCGATGGGCTATTCTGCTAATGACGGTTGTGGTGGCAGGATTGGCTGTTACTCAGCTCCCCAAACTCAGTATCGCCACTTCTGTGGAAAGCATGTTCAAGCGGCACGATCAGATACTTACCGATTACCAGCAGTTTCGCAGTCAATTCGGACAGGACGAAGAAATTGTGCTGCTGATCTCCTCCCCTGATGTCTTCAGCCTTGAATTCCTCACCACACTCAAGCAATTTCATGAGGATCTGGAGAATTCACTACCGCTGTTGAAAGAGGTTATTTCGCTGGCCAATGCGCCTTTTATCGAGTCCATCGATAACGGGGTGCGTGTCAGGGGCTTTCTTGCTAGCCTGCCCAAGACAGAACAAGAGGTACAGCAATACAGGCAACGTGGCCTTTCCTATCCCGGATTCCAGAACGTGTATTTTACGCCTGATGGCAAGCATGCCACAGTTGTTATCAAAACGCTGGCGGTCTCGGCGTTGTCGGCCGATGGCCTGCGATTGCGGGGGTATGCCCGGGGTGTCCACGGGGCAGAAGCGCATCCTCACCGTGTGGGACAACAGTCGATATCACAAGTAGAGAATATTGCCGTCCTCGGCATCGTTGAGGCCGTAATCAAGCAATACCAGGCCCGGGACTTCAGCATTGCCTTCAGTGGAATGCCGGTCTACCAGTATCATGTCGAGCCTATGGTTCGCTCTAACATGAGAAAGATGTGTATCGCGATTCTGCTCGTTCCGGTTCTGATCATGCCCTTTGTGTTTGGTCGGGGCACGGGTGCTTTCTTGCCTCAGGTGACGGCGATTTTAGGCCTGATGGTAGCATTAGGATCGATGGCATTGCTGTCGGTTCGCCTCAGTCTGACCACGTCTATGTTGCCCTCCATCCTGTTGTCCATCGGACTGACCGCACCGATTCATTTCCTGGTGGTCTATTACAAGTACCAAAAGCGGGTCGGGAAGTTCCGGGGCATTGTCGCTACCATGAAGCATTCCGGTTTCCCGATCACCATGACCAGTTTCACAACAGTGGCGGGATTGCTGTCATTTTCATTCTCGGATATCGCGCCTATCGCGGATTTGGTGAATTTCACAATTATTGGAATTCTTGCCATCCTGGTGTTTACGCTCTTCACCCTGCCGGCATTTCTCTCCATACTGGAGGTTGTTGAGGGTGCGGAACAGGGTGAAGCGAGATACGAGGCTTCCATTTTCAACCGGACCCTGTTGGCGCTGGGTCGCCTCGGGGTTGCCCGGCCTCACCTCGTTTTGATTCTGTTCCTGGTGAGCACTCTTGGGGTGGGATTCGGCATCATCAAACTTCATTTTTCCCACAACCAACTGCATTATTTCTCTGAAGATTCCGATTTCATGCGGCAGGTCCGGCTAATTGAAGCACAGACCGGTGGATTTCGGGCGCTGGAAGTAATGATCGATACACAGCGGAAACGGGGAATCATCGACCCCGACCTGCTTCAGGCTATCGAGCAGTTGGATACCCACCTGAGATCGGAGACTGATATTCAGGGGCGCGCTTATATTGGAAGAACCCAATCTCTCGTCGATCTCATCAAGGAAACCGCTTGCGCAGCAACAGGACGGGACCAGAGCCCATGTCCGCCTGCTAAAGATGAACCGGCCCTGGCTGAGCAATTCGATCACATCGGTCGCATTGTCCCTGAAGTGCTACGAAAATACACGGATGCTGATTTACGCATCGGTCGTTTGACCGCCATGATGTACTGGAAGGATGCTGCCCATGATGTTGATTTCATTGCACGGGTGCGGGAATATGCCGCAACTTTGTTCGACTCCGGTGTCAACGTGGTGGTAACCGGTGTGGCCTCTATTAATTCCGGCATCATTCATGCGATGATGACCAGCCTGGCCATCGGTTATAGTGCGGGATTGCTGCTGATTACGGTACTCATGATCCTGGCCGTTGGAGATGTGCGCCTGGGACTATTGGCCATGATTCCCAATCTGTTTCCGATAATCATTGGTTTGGGGGTTATGGGATATCTGGACATCCCGCTTAATACAATCAACCTGATCGGCGGCAGTATCGCCATTGGATTGGCTGTGGACGACACCATCCATTTTTTCCATAACTTCCGTAAATACTACCAGAAATCCGGCGATATCAACTTTGCTGTTAGCGAAACTTTAGGATCGGCAGGCCGAGCCTTGCTGGCAACAACTTTGATTCTGGTTTTCAGTTTCTGGATGCGGCTATACAGTGACCTGAAAGTGATAGCTGATTTCGGACTGGTGCTGGGGATTGCGTTACTCGTGGCCTTTCTGGCCGATGTATTGCTCGCCCCGGCCCTGTTGCGGATATTTTACGGGGATGGACAGATGGATCCCCTGAAACGATTTGCTGTTCCGGGGGCGCAGAACGCATGAAATCTATGAAACGCATCCTCAAGTTAATTGCAATTTACCTGGTCTGTGTTGGAGCCATAGGAGGGGGGGTCTACTTTTCCATTGGTTTTTTCGCTCAAAAGACACTTTATCTTGATAAGAAACAATGGAATCCGGCCGAACCGCAAACTCAGCACATCGACCAGGCCCGTCTGAACAAAGCGCTCGATTACGTTGGCACGAGGCTACCCACCGCTCGAAGCCTGTTGTTGCTTCGCAACGGTAAGACGGTCGTCGAAAAATATTACTGGCTCGGTGGTCCCCAGGCGACGGATTACCTGCATTCCCTGAATCTTGCGCTTCTGCAGGTGTTAATCGGTATTGCAATCGATCATCAATTGATCCAGGGGCCCGAGCAACCCCTATCTGCTTTTTTCCAAAAACATCTGGCGCCAACCCTATCAGATGATACAGCGTCGCTGACGATAGGCCACCTGCTTAGGGCACAGGCACCACTGCTATGGGGTGCCGGGAACCCGGACTATTGGGATTTGTTTTACACCGGAGACCGAACTGAGGCCAGTCTGCGGGTAATTTCCCGGCAACAGACAGGGAACCAACCCGCGATAAATTTTGCCGCAGCGTATTTGTTGAGCCAGGTGATTGAGCAGGTTTCCGGCCAGAGCGTATTCAATTTTGCCTACCGGTATCTGTTCCAGCCTCTGGGAATTACGACTTACGCAGCCGACGATGACGACCTGTCACACGATCCGCTGGTCGGATTTCAGCTCAAAGCACTGGATCTTGCCAAGATAGGCTATCTGCTGGTCCGGGAAGGGGCCTGGGATGGTCAGCAGATCATCTCCAAGCAATGGGTTCGCTGGTTATTTATAAAGGTCCCTCAAGCTGAATTTGATGACACGACTGGGGGCAGCTGGATTCAGACAAAGATCAGGGGGCATGAGAGTTTGGTGGCGCGAGGTGATGGGGGGCAATATCTTGTCCTGGTTCCGACTTTGGATGTGGTGGTGGTAACGACATCGACGAGCCGTTTTGCACTGCCAAAAGATAATGGGCATGACCGACTGCTGCAGCTTATTATCGAAGCTGTTTTGGAAACCTCTGACACAGCGGGGATGGTGACCAGGCCAGAGCTGAAGTCAGAAACACAGTCAGGGCAATATACTGAAAGACTTGCGCCTAATTATGTTTTCTCCACACCTGTGCCGCAAGACATATTGGATTTCTTCCATCAATTTGCACAGGATGTCGTCACTAAGGATACTCGCCGTATTGCTGAAAACTATGCCCGCGCGTACGATCACAGCAGGGATGTCTTTGCCACCCCATCCCGTCTGATGTTTGGCGGTAGTCCACCCCATCTGGAATATGTTCACATTACCAAGATACGTATCGAAAATTACAGAGCCTATCTGCGGGGCAGTTTGAAAGTTGCTCACAGGACTTACGCAGGCCCGCAAGGCGTGTTCCCACTGGAGAATTTAATTAAACTCAAAGGTCGATGGAGATGGCTCGGGTTGCCGGAAAAGACCGCCCTGCTGGATCGTGATGACTATTTTGATGCTGATCTGAGTGAGGAGCAGCAACGGTTCGTGGATGACTGCTCTGGTCCCCTGGTCGGGGAATCTTCGTTATTCGGAAACGATTGTTTTGCTGAGACCTTCCAATTGGCTGGAGGAGGAAGAGAGCTGTTTGCCAAACGCCTCCAACCTTTTCTGCGAGGACGCTCCGGGGGAGACCTGCATGTGACCGGAGTGCAACGAAATGGTGCCGCCTACCGGGTGCAAGGTTATATCGAGGGCAGCGCGCTGGGTGAACTCCGTTTGCCTGATGACCTACATATGGTTAAAGAGAATGGTGTCTGGAAATGGCAAGGGATCGTCGATTCAAAGCAGACAGAATGAAAGGTATTCAGAATTTTTAGGCTCCAACTACAAGGGTAAAAAAAGGGTGCCGGCTTGGGATGAATTTGGGCCGCAGCCCACGCTCGACGTTATTCGCGTTAAAAAAAAGAATCATAATTTATCATCCCGGTCATCGCTCCACCTTTACATCCTGCCCCAGGGGGGCCCTCTCTTCCGGTCTGAACAATTGACGCACGTCTTCGACAATCAAATACAGGGACGGCACCAGTAGCAAGGTGATGAAGGCCGCAAACAAAATTCCGAAGCCCAGGGAGATCGCCATCGGGATCAGGAATTTGGCCTGGCGCGATGTTTCGAAAATCATGGGCGCCAGACCTCCGAAAGTCGTCAGGGTGGTCAGCAGAATCGGCCGGAAACGATGGATGCCGGCAGCGTGAATAGCGTCGTGTTCGTTCATGCCGGCCTGCCGTTTGCGGTTGGCGAAATCGATGAGCACGAGGGCACCGTTAATGACCACCCCGGACAGGGCTACAACGCCAAAGGTGCTCATCACGCTCAGGCTGTAGCCCATGACCAGATGGCCGATAACGGCGCCGACAATCCCAAAGGGAATGGACATCATAATGATCACGGGCTGGATAAAGCTGTTAAAGGGCACTGCCAGCATGGCGTAAATGACCACCAGGGCCATCAGAAGACCGAGTAAGAGACCGCGCATGCTTTCGCGCCGGTCGGCCTGCCGGCCTTCAAAACCCGCTGTTAAGCCGGGATATTTTTGCTGCAAGGCCGGCAGGGTTTCTGCTTTGAGCGCCTCTAACACCTGATCGGTCTGGCTGCGAGGTTTGACATCCGCAGACACCGTTACCACCCGCCGGCCGTTGCGGCGGTCAATGGTGGTGTAGGCCCGGCCACGCTTGACTGAAACGGCTTCGCGCAGAGGAATTTCCACGCCGGTCGGCGTCCGCAGTATCATTTCATCCAGATTGTGTTCGAAGGCGCGTTCTTCTTTTGGCAGGCGCACTTTGACTTTAATCTCATTGCGTCCTCGCTGCTGGCGCAGTACTTCAGCGCCGTAATAGGCGTGACGCACCTGGCGGGCCACTTCCTGGGAGCGCAGTCCCAGACTGCGTCCCTCGGGCTTGATCTGAAAATCGATTTGCCTTTTGCCCGGGGAATAGCCGTCATCGACATCGGCGACGTTGGGAAAAAATCCCAGGGCGCTGGCCAGTTCCTCGCTGGCATGCTCGAGGACGTCTATCTTCCGATGACTCAATTCAACGGTGAGGGAGGCGCCGCGGCCCGGTCCGCCGGCATCGGATTCGAATTTGAGAAATTCCAGCCCGCCAAGGGTGCCGACCCGCTCACGCCACAAATCGGTCATTCTGGCCGTCGAAACAGGCCGGACATCCGGCGGTGTCAGGTACATGCGCACTTCGGTCTCGTTTCCCCTAATTACCGAAAAAATGCCCTGCACCAGATTAGCGCCGCCGTTTTCTTCCGCCACCCGCTGGGCAGCCTCGACCAGGATCTGCTGCACCCGTTCGGTTTTTTGGACGGCGGAACCAAAGGGAAGTTTGGCGGTAACCTGGGCGTAATCGGATTCCACCTTGGGAAACAGTTCAAAGCCCATCCGGCCGCTCTTGATATAGGCCACTGTCAGCAACAGCACGGCAAGACCGATGGCCAGCGTCAGATAGCGATAGCGCAGGACCAGCTCCAGAAACGGCCCGTATTTTGTCTGGATGAAGCGTCCGAATAAATTACTGAAACGCTTTTGACCCGCTATTAACCAGCCCAACGGCCCGGACGGATCGGGCCGTTTGCGGTGTCCGATATGGGCCGGCAGGACGAACAGGCACTCGATCAAGGAAACCGCAAAAACGCAGACCACCACCATTGGAATAAACTTAAAGATTTTGCCCATAAAGCCGGGAACAAACAGCATGGGCATAAACGCGACCATATTGGTCAGCACGCTGAAGGTAATGGGCTTGGCGATCTCCCGGGCGCCCCGCAGCGCCGCTTCATACCAGGCCAGGCCGTTTTGGCGATGATAATAGATGTTTTCACCCACCACGATGGCGTCATCGACCACAATCCCCAGGGTAACAATAAAGGCAAACATGGAGATGACGTTGATGCTGACACCCATCGACGGCAGAAAAAGAAAGGAACCCAATATCGAAATCGGAATCCCGAGGCTGACCCAGAACGCCAGCCGGGCTTCCAGAAAAATGGCCAGCAGGATAAAGACCAGCCCCAGTCCCAGGTATCCGTTGCGCATCATCAGGTCCATGCGCTGCCGGTAAATTTCAGAACGGTCCTGGCGGGCATCCAGGGCCAATCCGGGCGGCAGAATCTGGTTGAGGGTCTGCCACCTGTCGATGAACCGCATCGGAAACGGAGATCGGTGTTTGATCCCCCACGCGATAGACCTGGATCATCACGGCCGGTTTGCCGTTATAGGTGGCAAAATTATCCGTTTCTTCAAATCCGTCGTTAATGACGGCCATATCTTCAAGCAGTACCCGGGTGCCGTCATTGGCAGTGATAATGGGGATTTTGCCGAATTCGATGCCCGTAATCCCGCCGCTCATTGACGCGCACCAGGATATCGCCGCTCTCGGCTTTGATGGCACCGCCGGGCAATTCCACCGCTGTCCGCCGGATCCGTTGGGCGACCTCGTCCAGGGTCAGGTTGTAGGCCCGAAGGGTTGCCTGGGAAATTTCGATGCTGATTTCATAATCGCGAACCCCGACCAGATCCACCTGGGTGATGTCCGGGTCCTGGATCAAGCCGGTCGCGGATATCTTCGGCCACTTCGCGCAGAACCCATTCGCTTTGATCGCCGTAAAGTGCCAGTGCCACCACATAGCGTCTGCGCTGGGCGATAACCACCTGGGGTTCCTCGGCTTCCTCCGGAAAAGAGGAAATCCGATCCACTTCATTTTGAACATCCTGGGCGATGCGCTGGATGTTCTCGCCTTCGATAATTTCAACCGTGACGCTGCCGACGCCTTCCTGGGCCGATGCCGTAACCTCCTCGACCCCTTCCAGGCCCTGGACGGCTTCCTCGATGGCCAGTATCACGCCCCGTTCAACTTCTTCCGGACTGGCGCCGGGATAGGGCACGGTAATATTGACCCGGTCCAGGTCGAAGTCGGGAAATACTTCTTTTTTGACCTGGCTGATCATAATCATCCCGCCAACCAAAAAGACCAGCATCAATAGGTTGGCCGCCACGGAATGACCGGCCATCCATGCGATCGGGCCTTTATGGGAGGGTGTGTTGGGGGTATATTTCATTGGGGGTAGGCAAGTATAAAGTTAAGGGTTCAGGGTTCAGGGTTCGAGAAAAGGTTTCAGGTGTCAGGTTTCGGGTGTCAGGTTTTGGAAAACAGAAAACAGATGACAGATGGAAAATCAGAATCTTCAGCTCTAATTGACGAACCCGCGCGCTTGGTTTGCGGGTGGATCTTCTGATTTCTGTTATCTGACCTCTGTCTTCTGTCATCTGAACCCTGACACCTTTTTGCTTACGTATTTATTCCAACAGCCGCTATTCCATATTTATGTGCTAAATGAGATCTATTCGCCTATTTGCACCGGCATCCCATTGATCGGTGCGGGCAGGTCCGAAACAATCAATTGATCATCGGGTGCGAGCCCTTCTCGCAGCAGAACGGTTTTGGCATCGCGCCACAGGGTTTCAACAGGGCGGATATCAAGCTTGCTTTCCCGGTTAACGACCCAAATCTTGGAATTGTCGCGCAGGGCGGTGCGAGGGATACGGTAGACGTTTTGCAGGATGCGGCCTTCAATCTCGATTCTTACATACTCACCGATTAAAAGCGCGGGTTGACTTTCCCCCCCTGTTTTTTAGATTTAACGGATCTTGGACCTCAACGAGGATGCGGGCCATACGGCCTTCCGACCCCAAATCTCCCAGCAATTTGGTGACCGTGCCGGCAATTTCATACCCGTTGCGGAGCAAGATACGAACTTTGGAACCTGGCTCAGCAGGCCGGCGCGGGATCATAATCCAATTCAAGCGATCCACCGGAATGGATGCTTGAATCCAATATTCATCGGTTCCCACCAACTCGGCGAGCTTCTCCTGGACGGACACCTGGGATCCGATGTCCACATGTTTTGTGCGCACAATTGCGTTAAAGGGTGTGCGAATCCTGGTCCGGGAAAGATTCAGCTGGGCTTTTTGCACCTCGGCTTTTTCTGCAGTCAGCATGGCCCTGGCAGCCGTCACCTGTGGTTGTTTAAAAACCAGCGGCGGGGGCTCGGTATTGACCTGATTGCGATCGCGATAAAGCTGACCCCACTCATCCCTGGCAGACGCTGCCTCTGCTTCGAGAATTTTTAATTTGCTTTCCGCCTCCTTCACCTTCGCACGTGTCAGGGTGAGGGCCAGCTCATAATCCTGGGAGTCGATACGCAAGACTTCGGAATCTTTTTCTAAAAATCCCCCCACGGTAAATTCAGGATTTATCGCCACGATTTCTCCCGCCACCCTGGCTTCCAGAGTGATCTCCCGGGCCGGAATGACAGTACCCATGGCGGATACGGTAACGCCGTGGTTGTCGGGATTCACATTGATGACCTGAACCAGGGGGGTCATCCGGGTCGGCGGACGCTTGCGTGCTTTGGGTGCCGATTTTGAAATATAAGCCGCACCGGCAATACCGGCGATAATCACCATCAGCGATAGTAAAATATTAATAACCAATCGCCGCCTGGTACGCGGTTTAGCCGTGGGGATGGCGTCTGATTTCCGTATTTCGTCTGTTGGCATTGACATATTGATAGAGAGGAGCACCCACCAAGCTATTTGCCCGGTGATTTGTTATCCGTTTGGATAGTCAGTTTTAGTTCCTTGATGTGCTCCTGCAAATTTAATCCGAAGTATCATAAAAATGCAATAATATCTTATACTATAATTACGAATAAAAATAAATTAAGTATCCGCCCTGAAATAATAAATTTGATTAGGAATCAAATCGTTCGTGCTGAAAGCACGTTCCACAATTTTAGGCACTTTTGGCACTTTAGGCATTCGCAAAAAGAAGCTTTGCGTTCAATAATTTACATGGCAATTTTCATGCACACATTTGTAGGAAAAGCCAAAAATTTTTACCCGATCATTACCCCAACGCATATTTTACGGCTGCTCTGGCGTGGATTTCGGTGGTATCGAACAGCGGAACGGAACTATCCTCAGGCTTTACCAGCAAACCGATTTCGGTGCAGCCCAAAATTATGCCCTGGGCGCCGGCGGAGGTGAGCCGCTTGATGATCGCGGCATATTCTTGTTTGGAATCCGGCTTAATTATGCCGGCACACAGTTCGTCATAAATGACACGGTGGACAATTTCCATTTCGTCTTGGGCCGGGATGATGACATCCAGCCCGAACCTGTCCGCCAGCCGACCTTTGTAGAAATCCTCCTCCATGGTAAAGCGGGTTCCCAGGAGGGCAATTTTGCCGATGCCCTCCGCTTTTATTTTTTCAGCGGTCGCATCTGCGATATTGAGCATGGGTATTTTGATATGATTTTGTACTTCATCGTACAATTTATGCATGGTATTTGTACAAATAATTACAAAATCGGCCCCACCTCTTTCTAAACTGCGGGCAGCATCGATCATGATAGCAGCCAATTCATCCCAGCGGTCTTGATGCTGGAGGGCTTCGATTTCGGCAAATTCAACCGAAACCATAATGGATTTGGCCGAGTGCAGCCCGCCGAGTTTTTCTCTGACGGTCTGGTTGATAATCCGGTAGTATTCGATGGATGACTCCCAGCTCATCCCGCCGATCATTCCGATTTTTTTCATCGTCTTGCTCCAGTTGAAAAATTCAGTGCCCCCGTTCACTGTATTATTGTGGGGCCAGCTGTTTCATGCTTCCCTATTGGCGAAAAATACTAAACAAATTGGCGAGTTTATTGTTAAGTTCATCATTCTGGCTTTTAGAATTCTGGCTAAATTGCCATGCCGGAGTTTCAGCGCCCAAAGCCTGAACCAGCTGCCATTTATGCTCGAAAGAGCGGCCTTTCAATTTTTTGAGCGCATTCAACTGTTCCGCACTGATCCAGTCCGTATTGACTTTATCAATACCATCCTGGGTAATTTTGAGTTTGTCGATTTCAGCAGATGACAGGATAAAATCGTGTTGGATGGAATTAATTTTGATACGTTTATCCAGCGCATTATTGAATTGCACGGCTGTGTCAAAGTCTTTGTCCGCCAGACCCGCAAGATACTGGGTGGATATTCCAGCTTCTTTGATGCGTGCCATTGCAGCAGGTGTCAGCTTGTAAGTTATCGGTTGGTAGGTGTTTTGGTGAAAAACATTTTGCAGGAAAAAAAGTAAGAGAAGACTAAAAACTCCCGCAATAATCGGTGTAATGACCCATCCGCTGGTAATTCCCCCCAGCGTACGCCAGCGGATACCCCTGCGGCCCTTAAGCAAACCGATACCGATCACAGCTCCCACGATAGCCTGGGAACTGGAAACAGGAACCAGGGGGATTGCAGGCAACCCATGGCTGGTCAGGAATCTTTCAAGACCCTGAGATGCAAACAAAAACAGTACCAGGGAATGGGCACTGACCACCGCGAAGGCTGCAACCGGAGAAAGTTTCATGATACCTTCGCCGACGGTTTCCATTACTCGCCGGGAATACGTTAACACACCGACGGCAATCGCCACACCACCGATAAAAAACAACTGTTGGGCCGAGGAAAGATTGAAAACACCGAAAATGGAAATATCCGTAAAGGGTGAAACGGGAATAAAGACTCCCATGACATTGGCAATATTATTTGCGCCCAGGGAATAGGAACCAAAGGCGCCGACTAAAAGCAGGCCCCATCGTGTCATCATGTCCAGACGGAACATGGGGATATTAAAATGGTGAATAACAAATACGACGGCTTTATATAAAATTATGGCCAGAACAGCGGCGAGGGCGGGACAGGCAACCCAGGTGATAACAATCTTTGTCAAGGAGTTGGTATCGGTTACTGACCCGGAAAAAATATTCCAGCCAATGATTGCACCAACGATTGCCTGGGAAGTGGATACCGGAAAACGCATCCGCGTCATCAAATAAACGCTCAGCGCTGCTGCAAATGCAACGATAAATGCCCCGGCAATTGCATTCACTGCCCCCAGCTTACCCAGGGTGTGGGAGGCGCCGGCTCCGCTCAGGACGGAACCCAGTATGATGAAAATGCTGCAACAGATGGCAGCGGTTTTAAACCGAATCATCCGACTGCCGACAGCAGTTCCAAATACATTCGAAGCATCGTTGGCTCCCAGCGACCAGCCGAGAAAAAGACCGCTTGATAGAAAAAAAGCGAACATTTCGTCCTCCTACAACGTTCGCTTGATGACGTAAATGCTCAGCTTGTCGGAAACGTCTTCAGCCCGGTCAGCGATTTTGTCGACATGCATGACGAAGTCGCGCAACTGCATTTTCTGACTCAGGCTTAGATCGTCCATATGGAAAATCAGACGCTGCAGGCGGGTGGAGATTTTGTCTGATTCGGTTTCCCAGTAGGAGACCTTGTGCATGTGATCGGCCACCCCGGAAATTTCTTTAAAAAACGCGCGCGATGACCGCACCATGGCTTCAACGGCCTCCACGACGCATGCTATCAGTTCTTTGAAACCTTCATGGAACTGAAGGGGGATTTCGGGCTGTTCGATGTCAAACCGATAAAGCGCTCCTTTAAATCGATCCGTTAGCGCATCCATAGCTTCTAAAAGTTCCAGCACGTCGCCCCTGGACTCCGGAATCAGGGTCTTGGTGTAGAGCTGTTCCTCCAGAGACCGACGCAGGGCATCTCCCTGGTGCTCGACGTCGATAATATGCGCAATTTTTTCAACAAAGGCAGATTGATTCCCTTTCAGGTAATCAGAGACGCCATGCTGAAACAGCAGCCCCGACTCACTTACGCGGTCCAAAAAATCGTCGATCTGCCTGCCGATATCCATTGTTCGTTTAAGTATCTTAAATTCCATAATCTATCCTTTTTAAGATATTTTATGATTCTAAATAAGAAATAACTCTTTTTAATGCCGTAAGCCGGTGAGGTTGTCAATCTCTTTTAGCTTCTAAGTACCCAAAATGGCGGTTAAAATTTCCATTTCGCTGTAACGGATTTCTTTTCAGGTGGCGAAAGCTCCTGGTGGCCATAAAAAATGCGACCCTGGAAGCTACAATTCCATCGATATTGGTTGTTATTTGTAATTTATAGTAATTATAAATTTGAATGTAGAAACATATTGACAACAACTTACAAAAACTATTAAGGAAGCTGGAAATGCAACTGCTGACCGGTTCGAGTAACTGATTTGGTCCAACTAAATGGGCAAAAGTGTTGCAGGAAGGAGCTGCCATGCAAAATTTGCTGACAACTAAGGAAGTCTCTAACTTTCTGAATGTAAATGAAAAAATGGTATATACCCTGGTTTCTGAAAAAGGATTGCCGGCCACTAAAATTACGGGCAAATGGCTCTTTCCCAAGCACCTGGTGGAACAATGGGTTGAGACCCATACCATAAACTACCCCGACAATGGCTATCGCCTGCCGCCATACGATGGTCTGCTGATCATAACGGGCAGCAACGACCCCTTGCTGGACAGGGCCATTGCCATCTTTAACAGACAGGCCTCTGATCAATTGGCGGTTTTCGGAAATCTGGGCAGTATGGGGGGGCTGAGAGCCCTGCGGCAAGGCTTGTGTCATATCGCCTCCAGCCACCTGCTGCAGGAAGATGAATCGGAATACAATTTTGATTTTGCCTTCAAGGAATTGGATGAAATGCCGGCGGTGGTTAATTTCTGCCGGCGGGAGCAGGGAATTCTGGTGCCCAAAGGCAACCCTAAAAATATCGCCTCGGTGTCGGATTTGGCCCGGCCGGGGATCAAAATTGTCAATCGATCCCTTAGCACCGGGACCCGTCTGCTGTTGGACAAAGAGTTAAAAAAAATCGGGATAAACGGCGAAAAAATAGAGGGTTACGCCACTGAAGTATCCCGCCACCTGGATGTGGGTTTGGAAATTTTAGCCGGACGGGCGGATGCCGGTCCCGCCATTCGTGCGGTGGCTAAACTGCTGGATATCGATTTCATCCCCCTGCGGTGGGAGCGCTTCGATTTGATGATTTCCAAGGAACGCTTTTTCGACGAAGGGATCCAGCGGTTTTTGGGGATTCTGCATGAAACCGGGTTTCAACAGACAGCTTCCCGGGAATTTGCCGGTTACGATGTCAGTGCCAGCGGTCAGATGGTTTTTCCGGCTGAGCCAGAAAACAGAGAACAGATGACAGAGGACGGATGACGGAGGTCGGATAACAGAGGACAGAGGACAGAGTATGGCAGAGGATGGATAACAGAGGACAGAAATCAGAAGACCCATCTTCGCCTGACGGCTTCGCCGTGGCGGGCAGGTAACAGAAGACATTGGCAGGGAATTTCAGATTGGTCTGCTTGTCACCTCGTAACATGCAACTCGCAACCCGCAACAGTGTCCAGCGGCAAAGAGCCAGTGACCAGAGACAAGCAACCAAACCATTTAAACGATCAAACGATCCAAAGGAGATGTGAGATGAATCGAATCGGAAGGGGTGTTTTGTCGGTGTTGTTGGTATTATGTTTGGGTACAGTTAACGGGTGGGCCGGTGATAAAATACTGAAAATGTCCACCACTACTAGTACGCAGGCTAGCGGTTTACTAGATGTATTATTGCCCGAACTGGATAAAGACACCGGTATCCAGGTGAAGGTTATTGCCAAGGGCACAGGGGCTGCCATTCGTGACGGCATGGACGGTAACGTGGATGTTATTTTCGTACATGCCAGGGCACGTGAAGAGAAGTTCGTCCAAGAAGGGTATGGTACCAAACGCTATGCGGTGATGCATAATGATTTCGTTATCCTGGGGCCTGCAAAAGATCCGGCGGGGATAAAGGGCCTAAAGAGCGCAACCGAAGCCCTGAAAAAAATTGCCTCCGCAAAATCACCTTTTATCTCCCGCGGAGATGACAGCGGTACCCATACCAAAGAGCAGACTTTGTGGAAGGCCACCGGTTTGCCTCTGGAGAAGAAAACCAGTACGATCGTCAAAAAGGGCAAAAAGAGCGAGGTGGCATTCACCCGACCGGCCGGCCCGGGGGCATGGTATTTATCCATAGGGCAGGGGATGGGCAAGGCCCTGACCGTTGCCGATGAGAAGCAGGCCTACGTTATGGCCGATCGCGGGACCTTCATAAAGTATAAGTTCGGCCGGGATGTCCCCATCGAACTGGACGTGTTGTGTGAAGGCGATCCGGCCCTGGCCAATCCCTATGGCGTGATTCCGGTCAATCCCCAAAAACACCCGCACGTCAAGTATGATGGTGCCAAAGAATTTGCTGAGTGGCTTGTTTCCGAAAGAGGTCAATCCGTGATCAATGGATACCGCCTGCTGGGAAAACAGCTATTTTATGGGGATGCGGTAAAGTAGGTTTAGCCGGTTAAGCCCGTTAGCCGGTTGGTCCGTCAAAAGCGGCATGTATTTGATGGACACGGGTTAACGGGCGAACGGGCCAACGGGAAAACCATTCCATAATTTTAATGTAAGAAACTGATTTATTGTTGGATTCTTAATACGATTGGATAAAGAAGCCTATGGACCTCCTGATTGACAGCTTCCTATCCGCCATCATGCTGGTGATTTCGCTGGATGCCGAGATGGTTTCGATCATCGGGGTGTCTCTCAAGGTCAGTCTATCGTCCACAATTCTTGCGGCGGTGTTGGGGATACCGCTGGGCTTCACAATCGCCTTCAGTGAATTCACCGGCAAGCGGATGGCGGTCACGGTTCTGAACACCCTGCTGGCACTGCCGACGGTGGTCATCGGCCTGTTTGTTTATGCGTTTATATCACGCAGAGGAATCTTCGGGCCCTTTGACCTTCTCTACAGCCAGACTGCAATTATCATCGGTCAGGTAATTCTGATCGTCCCGGTGGTGGCCGCGTTCACCCTGGCGGCCATCAGCCGGATCGACCGGCGCTATCGCAAGACAGCCATGACCCTGGGCGCCAATCGCCGCCAGGCGGCCGGGATCGTTCTCCGCGAAGCACGCTTCGGCATCGTGGCCGCGGTGGTGGCTGCCTTCGGCCGGGTGATTTCAGAGGTGGGTATCAGTATGATGCTGGGCGGCAATATCAAAGGTTTTACCCGCACCATGACCACCGCCATGGCCCTTGAATACGATAAGGGCGCTTTTACCCTGGCAGTGGCCCTCGGGATCGTTTTGCTGGCCCTCAGCTTCGGGATGAATTTGCTGTTTCATTTCTTTCAGGGGAGAACCCGCACATGAGCCTTTTCTCCCTGGTTGACATTACCCGTGTTTATGACCGGCGCAAAATTTTGGATATTCCGCAACTGGAAATCCAGGAAAACCGTATTCATGCCCTTCTGGGGCCGAACGGGGCCGGCAAGACAACCCTGTTGAATATACTGGGATTCCTTGAAGCGCCGACATCCGGTGAAATCTTGTTTCGGTCTAATCCGGTTCGCTTTATCGAAGCCGAACTGCAGCAGTTGAGGCGGTTGGCCGTACTGGTGGATCAGCACCCGATTTTATTTACGACTACGGTCTACAAAAACCTGGAATTTGGATTGAAGATCCGGGGTATTGAACCGGGCAACCGCTTACGTATTATTGAAGAAAGCCTTGACCTGGTCGGTATGCGATCATTCATACACTATCCCGCCCACCAATTATCTGGCGGAGAGACCCAACGGGTGGCCCTGGCGCGGGCGCTGGCACTCTCACCCGAGGTCCTTTTGTGTGATGAGCCGACATCGAGTGTGGATGTTGAAAACCAAAATATTATCATCACCATATTAAGACGCATAAATGAAACAAAAAAAATTTCGGTGCTTTTTACCACCCACGACAGGTCCCAAGCGGCGCGCCTGGCCCATCATACCATCTTTTTAAATCAGGGGCGCCTGGTTCCGACCATGTATGAAAACATCTTCCGAGGTGTCCTGCAAACCGATCCCTCCGGTCAACCGCAGTGCGTCCTTCAAGATAAAGTGCACCTGTCAATTGGGGGGCATCAACACATAGAAAAATCCAGGGCAGTCAGCGTCTTTATTGATCCCGAAAAAATAGCTGGGCGAAAGCCCTCGGGAGATCCTGCCGCCGCAAACGATTTACAGGGACGCGTCGTGCAGATTATAGAGGAAAATGGAAAGGTACGGATCGTCGTCGATGCCGACGTCTGGATTGCACTGTTAATTTCTAAAAAACGCTATCAACAAATCGGATTTATGGTTGGCGAAACCATCGGATTAAATATACCACCTGAAGCCGTAAACATCATCTGATTGAACACTTTTTCCTCTTTAAATCCAATTTGCCAAATCCCAAAATTTTAGATTGACATATATGCATTGTTCATGCATATTGATACATATGAGAACAACACTAAACATAGATGATAAAATACTGGAGAAGGCATCGCGCCTGACAGGCGTCACGGAGAAAACCTCCCTAGTGCGACTTGGATTAGAAGCTTTAATTGCTCGCGAAAGCAGCAAGCGTCTGGCCAAACTCGGCGGAACCGAGGATAATCTGCGTTCCATTCCAAGACGGCGATCGGCCTGAAAACGAATATGGTTCTTGTGGACACCTCAATTTGGGTTACCCACCTTCGCCGGGGAAACCGGCAACTGGAAAAGCTGTTAATGGATGCTGAGGTTATGTGCCATCCATTTATTATTGGCGAACTTGCCTGCGGAAATTTGAAAAACCGGAACGAAATCATTTCCCTGCTTCAATCCCTTCCATTGGCGCCAACTATAGAATTTGACGAATTTATTTTTTTTATCGATAGAAATCATTTAATGGGAAAGGGTATTGGTTTCGTCGATGTTCATCTTTTAGCGTCTGCTCAGTTGACAGGAATACCGCTGTGGACAGCCGATAAAAGGCTAAAGTCTGCGGCTGATCAACTTGAATTGACTTTTAAATAAAAGATAACCAAGGCATGAATATGGGCGGGCGATTAAGTCACCAAAGCTAAGCTATACTTGTAACTTATCCGCCTTTAGAGCCCAGGCGACAACGATGCCGACCATAAAGCCTGCGGCAAGGTTGGCTGCAAACGTAATTCCCAGCATAATCAGAACCACAAAAAAATCTTTGCGGTTTTCCAGATCCATGATGGTCAGTGCCAGCTGGCACCCTGCAAAAAGCAGCAATATACCTAAAACGGACAGGGGCAGCAGATATATCACTGCCAGAGAGTCGTTTCCCAGCACAACAGCTAAAATGACGAATATAATTCCGATCATCAGATTTGAGCCGGCGGTGCGGGCACCAAATCGATAATGGGCTGCCAGGCCGCCGGCGCCGTGGCAAAGGGGCATGCCGCCGATGGTGGAACTCACCAGATTGGCCAACCCCATGCTGATGCAGGCGGATTTGTAGGTTACCTTTTGGGAACTGTCACCGAAATAGTCTTTGGACAGATCGGCATAGGCGATCACGGCGTTTCCCAGGGTCATCGGTATCTGGGGCAGCACCAGGGCCAATAAGGCAAAGGTGAAATCGGCTTTGGCCGGCCAGCCCAGGGGCAGAAATTGGGGCAGATGGAGACCGGGATTGATTTGGTCGAGGCCTTCGCGGATGCCGAAGATCAGCCCCAGAGCCATACCGCCGAGCACCACCACCATCCCGGCCGGAAATTTTTTATTGTTCAACAGCAACAGGGTCAGCAGGCCCCCCGCAATTCCGATGATTATTCCAACCGGAACCGGCCCGACACTGGCGATGCTCAAATACGGTTCCGCAGCCTGCCGCAGTGTCTGAAGCCGGGTGGTTCCCAGCATAAATTTGATGCCTTCGACCATCAGTAAGGTTCCGGTAGATAGCTGGACACCGCGAACCACCGATTTGGGGATATACCTTCCGATAACGGTAATGGCTCCGGTCGCCCCTATGATCAATAACACCAGCCCGATTAAATACCCGGAGGCGGTAATCTGGGAAGCTGTCATCGCCGTGGCGATTGCATAGGCACTGATGACCTTCATCGGTTGAATCGGTACAGTTACCCCGAAATACAAACCGGAAAAGATAAAAAAAAGACCCACTGATAAAAAAATACCATTGGGGCTTAAACCGTTGACCAAAATCAATCCAAGGGCCAGCGGCAGCAAGGTGCCCAGGTCACCCAGAGAACCGGAAAATTCCAGTCGATTGAATCGGTATTTGGGCTGCATTGAATGACTCTCTGATCGTTAATTGCATTATTGCGGGTTGAAATCGTAAGAAAAGTATATTAATTTAAGGATGGTTGCAAAAGCAACTCTTTTTCCGGCATTGTCATCCTTTAGTATTTTTGACAATTACGATATACGCAAAAGGTATTTTGTCTCGGTAAGGCGGGGTGCCTTTTTATTTTTTTGGTGGATCGGATAAATGATATCATGAAAGGTGAAGATAACGGGTATGAATCTAGAAACCAGTACGGATAAAGTGGGTCGCAATGCCCCCTGCCCATGCGGCAGCGGGTTGAAATACAAAAAATGTTGCCTCGGAAAAAACGGTGACCCCGCTCCGGACCTCGCGGAGATCTATCAAAGGAAATACGGTATCCGCTTAAAGAAAAAATCCGAAATCGAGGGCATTCGCAAGGCCGGGCAGCTGGTACTGGAAACCCTAAATCTGGTGGAATCTAAAATTGCACCCGGCGTGATCACCGATGAAATCAACACCATGGTCCACGAATATACTTTAAAAAAAGGGGCCACCCCCGCACCGTTGAATTATCGCGGCTTTCCTAAAAGTGTCTGCGTTTCCATCAATGAAGTCATCTGTCACGGGATACCCGGAAACCGCATCATCAAAGATGGTGATATTGTCAATGTCGACGTCACCTCCATTCTTGACGGCTATTACGCCGATGCCAACAAAACCTTTTTTGCCGGCAATCCCAATCACGAAGCCCGCAACATCGTTGGTATTGCCCGGGAATGCCTCAGGCGCGGTATGGCAGCGGTAAAGCCCGGCAACACCCTGGGAGATATTGGCTGGCACATCCAGACCTACGCCGAAGCCCAGGGGTGTTCGGTGGTCCGTGAGTTTGTGGGGCACGGCGTGGGGTTGGATTTTCATGAAGCGCCCCAAATTCCGCATTTTGGGCACAAGGGCACCGGTATTCCCCTGGTTCCGGGGATGGTATTTACAATTGAGCCGATGATCAACCTTGGAAAAAAAGAGCTGAAAATACTGGAAGATAACTGGACGGCGGTCACCAAGGACGGATCCCTGTCGGCCCAATTCGAGCAGACCATTCTGGTAACTGAAGATGGGTACGAAAGTTTGACGCCGTATGAGCTCTGAATTGTTTTTTCGGATTTGGGATTGCGGATATCGGATTTTTAAAAGGATAATATCGTATTTAAAAATCCGGATTCCCGGCTGTGCCACAATTGTCAGAACTGCATCTGTTGCTCTTTTGTCATTCCGGACTTGATCCGGAATCCAGCGCTGTTTCAAGGCGTTACGGATCTGGATGCCGGATCAAGTCCGGCATGACGGTCAGAAAAGAGGAGTCTGATGACATGCTGACACAGCCTGCTTTGCGGGAATGACAGGGGTTGAATGAAAAAAACGCCCTCAATTACCCTGCCTTGAAAAATCACCATCCCAGGTGTGGATTAAACATAAAAAATATGCGGAGCATAAATTAATTAATCCGCAGGCCCTCGATCAAGCAACACGCTTCCGTTTACCAACATAAATGTGCATTGCGAATTTGCTATTTGATTTGGGCGGATTAATTAGTCCACAATTCCACATCGATCAGGCCTAGCTTGGCGGCATAGCGTACCAGCTCGATGGTGCTGTGAAGCTCCAGCTTGTTCATAATGTTCGCACGGTGATTTTCAACGGTTTTAGGGCTGATAAAAAGCTTTTCGGCAATTTCTTTTGATGATAAGCCTTCCGCCAGCTGGCGCAACACCTCCTGCTCACGGGCCGTCAAGGTTCCGTAGTGAGCGTCGTTGATTTGGGTTTCCTTGCCGGGCAGTTTTTTCAGGGTTTCGACCACCTGGTTTGAGACCGCACTGTCCAGGAAATGACCTCCTTTTAAAACCGTTTCGATGCCTTTCAACAGCCCTTCGGCAGCCGATTCTTTAACCACAAATCCGGTGGCACCGGCCTGAAAAGCCTCGGCGATATAATCGACTTTGGAGTGCATGGTAACAATGATGATTTTTATTTGCGGCAGCCTGGCAAGTATGGTGCGGGTTAATTCGATGCCGCTCATATCCGGCAGCGACAGGTCGACCATCATCAAATCCGGCTTATTTTTTTCGGCTTTGGCCAAAGCCGTTTGGCCGCTGCCGGCCTCGTCGACAATCTCATAGCGCTTGTCGCGGCCGATGATGGTCTTCAAGCCTTCCCTAAAAAGGGGATGATCATCCACGATCATAATGGATATTTTATCGGCCATTATTTTTTTCCTGCCAGGGGATCTCTATGAATATGCGGGTGCCCCGCCCGATTTGGGATTTGATGTCCATCTTGCCTGCCAGCAAACTGACCCGTTCTTCCATGTTGGACAGGCCCATCCGTTTTTCTTTCAAGGCTTTTGACAGGCGGTTGTCCACGTCAAATCCCCGACCGTCGTCTTCGATGCGCAAAATGATGTTCGGTGACGACGCCACCAAGCGGATGATAACATTGTCGGCCCGGGCGTGTTTGTTAATATTGTTGAGCCCCTCCTGGATCAGCCGATACAGATTGATGGCGGTGTCGAAATCAAGTTTCAGATCTTTGACGCCGGCCGAATAAAAATCAACATTCAAATTATTTTTTTCGGAAAAATCTTCACATAGTTGATAAACGGTTCGAACCAGACCAAGCTGATCCATTCCCGCCGGTCGCAGGTCGTATGAGAGGTCTCTTACAGATGAAATAGAATCCTGCAGTACCTGTGAAATTTCGGAAATCTTCTTTTTTTTCTCCGGGGAGAGTTTGGCGGGTTTATTAAACAGGGTTTCAAGACCGATCTTTAAGGTCGACAGGTCCTGGGCCACGTGATCATGAAGGTATCTGGCGATTCGGTTGCGCTCATTTTCCTGGACTTTAATCTGCTCCTGGGACAGCGCCCGAATTTTATCCTCGGCCTGGACACGGTCGGTTATGTCCCGGACGGCACCAATGATTTTTTGGCGTCCCCCGGAAAAAAATTTACCGGCAGAAATTTCCCCCGGAAACCTACTGCCGTCTTTGCGGCTGAAATAACGCAGGGGAACTGTCATTTTATTCGTGTCGTTGCGGCTGACTTTTTTGACCGCTATTCCCGTTTTGTCTTTTTCAGCCGATATATCTTCAACCGTCAAGTTCAGGAATTCTTCTTTGGAATAGCCGAAAAGATCCAGCGTGGCGGGATTGGCGTCTTCAAATTGCTGGGTTTCAGCATCGAATATCATGACCGCATCCGAATCGCGCTCAAAAAGCTGGCGATATTTTTCCTCGCTTTCCGCCAGGGCATCCAATGCCTGTTTGCGGGAGGTAATATCGAGCAGAAAATTTAAGGTTGCCGGCCGTCCCTCCCACTCGACCATCACCCCGTTGTTCTGGACCCATCTAATTTTGCCTGTTTGGTCGATCATCCGCATGGCGTATATTTCGGGTGTTTCTTCACCCGCCAACCGTCTGCGGTGGTGTTCGATAACCATTTGCCTGTCATCCGGGTGGATGTAATCAAGGAAACTTCCGGATTTAGAATTATTCTCCGACAAGCCAGTGAATTCTCTGGCCTGGGGGTTAACAAACTTGAGCACGCCATCCTGGGTGACCACAATTCCCTCGTTGGCGTTGTCGACCACCATGCGATATTTCTTTTCGGAATCCATCACCGCCGCTTCAGCCTGGCTGCGCTGGATCGCGGCACCGATGATATTCGCAGCGGTCTTGAGGGCTTCGATTTCCACCGGTGCCCATTCGCGCCGTGCGCGACAGTCGTCAAAACCAATGAAGCCCCACCAGTCATCGCCGACCATGATGGGCGCCACCATCACCGAGAATATTTTCTGAGCTGAAAGCAGGGTCTTTTCGGTTTCCGGGAAGTCCTCGACATTGCCGTAAATAATCTCCCCCTTGCCCAGGGTCTCCACCCAGCGGGCGAACCCGACCTCGACGAACGGCAAATGCTGAAGATCGGGATTGGTTATCTGGGGGTCGATTCCCGGCGAGACCCATTCAAAGCGCTGGCTGGTAACCAGGGTATCATTATCCAGGGTGTGGTTTTCAAAAATATACACCCGGCTGACTTCATCGGCGTGCCCCAATTCTTCCAGGATGGGGCCGAGACTGCTTTCGGTCAGCCCCATTCTTAGAAACCGTTCCGTAAACAGGTAAACAGCCTTTAATATGTTATCCCGGCGACGAAGCAGTCTAAGGGCCAGCTTACGATGCTCTTTTTCAAGTTCGCGCTCTTCGATTGATCTGAAATGGTAGACCTTGGTGTCAGGATCCAGATGGTCTAGAGGATTATAGGTGGGTTTGCCGGCCATTGGGGTTTTCCTTCACGTCATCGAAATAAAAAGGCCCTTACGAATTTGTGTCTCCGATACAAGGTAAGAGCCTTGCTGGGTCCCATGATGGTTTTCTCCCGTTAACGGATGAATGGGGATAAAATTAGACCAAAAGACATTCCCAGCATAGCCTGGATGACTTAACGATATTAATCATCAACGGTACGCCTTTTGAGATGGCTTCTTGATAACTCACAGGCAGTATAGGCCGATCGGCCAGGGCTTGTCAATTCAACCCGCTGCCGATCAATCCATGATTTCAAGAACGGTGCGCTTTTTTTCTTTGGCGGAAACAGAGCTCACGATGGTCCGCATGGCCTGAGCGATACGCCCCTGCTTGCCGATCACTTTGCCGATGTCATCTTTGGCGACCCTTAATTCCAATACCGAAGTTTGATTTCCTGCGACTTCCGCTACCGCAACTTCTTCGGGTTTGTCAACCAATGCCCGCGCAATTTGAGTCACGAGATCTTTCATGGGGTATTCTCCTTTGCTGCGTGTGGATGGATTGGGAATAGCATTTTAATTTCAACCAATGAAAAGGAGTTCGGGGAACAATGGGCATTTACAAAAAGACTCTGTGCTTTGACCACCAAAACCAAAGGGTAGCCCTTTGGTCTTAGAACCACCCTTTTTAACCGCAGTAAGATGTAGCCTCCCCTGCGTTTTGGAATGAATTTAATTTAATATCTTTATCTACGATACCTCATCTGCTTTGTCCATAGGTGGATCGGCTTATTATTTTGGGAGAACTTCCCGGGTCCCGGGATATTTCCCCGGGACGCAACCGGCCCATCGCCTTCAAACTTCTATCCCGAAAAATACCGGGCAAATACGGGTGCCTGGGTTTCGGCTCATCACTGGAAAATTCAGGGGTGGTTTTTTAAAGGATCGGCCCCATTTATCCAATATTCTCTCCGGGCCGGAGGCTGGAAGTCCACGATTCCAATTGGGGTGAAATGCCTAACTGATTAGAAAACCAATTAAAACCAACCAATGGCCAATAAATGGATTTGATCACTGCAAGCATAACCTGATCTAATATCGATAATGATATTTTTTTTGTTGGCATGTATCATTAAGTTTGGTATTGCATAGTTTCTGAATTGGTGTCAGCGTCATTATCAGATCTTACAGAGAGTATGCCTTTCCGCAGATGTGACAAGCATTTATATGGTAATCGAAAACTAACAGCAAAAGGAGGCAACACAATGACGAATGGATTAAATCCGAAAAACCGCGGTCGTTTCTTCGGCGTTATACTGGGTTTGGTAGCCCTGATGACGCTATTTGGTTTCAGCAGCCTATATGCCGGAGATCTTCTGGTATACACGGCTCTGGAAGATGACGAACTGGCAGTGTACATTCCGGCCTTTAAAAAAGCCCATCCGGACATCAACCTGAACATCGTTCGGGATTCAACCGGAATTGTGACAGCCAAACTTCTGGCTGAAAAAGACAACATCCAGGCCGACGTGGTATGGGGAACGGCAGCCACCAGCCTGCTGATTTGCAACGACCTGGGCATGCTCGTGGGCTATAATCCCAAAGGCGTCGAAAAGGTCAGAAAAGGAATGAAGGACGGCCGGGACGATCCGGTTCGCTGGGTCGGGATTAAAGCCTATGTGACCGGAATCGTGGGCAACACCATCGAGATGAAAGCCAAAGGTCTGGTAATGCCCCAGTCCTATGCCGATCTCATCAAGCCCATGTACAAGGGCCAACTCGTCATGCCGAACCCGGCCTCTTCCGGCACCGGATTTTTAACCGTCTCGGCAATTCTCCAGATAATGGGGGAAGAAAAAGGCTGGGCGTACCTGGATCAACTGCACGAGAACATCGCCATGTACACCCACTCGGGTTCCAAACCGGCCAAAATGGCCGGTAAAGGCGAGTTCCCCATCGGGTTGTCCTTCGCCTATCGTGGCTTCAAACAACGCGCCAGCGGCGAACCGGTCGTAGTCGCGTTTCCCAAAGAGGGCTCCGGATACGAGGTGGAAGCCAATGCCTTGATGAAGAAACCCCGCATCAAAAAAGAGGCCAAGATCTTTCTGGACTGGGCCATCAGCGATGAGGCCATGGCCATGTATGCCAAAGTCTACCCCATTGTGGCCACCGACATAAAAGTTGATGCTCCCGACGGCTGGCCGTCAGACCCCATGTCGGTCCTGATTGACAACGACCTGCAATGGGCCGCCCAGAACCGCAAGAGTATTCTCAAAGAGTGGATCAGCCGTTACGACAGCAAGAGTGCGCCTAAAAATTAACTGATCATACAAAACAGGTAATTTGCCGGCACAACCCGTTTTTCCGGTTGTGCCGGCGTTTTTTGAAACGACAGTAGGCACATAGTTCCACAATTGCAGAAAGAACCATAGAGAGATAAAGATGGATCGGAACATCGAAAATAACAATGACGAATACTTCCTGGAGGTTCGTAATATTACCAAGATGTTTGGTCAGTTCACTGCCTTAAGCGACGTCAGCGTCGGCATCAAACAGGGAGAGTTCGTTTCGGTATTGGGTCCGAGCGGGTGTGGCAAGACGACCCTTTTAAGGGTCATTGCCGGCCTGGAAGAACAAAACTCCGGATCGGTTTGGATCGGCAATCGCGATGTGTCCCGGGAGCCGGTGGCAAACCGGCAACTGGGAATCGTGTTCCAGTCCTATGCGCTGTTTCCCAATATCAACATTATCGGCAATGTTCAGTACGGCATCAATCGGCGCCAGTTCTCCAAGGACCAGCGGGAACAGCGGGCCATGGAGATGCTGGAACTTGTCGGTATCGAGGAACAGTCCCACAAGTATCCGGCCCAGCTGTCAGGCGGCCAGCAGCAGCGGGTGGCCCTGGCACGGGCGCTGGCTCCCAGCCCGTCTATTCTGTTGCTGGATGAGCCCCTCTCGGCGCTGGATGCCCGGGTAAGGGTGTACCTGCGGGCCGAGATCCGCCGCATACAGGAGACCCTGGGGGTTACAACCCTGATGGTGACCCATGACCAGGAAGAGGCGCTGACCATGGCCGACCGCGTGGTGGTCATCGACGACGGCAAGCTGATGCAGTACGCCACCCCCCATGAGTTGTACGTGGCGCCTGAAAACACTTTTGTAGCCGATTTTATCGGAGATATGAACTTTATATCGGATTGCATGGGGCGTGATCCGGACTCTATTTTTTTCGGCCAGTATATATTGCAGTCGAAACAGGGTCGGGCCGTGAATTACCAGGGCAGGCCTGTGATCGTAGCTATTCGACCGGAGGATATCCGGGTCATTCGTGATGAGTCGGTCGACTTTAACATTTTGAAAACCAAGGTCGAGCGCATCGAGTTCAGGGGATCCTCTATACACGATACGTCTGCGGGTTCTCCACGAGGCGGGCGGGGCGACTGACCAGCGCCTGAACATGGATCTGCAGGTGGAAGCCATGGAGTCCCTGAATATTCGCACCCAGATGGAACTGCCGATCCATTTGCCTCCGGAAAGATTGCTCCTATTCAAAACCAAGGGAGCGCGTTAAATTGATGACAGAGGACAGATGACAGTAGGCAGATGATAGAGGACAGAAGACAGAAGACAGATGACAGAAGGCAGTTTTCTGTCGGTTCAATCTGTCATCTGTCTTCTGTCCTCTTAAATATGGAACCTGAGAGCCCCTCATTTACATCGGATATTGAATTTTATAACAACTAAGTAAGGACGAAATGAGAAAGCTCGAAAGCCCCGGGGCCTTGTCGCCCAATTCAGCGCCAGCGGAAAGCGTGTGACCAAACGGTCCAGTGCGGAGGATTGGGTGCGTCGTCTCCTGATTGCCTTCGCCTGCTTCTGGCTCATCGTGGGCATTGTATTGCCTTTGATGGACGTAGTGGAGCGGGCCACTCACATCGAGCTGGTTGTCAAAATCGAGGAGCCCACCGAACAGGAGAAAGCCGCGGATGATTTCCGGGGACAGATCAATGTCGCCGGCCACACGGTGCTGTTAATGATGGAAGAGGGCAAGAAAGAGGTTCTCTACATCGACAACAATCCCGTTAAAACCCGGCAGCGCAAAGCCGAAGTTTCCGGTGTCTATGTCGAGCTCGGCGATGAACGCATCGAAAGAGTTGTATGTGATCTGGCGCGGCCGGACCCCATGAGCAAAGAAGTATTGCCGGTGGAGGACATCGATGTCCGGCGCGGCGAGGGGCAGCGCTGGGAAGTGAACGGCGAGTTGCTTCCCCCCGGGGAGAATCTGGTAGTAGTCAAACGGTTTATCGGCATGGCCAACTTCTTTGACTACTTCGGCCTTAAAGGGGTTTCCCAGGGACGGACATTCATTGCCCTTGGCAATATTTTGCTGGCCGTCGCCCTCATAGGCTTTTTCATCTGGACCCTGATTCGACCCACCGTGCCTTTCAACCAGAATGGCATGCTCACCCTTGCCATTTTGTTGATCCTGGCCTATCAGGCTTTTCGCTCTATCGAATTTCTGACCCAGTACATGGAGGCCTCAGGGCTGGCCCAATCCGTGTGGAACAGTTTGCGCGTTGGCCTCTACACGACCTTTATTTCAGTGACCCTTGCCTTTTTGTACGCTTACGGAATTCACCGCACCCAGATGTACGGCAAAGCCTTTTTTCGCATCGTGGCGATGATTCCGCTTTTTGCCCCCACGATGCTTTACGGGCTGTCGCTGGTTTATATGTTCGGCAACAAGGGGGTCATCACCACCGGATTTTTCGACTACCTGCCCTGGCTGGCCTGGGATATCCATCTTTACGGGTTGACAGGGATCGTGATCGCTGAAGTTGTCTTCACCTTTCCACCGGCTTTTATGATTTTGCTGGTGGCACTCTCCAACACCGATGCCCGTCTATACGAGGCATCGGAAAGCCTGGGGGCCGGCAAGATCAGAACCTTTTTCACGGTAACCATTCCCAGCATCAAGTTCGGTCTGTTGAGCGCCATTTTCGTGGCCTTCACACTTTCTTTCACCGATTTCGGTGCTCCCAAAGTGGTCGGCGGCCAATTCAATATTCTGGCAGTGGACATCTATAAACAGGTCATCGGGCAGCAGAACTTCGGGATGGGAGCCACGGTGAGCATCATTTTGCTGATACCGACGGTCCTGGCCTTTATCGCGGACCGCATCGTGCAACGTCGCGCCACGGCCATTGTGACGGCGCGCGCGGTGCCCTACATGCCCAAGGCCAGTCGTGTACGCGATGGATTCTATGGCAGTGTCTGCACCCTGATAGCAACATTTATCCTGTTGATGGTTTTCATGGCGGGGGTGGCGTCGCTGGTAAAAACCTGGCCCTATGCCTTTACCAATCCCGAATTATACCCCCAGATCTGGACTCTGAAACACTATGCCTTTGATGACGTCGGTGGCGGCGGCTATGCGGCCTTCTGGAACAGCATCAGAATGGCGGCCCTGACGGCCCTTTTCGGTGCGGTTGTCACCTTTACCAGCGCTTACCTGATCGATAAAACCAAGGGAACCGTCTGGCTCAGGCGGATCGCCTATTTCCTTTCAATTCTTCCCCTGGCCCTGCCCGGGCTGGTGATTGGAATTGCCTACATCTTTTTCTTCAACAAGACCCATTTGAGCATACCGTTTACGGGAATCGAGTTTTACAATCCCTTCAACCTTCTTTACGGGACCATGGCCATTCTGATTATCTGCAACATCATCCATTTTTACACGGTCAGCTTCCTGACGGCCACAACCGCCATCCGGCAGCTGGACAAGGAATTTGAATCCGTGGCCGAATCCATGGCGGTGCCGTTTTACAAAACCTTTCTGCGCGTGACGGTGCCGGTGTGTTTCCCTGCCATTCTGGAGATCGCCGTGTTTTACTTCGTCAGCTCGATGGCGACGGTCTCGGCGGTGATCTTTCTTTACACCAGCGACAATCCCCTGGCCTCGGTGGCGGTCATCAATATGGATGATGCCGGCGACACTGCCCCGGCAGCAGCCATGTGCATGCTGATTGTATTTGCCAACGTGATTGTGCGCAGCCTGGCCGAGCTCGTCAGCCGGCGTTTCAAGCGCAAGACCCAGGGGTGGCGGGCACGATAGGTTCGGGTTCTGGGTTTCGTATTTGGGATTTTAGATCAGGATTTTTAGCTGATTTCATTTTGGTTCTCATCGCCCTGTTCTCTGCCTGATATAGCGAAACCGACAGTCAAAGACAGGTCTTTTAAATCCGAAATCGAGGACAATCCCAAATCCGCAATTCAGTGTCAGGCATGCCGGGAGGTGATCTCCTTGATGCGGGCCTGAATTATTTTTTCTTCGTGCTGCCGTTTTTTGGCCGCGGCATCGGTTACCTTGGCGATGATCTGATCCATGTCGCAGGGTTTCATCAGGTAGTCAAAGGCGCCCTGTTTCATACCGTCGATGGCGGATTCGACATCCGCGTGGCCTGAAAGCATGATGACTTCCACCAGGGGGTATCTTTTTTTTATTTCCGTCAGGGTCTCGATTCCATCCATTCCCGGCATTTTTACGTCCAGAATAACGATTTCGATGTCTTTTATTTGCTTCAAGTACCTGCAGCGCCTCTTCTCCGTTGAACGCTTTTGAGATTTCAAGATCCCGCAGGCCCAATCGTTCACTGAATGTTTCCACAAATTCGACCTCATCGTCTACCAACAATACATTTGCTAAGCTCATTGAAATTTACTCCTTTTAAATAATATCCCAGCTGATTGCGCTATGTTTTATGGAAGGTGTCAAAAATCGTTTCGGTATACCAACGTTTTTCATACAACCACGTTCACCCCAAATTCCTTTATCACAGGTGCGGAAACTTAACAAGTTAGTTTGCTTCGTCCGTTCTGCTTTCTGCGGGAGAACAATTGAATGCCTGAATGGTTAAATGGTGAACCGAAAGAAATAGAAGCCAAAATTTACCTGTCTTATCTGCCGAATCGTCGGGGCCGATTTTCGGCGTTAAATTCAGAAAATGCTTGAAATTATCAGAAATTTTGATTATTTTTATGATATTAACGTTTAACCGCAATATAATTATTTTAACATCGACAGCCTGATCTTACTTCTGGAATTTAGGCATTGGGACCGGAAGCTGGACCAGGATTTTTTTACTTTTTTTTACTGGAGGTTTTCTGTGAGCGATTTTCTTGTTAAGGAATTAATGGTGCCGCTGTCGGAATATGCCACCGTTCCGAAGGGGTCAACCCTGTTTGATGCGGTCCTGGCCCTGGAAAAAGCCCAGGAGGAGTTCGACCACACCAAGTACAAGCATCGCGGTATCTTAATTCTGGATAAAAAGAAGCGGGTTATCGGCAAATTGAGCCAATTGGATGTGCTGCGGGCCCTTGAACCGAAAGAGGAGGGTCGGGGCCAAATTAACGAAATCAGCCAATTCGGCTTCAGTGCCAATTTTATCCACAAACTGCGCGCGCAGTGGGTAATGAATGCACAGCCCTTCAAGGACCTCTGCAGCAAAGCCTCCAAACTTAAGGTGGAGGATTTCATGCAGACCCCTTCTGAAGGCGAGATTATTGAACAGGACGCTTCCCTTGAAATGGCGGTTATGCAGCTGGTCATGGGGCATCACATATCCCTGCTGGTCACCCGGGACAAGGAAATTATCGGGATATTGCGCTTGACGGACGCTTTCGCGGCGGTATTCCACACCATGAAAGAATGTGAACTATAATAAGGGACCATCATGAAAGAATTGGAAAAACTGCTGGACCGGATTATTCAGAGAATCAATATAAACTTGCGTGAACTGGATTTCGACATTACGCCTTTTATCAAAAATCTGGTGCCACTGAATCAGATGGTCAAATTTTATGCCTTCTACGGCATTACCCCCAACCATCCCCTCGATCTGGTGTTCAGGCATTCCAGTCTGGCCGGCAGTTATTTTCTGGGGAAAATCCGTACCAGAAATTCGATCCTTTACAAAAGTGATATCCGGGGCGACGAACTCAAACACCAGGGGGATGTATTCCATTATCAAAAGTTTGAAATCCCGATCACACGGGATGAAGGCATTGACATCGAAGACAGCTTTCTGATCAAAACCCTGGTTCACAATTTTTCCCATGACCCGGAAACCCTGGAAAAATTCTTTATCAGGGACACCGTCTCAGCCCAGGACGCCAATATCCACGGTTCACCCTCGGATGGATGTTTCCTGGGACCCCTTGCCACCGTTGACCTGACGACCATGCGCGATTGTGTCATCGGAACCTATTCATACGTTCAGGCCGGCGAGATCGGCCATCTTAATGTTGGCCCCGGGACCGTCTGGGTCCGCAGTCCCGGCGAGTTTAATTTTCTGTACCACCACCCCCTGGACAAATTGGACCATTACATTAATTTCCATGCGTCCCGGCCCCCCCAGGGGCTGTTCATTGATTTTGTGGAAGACCGTGAAGAAGCCTTCCAGCGCGTTTTTGACGTGGTCAACCTGGACACACCGGTTGCGGTTCCCCCCACCACCTCCCTGGACCGCTATGCGGTCATCAAACCCAAAACCCACATCAGCGAGAATGTCCTGGTTTCCCAGCGCGCCTACCTTCAAAATGCATGGCTCGGCAAAGGCGCCAATGCCCAGGAGGGTTGCTATATCATCAACTCTCGACTGGAGGGTTTCAATGTCACCGCCCATGGGGCCAAAATTATCGAGGCCGACATGGGCAAAAACATCTTTGTCGGGTTCAACAGCTTTTTGCGGGGACGCGCCAACAGCCGCCTGACCATCGGCGAAGAGAGTATCGTCATGCCCCATACCATCATCGATATTAAAAAGCCGTTGACCATACCACCCGGCCAGCTGGTCTGGGGCATGATTACTGACCAGCAAGAGCTTAAAACCAACAGCATTGCCCTCAAAGACTTTTCGAAGATCGATGATGGCCTGATACAAGGCAATCTGTCTTTTGAAGGCAACGGCGCCGCTTTTGTAACCGCCTTTCGCGATCGCATTCATCACATTCTCGAGGCCAACGGGGCTTTCTTCGACGGCAAAAAGAACAAGGGGCATGCCCAAAAGAACCAGAACATCTCCTTTAATACGATTCAGCCTTACCCGGACGGCGAACTTCAGGGACTGTATCCGGCCATTGTGATTCAGCCTTAAGGAATTAGTTGATTAGTTAAATAGTTGAGTCAGTATGAAGGATCTAAGTCCATTTGACTAATTGACGGCTCAGTAAGCAGAAAACAGACGAAAGCATTCTGCATGGTCTATCTGTGTTCTGCTCTCTGTTGTAGAGTCGGCACATATCTGCAATTTCCCCAATTGCTTATTGAATACTATTATCCAAAAGGAAACCGGTTCTCCATATTTTATATTTA
>CAVXZZ010000014.1:0-37404 GCA_963766255.1 uncultured delta proteobacterium
ATGTTATACGGTCTTTACAACTAACCAGGCAAATGAGCGTGAATATCTCCTTTTCTCCCGTCAATAAATTGCGGGTGAAATAAAGTTGAATCGGGTTTGGCGAATGCGCCGATCCGGTAAAAGGATAAAAAAATGGTTTTACGGCGAAATAAATCCGGTTTTAGCCTGGTGGAGTTGCTGGTGGCATTGGCAATTACTTCTATCGTGTTAACCATGATGTATCAGACTTACCGCTCCCAGCTTAAATCGCACACCACCCAGCAGGAACTGGTTGAAATGCAGCAAAACATTCGAGGCGCCCTGTATTTGATGGAAAGAGAAATCCGCATGGCCGGGTATGCGCCTGAAGGCGGACTCCCGCCAGCGCCTATTACTCTAGCAGAAACTGACAGAATGCGATTCTCAATGGATTTAACGATGGATGGTGATACGTCAGATATTGGTGAAAGAATAACATACAGAAGAACTTTTGGTGATGGTAATCCTCTTATTCGCGATGACGAAAATGGCGCCGGCGAGCAAAATCTTTTAGAAGCAGCTGATATTGAAGATCTGGAATTTATTTATAAGGATGAAGACGGTCAGACAATTTCCGATGCACAACTTGCAACAGTACCTGGAAGGAGTAGTATCCGCTCGGTGGAAATCATTCTCAATGCCAGCATCGGAACCACAGTCATGGTGGCTCCCCATCAGATGGAATTAAGGTCTGAAGTCAAAATTCGAAATCTGGGACTTAGCCCATAGAGCCTATCTAGCGCTTTTAGAAGTGGTCACAAAATCCCATTTTATGAGCCAACAATGGAGATGTCCAACCTTGAATTGCTGATCCGAAATACGAGTCCATCCCAAGGCTGAATAATTTTCTTGCCCATATCAATATCATGGCCCCGCCCAACGGTATTTTTACCGGCCCCGGCCAGGCATCCCATCAGGTGTTCCACGACAGCTACCTGTTATAGCCCCCACCGGCAGTAGAGACGAAGACAAGCCGGACGGCGAAACGGTTCGGTTTTTTTTCTAAAAAAATTTAACCTGGTCTTAAATTTTTTTATAGTTTTGACGGCCTGATATCTTGTTTTTGACTCAAATCAACATCTCAACATGACGCTTGAGCTAAAAAATTAAATAAATACAGATAGATAAAAACTATTGACTCCCAGCCAAACTCACGGCCCTATCCTGGCACACAAATTGCTAAATATATGTTCGAATAAAAATAAATGAAAATTTTGTGGCACATTCTGAATACGGAAACCACAAATCGAGGAGATGCAAAATGAATAAAAAAATAAACCTTTCGATTTTTCTAATAGTTTTGGTCGTTGTCGGTCTGTTACTGACAGCACCTGCTCAGGTTATGGCCGCCACCGGAACGGTCGACATCCGGGTCATCCAACTCGCAGACGATGCCGAAGAAGCTCCGGGTGTCTACACAAATATTTACGACTTGGAGCTGGGCGATAAACTATGCGGCATTCGCTTCCAGAACGTGAGCATTCCAAGAGATTCCACCATTACCAATGCTTACATCCAATTTTCAGTTGATGAAGTGCGATCCGTGACAACCAACCTTACTATATGGGGTGAAAACCAGATTAAGCCAGTTGATTTTGATAGCCAGACTATTTCTTCCCGAACCAAAACCAGCGCATCGGTTAACTGGAATAACGTACCCCAATGGGGCACAGTCGGTGAAACCGATGTTAACCAGCAGACGCCAAATCTTGTTGCAATCGTCCAGGAACTTGTAAGTGACGCGATGTGGACCGCCGGCGATCCGATGGTCTTTATTATTGACGGTTCCGGAGAGCGAGTGGCCCGCGCTTTCAGGTGGGCAAACGAAAGCGGGCAGAATGTCGCTCCTTTGCTGCACGTCGAATATACCTCGAATGAATTGGTCATACCAATTTCTTCTTCCCATGACGATGCGCGGGAAGCACCATGTAATGATTACTGTGACAATGGTCAAAATGCTGACTATGTCAGATTAGAAGAGTCATATTTGAAGCTCCCCGAGGATCGTGATGAGCCCATCGGTCTTCGGTTTCAAAATGTTGCCATTCCCCGGGGAACGATCATCACCAATGCGTATCTGGAATTTGTAGCCTCAAAATATGATAGCGGCTATACAGAGTATGTCATCAAGGGACAGGCGGCCGATAATCCGCCGGAATTTGGCGACACGAATGACAACATATCCGACAGACCTCGCACAGGTCAGGGCGTCACCTGGGCGGTTCCAGAAACTTGGCAGGAAGGAGAAATACACAACTCTCCGGATATCAGTGCGGTTATCCAGGAAATTGTTGGCAGACCAGGCTGGAATGACGGCAACTCCCTGGTCATCGTCATTGGCAGCCCGGCTGATTTAAGGAATCGTGATGTTTACTCCTATGAAGGAGGTCACCCACCTAAATTACACATTCAGTTCGGTAACGAAACCGGCGGTGATATTGACACCGACGGCGACGGTATCCTGGACTCTGCCGACAACTGCCCCCTGGTTGCCAATGCTGATCAGGCGGATGCCGATGGCAACGGCATGGGCGATGCCTGTGATTTCGGCGGAACCGACACCGACGGGGACAGTATCGATGACCTTTGGGACAACTGTGTCGATGACCCCAATCCGAGCCAGTCGGATACTGACGGTGACGGCATTGGTGACGCCTGTGATACGGCTCCATATATTACGCTTGACAAGGAAACCCTGGGAACTTCCTGTTACGAAGGAGAAAACGCCAATAATGTAAACTTCAAAATTACCAACAGCGGAGCTGCGACTTCAAATTATACGGTTTCTGTTTCCTATAGTGTCGGATCTGGTTGGCTGTCGCTCACCCCTTCTGCGGGCAGTCATACCTTGGGTGCCGGAGAATTCGAGGATTATTCGATCAGCTTCAACAGCGTTTCTCTGACACCGGGCATCTATGATGCCACGATTACCATCACAGATCCCAATGCGCCCAACAGTCCCGAAGAAATTATTGTCAGCCTGACGGTTTTTACACTGGCACAGGAGGATATCGTTTCTGCGACCTGCGGTCATGTACCCGTATATGTTGATAATATGGTAAGTCCTGCCATACTGGTGCTGTTGGATGTATCCGGAAGTATGGACAGAATGGTTGATGTTACCGAGGGGGATCCTCCTCAAACCCCGGATATTAAATCAATTGTCCAGGAGATAGTCGACCGGCCCGGTTGGACAGACGGCAATGCCATGGTGATTATGATCGAAGGCAGTGGTGCCCGGGACGGTAAATCCTATGATAATTCATCCGGAGAGGCTCCTTTGCTTCATGTTGCTTACACAGACACCAACGGGAGCCAGACTACAGACATCCGGGTGAATCAATCCACCGATGATGCTGAAGAAAGTAGTACCGGCAATATGTCCTTGACCGGCAATTTCCTCAATATGATGGACAGTGGCGGCAATCGCAGTATTGGTTTAAGATTCCGCAACGTAACTATCCCCCAGGGTGCCACCATTGACAATGCATACATTGAATTTGTTGTGGCTAACTCAACCAGTGGTGCGACAGCTTTGACCATTTACGGTCAGGATTATGACAATGCACCGACCTTTTCTACGGCGACTAGCAACGTTAGTTCCAGAACCAAAACCTCAGCTTCCACCTCCTGGAACCCACCTGACTGGGGGGGCGTGACCCAGGAGATGAGGATCACGATTGGCAAGGACGTAATTAGTGAGCTGGTCAAAGACCGCTCTATTTCCTGGGGATTCGGCTCCTGGACCTGGGATAATAACGGATCTGACCCGGATACAGAATTTGATGACCCGGCTTTGGATTACACCCTGATACACGCCGGAACCAAACCCAATACCGATGCGCATCAGGTTCTCATGCAGCGGGCCATATCCGAGCAGGTGCCTATTATCGAAACACCTTTTATTGAATCGATATTGGCGGCCAAAAAATATTTTCTGGGTAACAAAAAAGAATGGGTTTATGAGCGTGATGCAAGTGACCGCATTGTCGATGCGAGTGGGAATCCTGTTCTATACATGGATGGTAGTGAACTCAAGCGCTATAGCAATAAAATAGCTAAGGGCTCGGAATCCGGTGATGCCTATGTGCCTTATACCTGCCAGCCCAAGTTCTTAATCGACATCACCGACGGCGCGGGAGATCCCCTGCAAACGCCTTGGAAATCGCTCAATTCAGGATGGGACACCGGTACTTTGGAGGCGCAAACGGCCAAAGCAACAGCCGAACTGGCCGATGCCGGGGTAACCTCAATCGGAGTCGGCTTTGCTCTGAGTAAGTCAGACGCCGGTATGCTCTACGAAATGTCAAAAGTGGCCAACGAAAGGGGCAATGTATCCGAGGATGATAACCTTTATGCCCTGCACGAAGAGATCGCAGGTGTAGGTCAGCCGTTTTTTGCATACAACAAAAAGGAGTTAATCGATGCTTTAAGGACCATTACCAACAGTGTCAAAGGTGCGGTCTTCACCGGTTCAGCCCCTGCACCGACGACCTCGGCTGATTTGGGGGATACCCTGATCGTAGCCGAATTCGATCCATCGTTTTGGACCGGTGACCTGAAGGCGCTGACTAAAATAGATGCGCACGGCGGCTGGACCTCCGACAATATGAAAGAGTCATGGGTTGCCAGCGACTTAATGCCGGCCAAAGAGTCGCGCAACGTATGGACCATCGATCCTGCCAGTCCCTATGACCTGGTTAAATACACCGATGCCACCCTGGCCGGTGACAACTGGCTGTGTAAAACCAACGGGATCGGCGATATCATTAATTCCACCCCGGTGGTGGTGGGCACACCGCCGTTTTTCTATACCTTTGATTACTACAACGAGTTTAAATATGACATCATTGTAAACGAAAAACGGCCGTCGCTGATCTATGTGGGTTCCAACGACGGGGCCTTGCATGCCTTTGCGCTGGACGACTATACCCCGGCAGTGGGCGATCCGCTCACAGCCGGCCAGGAAGTGTGGGCCTTTGTGCCTAAAAGTATGCACAGCAAGTTGGAAAAAGCTGATGACGATGCCAACGGCACCTATGACATGTGCGCGGATGGGTACTGTCATCAGTACTTGCTGGACGGCTCACCCAAGGTGGCCGACATTGCCCACGATTTTGACGGCAACAAGAAAATCAGCAGCGATGAATGGCGCACCCTTCTGGTGGCTGGTCTGCGGGCCGGCGGCCAGGCTTATTTTGCCCTGGACGTTACTTCCGGCCAGGATTTTGCGGCCAGTAATTCGGACCCGGCCAAACACCTGTGGGAGTTTGTCGATGATTATGACCTGGGCGAATCCTGGTCAGAGCCGAGTATCAACCGGGTGGCCGACAATACGGCTTCTGCCGTGGAATCAAAAACTATCTGGGCCACTTACTTCGGGTCCGGCTATTCGCCCAGCGACCAGGCCAACAAGGTAGCCTATCTTTACGGGATTGAGGCTTATGACGCCGGTTATTTGTGGAAGGATAAAAATGGTGTGCCCATTAATAAAATTCAAGTTTCAATAGGAGGCGGCACGCTTGCTTATGATCACTGGATGAGTTCCTTTAATAACCCAGACCAGGTGGGTGAAACTGTTACCGGAGCCACGTCCGGGGCTACTGGAACCATTGTCGCGGTCAGGATTACAGACCCCAATTCAAAAGGTGAAATAGACCTGAATAATATAACGGGAACCTTTTTAGATAATGAAGTCATTACAAGTTCCGGCGGCGGTAAGGCTTTAGTGAAGGATTCCCTGACCAATGTGACGTCCGGGGTGGTTAATGATGCCCTGGCATCACCGCTGGTAGCCGATCTCGAAGGTGACTCCCTTGATGATCGTATCTACGTCGGCAACCTCTACGGTGAAATGTACCGGGTCGATGACATCGGCAAAGAACAGGTGCCCAAGGTATCATCCCTGTTCACCTTTGAAAACACAATACCGAACAAAAACCCCATCCGGGCCAAAGCTGATTATGCTTATGCCTATGAAAAGAATTATCTCTGGGTATACTGGGGTACCGGTCTGTACGAAGATCAGATGCACAAGACCGACCTGAACAGTCAGTACTTTTTCGGTCTCAAAGACTGGAATGAAGACGCCGTTGGCACCCCTCACAAGACCTACAAGATGGCTGACCTTACGGGTACGGGTACGGTGCATACGGCCAAATTTGTCGATGCCACGGTGAATGTTGGCGGCACCGACGTCTCCAAGACCTTCCGATGGGTTGACGGGCACAATCCCAAGGCGAGCCCTGAGCCCTGGGCCATCGAGCTGTTCGCCAACCAGGGCGACCGCGGCTGGACCGGCCCTCTGCCGGCGGGCAGCGAACGCGTTCTGGTCAAACCCCTGGTGCTGGGCGGAATGGTGTTCTTTGTCACCTTTATCCCGGATAAGAACGTATGTGCCGGTAACGGTGAATCCTGGCTGTTTGCGGTGGATTTTGAAACCGGCCTGATTCCGGAATACCCGGTGTGGGACATCAACGGCGACGGTTTATATGACGCCAAGGATATGATCGATACAGGTAAAAAAGATGCCGACGGCAATCCGATTATGGCACCACCCAACGGTATCTTCATGGGCCGCGGCCAGGCTTCACACCTGGTGTACCACGACGGTTACCTGTTTTTCACCACCACCGGCACCGGTGATGAGGACAACCCGGACGGCGGGGCCGGGGGCATTGCACCTAACCTGTCAAATCTGAAAGTCAGACTGCATTCCTGGAGACAGGGGGGATAGGGAATGAAGAAGGACGAATGACGAATAAAAAGACCGGGAGCAACTGTGAGGGATTTGTTGCTCCCGGCTTTTTTTGCGGGTTAAAAATACCGGTTGGCAAGGAGGCCGACCATACTTAAAATATTGTGGGAGTGGGTTTCCAGCCGCGATCAATCTCCAAATACTATGAAAATCGCGGCTGGAAAGCCGCTCCCACGAGTATAAAACTCCCTATTGTTGCCGTTCTATTCTATAATTCATTAAATATGAGATTGATAAAATGCCTCAATTCATCATTTGGCAATTGTCATTCCTTATTCATCATTCCTTTAGTTTATTGGTCGGATCGCCTTCCTGCACCATGGCTGCCAATACTTTCTGCTCTGCAGCCGCCGGCACAATTCCCTCTAAGTCGGCCTCGAGCACGGCAACGCCTTTTTCATTGTGGTATTCTGCCACGGCCCGGGCCCGATTCCGGGTGTCAATCTCGGTGATCGTTAATTTGCAGGTAACGGTATCGCCGAAATACACCGGCTTTTTAAAGCGAAAATTCATCACCGACGCCAGCCATCCCATTTGCCCCCCGACCTCAGTCAGCATAGCGGCCACCAGCAGGCCATGACAGATGCGGCCATCGAATTTCTTGACCGTTGAATAACGTTCATCGAAGTGCACCGGATTGTAGTCCCGGGTGATTGCGGCAAAGGCGATCATATCCTCCTCGGTGAAGGTGCGCTTGATGGTGAAGCTGTCCCCAACTTTAAATCCCGAGATGGCTTTGCGGCGGATTTGCGACATGGTTTTTTCCTTTCAAATAATGAGCAAAATGAGAATCGAATCAGGAATCAATAGCAAACAATGTGATTTGAGTTCAAGGAGAGATTGGATTATAGTTCCAGTATATTTCAGGTCCAATAACCAAAAGATGCTAACGATAGGACTCGATGATTACCCAAGGGAGGGGGAAAATGACCCGCTCCTACTAACAAGGAAAACACTGCGATAACCAGGATATGTCTTCTAAACTCACAAAACATTCGAAAACATTAAGAAAAAACGCGACTAATGCCGAAGCATTATTAAGGAGCAAAATAAGATCCAGACAATTGGAAGGGATCAAATTCAGAAGGCAGGTACCCATCGAAAATTATATCGTCGATTTTGTAGGCTTTGAGAAAAGACTCATAAAAGCTCTTGACTTCTCACACATTGGTCATTTTGGTCTAATTGGTCAGTTTAGGGGGTCTATTATGAATAAAGAAGTTTCTCTGGCTGAGGCCAAAGCTACTTTATCGGAATGCATCCGGGAAGTGGAAAAGGGTAAAACGTTGGTTATCAAGCGCCATGGTAAGCCGGTTGCCGCCCTGGTTCAGCCCCAGGACCTGGATAATATAGTGAGGCTCAGAAAAGCCGGCCCGGAAGGTGGATTATATAGTCTTTCAGGTGGTTGGGAAGGTTCTGAAGAATTGGTCCGCATTCTCGAAAAATCAAAACGTTACGGGCATAGAGAAGGGGAGCAACTGGATTGACCCATGGCTTACCTCTTCGATACTGACGCAATCTCCGAAATGTTACGCCCGCGCCCCCTGTCCGGCTATGTTGAATGGTTGAAAACCCTGCCGCGAGAAGAGCAGTTTACGAGTGCTGTTGTAATAGGCGAATTGTACAAGGGTGCCTACCGCTCAAAAGCCCAGGAACATCACCTCGCCAATATCGAGCGGCGTATTTTGCCTGCCGTAACGCCATTGCCATATGACATGGCGATAGCCAAAACATTTGGAAAAATTCGTGCCGTACTGGAAGAGGCGGGGACCATTCTGCCGGATGCTGATTTGCAAATTGCCGCCACCGCTATATATCACAATCTGGAATTGGTCAGTGGTAATCTGCGGCATTTCTCGCGCATTACGGATCTCAAAATCAATCCAATCCTTGCTGATCCACGATCAAATCAATAAGAAATATAGGAGTTTTACGCCTTACGCCTTTCCTTATTTTATCCCATCCGCATTCAAACTACCGAATTACTGCTCTCCCCGACTTTCTACTATCAGCCACGAGCTTATGAGCTATCAGCTGGCGCCGAAGGCGCCATCGGCGCCTCCCAGACCCCCGGAATCACCGTACCGCAAAACCTGCACTTGCTGCCCACCAGGTTATAGGTGGGAATGACATATCCCCGCCGTTCGATCAGCAGGTTTTTACAATTGTGGCAGTAGGTGTTGTTGCCTTCGTGCCTGGCCACGTTGCCCACGTAGACGTAACGGATCCCGGCCTGCATGGCCAATTTTCGATAGCGGGTCAGGGTTAAAACCGGGGTAGGGGGCAGGCGGTCTAATTTGTAGCGCGGGAAAAACCGTAAAAAATGCAGGGGGTGATCGGGACCGATGGTGTCAAGAATCCAGGCGCACATCTCTTTGACCATTTCATCGTCATCGGTATAGCCGGGCACCACCAGGTTGATCATTTCAAAATGGATTTTCTGCTCGTGCAGGGTCTTAAACGTGTCGAGTACGGGCTGGAGGCGGCCGCCGTTGAGCCCTCGGTAAACGTTGTCGCTGTAGGCCTTGAGGTTGATGGTGGCGCCGTCAAGCACCTCACACAGCGCCAGCAGCGGCTTTTGATTGATATAGCCGTTGGAAACCCACAGGTTGAATATGCCGGCCTGTCTGGCCAGGCGGGCCGTATCGATCATGTACTCGAAAAAGGTGACCGGCTCCGAGTAGGTGTAGGCGATGGATTCGGCACCTGATTTACGGGCCGCTGCAACCACTTCCTTTGGAAAAAGAGTATAGGAATAGGGTACTTCATGGGGTTTGGCCTGGGATATCTCCCAGTTCTGGCAATTTAAACAACGGAAATTGCAGCCGGTGGTGGCCAGGGAAAAGGCTTTGATGCGCGGCCTGAAATGAAACAGCGGTTTTTTTTCGATGGGGTCGGTGTTAATCGAGCAGGGATTGCCGTAAGCCAGGCTGTAAAGCTTGCCGTCCAGGTTGACCCTGGAGCGGCACACGCTGCGGTCTCCGGGAGCCAGCAGGCAAAGATTGGGGCACACTTCGCAGATGACCTTTTGGCCTTCGAGCTTTTTATATAAAAAACCCTCACGGGACCATTTCCACAGTTTTTCCGGTGCGTCACCCTTGAATACCCTGCCGCGGATGTCGCCGGTTACCGCCGCCTCACAGGGTCGGTCGGCAAAAGGCCAGAACATTTGACCGGCGGCAGCGGTCGCCATGCAGACCGCACAGTTGCCAAGGAATCGGCGTCTGGAGATTTTGGTCATACCTGGAGCCTCAAAGCTGTAAAATAAACTTAATATTTTAAGTATGGTTTTAGAGCGTCTTATAATTATTCATTCTTCAATATTCATCTTTCATTCCTTTGGCCGGGTCCACATCAAGGCTAAGCTGACCAACTTGAAGCCAATCAACACCCCGGCGGCCGGCAGGATACCCATATACGGAATCAGCACCACGCTGGTGAGCAGGGTGCCGCAAGCCGCTCCCATCAGGTCGGCAGAGAAAGTGCGGGTGGCAGCGGAATTGTCGCTGCCTTTAAGAACCTGTGCCACCGGAAATTGAAACCCGCAGACAAGGGAAACCGCAAAACCGAAAATCAGGTAAAATGAAACCGCCAGTCGATCTCCAAAACCAACAACAGCCAGGATAAACGAGACCAGTAAGGCGATCAGGAAGCCATCGCTCAGCACCAGAACCTGTTTGCCCGGCTGTCGAAGCTTATTGCCCAGCCATGCACCGGGCAGGAGGCCGGCCAGGAAAACAGTGATAATGACTCCAATTTGCAGGTAAATATATCCGAAATAGATTTGAAATGCAAAAATAACCAGGATTTCACTGCCCATGGTCATGCATCCGGTTGAAAACAGAACGTATTCTTCCCAGGATATTTTCAGCAGGTAGACCGTTGACAGGATGGCCCAGACCAGGAAAAAACCCAGGGGAGATGTTTTGAATTTGGCGAACCACTGGGCAAACATCAAGCCCATCAAATGGGGGGCGGTATCGGTATTGACAGGGGTTGACGGATCCATGGCCTGGTTCAGGTATTGGATCCTTTGCCGGGTCAGGTTGCCGTAAAAAAAGCCGCTGATGTAAGCTGTGGCAATGTTTTTCCGCTCGAGGGCAGCAGGGACATCGATCGTCAGCGGCCCGTCACTGCACAGGAAAAATACCTTTTGCCCGGGCAGCAGGACAATATTTTTGAAATGCGCTTTGACGGTATTAAAAAGGGAAGACAGCTTTTGGCGCTGGGGTTCAGCCAGGTAATTGTCGTAACCCTGCATGGAAAAACTCAACATGCCGCCGGTTGCAAGGTGTTTCTTGGCCATTTCGAAAAACCGATGGGTATAAAAGCGGTTGATTTGAAAGGTCCCCGGTTCGGGCAGGTTGACAATAATGGCATCGTAAATTTTATCTGTGCGGGATAAATAGGCGCGGCCGTCCTGATGGATGATATTTAATCCGGGGATGTCGTCCATCAGGCCGAACCGAAACTGAACATCGGTAACAGCCGGATCCAGCTCAATATAATCTACTGTTTTTATATGGTATTTTTTTAATTCGCCCATGACGCCGCCCTGGGCCGAGATCAGCAAAACGTGGTTTGACGGATTCAGGCCGGCAAGGGGGTAATGGATGATTTCTTCGGCCAGGCTTTGGTTCTGGCTGCTGGACACCGGCACCCCGTCTTCAAACAGGGTGAACTGCTCCTGGTCCTTGTGAACCTCGATGCGGCCGTAGCGGGTTTCGCGGTAATATGCCAGCTGGCCTGCCTTGGGCGTTAACGACCAGTTTTCCAGGGCAACACAGGCCAACAGAACCATCACAAGGAGCCCGAGGCTTAATGCCACCGAGGGCCGGTGTCGGCTTGAAACAGGAAACAACAGATAGACGGCCCCCAACAGCGGTATATGGGCCAGCAGGATGGCCTGCAGCGGGCTGACCAGATATACCAGGGCAAACGAGAAAAGGGCGCCGCCGGTTATATCGCCGATGTTATCGGTTATGTAAATTCGGGCAGCGGGATAATTCGCCTGTTGGCCCCGGAGGACGAACAGGCTGTAAGGCAGGACAAAACCCAGCAGCAGGCAGTAAGGTGCGATGATTAAAAAAGAAAAAAGCCAGGTAGGGTAGAAGCCTACCGAACTGCCGTGAATAAAGACAATGTCGCGCAATTGTCGGATGGCGTGAATCTGAAGCATTGCCAGACCGCCCAGCACCAGGGACAACCCCGCCAGGCGGCCGGCCGAGGCTGTCTGAACCCGGCGGGTTGCAACCCTCGCCAGCAGAGTCCCCAGTCCGCCCAGAATCAGCCAGTTGAAGAGAATGAGGGCAATGACGATTTCATTGCCTTGAAACTGGGTTAAAAATTCACGAATGGTCAGAAGCTGGGTAACGACGGAGGATATGCCGGTGGCAATAACCACCCGGATTATGGCACGGTCGTCATTCTTCTTCAAAATATTGAACCTGGTATGTCAACACTTCAAGTTGCGGGTCTTTCCAGGCATCGGAGGACAGGCCGGCTTTCATGCACAGGTGGGAAAGGAACTCCTCCGGCCGGGGCAACTGCTCCCACACCTGGGGCAGAAAGGTGGCGCTGGCATAGCCTTTGCGGATAATGACGCCGTCGACACCAACCCGGAGCTTTTGGATCAGATCCGCTCCGTCACGGAATTCGAGGGGGCGCGGCTCGCTTAAAATGCTGACTTCGATTTCAGTTTGGTCAAACTCCTTAGCCGTCAGCGGGGAAAACCGTGGGTCGTGGAAAGCGGCATTGATGGCGTTGCGTTTGACTCCCTCCCAAACGGTTTCCCGGGGAGTCAGATTGCCGATACAGCCGCGCAGTTGCCCCTTGATTTTCAGGGTCACAAAGGTGCCGTGATGTGATTGAAACCGTTCGTCCGACCGCAAAGGGGCGTTCGTATCAGGTTCTGATTCCGATGGCTTGCGGCCAAGTTTTTCCCTGATGGTTTGACGGGCCAGTTTAACCAGTATCTGTCCTTGTTCTTCTGTGAATTTTGTATCCGGATCTTGTTGGCTATCCATTAATCGGTCTCCGAAAAAAGCAATGGTTGTATATCCCACCACCCGGGAGCGGCTGCCGGCAGTGTCGCCGCTGTTTGAATAATGCAGCAGCACCGGCTGCCAGTGGTTGCGGCTGGCAATGTCCATTAAAATCAGAAGCGGCATCACCCCGCAGGCCCGGTTGTCCTTGTTGACCAGTGTCGCCGGGTTCAAGTTCATAATTCCCTTGACGGTTTCGCGGTCCATGGATACCGCGTCCGGGTAGTCCAGAAAATGGGAGAGATCGGAGCTGACCACCAGCAGGGTACTGTCGTCCAGAATGCTACCCAGGGCTTCGGCAAGGGGACCGACGTCTGCCCGGCCGACAACGATCGGTACCAGCTCGAAATCACCCAGGTAGGCCTGTAAAAAGGGCAGGATGACTTCCAGCGAGTGTTCCTGGTCCCTTGAAACCGGCAGGGGTTGAAACAAAGCCGGTTGCCGGCGCAATTTGGCGGTGTCCGCGTGCAGGTCAATTCTTCCCAGCGGTGTCTGGTAGGCGGCAACATCACAAATGGCACCGTTACGAATACCGATTTTATGGTCCGGACCCATCAGGATGACTTTGGAAAATTGGTTTTTCTTAAGTACCAGGGAAGCGTGGGCGGCCGTCCAACCTGAATAGATATAGCCGGCATGGGGCATTATGAGGGCTTTAAGCTTTTTGTCCCGGGGAATGCGGCCGCGGGTTTTTTGAGCCTTTTGGGTGAGCCGATCAATCATTGCGGTCAGTTCAGCAGCTTTTGCCGGATAGAAACTGCCGGCCCGAACCGGTTGGCGGATGATATCGGCACGGGCTCCGTCACAATTGAAAGAAATGATCATCCCGGCTGTCAGCAAAACTATAAATGAGGATTTTAAAGTTTGCATTTTCGTTCTTATTTGGAAATGCCAAGTTTGACTATAAATACAATGGAGACCAAGCTCTGTCAAATAGAATGCCGGAAATGAGAGCAGGAAATAAAGCGATCAGGTGTTAGCCAGGCCACAGGCCAGAAAATCGGATAGTTTAATCGAGGAAGAAACTATGAAAAAGCGAATACCCGCCTGCCATGCATAGTGCATAGGGTTGGCGTACTCATTTATTTACAAATCAAATGATTAAATTAGCCTCAAACCGGTTTCAAGGCATTGCGGGCAGGTCGAATAATGAATGTCGAATGTAGAATGTCGAAGGAATGTATTCTGTCCATCAAAGAGGAATACAGGAGGGGACGAGAAACTATAACTGCGGATTGGTGGCATCCTCAATAATGGTTTCGTCATTGGGCATTTCACATTCGATAATGGCCTCACCGCAAAGAGGCTTCCATTCGCTGCGGTACATATTGTTGAGCATCACATTGAACATAAACGTGAGTATATCATGGGCGGACAGACTGGCCCCGGGTTGCGACAGCCGTTTTTGCATATAGGCATGATGTACAAACTGGGCTTTGAGATCCGACAATTTGTGTAAAAACGAGATGGCCTCGGTCCGGGGTCCGGCGGGGTTTTCAGAAGGCTTGGTTTTGTTTTCCAGATCGGCTTTTAATTGACAGATTTTAGAATGGGATGCTTTTAGCAGGACCTCGCGAATTTGGCCTTTCACGAATATGTTCTGGGCGTCGACACAATTTTTTATCGACCATGCAATCGACCGTATTTCTTTCGTTAAGACCTTAGTGAACATATGCTGGACAGATTCCGGTAGGGCCACCGTTACGGATTTTAAAACCTTTTGCGATTCCTCGATTTTTTCCTGAAACTCGACAACGGCGCTGTGCCAGAACATCCGGCTGGCATCTTCAAAAACCTCACTATCGCGCCCGGCAGGCTGATTGGCCTGGATCATCATATTACGAAGATCTCCGAACAGCTTGGCAGTCTGGTCAAATAAAAGCTCACCCGTTATGACTTTATAGATCATGACCAGGGTTGCATGCCAGTCCTGGAGATGAAGAATTTTACCGAGGGCGCCAAATTTGTGTACCAACATATCATTTTTGATAAAATGGGATGGCGTGGCATAAAAAGGCGTCCCCCCCAGCAGGGGTTGCCGCGTTTTTTTGTTTTTGGATTTTTCGAAATCGACGGCGGTCTCAACGTCAATAATGCCCATGGAAAATTCCTTGGCGGACCTCAAAAACAACGGGTAGCGAGCCGGGTCACCGGCCACAAACAGATTATCCGGTTTCAGATCTCGCATGGACACCCGTTTTTTCCGGAACCATGCCAGGACATCGAGCAAACTGGTCGTAATAGCCGTCATTTGAGCCTTGTTTTGTTCAAAAAACGACATATAGACGTAGTCCTTGATGGTTTTTCGGTATACGCCCACAACCTTGGAATTGTCACTGACTGATTTTTTGATCAGGCGGTTCAAATCATGAATGAAATTTTCAGGATAACCGCTGTTGCCATTCGCTGATATCTGTCCATCGGCCAGATGGGCAATGAACCAGGACTGGATCTGATAATCAGAAACCGTCGCTGTGATTCCGGCTCTGTCCACCAGGCGACGCACGTTTACCGCACATCGATTGAACACATCCCGAATCTCAAAAATAGCATCATTTTCGGTTCCGTAACGGCCTTTAAATGTGGTCGGCTCCCATATAATCTCGCCATTTTCGGTGATTTCCCTGGAAATCAAGTGTTTTATATCATGGAGTTCATCAAGGATGTGGCTTAAAAAATAGTATTTTGACAAGTCCATGATGTAAACAAAGGTGTTGTTGATCCGTAAATATTTTTGATATTCCGGTGTCTGGCGCATCCAATTGATATATTTTTCTTCGAGGCTCTCCGAAGGGGTATTTCCGCTATCTTCAAAGCTGTGAATCATATCCAGGATAACGGACACTTTGGGGATGATACACTCCTTGGGAATAAGCTTATTGACAATATCGGCTTCTTTTTTGATGCTTTTGATATACTGTTCAAAATCAGTGACAGGTTTGGCCGGAATTTTGACAACCATATGGATATCATAAATCACATAGTAACATTTACTTTTGCTGCCGCTTTCTTCCCCCAGCGGACCGATCGTCATACGGCGGGTCACCCAATCTGCCATGTGTTTGACCCGTAATTCATAGATGTGATTGGGCCCGGAATTTTTAGACATCAGTGGGACATATTCTGCCTGGGCGTCCGGGTCCGCACCAACTTGCTGCTTGAACAGATTCAAAAAGAAACCGACGACATCAATGCGGGTGGGTACGCCATCTTTGACTTCCTGGGGAACAACGGTTTCTTTTACTTCCACAACGGGGGCGGGCTCGGGTTTCTTTTTGCCGCCGCGCATCGAGAAAAAAAGGATAAATAAAAACAGCAATAGTCCCAGCAAAAATATATTTTGAGTTAAATTGAGCCCAACTGAAATATTGTTTTTCTTGAAAAACCGGTTAAGGATAGACTCCATATCCTCGAATTTATTACGAATGTAACGGGTTGGCAGCTGATAGATATGGCTCAGGGTGCGCTTTCCGTAGGTTTTGATTTCATCTCGATTCAGCAGGGTGGTTTCACCGTCCACCTCATATGAAATCAACGCCCCTGACTCCGATTCCCAGACCGTATCCACCTGTTTAATAGTCCCGTCCTTAAGAACCACGACTTGCTGGTCACTATTATTTACAAATATGACGACAACGCCGACAGTTAAAATCGCCATCAATATGAGTAATTTAAAAAGCTTTTTCATATTCTCAGATATCTCTCCGGGGATATGATAAATTCAGTCAAAACTGTTATCATCAGTTATAATAAATCGGCAAAAAAAACAGGAACTTTAGCTAATAAACGGCGGTCTATCGCGGGTTTCCAGGCCGGTATTTGTTGACTCTGCCATATTAATTAATCATTTTAGCGACATTGGGGCTAAATATCAAATTTATTTGCCGGTGGGCAGCATCCCGCCCGATTTTTATTGTTTCCTAATTTTTTAGTATTATTATAGTACCAATGTGGAAAATCATACTCATTGTACTTGCCCTGCTTTACGCCCTGAACCCCTATGATATATTACCGGATTTGATAGTTGGCTGGGGATGGTTGGATGATATTGTTATACTGGGGCTGTTGTGGCGTTACCTGCACGCGCAAAAGAAAAAGCGAGCGGCCTTTCAAACATACCATCAAAGCAAGGGCAATACCCATAACCAAAAGGACCCCGCCGCCGACACCGATTCCGGCGCCCGGGATCCCTATCTAATTCTGGGTATCGATCGAAACGCATCGCCTGAAGACATAAAGCAAGCCTACCGGCACCTTGCCGGCCAATATCATCCTGACAAGGTGGTACACCTGGGTGATGAATTCAAAGAACTGGCGGAAAAACGGTTTAAGGATATCCAGCAGGCCTATGATCAGTTAAAAAAATGAGAAATTGGACAAAACAATCCTATTAAGTAATTTTCCATTTGAGATAGAATGAACTTATGCTTTGCCGTTGACAAATCCCTGGGAACCTTAGCCAAATGGCTCCGTATCCTGGGATATGACACTATCTACGAACCGGAAGGAGCCGGCAGTGAGTTCTATGCCCGGCTGGAGGATTATAGAATACTGATTACCAGAACTAGGAAAATTCAAAAAATGTGGGGGGCTCATCATCACGTCTTCATCACATCCAACCGTCTCGTTGAACAGCTCAAACAGGTCGTGGGGCAAATCGGCATCGGCCGGGACGATACCCGGCCGTTTTCCAGATGCATTCACTGCAACATTCCCATCGGCGAGGTCAATAAGAATGACGTTTACGGTCTGGTGCCTGATTATATCTGGGAAACCCATGATGCATTCAATCGGTGTCGTCAGTGCAAACGCATCTACTGGTCGGGAAGTCATGCTGAACGGAGTAGGGATATGATTAGGCTAATATTTGATTCTAAGCGGGATAACTTGACCAACAAAAAGTGAAAGGAAAAATGTCTAAATTCGAATCTCGAAATCCGAAGCAAACCCGAGTTCCTAAATAAAAATAATGCGTAAAACTAATAAAGCTATCGCCCTGGAAGCTCGATTACGGGATTGCCGCAATGTCCTCACCCTTGGCGTGCGACCCAATTTTTCGGACTACGAGCCCCGGGAAGTAGACTTGATTCGGAAGGCTGACAAGATTTACTACCCATCCCCGTTTTACGCCGAATTATTTGACACCATGGGCAAAGCCACCTTCCCCAGCTACCATTGTTATAAATTTGTACAGGACAAAATCAAACAGACAGCCCTGTTTGAGCTTTTGAATATTCCCCATCCGCGCACCAGGGTATTCTATGGGAAACGCCAAAAAAAGGGGATTACCGATCATTTTGCCTTTCCATTCATCGGCAAGGTTGCCCGGGGCTCCGCCATGGGGCGGGGCGTTTACCTGATTCAGAATCCCACCGATCTGGAAGCATATCTGCAGGAAGTGGATATAGCTTATATCCAGGAATATTTGCCGGTTGACCGTGATATCCGGCTTGTTCTAATTGGGGACCGGATTGTACATGCTTATTGGCGGATAGCACCCGCCAACGAATTTCGCACCAACGTGGCCGTCGGCGGACACATAAGTTTGGATTCAGTGCCCGACGCGGCCTTTGATTTGGCACTGCATATCGGCCGCGTGTGCCGGTGGGATGATGTGGGCATCGATATATGCCAGCATAACGGGAATTATTTTGTGCTGGAGGCGAACATGAAATACGGCAAAGAAGGCTTCCGCAAGGCCGGGATAGATTATACTCAACTGATGGAAGACATGATTGAAAATGAAGAAATTTGAAAACGACCCGACATTGATCGAACTTAAATCCATGCTCAACAGGTTTGAGTCGGAGACCCTATCTCCTCTGGCAACTCGCAATAAGATGGGTACCCGCCGGACACCCGGCAACAGGCTCGAAGACGATTATCGCCAGGCCTTTTCTGTGGATGCCGATCGTATTCTGCACTCCCTGGCGTATGCGCGTTATATAGATAAAACCCAGGTGTTCTATCTGGTGAAAAATGATCACATTACCCATCGGGTCCTGCACGTCCAATTGGTTTCCAAAATTGCGCGAACCATCGGACGGTTTTTAGGGTTAAACGAAGATTTGCTCGAAGCCATAGCCCTGGGGCATGACATCGGCCATACACCGTTCGGGCACGATGGGGAACGATTTCTCTCGATGATATGCCAAAATAACGGTATCGGGTATTTTCATCATAATTTACAAAGCGTTCAGTTTCTGGAAAAAGTTGAGCGCAAGGGCCGGGGGTGGAATCTTTGCCTGCAAACTTTAGACGGTATATTGTGCCACGACGGCGAAATCCATAATGAAAAGTTATTGCCGGCCATAGGCAAAACCTTTGAAGACCTTGACGCTGAAATCGCTGCCAAAAAATCCGACCCACAAAAGGCCCTGGCACCGATGACCCTGGAAGGCTGCCTCGTCCGGATGGCCGATACGGTCAGCTACATCGGCCGTGATATTGAAGACGCCATCCGTCTGAATCTGATACGCCGGGATGATTTGCCGGATGAAAGTGCGGACAAACTCGGAAACACCAACGGAACCATTGTTTTTAATCTGGTAACCGACATTATCCGCAACAGCTATCAAAAACCCTATATTGCCTTTAGCCCCGAAGTTTCAAACGCTTTGAAACAACTGAAAAGGTTTAACATGAAGCACATCTATTTGAATCCCAGGATAAAAAAACACACCCGGCAAATAGAAAAGCTGTTTGAATTGCTTTTTGAAACCTATCTCGATGATATCCGGAGCCATCGAAAATCTTCGGTGATCTTTGGTCAGTTTATGAAGGATATGACCGATGAATACATCCAAAGCCACCGCCCGGCCGAAATTGTGAGGGATTTTATCTCCGGCATGACCGATCAGTATTTTCTGGATCAATGTCCGGAATCGATGAGGCCGCAGGCTGAGCCTATATAGCCGATATAGAAGGCAGTATTATTATGTCTCTGGACAAATACATGTATCAAGAGCGTACCTACCGGAATCAAATTAATTCCCCAGAACTGACCCCTTATCGGGTTATCGTAAAAGAAACCGATCTTATGGTTTATACGGAAACCAGGCTGATCGATGAAACCAAAGAGCTGGTGCTGGAGCAAAGGGGATACGTCGAAGCTTTTATCAAGTCACATCCTGATTTTGCCAGGGCGCTGATACCCTGGCAGCTTGACGGTCCGGCACCGGGCATCATCCTGGAGATGGTAAAAGCCGGCCGGAATGCCGGGGTTGGTCCGATGGCGGCCATTGCCGGTGCCATAGCCGAACAGGTGGGCCTCGGGTTATTGAAATTGACGGATCAGGTTATTATCGAAAACGGGGGAGACGTTTTTACAAAGACGAATTCACACCTGACGGTCGGAATATTTGCCGGAAACTCCCCGCTGAGTTTGCGGCTTGGCATCCGGTTGGAAAGCAACTCTAAACCGCAGGCCATCTGTACATCATCGGGTACCATCGGGCATTCGCTTAGCCTGGGAAAAGCAGATGCCGTCTGTGTGGTTGCCGATTCATGTTCGATTGCAGATGCCGCCGCCACTTCAATCGGCAATCTGATTGACTCGTCGGCAGATATCGATAGCGCAATCAGAGCCGGCAGAAAAATTGGGGGATTGACTGGGATAGTGGCAATTGCAGGTGAAAAAGTTGGGATGTGGGGGGATCTGGAAGTTGTATCGCTTACTTAACAGCCAGTCTCGTTAGTAGCTGAAAAAAGGGTTGAGTTTTGATTCCAAGACTGATAACCCTGAACGGTGAATCTGATTCGGCTGAGCTCATCGCAGGTTGAGCCTGTGAACGGTTACGATTTCAATTTGAGGTGGCATTTCCGTGAAAACAATGTGGGCCCCGTGGCGAATGGAATATATTCTGGCTGAAAAGGAAGATGGATGCATTTTCTGTGACGCCCTTTCCCAAAGCGCTGAACTGACCCTGTATAAGGGGCCTGAAACCCTGGTGATGATGAATAAATTTCCTTATATCAACGGTCATCTTCTGGTTGCTCCGGTCAGGCATCTATCCGGCCTGAATCAACTCGACAAACATGAGATGGGCGAGCTGCTGGCAACGGTGGATCGATCGGTGGAGATCTTAAAGCAGGTTATGAATCCCGACGGTTTTAATGTCGGACTGAACCTGGGCAAGGTTGCCGGGGCTGGTGTTGAAGAGCATCTTCATTTTCATATCGTCCCCCGGTGGTTCGGCGACACCAACGCCCTTACCGTTTTTGCAGATGTTAGAGTAATTCCTGAGCATCTTAAAGCCACCTATGGTAATTTAAAACCACATTTCAGCTAACCTTAAAAATTATTGGAGAAATTGCATGAAAAAAGCCACTCTGATCATCTGGGCGATTATTTTTGGGGTGATTGCGCTATTGATTTTTCAAAACAAGGCCTTTTTTATGGCCAATGAAGCGTTGCGGATCAACCTTGGCATATTGGAAGAATACAAAACACCTGCATTGCCCAGGGCGATCCTTTTTTTATTGTTCTTCCTTGTCGGTATCGTTATCGCTTACCTTTTCAGCCTATCCGCCCGCCTTAAAGCCAGGCGCACCATCAAAAAGCTGAATACCACCATAGCGTCTCACAATGCTGAAATTGCAGGACTAAGACGTGAAATCGATTCGTTAAAAGGCATCGAGACGCCCAATGATACGGATGACACCCAAAAACTTTCCAGCGATGGCCTCGCTGGAGATCATGCAGGGGAGACCGGCGCTTTTTCCAAAGACAGCAAGGCAGACGATACTTCCGAAAATGCGGAAGATAAAACAGACGAAATTAAAATATAATTTTCAATACGTTATTAACTATACTATAAAGTATCAGAATATCTTTCAAGGTAGCGTCTGCAGATCCCCTATTAATCAATGAGCCCTCCCAAATCTACCCCGATGATTAAGCAGTACCTGTCCATTAAGGATCAGTATCCGGATGCCATACTTTTCTACCGGATGGGCGATTTTTATGAAATGTTTTTCGAAGATGCACACCTGGCATCCCGGGCCCTCGAAATTACCTTAACCTCACGAAACAAAAATGACGAATCCCCGGTTCCCATGTGCGGCGTTCCCCATCGGGCCGCCCGCAGCTATATCGCCCGTCTGATCAATAAAGGTTATAAAGTCGCTGTCTGTGATCAGATCGAAGATCCGGCCCAGGCCAAGGGACTGGTTAAAAGGGATGTGGTTCGCGTCATCACCCCCGGAATGATTATTGAAGATGAACTGCTGGATAAACGGGCCAACAATTATGTTCTTGCCGTAAAAAGCAAAGACGGGGCCATCGGTATCGCCTTTCTGGACATTTCCACCGGAACCTTCCGGGTTGCTGAATCCAATGACCCGGCGGCCATTGTCGAGGAGATACGGCGGATATCTCCCAGGGAAATCCTGTTGGCCGAATCTTCTAAAAACGATCCCGGGCTATTACCCATAACCGATGTGTTCACCGAGATTTCGAAATCCTACCTGAACGACCGTGCCTTTGAGTTCAAAAAATGCTATGAGCGCCTGACCGATCAATTTAAAACCGTCAGCCTGGAGGGCTTTGGATGTGAAAATTGGAAGGCCGGTGTCTGCGCCGCAGGGGCGGTGGTCTTTTACGTTCGCGAAACCCAAAAACAAAAACTGGAACACCTGACCCGCATCGAAGCCTACAGCCTCGATAAATACCTGATGGTCGATGAGTTGAGCTGGCAAAATCTGGAGCTGTTCAGAAATATTCGTAGCGGATCCCGGCGGGGCACCCTGATCGGTGTTATCGATCATACCGGCACTGCCATGGGAGCACGCCTGCTGGCCCAATGGATGCGCTATCCCCTGATTGATCCAAAAGAAATAGGCCTACGGCATGATGCGGTCGGCGAAGCAACCCATACCATTCACATCCGCCGAAGCATTCGTGAGACCTTGAAATCAATCCATGATATCGAAAGAATCGGCAATAAAATAGTGATGGGGCATGCCAATGCCCGGGACCTGGTAGCCTTGAAACAGTCCCTGCAAATGCTGCCGGATTTGTGGTCTTTGCTGGTGGAACTTAAGAGTGAACTTTTCCAACAACCTGAAAACATTGATCATCTGCTGGCATTGGCCGATCTTATCGAACGGTCCATCCGGGAGGATGCTCCGCCGACCCTAAACGAAGGCGGGATCATTAAAACCGGTTATAACCGGAAATTAGACGATCTTGTGCATATCAGTCGGGACGCTAAGAGCTGGTTGGCCCAGCTGGAGTTGCGTGAAAAGGAGCACACCGGAATAAATACGCTGAAAGTCCGCTATAACAAAGTTTTTGGATACTACATTGAAATTCCCAAAAGTCGCTCGGAATCGGTCCCGGTCAATTACGTTCGCAAGCAGACCCTGGTCAATGCCGAGCGGTTTATTACCGATGAACTTAAGTCCTTTGAGATGAAAATTCTCGGTGCGGAAGATCAAAGGGCAACCCTTGAATACGAGCTCTTTGCCGAAATCCGTGCGGAGATTGTTAACAATAACCTGGCTATTCAAACGGTAGCTCGGTTTTTGGCCAGCATCGATTGCCTGGTCAACCTGGCTGAAATCGCCGCTCAAAATAATTACAGCCGTCCGGAAATGACAACTGACGGCTGCATCAGAATCGAAGAAGGCCGCCATCCGGTTGTGGAAAAAATGATTACGGCCGAACGTTTTGTTCCCAACACCATTCATATGGACGATCAGGACCAGCAGGTCCTGATCATAACCGGGCCCAATATGGCCGGCAAATCCACGGTGCTCAGACAGGTAGCACTGGTGGTCATAATGGCCCAAATGGGATCATTTGTTCCTGCCGCCCAGGCTCAAATCAGCATCACAGATAGAATTTTTACACGTGTCGGTGCCCTTGACAATCTGTCTTCCGGTCAGAGTACCTTCATGGTCGAAATGCAAGAAACAGCCAATATTCTCAATAATGCCACCGAAAAAAGCCTGGTGATTATGGATGAAATTGGCCGGGGAACCAGTACCTTCGACGGCCTCAGCATTGCCTGGGCCGTGGCGGAATATCTGCACGATATTAAAAACAGGGGCGTCAAAACCCTTTTTGCAACCCACTACCACGAACTTACCGACCTTGCCCGGACCAAGGTGAGGGTAAAAAACTTTAACATTGCCGTTAAAGAATGGAATGATGAAATTATCTTTTTAAGAAAGCTGGTACAAGGTGGAACCAACCGCAGCTACGGCATCCAGGTAGCCCGGCTGGCCGGAATTCCCGACCGGGTAATCAAAAGGGCCAAAAGGATTCTTTACAAAATCGAGCAAGGAGACTACAATTCAGGGGAAGCACCCGGATTGATGATCGGAAAAACACCAGCTGCCAAAGGCCCAGTTCAGCTCGATTTATTTAGCAAGAAAGAAACCAAACTTATCGAGCAATTAACCGAAACGGATATTTCGAAAATGACGCCCTTGGAAGCGTTGAATTTTTTAAACGAACTTCAGGAAAAACTCAAAACTTAGCGGCCTTGAGCTTTTATGAATTTTACAGCCTTGACGGTCTCGTAAAAAATCCCAATTCCGTCTGCCCGGTTTTGCAACCACGGACGACTGACATCCTGTTTTGCGTATGGATATAAAAAGAATTTATATCGCTCTTATCCTGTTGACCTGTATCGCTATCGGTATCCTGGGAAGTGGTTATTGTGAAGCAATTACGGCCAAGCAGGCTTATTTTAATGCCGAAGCCTGTTACAAGAAATTGCGCAATGCTCCCGCAAAAATGAAATTCCGCCACAACTGGTTAGGGTGTATAGAAAAATTTCAAACCGTCTACCGCCTGGATTCCACCGGCCCTTGGGCACCGGCCGGTCTTTTTATGTCCGGAAAGCTGTATAAAGAACTGGCGAAACGCTCGGGGAAGGCGTCGGATCAGCAGGAAGCGCATGATATTTTTGAGAGAATCATAAACGCTTTCCCAAAAGCAAATACCGCACGAAAGCCGCGGCCGAAATTCGAACACTTCCCAATTCCGCAACCGCGAACAAAAAGACGGACCGGTCCAAACCCACGCCAAAACCCGCGCAACCCGCTGAAGACCGCTACCTGGCGGCCGAATCTTGCTACAGCAATCTGAAACAAAGCCAACGCAAGATGGCCCTTCGTCATAACTGGTTGCAATGCATTGAAAAATATTATTCCAATTACCGTCAGGACCCCGATGGAGATCGCGCCGCCGCCAGTTTGTTTATGAGCGGAAAGCTGTATGGCGATCTTTATAAAAAATCCCAGCGCAAATCCGACCTGCGCGCCGCCCATACCATGTATAGTAAAGTCGTTGAGCGTTTTCCGGACAGTCGTTACAAGGTGAAGGCATCTTTGCTCATCGACGCCATGCCCCAATGGGTGAAAAAAGATTCAGAAGGCAAAAGCGGAGACCTTGCAAAGATCATCGAGGATAAAAACCAAAAACCAGCAGGTCAACAAAAACCGGCTGCTAACCCTGGCAGTTCCGTCTCTGGGAGCCGGGGAACTGTCGATAACTTGCGGTTTTGGTCCAACCCCAACTACACACGGGTCGTTATTGATGCCAGCCGGGATACTGCCTATAACCACCACCTGCTGAAAAAAGACCCATCCAAAAACAAACCCCAGCGCCTCTACGTGGATTTGAAAAACAGCCGGCTGGGGCAGAATATAAAAAAAATATCCCGATCAATGACGATTTATTGAGTGATGCCCGCGCAGGACAGTATACCCAGTGATTCGGTCAGGGTTGTGGTCGATATCAAATCCTTCAAGACCTATAAAATATTTTCATTAAAGGATCCGTTTCGTATTGTCATTGATGTTTGGGGTACATGCCGGTGAGCCTGAGACAGCATCCCGCCAGCCACGTGTAACCATTAAAAAGAATGGTAAACTTCCCACCAGTGCACTGGCCAAGCAGCTTGCCCTGGGTGTCAGGCGGATTGTTATCGATCCGGGCCATGGGGGCAGGGATTACGGTGCACCGGGGTATCTGAAAGGGGTTCATGAAAAACACGTCACCCTTCAAATCGCCCGCAGACTCGCCAAATTGGTCCGCAAGGAATTGAAATGCGAAGTGTTTTTGACCCGCAGCAATGACCGCTATCTGACCCTGGAAGAACGCACCGCCATCGCCAACACCAAAAACGCCGATTTATTCATTTCCATCCACACCAACTCCCACAAAGATCGCAGGGCCTATGGCATTGAAACCTATTTCTTAAATCTGGCCACAGACGACGAAGCCATCCGGGTGGCCGCCATGGAAAATGCGACGTCCACCAAAAACATCAGTGACCTTCAGACCATTCTCCAGGATTTGATGCAAAATGCCAAAATCAACGAATCCAGTCGACTTGCCGGCAATGTGCAGGTATCGGTTGTCGGACACTTGAAAACCAAACGTTACAGCCGAATTAAAGACAAAGGGGTCAAACAGGCGCCTTTTTATGTTCTGCTCGGTGCCCAAATGCCGGCCATACTGGTTGAAACCGGTTTTATCAGCAATCCAAGGGAAGCCAAAAGACTGGTCAATCCCCAATACCAGCAGCGCGTGTGCGAAGCCATCGTTATCGGAATAAAAAAATACATCAAAGAGATCACACCAACAGCACACCTGATGCATCGATCTGGTTTGTCAAACAACAGTTAATTTCTTGGCTGAAAGATTTGTCGAGAATAATCATTGCTGTCAGGTTTCAAGTGTCAGGTATTCAATGATTTAGGAATTAAGGGATTCAGGAATTGAGGAATTTTTGTAGCGGTGAATTTAATCGACAGAATACCACTAATACCTAAATTCCTAAATTCGCAATTCCTCAATTTGAGGCTTGCTGACACTTGAAGCCATTTTTTACTCTTGAAGCGCTTATGCCCTTAAAAGCAGAAAATTCAGACCTCCCCATCAACCCAATTATTATCTTGACCATCGGCATTTTCGGTGTCTCCACCGGTGCCATATTCGCACGCCTGGCCGATGCCCCGGCCCTGGTCACCGCCGCTTACCGACTCGGTTTAGCCGCACTCATCCTGGTTCCTCTGGCAGCCTGGAAGGCGAGGGCTGAACTACGCAATTTATCCGTTCGCGAATATAAACTGGCTGTGCTATCCGGTTTTTTCCTGGCTCTGCATTTCGCCAGCTGGATCTCCTCGCTCGATTATACGGCCATTGCCAACAGTGTCGTCCTGGTCAACACGATCCCGCTCTGGGTCGGGCTGCTGACTCCGTTGATAGCCAAGGATCGCCTGACCAGGGCTACGATCACCAGCATCATCGTTAGTGTCGTCGGCGGAGGCATCATTGGTTTTGGAGATTTTGCTACGGGCGGCCAGGCGCTGCTCGGCGATATTCTGGCGGTCATCGGGGCGATCTGTGCTGCCGTCTACCTTCTGTTAGGCCGCAATTTGCGCCCGAGACTATCCCTGCTTTCATATGTAGCCATATGCTACGGCAGTGCCGCGCTGTTTTTATGGTTGGCTGTAATTGCACTGCAACTGCCGGTTAGGGGGTACGATACCCAAACCATTACCGCCTTTTGGGCCATGGCTCTGGTTTCCCAAATCATCGGTCACTCCAGCTACAACTGGGCCCTTAAATGGTTCAGCACCGGCTTTGTTGCCGTGGCTTTGCTTGGGGGAGCCCATCGGCAGTACCATCATGGCCTATCTGATATTTGGTGAGGGGTTGACCTGGCCTAAATTGATCGGTGGATTACTTATATTATCAGCCATTTATATTGCAGCAATAAGTGAGAAAAACTGAACCAGGGATTAAACAGCATTTTGTTCTGAATTCCCGCGAAGTTTGCTGCTCGTAATTGAAAAGATACCAATGCTTCTGTTTTGTCATTCCGGGCTTGAACCGTGGTTCGACAGGCTCACCACCCTGAACAAATCAAAGGGGAATCCAGCTGTTTTTCCGGGTGTTACGTTCCTGGATGCCGGATCAAGTCCGGCATGACGGACAGATATAAAATGCTTTAGTAAATTGGGATGCTGTCTGTAAGGCCGGAAACCAGGTGATTTTCGAATAGTTAATAATAGAACTTTACCGACACGATTTAAAATTCGGCAACCTCACCCGGTTTTCAATTTGACAAAACAATCTCTATCTTCTATCCATTATAGGTTTTCATAGATTCGATCTATCCAACCCTTACGGAGGTAAAAAATGGCGTACGAAAACATTATCTATGAAGTAAAAGACGGTATTGCCACCATCACGTTTAACCGGCCCAAGGCACTAAATGCCCTCAATGGCGCACTGCTTGGCGAACTATCCCAGGCCCTTGACGAAATATCCGCTGACGAGAATATTCGCGTTCTGGTGCTAACCGGGTCCGGGGACAAATCATTTGTGGCCGGAGCTGACATTACCGAACTGGCAACGTTTAATTCACTTTCAGCCAAAAGCTTTGCCCAAAAAGGCCACCGTATTATCCATAAAATTCAACAACTACCCATTGCCGTGATTGCCGCTGTCAACGGTTTTGCGCTGGGAGGCGGTACCGAAATCGCCATCGCCTGTGATTTCATCTACGCCGCGGAAAACGCTAAGTTTGGGCAGCCCGAAATAAATCTTGGCGTCATCCCCGGTTTTGGCGGTACCCAGCGACTGCCACGGCTGATCGGCACCAATATGGCTAAAGAGTTGATTTTTACCGGCAAAATGATTTCTGCTGCTGAAGCCCTTCAGATCGGATTGGCCAACAAGGTGGTCCCCCAGGAGCAGCTCATCGAGGAGGTCATGAAAACCGCCGGTCAGATTGCGTCCAAAGGGAAGGTGTCGATGAGAGAGGCCAAGCAGGCCATTAATCGCGGGATGGATGTGGACCTTGGTACGGGTTGCGGTATCGAGATCGACGCTTTTGCCATCAGTTTTGCCAGCCCGGACGCGAAAGAAGGCACCACGGCCTTTGTCGAAAAGCGAAAAGCAGACTTCAAGGGAAACCTGGCGGATTAAACCGGTCACTGGGATTTGGCCACTTGTCACTCGTTAATCGTTACTTTTTACCCGTCACCGGTTGCTTGTAACTGGATGCTCGCTGCCTGATTTTCGACTGGCGATGGCCGATAAGGCAGAGGATTAAGATGGAGAAGAACAAGATCTATTTTCAGCTGATCTGGGGAATTTTGCTCCTGCTGGCCGGGGTGGGGGTGTTTTTTCGGATTCCCCAGGTCATGCCGCAGATTAAGACCATCGAGTCATTTGCTTCAATAATTGGATTTATATATTTTTGTTTTTACATGCTCGGGTTTTTATTGGTCCTGGGAGGCGCAAAAAAGATCTACGCTAACCTTAAAAAGCTGAGGGAGCTATAACCGATAAAACGAGAAATCCAAGGTTGCAAATTATCTCTGAACCTTTGAGTCGTGGAGTACTGGAGTCAAGGGATTTCGGATATCGGATTGCAGATTTAGGATTGGAACAATTACAATCAGACAATTTTCAGATTAAAATTCCGCAATCCCAAATCCGCAATCGATTTCTCCAATATTCCAATTAAAATATTCCCAAGATAAAATAAATTTTTAACGACGTCATGATTTAAGATTCAAATTGGAGAAATCCCATTGGTTTCCGCCTTCATCACTTCAAACAGCAAAGATAGACAGATCCAACATCTCACGTCTGAAGTGGTCTACCGCACCCGCCTGCAGGCAATCTGCAACAGGATAAACGCCGCCAGTGATCTGGATGAAATTTTAATCGATTTAAAGGAAGATATCACCTCTCTTTTCGCAGCTGATCGCGTTACCGTCTACGTGGTCGATGCTAAAAACCACCAACTGGTATCCCGTTTTAAATCGGCAAACGACATAGAAGAGATCCACATCCCCATATCTGCCAAAAGCATTGCCGGCTGGTGTGCCCTTAAAAACCAGATCGTCAATTTGAAAAATGCGTATGACGTAAAGGAACTGGCGGCTATCGATCCCGAACTGAGGTTCGATGAACGCTGGGACATGCAAACCGGGTTTACGACCCGGCAGGTCCTGGCCCATCCGATTGTCTTCAAAAACTATTTGCTTGGTGTCATTCAACTGATGAACCGCAAAGCCGGGTCTGCGTTTGTGGAAATCGATGAACGATCCCTCAAAGAAGTCAGTGACATTCTCGGCATTGCCCTTTACACCCAAAAAAAACTCACCCAGCGTTACGCCACCGGAAAATTCAATCTTCTCCTGGAAAATCATTTGGTGACGCAAACCGAGTTGGAAAAAGCGATTATTAAAGCCAGGCACAAGAATGTGGCGGTTGAGTCAATATTAATCTCGGATTTTAAAATTGGAAAAAAAGACCTCTTGGCCTCTTTGAGCCAGTTCTATGATGTTCAGGCGGTTGAATTCACCCCCAATAATCCGATCCCCGGAGAATTGCTGGCCGGCCTGAAAATACCCTTTCTGCGCAAATATTCCTGGGTTCCATTGCGCGAAGAAGACAGTGGCGTTGTCGTTGCCATCGACAATCCCCATGATCAGCAGCGGATAGGTGAAATGCGAGCGCTTTTCCCCGGTAAAAAACTTAAAATTTGCGTGGCGTTGAAGCAGGATATTCTTGACATCATCAAATTTTACTCCCAGGACGAAAAACAGCTCAGTGATATTGAAGAAATTCTGTCCATGATGCGCGAAGAAAGCAATGAAATTGAGGAAGCTGAAAAAGCGGTCGGTGAAGAAGACAACGCAGTGGTTAAACTGGTGAATAAGATAATTCTGGATGCCTATGCCAGAGGCGCTTCCGATATTCATATCGAACCCTTTTCCGGAAAGGAAAGCACCCGGGTTAGAATAAGAATTGACGGTGATTGCTCGGTCTACCAGACCATCCCCTTCAGTTACCGCAGTGCCGTTGTGTCCCGCATTAAAATTATGGCCGATCTGGATATCGCCGAACGCCGCAAGCCCCAGGACGGGAAAATCAAATTTAAAAAATTCGGCGGCAAGGATATTGAGCTGCGGGTGGCGACCCTCCCTACCCAAGGCGGCAAGGAAGATGTCGTCATGCGTATCCTGGATGGTAACGAACCGCTGCCGCTTGATCAAATAGGTTTTTCCGAAAGCAACTATATGAATTTCTTGGATGCAATTTCCAATCCCCATGGAATTATATTTGTATGCGGCCCCACCGGATCCGGAAAAACAACGACGCTTCACAGTGCCTTGAAACATCTCAATAGGACCAAAACCAAGATCTGGACCGCTGAAGATCCCGTAGAGATCACTCAAAAAGGATTGCGTCAGCTACAGGTCAATCCAAAGATCGGTTTGGATTTCGCAGCGGCCATGCGCTCGTTTCTCAGGGCCGATCCGGATGTCATCATGGTCGGTGAAATGCGTGACAGAGAAACGACATCAATCGGCATCCAGGCCTCACTTACCGGTCATCTGGTCTTATCGACCCTGCATACCAACAGTGCGCCGGAGAGCATTACCCGTTTGCTGGATATGGGAATGGATCCCTTTAATTTTTCCGATGCGATTTTATGTATTCTGGCCCAGCGTCTGGCCAGAACCCTGTGCAAAAATTGCCGGCAATCCTATCATCTCTCACTGGAAGAATATACGGCTCTGGCAAGGGAATACGGACTGGACTATTTCAATGACAGGGTTGCGATACCCTTTAAAGATGATTTGATGTTGAACAAGCCTGGCGGCTGTGATGATTGCAGCGGCTACGGTTACCGTGGCCGGATGGCACTTCACGAACTCTTGATGGGCAGCGATGAAATCAAAATGCTGATTCAAAATACAGCCAAAGTCGACGAAATAAGAGCCCGGGCAATAAAGGATGGAATGAAAACCCTGAAACAGGATGGGATAGAAAAGGTTCTCAAAGGTCATCTGGACCTGCTGCAGGTCCGCAAGGTGTGTATCCGATAGGTATGGTTGATTAGTTGAATAGTTGATTAGTTAAATAGTGTCAGACGGATCCTCCTTTGACTATTCTACTAATCAACTATTTAACTAAACGCCTAGTACCCGGCTGCTTTTTTAAACTTCTTGAGCTGGTCTTCATAGTAACCGCGATTATCATGGGCTAACTCCAGGGCGTTTTGACCGGCTTCAACTGCCTGGCTGTACATTTCATTGACATAGTAACTTTCGGCGAGGGTGTCCCAGATGTGGGGCAGATTCTCAAGTTTGACAGCCAGGGTGGCCATCGCCAGTGCCCGCTGGGGATCCTGAAAATGTTCGTCCTCACAGGTGGCGTAAAGCCAGGCCAGGTTGTTGAGAACCTCAGCATTGTCAGGTTCCAGTGCCAGTGATTTCTCCCAGGCCTCCCGCACACCGGTCCAGTTGTGACGGTTAAAGTAAATTTTTCCCAACAGGCTGTACAGATCCGGATTGTCGGGAAATTTTTCTATTTGTTCCAGAATTGCCCTTTCATATATCTGACTGGTAACCCGGTCCCCTCCCATGCCGATATCGAATTGGTATCCCAGCACTCCTAAAAGCACCAGGCAAGCCACATAAACCCCCATGCTCTTTTTAATTTTGATATTCTGACGGTCTATCCATGAAAGATCTGCTTCGCATTTTTGGAGATAGTCAATGCGCTGGCTGATACTGTAATGATGCCAGTTGGGTTTGTCCGCTGATTGGCCACTGGTTGCGGCTATCTTCTCGAGGGTTGAAATCAGCGGTTTGGCGCTGTCAAACAGGGCATAGACGTAGGTGTCGGCCTGGCGCTCGAAATTGCGCATAAAAAAACCGAAAATAAAACGGAAATAAATTAAAAAAACGCAGATAATCACCACGCTGTATACACCTGATATGAAAGCCGTCTGACTGAAACCAGCTTTATTACTCAACCAATAGATGGGCTCTGCACTGATGATGGCGAAGACAATGGCGTCGACGGCGACATAGGAAAGAAGCATATAGCCTACAAAAAAGGCAAGATAAAACAACAGGTGTTTCTTTTTGACATGGCCAATTTCATGGGCAATAACGGCATCGACCTCTTCTGGTTCAAGAAGTTGCAGCAAAGAGGTGGTTACGAGAATATAGCGAAACTTTTTAACAAGGCCCATAACGCCGGCGGTGATCATTTTACCGCCAAAAATAGGCCAGTATAGAATATCGGAATAGGCCATGTCCGCCCGGCGGCACAAGCCCTCGATCCGGCTTCGATAATATCCGTCCTCAAGGGGTTTGCACCGCCAGAATTTTTGTATCAAGACAGGTCCGAAAATGGCTACGCCGATAAGAAAAAATAAAAAGTAGCTGACCTCACCTTCTGTCGTGCTAAAAAACTGTTTGGGAGCCTCAAACGGCAGGGTCTGAATAATGTCTGCAATGCCCGAAAGGAAAAGCCAGGGCAGTAATACCGGAATGGAAAATGAGATGTTTGAAAAAACATAGGTGGCCCTGGAAATATTCGCCCTATAAAGATTTTGATAGGGCCCGTAGGCAAAGGCCCAGACGATGGCCAGATAGAAAATAAATAATAACAGAAACAGCAGGGCCAGCAGGGTAGGGATGGCATTAAAAGGCGCAATACCTGACAGAAACGATGGAAGATTCAATCCGTAAATATCGACGGCAAAAACAACAATGGCTATGATGCTCTGGTGAACCAAGGTCGTGTTGAATTGATGGTCGATACGTGGAAAATTTCCTTCGGAAATCCGTTGTTCGATTCTTTTAAATTGGAACCGGGTCAATAGAGAAAAAATTAATATCAGGCAGATAAAAAGGGTAAAGGACTCGTAGGCCGTAAAATAAGTTTCACCTGAGGGTTGGTAGGTCAGATAGATAAGTAAAACGAGTATGAAATATATGAAGTTTCCGAACATATTAAACTTAAAAACCGTGTTTGGTGTTGGGTGTTTAGTGTTTAGCTGCTGTCTGCCGAATGTCCCCGGACCAAACACAAAATACTAAACACCAAATACGCAAATCTATTTGATTTTGGCAATGCGCCTGGGCGTTAGCTAAATGGGATGTTTAACCAGATTTGTAGAAACGTTCCTTCTCACTATAAATACATCCACAATACTGCTGACGATACATTTTGCGGTCTTTTGATTTTTCTACCCCTTCTTTCCATCCGGACCGAAAATCTTGATACCAGAACGGCACTCCGATGGATTTTCCGATGGATTCTCCCATTGATTTTATCAGGTCATGATTTTGAAATTTGCTATAGAGCAGGGTAGAGGTAAAATAATCGAATTTGCCGCGTTTGGCTAAAAGGGCGGTGGTTCGCAAACGGTCATGATAGCAGTAGGTGCAGCGGTCTTTTTCCCGGTAAACCACATTCTGGATAAACCCCTCCAGATCATAACCCTCCTGGATAATTAACCGTAGACCAATCTGCCCGGCATAGGCTTCCAGATTCTTCTGCCGCTTTAAACACTCGGAATAGGGGTGAATGTTATGCCGGTAAAAAAAGCCCATGACCTCCAACCCACTGGCAGTTATCGCTTCAACCGGATAAATGGCGCAGGGCCCACAGCAGATGTGAATCAATACTTTCAATGTCTTTCTCCAAAGATGGCGGTTCCGACCCGCACCATCGTCGCCCCTTCTTCTATGGCGGCTTCAAAATCTCCGGTCATGCCCATGGATAGTTCTTCCATGGATATTCTGGGTATGTTTTCATTTTTGATTTGATCCCGAAGGTGTCGCAAAGCCGCGAAAAACGGTCGAACTTTTTCCGGGGCATTGAAATAGGGCGGCATCGTCATCAAGCCTTTAACTGCAAGATTATCCAGTCGCGCGATCGCCCTCACCAACTGGATGGCATCTTCACCATAGACACCGGATTTTGAATCCTCTTTGGCGACATTGACCTGGACCAAGATGTCCTGGACCTTATCTATTTTTTTGGCGTATTTATCCAGTGCTTTAGCCAGTTTCAGGGAATCAACCGAGTGAATGAGGTCAAACATCCGGACAGCATATTTGGCCTTGTTCGATTGCAGATGACCGATATAATGCCAGGTGACCGGATAAGCTGCAAGGGTGGAAATTTTTTCCCTGGCTTCCTGGATATAATTTTCGCCAAGATCCGTCATCCCGGTCTCAATGGCTTCCCGGACTATTTCAACCGGCATGGTTTTGCTGACAGCCACCAGGCGGATGTCCGTTACCGGGCGGCTGCATGCCTCGGCCGCCCGCCTGATTCGCTGCCTGTACGGTGTTCAAGTCGGTCTTTCAATTTGTTATCCTCACGTAAAGAAGAATGAATGGATTCTATTTTTATAAATAATTTTTGACAGGATTAACAGGATTGTCAGGATTTTATTTTCCAGGATTTCCTGAAGAAATCCTGGAAACTCCATCGCCTCCGGCGAAAGAAGTTTAATTTCGCATATGATAGTAGCCAATTATAATAATATTGGAACTTAGTGAACGCCTTTGAAAGAGCAACCAAACTTTTCTTCGCCGTGAGGCGAATTGGGTTTTCACACTTTCATCCGGAAAGTGTGAAAATAAAAACTATCCTAAAATTCCTGTTAATCCTGTCTAAATTCTTTTTTAAGATCGAATCCATTCCTCATGTGAGTTCTATGATTTTTTCATGGATTAGAAGTTCTATGACCTCACAAACCGGCAGACCGACAACATTAGTATAAGAACCATCGATACGCTTGACAAGAAAGGCGCCGATTCCTTGAATAGCATAAGCTCCGGCTTTGCCAAAGGGCTCTCCCGAATTAATGTACCAGTCGATCTCCTTTTCGGTGAGCGTCTTGAAACAAACGTCGGTTTTAACTGTATCGGAAAAAAACCAGTCGCTTCTTTGGCAGCAAACGCAGTAGCCTGTCAGCACCTGATGGGTTTTGCCGCTCAGGCGTTTAAGCATGGTTCGCGCTTCAGACTTCGAACCCGGTTTTCCCAGTATGGTTTCATCGATGAAAACAATGGTGTCGGCGCCAATTACCCAGCTGTCCGGATATTGCTCTGAGATATCCCCGGCCTTGCCTTCAGCCAATTGCCTGACGTAGACCTCCGGGGAGGACAGCCTGACTGAATTTTCATCAAAACTGCTGGGAATGACGGAAAATTCAATCCCTGCTTGCGCTAACAGATTACGCCGACGGGGAGATTGCGAGGCTAGAATTAGCTTTGCGCCGTTTGCCGATTTTTTCATATGGACCTATTAGCAAATGGCGCCTATTTTGACAAGGATTTCCAGACGCTTACTGATTGTAGGCTAGTTCAAAAAGGTTGCACGAAATGTCTAATCGTCCTATAATTACAAAAAATATTCAATTGCCGGTAATGTTTATTTTGGTGCATCGGATTTGCCTTAGATGAAGGAAAACAATCACAAGCGCTTTCGAATTCTTGCAGTCGATGATGACGAGACTGTTTTGGATTTATATAAAATGATTCTAAGTCCGGCAAATCCCCTGCCGACGATGCCGTCATTTGAAGTAACATGCTGCACCCAGGGTGACGAAGCGGTTGATGAGGTTAAGAAATCCCTGGATGAAAACACCCCCTATGCGGTTTCTTTTTTGGATTTGAACATGCCTCCGGGACCGGACGGCCAATGGACTGCCGATGAAATCCAAAAGCTGGACCCTGGAATCAACATCATCATGGTCACAGGTTACCGGAGCACTGATACCGGCAACAAGCATTCAGTGACAAATTTCTCCGATAAATTGCTCTATCTGCAGAAACCCTTTTATCGCCAGGAAATCCTTCAATTCTCCACAGCCCTCAGTACCAAGTGGCAGGCCGAGAGGCAATTGCTGGTCCTCCACTCTGAGTTGGAAAACCTGGTTGAAAAGCGTACCGCCGAGCTGGTGGAATCCAATAAACTGCTAAAAATAGAAATCGAAAACCGCGCCCTTGTGCAGCAGGAGCTGGAACAAAGCTTTCAGAATCTTAAAAAAGTAATGGATTCGACCATTAAAGCTATTGCCATGACGGTGGAAAAACGAGACCCTTACACTTCCGGACATCAAATGCGGGTGGCCGCATTAACCAGGGCCATCGCTGAATCGATAGAACTTCCGGAAGACCAAATAGAAGGGGCCTACATGGCGGCCTCCATTCATGATATAGGCAAAATATCACTGCCGGCTGAAATCCTCACCAAACCGATACAATTGACTGAAATAGAAATTAGCCTGATTCAGGCCCACTCCCAGGCCGGCTATGATATTCTGAAAGGGATTGAATTTCCATGGTCGATTGCCGACATCATCATTCAGCATCATGAAAGAATGGATGGCTCAGGATATCCCGAAGGCCTTGCCGGGGACAGTATTTTAATGGAAGCCCGCATCATTGGCGTTGCCGATGTTGTTGAGACCATGTCCTCCCACCGGCCTTACCGACCGTCCATGGGAATTGAAAAAGCCCTGGCCGAAATCACCCAAAACAGCGGGACCCTTTACGACGCCGATGTTGTGACGGCCTGTTTAAAGATTTTTAGCGACAAAAAATTTGAATTTCCAACTTAGCGCCACGATTTTTTCTTTTTCCTTGAAATCCTTCCCACATTCGGTTATCAAATTAACCCATAAATTGTGAAACGCCCGGGTGGCGGAATAGGTAGACGCAAGGGACTTAAAATCCCTCGGTCCTTAGTGGCTGTGCGAGTTCAATTCTCGCCCCGGGCAC
>CAVXZZ010000015.1:0-45417 GCA_963766255.1 uncultured delta proteobacterium
TGCCTTGCCCAGGACTTCTACCCTGGCATTGAATAATGCCACCCTGCCGTATGCGGCGGAGATAGCGGGCAAGGGCTGGAAAAAGGCTATGAAAGAAAACCCTGAAATCAGGGCCGGGGCCAATGTGGTCGAAGGCAAGGTGACCTACAAAGGGGTTGCCGAGGCCTTCGGCCTGAAGTATGAGTCGATTCGTAAGATGCTTTAGCTGGTGGCTGGTGACTGGTTTCTGGTCTCTGGTCTCTGGCTTCTCGTTACCTGGCAACTGCGGGCTTCAGAACGGCAGCCAGCGACCAGGGACAAGTGACCGGTGACAACTAACAAGTTGCCAGAATTCAGTAAATAGCAAACAGGTTAGACAACTGAGCCATTGACATAATTAACTATATCGAAGGAGATCATCATGATTGTAGGGGTATTAAAAGAAATCAAGACTGAAGAAAACCGCGTGTGCATGACCCCTGCCGGGGTGGAAGTCATGAGACAAAACGGTCATACGGTGCTTGTTGAGAATAATGCCGGCATGGGCAGCGGGTTCAACAACAAGGCCTATGCAGACGCCGGTGCTGAGATCGTTGACACTGCCAAGGAAATTTTTAAACGATCCAAGATGGTCATGCATGTCAAAGAACCCTTGCCGGCCGAGTATAAACTCATCCGTAAGGACCAGATTATCTTTACCTATCTCCATCTTGCCGCGGCGGAAAAGCTGACCGAAGTCCTCATCAAAAGCGGATCGATCAGCATTGCCTATGAAACCATTCAAAAAAGCGACGGATCACTGCCGCTGCTGACGCCCATGAGTGAAGTGGCCGGGCGTATGGCCATTCAGCAGGGCGCCAAGTATCTGGAAATGGCCCAGGGCGGTCACGGCATCCTGCTGGGTGGTGTGCCCGGCGTCGATCCGGGAACGGTCCTTATTATCGGTGGCGGCATAGTCGGGATCAATGCCGCCAAAATGGCCTGCGGTCTGGGCGCCAAGGTATACATTCTCGATATGAATCTGGAGCGGCTGCGCTATCTGAGTGATGTGATGCCCAGCAATTGCTTCTTGCTGATGTCAAAACCGTCGACTGTCCGCAGGCTCATCAAGGAAGCCGACGTGGTAGTGGGTGCGGTTTTGATCCCGGGTGCCAAAGCGCCCAAGCTGTTGACCCGCCAGATGCTCAAAACCATGAAGAAAGGGGCGGTGCTGGTGGACGTGGCCATTGATCAAGGCGGCTGTTTTGAGACCTCCAAGGCGACCACCCACGGCCAACCCATTTACAAGGTTGAAGGCGTGGTGCACTACTGTGTGGCCAACATGCCGGGGGCGGTCCCCAAGACCTCCACCCTGGCATTAACAAACGCCACACTGCCCTATGCGGTGGAAATAGCGAACAAAGGCTGGAAAAAGGCCATGAAGCAAAATCCTGAAATCAAGCTGGGTGCCAATGTTGTAAAAGGCAAAGTCACCTACCAGGGGGTTGCCGATGCGTTCGGGTTAAAGTACACCTCGATTGAGAGGTTGTTGAAATAGGCCAGCGCGAGGAATAAAGTTCTACGCTTTAGGTGTCAGGTGCCAGGTTTCAGGTGTTAGAATTAAGGTGGCGGTGTGCTATACGGATCAATAGAAGCCCGTCATTTGATTACTACGAAATGCAGGTACTTTTTTAAAATTTTGAAAAAATTTATAAGGAGAAAAAAATGAAAAAAGAACTTAAAGATTGGATCGTTCCCTGGCTGTATACGTCCAGGGAGTACAATGTGGGTATTCTGGATAAGGCAATGGACAATCCCGAAACTGCCCGTTTGATGCTCAATGAAAACCCCATCCCGCCGTCGGAAAAAGTGATCGCGGCGGTGGCCGAATCCCTGCGGCACGGCAACTGGTATCCGGATAGTTTTTTGCGGTTGAGAACCAAGATCGGCAAAATGTACGGCCTGGGCCCGGACAATGTGGCCCTTTGCAACGGATCTTCGGATACCATCGACGCCATGATGCGGGTATTTCTGCAACCGGGCGATGAGTTCCTGCTGTCCACACCGACCTTTGAGCTGTTTCCGCCCCGGGCCGAGCTTTGCAATGCCAAGGTGGTACAGGTTCCGGTCAGAGAAGATAACCTGAACTATGATGTGGATGGAATGCTCAATGCCATCAATGACCGGACAAAGCTGATCCTGATCATCAACCCCAACAACCCCACCGGCGTGTTTATCGAAGATGAGGATCTGCTTCGATTTTGTGAGACCGGCGTGCCCCTTTGTGTGGATGAAGCTTACCTGGACTACAATCAGGACCGGCCGTCGAAAGTCGATCTGATCCACAAATATCCCCAGGTGTTTTTGTCGGTGACCTTTTCCAAGGCCTATGGATTTGCCGGTGTTCGTTTCGGTTTTGTCCTGGGTACCGAAGAGATGATAGCGGCTTTCAACCGGATGTTTCTGCCCTGGAACGTAAGCCGGATGGCCGCGGCTGCCGCCGAGGCGATCATCGACAACCCGGATGAGGTCAAAGGCAAGGTCGAACACAATAACAAATGGATGGATATTTTTACCGAAGAGCTCAAGAAACTGGGTCTTAAACCGTTTCCGGCCAATGGTAACTACATGTTGATCGACGGCACCATGACGGGCAAAACCACCGAAGAGATTCTTGCTGCTGCCCTTGAGGAAAAAATCTTTCTCAAGAAAATTGGTGAAATTCACGGCAAAACGGGCTATTTCAGGGTGACTCCCGGAACGGAAGAAGAAAACGAGAAGATTTTTAAAATTTATCAAATCCTATTTTGCCTAGTAGCTAATTTTTATTATCTAAAAATTAGTCGCAGTAGTCTGAGATTTTATCATGCTTTTATATTCTGCTCAATCATTTACGATCAATCAACTGAATATTTTGATACACTATTAAAATTATGCATAGTTGATTATATTTCAATCTCATTTTAACACTGAATTCAAGCCCATTTGTGCTTTCGTGCATTAATTTTTTTCCATGTTTGTTTGGAGTTAGGAATATCAATATGAAGATCTATGTATGTGTCAAACACGTGCCGGACACGGCGGCCAAGATTACGGTGGTTGATGGCAGCGGATTTGCGGAGACCTGCAAATTTATCGTCAACCCCTATGATGAGTACGCGGTGGAAGAAGGGGTCCAATTGAAAAAGCAGGCCGGTGGCGGTGAGGTAATCATCGTCACCGTGGGCAAGGAGTCAGCGGTCAACACCATGCGGGCCGCCCTGGCCCTTGGCGCCGACCGCGGGATTCTGGTCAAGACCGATGCCCAGTTTGTTGACAGTGGTTTAACCAGCCAGGCCCTGAAAAAGGCCATTGAACAAGACGGTGGAGCCGATGTGATTTTTTGCGGCAGGCAGTCCATCGACAGTGAAGGAATGCAAACCCCTTATCGGCTGGCCAAAGCGCTGGACATGGCCGTGGTCAGCGACGTGGTCGATCTGAGTATCGGTGACGGCAAGGCGGTTGCGCAGCGTGAAATCGGCGGGGGCTCAAGGGAAGTTGTGGAGATGCAACTGCCCTGTGTCATCGGTGCCACCCGGGGATTGAACGAACCGCGTTATCCGAAGCTGCCCGATATCATGAAAGCCAAGAAAAAAGAGATCAAGCAAATCGATATGGCGGACCTCGGATTAGAGCCGGCATCCGCCCTGACGGAAATCGTCAATCTTGAAGCGGTACCGGAAAGAGGGCAGGCCCGGATGATGGAAGGCTCTACCCGGGAGTCGGTGGGGCAGTTGGTAAGAATATTAAAGGAAGAGGAAAAGGTCATCTGATACGGTTCGAGCCGCGCGATATCGAGTATCGCAACCGCAGAATGTAGAAGGTTGGAATCGCAATCGCGTCTAACAATCTTTTTTATGTATCCGTAGTTCAGACCCCGTAACCCATAACTCGCAACTCGATAATTAGGATTGAATCCACTATGTAAATATTGAAACGAAGTTTAATAAGTTTGATGGAAACTAGGAGAAATAAAAACATGTCCAACATTGGCATACTGATCGAAACCGGAGAGGATGGGGTCAAGGAGGCGAATTTGGGTGTTATCACTGCAGCGCGTGGTGGCGGAGACGCAGACATTTATGCCATTGTTTTAGACGGCAGCGCCAGCGGGTGTAAGGAGGCGTTGCAGTCTTACGGGGTCAGTAAAGTTGTCGCGCTTGGAGCTGAGGGCGGTGATCTGTCATCGAGCCCTGACCTGCAGGCCGCTGTCCTGGTGGAGGCTATCAACCATTTTAGCCTGACCGCTTTGTTGGGCCTGAGCAGTGCTGTCGGCCGGGACCTGCTGGCGCGGGTGGCAGCCTTGATGGATGCTCCCCTGGTGCAGGATTGTATCGGGGTAGACCTGAGCGCTCAAAGGGTGACCAAATCGCATTTTTCCGGTAAAACGGTTGCAACCATCAAGCTTACTGCCAGTCCGTTTATCTGCGGGCTGCGGGCCAATGTAATCGAAGCGCAAAGTGCGCCTTGCGAAGCGGAGCTCATCGAATACACGGCTGCGGTGGCCGATCCGGGCAAGCTTGTGGTCAAGGAAGTCAAACAGAGCCAGTCCGGTGCCGTAGATCTGACCGAGGCCAATATCATCATCACCGGCGGGCGCCCGATGGGCGCTGCGGAAAATTATAAAATATTGCGGGATTGTGCCGAGCTGCTCGGGGCTGCAGTGGGGGCCTCAAGGGCTGCGGTGGATGCCGGCTTTGCACCCCACAGCATGCAGGTGGGTCAGACGGGCAAGACGGTTAGTCCCAAGCTTTACATCGGCTGCGGGCTGTCGGGCTCGGTGCAGCATTTTGCAGGCATGAAAACCTCCAAGGTCATCGTAGCCGTCAATACGGATAAAGACGCACCCATATTCGGCAAATGCGATTATGGTATTATCGGCGATCTGTTTGAGGTGGTTCCGGTGTTGACTGAGGTGCTAAAGGAGCAGCAGTAGTAAAAGTTATTATGCTTGGGTGGATTGACATATAAGGTTTCAGGTGTCAGCGATTTGCTCTCATCGGCCCCGACACCTGACACCTGAAACCAATGAACTTACTTATAGCCAGTCTACCAATTTGTGCTAGCGACCAACAGCTAATGGAATAGGCAATGGATATATACTCCTGGATAAAGTCGATTGTTATGGCGGCGGCCCTTGTTGGCGGCTTCGGTCTGTTTTTCATTCGGGTCAAGGATTTGGTTTTGATTATGCAGAGCGTCCAGGGTGAGGCTCGGTTTGAACTGAGCAGAATCCCCGAACGGGTCAAGCTGCTGTTTACTGACATTCTGGGCCAATCCAATGTCCGCCGCAAGACCATACCCGGCTGGGCGCACACCTTTATCTTTTTCGGATTTTTGGCCGTGCAGCCCCACTCTTTGGAACTGATGATCCAGGGGGTTTTTCCAGGATTCCATGTGGCCCCCTGGATCCCGGGGCTTTACGGCGCCTATCTTTATGCGGCCGATATCCTGGCGTTCCTGGTCCTGGCGGGGTTGGGCTACGCCCTTTATCGCCGCCTTTTTCTCAAACCCGCGTATTTGACCGACGGCCTCGATGCCCGGTTCATCATTCTTTTTACCGCTGTTATCATCATCACCTTTCATTTGATCAATGCCTTTTTGCTGGTGCCATCCATCGGCGGCGGCAGTTTCGATTACGCCCGCTATCTTACCATTTCGAAAGTGCTGCATAATATTCTTGATTTGAATGATCTGGCACCGGGGGCGGCCAGGTCCGGTTTCGAAATTGTTTACTGGATTCACATCCTGACCATCCTCGGGTTTTTGATTTACATCCCGGGATCCAAGCATTTGCACCTGCTGGCTGCCGTACCGAATGTGTTTTTAAAGCCCCTGGAGCGGCCCAAAGCCATGCTGGTTACCGATATTGAAAACGAGGAGGCCGAAACCTTCGGATTGGGCAACGTCAGCGAGTTGAACTGGAAAAATGTGCTGGATCTCTATGCCTGCACTGAATGCGGCAGGTGTGAAGAGCAATGTCCGGCGGACGCAACCGGCAAACCCCTGTCGCCCAAACGGATTATCCATGACAGCAAGATTGATCTTTTTTCCCAGTCGAACGCAATTTTAGCCAGAAAATATGATTCGGTTTTGCCTCTGGTGCGCGAGGAATCTCCGATTACCGGTGATGTGCTGTGGTCGTGCACCACCTGCCGGGCCTGCGAAGACATCTGTCCGGTCAATATCCAGCACCTGGACATCATTCTTGAAGCCCGTAAATACCAGGTGTTGATGGAATCCAGTTTCCCACCCGAAATGCAGGAGACGTTCACCAATCTCGAAAACCAGTCCAATCCCTGGGGATTTGGCAGCGATACCCGGGCCGACTGGGCCAGGGGGCTGGACGTCCCGTTGATGACCGATAACCCGGAAGCTGACATCCTGTACTATGTCGGCTGCGCCGGTTCTTTTGACGACCGGGGCAAAAAAATCGCCCAGGCCATGGCCCGGGTGTTGAAAAAAGCCGGTGTGAATTTTGCCATCCTGGGGGAAGAAGAGCGCTGCAATGGCGATGTTGCCCGGCGGGCCGGCAACGAATACCTGGCCCAGATGATGATTGCCGAAAATGTGGCGATTCTCAATCAGTACAAGCCCAAAAAAATTGTGGCCGCCTGCCCTCACTGCTTCAATACCATCAAAAACGAGTATCCCCAATTCGGTGCTAAATATGAGGTCGTTCATCACACCGAATTTTTGCTGGATCTTTTTCGGCAGGGAAAGTTAAAATCCGACGGTACTGTCACTGAAACATTAACCTTCCATGATTCCTGTTATCTGGGGCGCTGGAACGGGATTGTCGATGCTCCCAGACAGATTTTGCAGATGGTAAATGGCGGTCGCCAACTGATCGAGATGGCGCGCAACCGGACCGAAGGCTTTTGCTGCGGTGCCGGGGGGGCACGGATGTTCATGGAGGAGACGATCGGAAAAAGAATCAACCATGAGCGCGCTGAAGAAGTTATGGCCACCGGGGCCTCTGCTGTGGCCGCGGCGTGCCCCTTCTGCCTTACCATGCTGCGAGACGGCATCAACGACAACAACGGCGAAGTTGATGTAAAAGACATCGTTGAAATTATTGATGAAGCAACCTCTTAGCCCGCGATCTTTTGCGGGAACTTTTACATATTATTGCAATGGAGAAATTGATTTCAGAGGACAGGTTTAGTAGATCCGGAGTCCGAATTCCGAAATTCCAAATAATATCAAGCACCGAAATTACGAAATTCCAAAACAATAGAACTTCAGAAATAATAAATGGCAATAGAACCGTTCGTTCTATTTTGGACATTTGAAATTTTGAGATTCTGATTTGTTTCGGATTTCGAGTTTCGAGTTTCGGATTTTTAATTTTCGATTCCACTATTTAAGCCGGCACATTAAATAATAGAACCAATTAATCAAGGTACTATCTTATTTCTTATGGGAGAGAAAATTATGCAGGACAGTGCACAAGTTGTAATTATCGGCGGTGGCATCATCGGTTGCAGCACCGCCTACCACCTGACCAAGATGGGCTGGAAGGACGTTGTCATTGTCGAGAAGGGGGAGCTGACCAGCGGCTCCACCTGGCATGCTGCCGGCCTGGTGGGGCAGTTGAGATCCGAACGCAATATCACGCGCATGCTTCAATACAGCGTCAGCCTTTACGATCAACTGGAAGTAGAAACCGGTCTGACAACCGGCTGGAAAATGAGCGGCTGCCTGCACCTTGCCAGCACCAAAGAGCGGATGTACGAGCTGAATAAAGGGGCCACCACCGCCCGCAGCTTCGGACTCGAAATGCAAATGATATCCCCTAAAGAAGCTTATGATCTCTGTCCCATAATATCTCTCGAGGGGATCATCGGTGCCGCCTTTATGCCAACCGACGGGCAGGCCGACCCGGCCGGCATCACCCAGGCCCTTGCCAAGGGAGCCCGCAACCGGGGCGCAACGATTTATGAACACACCCTGGTGACCGGTTTTGAGTTCGATAAAAAACGGGTGACGGCCGTTAAAACCGCCAAGGGTGATATCCGCTGCGAGACGGTGGTCAACTGCACCGGCATGTGGGGTTTTCAGGTAGGCGAAATGCTGGGGGTTAACACCCCGGTGATTCCCTTCCAGCACCAGTTTCTGGTGACCGAGGTGATTGAAGGCCTGCCGCCGAATCTGCCCACCATCCGTGATAAAGACAGCCTGCTTTACTACAAAGAGGAAGTCGGCGGACTGGTGATGGGCGGCTATGAACGCAACGGCATCCCATGGGGGGTCGACGGCGTACCGAACGATTTTATCTCCCAGCTGCTGGATGAAGACTTCGATCATTTTCAGCAGCTTTCGGATCCGGCTATGGAGCGCACCCCGTGTCTGGCCGAAGCCGGAATATCACGGCTGGTCAACGGCCCGGAGGGGTTTACGCCCGACGGTGATGCCATCATGGGCCCGGCTCCGGAACTTGACAATGTATTTGTGGCTGTCGGTTTTAACGCTTTCGGCATTGCCGCCGGTGGCGGCGCCGGCCGCATGATGGCCGAGTGGATCATCGAAGGGGAGCCGAGCCTGGACATCTGGCCCCTTGATATCCGACGCTTCGGGCCCTATCACCGCAGCCGGTCTTACAACGTCGAGCGCACCAAAGAAATTTACGGCAAACATTATACCATCCACTGGCCCCACGAGGAGCACGACTCGGCGCGCGGTGTCCGGCGCAGCCCGCTTTATTTTCCCTTAAAGGGCAAAGGCGCGGTTTATGGCGCCAAATACGGCTGGGAACGCGCCAACTGGTTTGCTCCGGAGGGCGTGGCGCCCGAGGATGAGCATACCTTTGAAATCCCCAACTGGTTTGAACACGTGGCCGCCGAACACGAAAATGCCAGAGAAAACGTGGTGCTGATTGATCAGTCCTCCTTTTGTAAATTCGCAGTTCAAGGCCCCGGCGCCCTGGCCTTTTTGAATCGGCTGAGTGTCAATCAGATCGATAAACCCGTGGGCAAGGTTATCTACACCCAGATGTGCAACCCCAGGGGTACCATCGAGTGTGACCTGACCATCGCACGGCTGGCTGATGATCGGTTTATGCTGGTGGTGGGCACCGCCTTCGGGCAGCGTGCCGCCTGGTGGCTCAGCCATCACCTGCCGGCCGACGGTTCGGCTGCAGTGCAGGAAATGACATCGGCCTATGGGGTCATTAACGTCATCGGACCCCGATCACGGGAACTTCTGCAAAAACTGACCAAAGCCGATGTCAGCAACCAGGGCTTTGCTTTCGGCACCTGTAAAAATCTAACCGTCGGGCATGCGCCCGTTATCTCCTTTCGCGTAACCTACGTCGGGGAACTGGGGTATGAGCTCTACATTCCCACCGAATTTGCCGCCCATGTATATGAATCCCTGTGGGAGGCCGGTCAGGACCTGGGTATTAAAAACGCCGGGTACCGGACGATTGCTTCCCTGCACCTGGAAAAAGGCTATGCCGACTGGGGGTCGGAGTTGACCCCTGAGTACACCCCCTTTGATGCCGGCCTCGGTTTTTGTGTGGCGCTGGACAAAGATGATTTTATCGGCAAAGAAGCACTGGCCAAAATCAAAGCCGAGGGGCCGAAGTGGAGGCTTTGCTCCTTTACCATCGATACCGGCCAGCCATTGATGCTCCAGGGCAGTGCCCCCATTATCCACCAGGGGGCGGTGCTGGGTGTGACCACCAGTTCCGGTTACGGCCATACGGTCAAGAAAAACATCTGCTACGCTTATATCCCGGCTGAAAAGGCCGATCCGGCCAACGGTTTTGAGATTGAATCCTATAAAGAGGTTTACACGGCGATTCTTGAACCCAGCCGTGTCCTTTACGACCCGGAGCGCAAGAAAATTCTAATGTGACCCGATTATAGTATGGTGATTTCGAAATAACCTTACATAAAATATTATTTCCCGTTCCTTTGAGAGCGGCAATGTTACAAGGTTTCAGGTGTCAGGTGTCAGGTTTCAGGGACAGCCTTTCCGACGCCTGACACTTTCCAACTGACACCTGAAACCTGACACCTGAAACCGATAAATAGTAGGCTATGGTGAGCAGGCAGCTTTTAGGAAAAGCGCCCGTTGCCTGACATTTCAAGTAGGGCGGGCCACCGTGCCCGCCGTTATAGGTCGGCACGGTGGCCGACCCTACGCTGACAACGGAAACCTATAACTGAGAATCCGATTTCAATTTCTTAGCTACCAAATCCAAATTATCGACCAGCAAGATTGGATAAGAGACCGTGATGCTTGATATCGATGGAAAAATCCTGGCCGCTCAATCCGGACACCGTGAGGCGTTGATTGCCGAAAAGCAAACCTATGAAAGAATCCACACCACCACCAAGGCCGTTCTGGCCGAAGTCGGCATCGAGACCAAAAATGCAGCCGTGATCGAACTTCTGGAGGCGACCGGCCTGGCGGCCTACGATGCCACGGTCGGCCGTATCTACCTGCTGCCGGAGCTGGTTGATCTCAGTCTGGATACCGCCGCCAAGACCTTTGTGGGCGACGAAGGGCCCAACACCCTGGGTATTGGCGGCATCCCGCCCTTTTTATACCGGGAAGGGGATCAATATCCCATGCCGGCCACCTATGAGGAACTGGCGCATCTGATAGAGCTTGTCGGTGACAATCTCGATGTGGTGCGGTTTTTAAGCCAGCCGGTAAAAGTCCACAAAGGGGATCCTTTAAAATGCAATCAAATCATGGATCGATTGCAAAACTGCATCAAAGTTACCTGCAGTGCTTACATGGACGGCGAGGAATCCGTTAAGTGGTTTGCCGGCCGCGATGACTGGCACGATTCCATCTGCGGCGTCAAATCCCCGCTGATCTGTATGGACAACATGATGGATGCCCTCATCCAAAGTGCCCGGGTCGGAAACAATTTGCGTCTGACCACCATGCCTTTGGCCGGCCGCACGGCCCCCCAAACACCCGAAGCCTGCATCATCATCACCCATGCGGAAGTTATGTTTATGCTGGCCGTGGCCCAGGCGGTCAACCCCGGCATGCTGTGCATGTTCGGCGGAATGCCCTGCACCACCCGGCCCGATGGTGATCTGGATTATTCCCATGATGCCATGGACCTGTTAAATGTTGCCGTTGCGCGGCTTAACATGTGGGTCACCAAACTTCCCACAGTCCAATCCGGCGGCAGTACCGGTGCTAAAATACCCGATGATCGGGCGCTGGCGGACGGAATCCGCGGCCGCCGGATTTTATGTAGTTTCGGCGTTCACACCGCCCGGCATTGTTTCGGTGTGCTGGACAATCTCAACTTTTTTAGCGAGAAGGCCTTTATAGCCGACTGCCAGGCCCAGCGTGAATACCTGCAAAATGGCTGTGGGGATGGCGATCTGAAGCCGCTATACCTGCCGCCCGACGATCAGGCTTTTGATGTTATTGAACGGGTCGCCAGCACTGACTATCATGTCGACTACCATACGACGGCTAATTTGGGCGCATTTGATGCCTGGGCCGGGAGTGTGGCGGACAAAGGCCTTTTGTAAGCGTGAGATACGATAAGCAAATAACCGAAATCGTTGAAACCCTCTACGATATTGGAACCGTGACCACCGTATATGAAATTTACGGCGGTTTTAACAGTAGAAGCTTTAGCATCGAAGTCCTCAAAGATGGGTGCGCCAGAACCTATTTTTTGCGCAAATACAAAACTGGCGTTTCGGTCGGGGAAATTTGCTTCGAGCATGCCCTGATAATTCATGCCATCCAAAACGGTTTTACGATCAGTGCCGGTATTGTCAAAAGTGCCGGGGGGGAGACCTATGTCCAGCCCGGCAACAGCCGCAGCATATTTGCTATTTACGAATATCTGGGTGGCGAAGACAAGTACACCTGGGATAATCCGGGCCTGACCGATGCTGAGTTTAAAAGTGCCGGCCGGGTTCTGGCAATCTTCCACAATGCGGTGCACGATTTCAATCCCGGCGGGCTGCAAAGATTGGAACCACCCATTCTGGCACTCTGGCCCCTGTTGGCCGAAAAATTCGCCGGGTTTGCCCGCCAAAAGAAAGCTGAAAAATGGCAGGCCTATTATGAAGCCCATCTCCCAGGCCTTCTGGACATGATTGCCTGCAATTCGCTTGATCCGATCGAGGCCGAGGGCATGCCGGTGATACCGATCCACTGCGATTACCATCCGGGCAATCTCAAATGGACAGATGAGCAGGTGGTGGGCATATTCGATTTCGACTGGTCAAAAGTGGATTTGCGCTTGTTTGATGTCGCCATGGCTGCTATTTATTTCTGCAGCCGCTGGGACGGGGATGGCGACGGGGAGTTTCGTTGCGACAAATGCGAACTTTTTTTTGGCGCCTACCAGCAACAGCTTTGCAGGTCGTCGGGCCTGGAACCGCTCATCCCCGCCGAACGGAAGCTGTTGCCTAAAATGCTGGATATGGCCAATATTTATTTGATTCACTGGGAAGTGTCCACTTACATAAATGAGGCCGGGGTCAACGCTGATGAATATCTGGCCTATCTGAAACATAGCATTAGATTGATGCACTGGCTCGGGGCCCATCGAGCCGAGGTTATCCAAACCATCGCCCGGGCATTGGCCTGAAGCGCCGGCCGGCGACGATGGAAACCAACCAGGCTCTCTGGCATGCCCAGGAGCGCCGCAAACCAAACCTGGATTCGAATAGAAAGCGACCATGCTGAAAGTAATCCGGCTTACCAAGAAATTCGGTGAACTCATCGCGGTGGACGACTTGAGTTTTGAGGTGCAAAAGGGGCAGATCTACGGGATTGCCGGACCCAATGGCGCCGGCAAATCAACCGTTTTTAACCTGATCGTGGGCAAATACGGATATGAAGGCCGGATCGAATTTGACGGGCGGCGGATCACCGGTCTTTCTCCCGACCGAATCGCCAAAAGGGGAATCGCGCGTACCTTCCAGATCCCCCAGATTTTTCCGAGCCTGAGCGTGGAAAAGAGCATCAGTGTGGGCAGCCGCTTCGGTGCCCGGGGCGGCTTTGATCCGGCAACCGTCGAGCAGATCATTGGTTTTGTCGGCCTGGCCGAAGAGCGCCATCAAAAGACCGGGAAATTAGACCTGCTGGGGAAAAAGCGCTTGATGATCGGTGCGGCCCTGGCCACCCGGCCAAAAATCCTCATGCTGGATGAGCCGATGGCAGGGTCCAACGCCAGGGAGATCAAGCATCTGATGGACCTAATCCGCCGGATCAATGGGGATCTCGGCATCACCATCATCATTATTGAGCATTTCATGAAGGTGTTGACCGAACTCACCGAAACGTTGCTGGTGATCGAGTCCGGCCGGTTGATCTGCTGTGATGACCCTGAGACGGTTGCTGCCAATCCCAAAGTGATCGAATGTTATCTGGGGGACCCCCATGCTGCAGACGAATAATTTAAACGCTTTTTACGGCGAGGCTCAGGTTCTGAGAAACGTTTCGATATCTGTGGACCAGGGCCAGGTGGTGGTCATGCTGGGCCCCAACGGTCACGGCAAGAGTACGCTTTTGAAGGCTATCTGCGGCCTGGCAGCCAGAGTCGAGGGACAGATACGCTATCAGGGGCAGGAAATCCAGGGGCGGGCCGCCGAAAAAATCGTCAACCTGGGAATCACCTACATCGCGGAAAACCGCGAGCTGTTTCCCGACATGACGGTCCTGGAAAACCTCAAGCTGGGTGCCTACTCCAGAAATGCCCGGCCCCATGAAAAGGACAACCTGGAGAGAGTATTCGCCCTTTTTCCGAGGCTGAAGGATCGCCGAAAACAATACGCTTCCACCATGAGCGGCGGGGAGGCCAGGATGCTGGCCGTTGCCCGGGGGCTGATGTCCAACGCCGATCTGATGTGCATCGATGAGCCTTCACTGGGCCTGCAGCCCAGTTTGAGATTCGAGATTTTCAGGATCATCAAAGAAATCAATAAACAGGGCAAAACCGTTTTTTTGGTCGAGCAAAACATCCCCCAAATCACCGAACTGGCAGACCGGATTTATGTCATGGAAGAGGGGCGCATCTCTTTTGAAGGCAGCAAAGATGATGCCCTGAGCAACGAACACCTCAAGGAGATCTTTTTGGGCATGTAAAAATGGAGCGAAACCAGTATGGATTTTAGTGAGGATACGGTTCTCTTATTTTTTGAAATCATCGATGTCATCATCAGCGGTCTGACCAACGGCTCGGTCTATGCCTTGTTGGCCGTGGGCATGACGCTGGTCTACGGTGTCACCAAGGCCTTTAACTTTGCCTACGGGGAGTTATTTAACCTGGGCGGTTATTTGGCCTGGACCCTGATCGCCATCATCGGTTTTGGGGGCGGGTATATGGTGGTTTTCATCGTGGTGATTCCCCTGATGTTTGCCGTGGGCTACGGTTTGGAAAAATTGCTGGTGGCGCCTTTGAGAAAGCGCGCGGACTGGGAAAACAAGGTCATGATGCTGACCCTGGGCCTGTCGCTTGTTTATGGTCAGCCTGTTTGTGGTATTGTTTGGCGGCAACATTAAAGCACTGCCCCCCATCCTGGAAGGGTCACTGGAAATCGGCTGGCTGGTGTTTAATTACCAGGATATCATGATCTTCTTCTCGTCCATATGCGGCATTCTTTTGTTCGGCTGGATGCTCAACAACACCCGCACCGGCATGGCCGTTCGGGCCGTGGCCCAGAATCCCGAAGGGGCCAAAATCGTGGGTATTCCCAAGGAGCGTATTTTTGCGGCCACTTTTGCCATTGCAACGGCCATGGTCGGGTTCGGCGGGATTCTGCTGAGCCAGAAATATTTCATCAATCCCAATTCAGGCACGGCTGTGATGATAAAAGCCTGGGTGATCACCGCCTTCGGAGGCATGGGCTCGATACGCGGGGGACTTTATGCCGCTTTCATCATCGGCATGATGGAGGCCTTTGTGGGCTGGATATTCGGCATGAGCTACGGCATAATTGCCCTTTTTATTCTACTTTTAGCGACCCTGGCGTTGCGGCCCCAGGGCCTGATGGGAAGAAGGGGATAGCAGGCATGAGTTTTAAACAAATGGCGACGATTATCGGGGTTGCTTACGGGCTGATGGCGCTGATGCCCCTTTTTGTGGGGAATGTCCCCTTTATCATGAATATCCTGATTATGTGTCTGATCTGGGCGGTGGTCGTTTCCTGCTGGGACCTGATGATGGGATTTGCCGGCATCTTCTCTTTCGGGCAGGTGGCTTTTTTCGTGATTGGCGCCTATACCTCGGGCATTTTGGCCATCGAATATCAGGTCCCGGCGGTTTTAGCCGTCCTGCTGGCCGGCATTTTTACCGCTGTCATGGGCATCATTGTGGGCCTGCCTTGCCTTAAACTGGCCGGTCCGTACATTGCCCTGGTGACCTTCGGCGTGCATATGGCCCTGCAGCCGACCTTGAGGGGCGAAATCGGCATTGCACTGGGTTCGGGCGGTGCTGTCGGTCTTTTGACCATTCCGCCAATCAGCATTTTCAGCTATTCTTTCAGCTCCGCCAATCTGGTACCGACTTTTTATCTGACCCTCGTTTTATCCCTGGCGTGCGCGCTGGTCATCCTGTTTGTGATTAATTCCTTCTGGGGCGTGGCTTTTCTGGCCCTGAAAGACTCCCAGGATTTTGCCATGAGCCTGGGGGTGAGCGCCTTTAAATATAAGTTGATGGTATTTGGCCTGACCTCTTTTCTGACCGGTATCATCGGGGCCTACTACGGCCATTTTTACGGTGTGCTTTCCTATCGCATGCTGGAGATGGATTTGTTTAGCATGCTGATGGTGATGCTGCTGGTGGGCGGTCTCGGTCGCTTTCCCGGTGCTATCCTGGGCGCCTTTCTGGTGGTAACGGGCAGTGAGCTATTGGCGCCGCTGGGCTCTTACAGGGCCGTGGCCATGGGCGCCCTGGTGGTGATATTGGTGTTGGCGCTTCCAAACGGCGTCATGGGTTTCTGGCTCAAGCGGTCGGAAACCGAGGTGAATGCTGGCTGATATGCCAACGCTGTGTTTAAGGCTATGGTGGTTGCAGGTATGAGCCCTGCTGCTGACCTGAAAAGTTACAAGTGCATTCGAAATTCGTTATTCTGCGGTTCGCTTTTTAATTTCTTGAATTTTCATACGAGATCCCGATGCGAGCGCGGCGGGCACGGTGGCCCGCCTTACTAATTAAAGCAAGAACATCGAACGTCCAACATCTAACTAGGAAGAAAGGAGACACAAAATGAAAAGAATCAGTCTATTTGCTTTGATGATGGCGGTCTGTCTATCTTTGGGCTCCGGGGCCATGGCGGCCGAGACCATTCCGGTGGGGGTTCCTCTGGCCATGACCGGCGCTTATACCGGCTCCGGCGATGACTATTTTAAAGGCATCAAAATGGCCATTGACGAAATCAACGAAGCCGGCGGCTTGCTGGGAAAGCAGCTCGAAATCATTCGCTACGATTCCAAAGAGTTCGCACCTGAAGTGGTCATGCAGGGCGCCGATTATCTGTGCGGCCAGAAGAAGGTGGCATCCGTGCATGCCGGCTGGGCCGGCTGGGGGCAGGATGTGCGCGCCTACGGCAAGTATGAGGTGCCTTTTTTCGCCGACGATGGTTCCCAGGCAGCGGTGGACGTTTTCAGAGAAGATCCCGCGAAGTATTCCAACATTTACCAGATTACCGATGTGGGTGTCGAACAGGCCAAGAGCATGTTCCGGGTCCTGATGGCGCTGCCCTATGAATACCCCAATAAAAAGGTGGTCATCATCAATACCGATGATTCCTGGGGCGTCGAGGTCGGCGATACCCTGGCGAAAAACTTCAGCGATACCGGCTGGAAAGTGGCCAAACGCGAAACCGTGCCCTATGGCACCAACGAGTGGGGCGCCATTTTAACCCGTATCCGCAGGATCAACCCGTCACTGATCCACATCGAGATTCCCAGCGCCCAGGAAAATATTACCTTTTTCCAGCAGTTCATTAAAAAACCGACCAACTCGATTATCAGCCTTGGCTGGGGCATTACGCCGCGTGAAGTGGTTGAGATCCTGGGCAAGTCGGCTGACGGTATCGTGGGCGAGATGCCCACCGGACTGCCCGGACCGGTGGCCCCCAACGCCGCGGGCCAGGCCTGGATTGACAAGTACGTCGGGCTTTACAAACACCAGATCCCGGCCGGCTCCTGGGCGACTTACACCGGGGTGATGGCCTGGGCCAATGCGGTCAAAGCCGTGGGTGATGCCTATGATTTTAAAGCGGTCAACAAGTATCTCCAGGAAAACGGCTACGAAGGGCATCAGGGCTTGATTAAATGGGATAAGGACAATGTCCTGCGCGCCCAACCCGCCGCCCCGGTGGTTCATTATCAGGTGCAAAACGGCGAGTTGGCGGCGATCTTCACCGATCCGCCGACCAAGGCCTACAAAGACTCCAAGTTCAATGTGCCGCGCTGGATAAAAAAATAATGCAATTCGCAGAATTGTTGGGGCCGGGTGAAGCCGAACAGGTCCACGATGCTTCGGAAGAGCTTTTGGAATCTGTCGGGATACTGGTTCACAGCCAATTGGCCCTTGGTATTTTTGAACGGCACGGGTGCCGGGTGGACAGCCGCAGCGGAATTGTTAAAATTCCGCGCACGGTTGTGACCAAATACCGCCAGGCATTCGTGCCCACCTTTACATTCAAAGGGCGTGACCCGCGGTTTGACAAGACCATTCCAGACGACAGCCCGGTGATGGTAACCGCCAGCTCAGCTCCCGATATCATCGATCCGGTGTCCGGAGAACTGCGGCGGGCAACCTCGGCGGATATCGCCAACATTGCTTTTCTGGTCAACGAGCTGCCGGGGTATGACGTTTTCTCGACGTCAACCCTGGCCAATGACGCGCCCGAGGGGCAGTTCAGCCTGGCCCGGTTCTATCCGGCGCTCAAAAATTGTCTTAAACCGGTGCGGGGCAACACACCGGACATGAAGGACCTGAAACGGGTGCTGGAGTTGGGGGCCATCGTGGCCGGCGGACAGGGGGCCTACCGGGAACGGCCGTTGATCGCCCATCACTGCTGCGCGGCGGTTTCTCCGCTGACCCTGGATATAAATTCTACGGAGGCCATCATTTACCTGACCGAAAGGGACCTGCCGTGTTACGCCACTGTCGCGCCCAATGCGGGCATGACGGCTCCCATGACCCTGCTGGGGACCCTGGCCCTGGGCAATACTGAATTTTTAGCCGTGGCGATTTTAAAGCAGATGGTAAAACCCCAAAGCCCGAATATTTACGCTGCGCTTTCAACGGTCGCCGACATGCGCACCGGAAGCTATGCACCGGGGGCCATTGAGACCGGCATATTGCAGATGGCCCACAGCCAGATGGCCCACTTTTATAATGTTCCTTCGGGCGGCTATATCGGCTTGAGCGGTGCCCACGGCAACGACGCCCAGGCGGGTTATGAAACCGGGATGAACATTACCGCCGCCATGCTCGGCCGCACCCACATGTTCAATACGGGCGGGCTGCTGAGCAGCCTGATGGCCTTCGATTATGCCAAAGCGGTCATCGACGGCGAAATGGGCCTGATGCTCAAGCGCCTCAAGCGCGGCCTGGATTTCAGCCAGGAGAACCTGGCCCTGGAAGTCATTGCCGAAGCCGGACACGGGGGCAGTTATCTGGAACTCGAACACACCTTTGAAAAGGTGAGCGACACGGCGCTGATGCCCAGGGTCGCCACCCGGGCAATGCGCGGCAAATGGGAAGATAGCGGACGGCTCGATGCCAACGCCATAGCGCTTCAAGAAGCCTCGCGGATTCTGGAACGGGACAATCCCGCGGTATTTTCGGCTGAAGTAGACCAAAAAATCAGGGAGCGTTTCAAAGACCTCGTGGCGGGTGATGCGAAATGGGTAGGCTGAGAGTTAACCCAATTGGAAAAACTGAGTGAAAACTTGCTGGATCGGCGTACAAGTGTAAAAAGAAAATATCGAATATCGAATACTGAATATCGAATGTTGAAGGAAGGTATTCTGTCGATTTTATAAAAACGAAAGAGCGCAGCGATACCGCCCTAATTCGCAATTCTGCGGTTCTTTGTTCAACATTAAATTCATTTGGTACGTCGCCTATAGGCGGATCAGGGATAGGAGAATTCATTTATGAAAGATCAGGCACGGGTCGTCGTTATCGGCGGCGGCATCACAGGTTGCAGCGTTTTGTACCACCTGGCGAAATCCGGCTGGACCGATGTGGTCCTGGTGGAAAAAGGGGAGCTGACCAGCGGGGCGACCTGCCACGCGGCCGGGTTGCTGACCCAGTTCAACACCTCACCGACCATCATGCGCATGCGCAAATACAGCACCGAGCTCTATCAGGGGCTAAAGGCTTTCGGTCAGGTGGGCAGCGTCAATATGGCTTCGAGCCCGCAAATGCTCAAAACCCTGCAGCGCAATGTCAGCCGTGCCAAGGGCATCGGCCTGGATGTGGAAATTATTTCGCCCCAGGAGGCCTTGGAGCTGATTCCCTGGATGAGCCCTGAAAATCTATACGGCGCCGTCTATTTGCCCGGGGACGGGCATATCGATCCCCACGAAACCACCTATGCCGTGGCCAAAGCCGCGACCCAGCTGGGAGCTGAAATCTACACCCGCACCCGCGTAACCGGTATCGAAATTTCAGCCAGAGGGGAGGTCAGCGGGGTCAAAACAGACAAGGGGGATATTCGCTGTGAGGTGGTGGTAAATGCTGCCGGCATCTGGGGGGCCCAGGTGGCCGCCATGGCCGGCGTCAGCATCCCATCCACACCGGTAATCCACCAGCATATTGCCCTGGAACCGGTGGAAGGCCACGAGATTCCGGGTGAAAGCCCCACCTTCCGCGATTACGATGCCCTGGTCTACGGCCGTCCCGAAAGCGGCGGGTACCTGGTGGGCGGCTGGGAGCTTAACCCACCGGCCTGCTGGATCGACGGTGTTCCCTGGGACCACGAGGCTGCCGATCTTCCCAATGATTTTGATCGTTTTGCCCCCATGCTGGAGGATACGATTAAACGCATGCCGTTTCTGGCCGAAGCCGGAATGATTCGGCTGGTGGCCCACCCGGATGCCTTCAGTCCGGACGCCGGTCCGATCCTGGGGGAATGGCCCGACCGCAAAGGCTTCTGGCTGGCCTGTGCCTCTTCGATGCAGGGTTTCGGCGGGGGCGGGGGCTTCGGCAAGTCCATGGCCGAGTGGATTATAGACGGCCAAACCGAATGGGACCTTTATGCCTATCGTGCCTGGCGCTTTAGCCGCAACTATCATGATCCGTTTTATGCTGCCGAGCGGGCCCAGGAATGTTACAAATATTATTATTACACCCATTATCCCCACGATGAGAGTACGGTCTGCAGGCCGCGGCGCATCAGTCCCCTGCATCAACGGATGCAGGACCTGGACGCGGTATTCGGCGCCAAAAACGGCTGGGAACGGGTCAACCATTTCCATCCCGGCCATGGCTGGCGAATGGCCGGTGAGGACCAAAGGGAATGGGGCGGCTGGGAGAAACCGGCCTTTTTCGATGCTGTCGGCCAGGAATGCGAAGCGGTCCGTCAGCGGGCAGGCATGATCGACATGAGCAGCTTCGGAAAGATTGACCTCAAGGGCCCGGGGACCTTGCCCCTCCTGCAGCGGCTGGCCTGCAACGATATGGACCGGCCGGTGGGAGCCATTATCTATACCCAGTTTTTGGACCAGCAAGCCGGTATTGTGGGGGATGTGACCGTCACACGCCTGGGGGATACCCATTTTAGGGTTATCAGTGGCTCCGCTTTTGTTGATTCCGATCTGGGATGGATTCGAGCCCACCTTAAGGACGATGATCCAGCGGTGGGCATCCGGAATGTGACCGAAGATTTTGCCGTTATCGGATTGTGTGGACCCCGCTCCCGTGATGTATTGGCGGCGGCAGCCGACAGCGATGTGTCCGATGGGGCGATGGCCTATATGACGGCCCGGGCCATTGACATCAACGGTATCGATGTCCTGGCCCAGCGGGTTTCCTATACGGGAGAGTTGGGTTGGGAGCTATATATCCCCGCCGACCGCGCCGTTTTTGTCTGGGATCGTCTCTGGCAGGCCGGCCGGGACAGCGGGGTGAAAGCCTACGGTTATAAAGCGGTGGATGCCTTGCGCCTGGAAAAGGGTTATGCCGCCCTGACCAGCGATATCACCGCCAGCGAAAACCCCTATGAGGCGCGCCTGGATTTTTGTGTCAAACTGGATGCCGGTGAATTTATCGGCCGCCAGGCCCTGCTGCAAAAAAAGGCCGACGGTATCGCCCAGCGATTGCACACCCTGGTTGTCGGGGGCCAAGACTATCTGACCCTATACGGCGGCGAAGCCGTCATCTCTGAAGGCCGTGTCATTTCGCGCCTGCGCAGCGCCGGCTATGGTTACACCGTCAGGAAAAATATCGGTTTTGCTTATCTGCCCGTGGATATGGACCCTGAAAAGACAAAGCTTGAGGTTGACATATTCGGTGAAACCGTGGCCGCCGAGATCGCGCCGGATGTTTTGTACGATCCCACAGGAGCGGCTTTGAGATGATCGCCGCAGAAATTTGGCCTTGAAATTAAAAATACTTGGTTTTTGCCGATGCTGGACTAAGTGATTAGAACCGGAATGACGTGTGGCAAGTAAGTTACGGTAACCGGAATACGAAAGGAGAGTGATTCAAATGGTAAAGGCAGTTACAGGTACTAAAAGTGCAATAGACGGTTTATGTGTCAATACGATCCGAACACTTTCGATGGATGCTGTACAGGCCGCTAATTCAGGCCATCCGGGTGCACCCATGGGTCTGGCCGCAGCCGCTTATGTCCTGTGGACCCGGGTGTTGAAGCATAATCCCAAAAACCCGCAATGGGCTGATCGCGACCGCTTTGTGTTGTCGGGAGGCCACGCATCCATGCTTCTGTACAGTCTGCTTAACCTGACGGGTTATAAGCTCAGCCTCAAAGAAATAAAAAATTTTCGCCAGTGGGGCAGCCAAACTCCCGGACATCCGGAATACGGCCATACCCCCGGGGTGGAGACCACCACGGGACCGCTGGGCCAGGGATTTGCCAATGCCGTGGGCATGGCCATGGCCGAGCGTCATCTGGCAGCTGTTTTCAACCGCAGCAGCCAAAAGATCGTCGACCACTTTACCTACGTCATGTGCGGGGACGGCGACCTGATGGAGGGTATCACTTCGGAAGCCGCCTCCATGGCCGGTCATCTGGGCCTGGGCCGATTGATCTGCATCTACGATGACAACAAAATTTCAATTGAGGGCAGCACGAACATTGCCTTTACCGAAAATGTGGTCGCCCGCTTCAAGGCCTACCGCTGGCAGGTTCTGCAGGTCAAAGACGGCATTGATTTAAAGGCCATTGAAAATGCCCTCACGGAAGCCAGGGCTGAAAAGACCAGGCCGACCCTGATCGCCCTGCGGACCCACATTGCCTACGGCAGTCCCAACAAGCAGGATACCCATGGTGCCCACGGGGCGCCCCTTGGCGTGGACGAGGTGCGGTTGACCAAAGAAAATCTGGGGTGGCCCAAGAACAAAAAATTCTATGTCCCCGTAGAAGTTCGCAAGGCCTTTGGCAAATGCACGGATAAAGGCCGCAAGGCCGAGACCGCCTGGAATAAGAAATTCAAGGCCTATGCCAAAAAGTATCCCGAACTTTCTCAAAACTGGCAGACGGCCATTTCCGGCGCCCTGCCACAGCGCTGGGATGCGGGCATTCCGACTTTCAGGGACGGCAAGGCCGTTGCCACCCGGGCTGCCTCGGGTCAGGTGCTAAACGCCCTGGCCGAGAACCTGCCGACCCTGATGGGCGGCTCCGCCGATCTGGCACCCTCCAACAACACCATCATTAAATCATCCTTTGATTTTCAAAAAAAATCATATGCCGGCCGCAATATCCGCTTTGGCGTCCGGGAACATGCCATGGGGGCCGTTTTGTCCGGCATGGCCCTGCATAAAGGTGTGCGCCCCTATGGCGGAACCTTTCTGGTGTTTGCGGATTACTGCCGTCCGGCCATACGGCTGGCAGCCCTGATGAAACAACCGGTCACCTATGTGTTTACCCATGACAGCGTGGCGGTCGGCGAAGACGGCCCCACCCACCAGCCGGTGGAACAAATGGCGGCCCTGAGGGCCATCCCCGGCTTGACCGTCATTCGTCCGGCGGACGCCACCGAAACAGCCGCAGCCTGGAAAGTTGCCATGAAGACGACCAACGGCCCGGTGGCCCTGATTTTAAGCCGCCAGAACCTGCCGGTGCTGGACCGTACCTATTATCCATCCGCCACCGCATTGGCCAAAGGCGGGTATATCCTGTCGGATTCCAAGGGCAAACCCGATGCCATTTTAATCGGCAGCGGTTCGGAAGTGTCCATCTGCCTGGAGGCCCAAAAGGCCCTTGCCAAACAGGGGGTGTCGGTCCGGGTGGTGAGCATGCCCAGCTGGGAGCTTTTTGAAAGAACATCGCAGAAGTATAAAGATGCGGTGCTGCCGCCGACCGTCAGCGCCAGGGTGGCGGTGGAAGCCGGCATCAGCATGGGATGGGAACGCTATGTCGGCAGCCAGGGTGCGGTGCTCGGCATCGATCGCTTCGGTGCTTCCGCCCCCGGGTCCACGGTGATGGATAAGTACGGGATGAAAGCCGCCACAATTGTTGCCAAAATAAAGGAATTGCTAAAGGGCTAAATTGCACTGATACCGAACCGCTAATTCTTGTCATGCCGGTTTTCCGCGGCCCCGGCCTGTAAACGGTTCATGGCGATAACGCAGACCAGAATCAGCAGGCCGCCTGTCCAGAATCGCAAGGTGGCCGGATCCTCGAAGAGGAGGATTCCGGCAAGGGCGGTGAAAATCACCTCGCTGGACATCAGTACGCCGCCCTCCCAGCCCCGGCAATAAAAGAAGCCCTGGTTCATCAGCAGTTGACCGGCCAGGGAAGAAAAAACAATGCCAAGGACCATGACCCATTCCATGGGCGTGGTCGGCAGGGCTGGCTGCTGAACGAATTTGGGCAGGGTGACCAGTGCGCCCATGGTACAGAAATAGAGGTAGATCACAACAGGGCCGTTTTTTTGCCGCAGCTCACGGATCAGCGTGACAGTCAGCCCGGCAAATACCGCGCCGATCAGCGCCATGAACTGTCCCAGCAAACCGCCCACCAGTTGATAGTCGAACAGTACACCCACGCCGGCCATCACTCCCGCAATGCAGAGTAGGTGACGCTTAGATAGGGTTTCTCCGTACAGAAAAAAAGAAAACATGGCTGTAAAGGCAGGAAAGGCGTAAAAAATGACCATGGCCGTGGAAACCGGCAGCAGCCGAATAGCGGTCACCACGGAAACAAAAGCAACCGATCCGGTGCACCCCCGGATCAAGAGCAGGCGGACATTGTCCCCTTTGAAAGGATTACCGTGACGTCCGAAAATAAATAGGATCATCACGATGCCGCCGAAAAATCGATAGAATCCGATATCCCAGACACGAAATGCTGGTCCCAGGGATTTGATGATGATGTTCAACAGTGTAAACAGCAGGGCGGCCGACAGCATGAACAGCGGGCCGGCCATAGCGGCATCTATTTTGATATGCCTGGCATTGGGTGTATGCATAAATCCTTCGCTGTGACGCTGTTCATGAGGGCCGCGCCGGCGGCGTCTGCAGCCCGTTCATCCCCGTGGCGATGTGTGGGTGACTTTACGGAAGCCAATTAATGCATGATCACGGAAAAAACAAGAGAAAAAGGGCGGGCATGAAAATGCTAATCATCGGGCACCGTTCCGAGTGGCCCACTGAGTCTTGACAAATGACCTGTTTATGGACTATATTAAGTCATGTTTCAGAAATGGAGGTGTTTTTATGAAACTGTCAAGCCAGATCAGGCCCATCAGCTACCTGAAGGCCCACGCCGCTGAAATCGTAAGAAACCTTGTCAAACAGCAAGAGCCAATGATCATCACCCAGAATGGCGAAGCCAAGGTGGTCATACAAGACATCGAAAGCTATGAGAAAACCCAGCAAACAATGGCTCTTTTGAAGATTTTGGCAATCGGGATGCGGCAGGTTGAGAAAGGCAAATTCTTACCCGCCGAGAAAGTGATTAAGCGTCTTCGCGAACGGCGGGAGGTTCGGTGATGCCTTTCAGGGTTATGCTGACCAACGATGCAGCACGTGATCTCGAAGAGCTTTATGATTACATCGCTCTGCATGATGCGCCTCGAAAAGCAGACTACGTTTTGGATCAGATCGAAAAAGCTTTCTCCAAACTGTCCGAATTCCCAGAGCGGGGTGCCTACCCCAAAGAACTGCTAACGCTGGGAATACGCGAATATCGCCAGATTTTTTTCAAACCTTACCGTATCATTTACCGAGTCATGGAAAAGAACGTCTATGTTCTGCTGATTGTCGATGGCCGTCGTGACATGCAGTCGCTGTTGCAGCGGCGATTATTAGACGCTTAATGCAACATAATGGATGTCAGACTTATCAAAGGTTTACCGGACGGCGGATATCCTGGAATTTTTTCGAGTATTCAAAGGTATTGGCAAGTCAGGTTTTTGTGAGATCTCAATCTATCTTTGTTGGTCTGTCATTTGACCCTCTTTCAGCCGGTTTGGCGATACGAACCCAACCATCCCGATGCGGGGGGTGGGAAGTTTTTTCCGCACAAGATAATTCTGGCCCATGAAATATTATGAATAGGATTCATTTCCTGTCGCTTTAGACAGCCAACCTGCGCGGATTGTCAATCGGCAAATTTCCTGCGCCGGTCGCAACATCCGCTTTTTCAAATCATCCCAAAACGCCTCCAAATCCAATATAGAATTCTATCTTGTTTGCGACTATTGTATTCGTGTCGAGAATATGTTTAATTGCAAACCTGCTGCCCTGACCGATAGTCAGATGCTATCGCAGGCAGAAGCCCTTATTTGATATTAAGATAAAAATTTCAAGCGAGGAAATACAACCCGATGTCATCAATCGTTCAACACGCCCCCCGATTCAACGAACAAGACGCTGTCCGTATCGCCCTGGAATTATTCGGCCTTGAGGTTTCGGCCAGGCAACTGCCCAGTGAGCGGGACCAGAATTTTCGCCTGACGGCTGCAGACGGTAAGGATTATGTCCTCAAGCTGGCCAACGCCACTGAGAACCGGGACGTGCTTGATTTCCAGAATCAGGCCATGATCCACCTTGCCGGCAAACGCCATTTATTTGCCGGCAGCACGGCGGTTGTGCCCGATGTTTTATCCACTGTCACAGGCGAGCAAATTGCGACCCTAAAGGGCGCTGAAGGGGTCACCCATTTTGTGCGGCTGTTAACTTATTTGCCCGGCAAGCCGTTGGCCCTGGTCAAACCGCACGATGCGGACTTGCTGGTCAGCCTGGGACGATTTTTCGGCACCATCGATCAAGCATTGCAGGATTTTGATCACCCGGCCACCCACCGTGATTTCCACTGGGATTTGAATAATGCCGGCCGCATTATTAAAAGTTATCTCAAGCATATCAAGGCCCCGGGCAACCGCCATCTGGTTGAAGGTCTCCTTGAGCGGTTTCAGGCCGAAACCGAACCGCAGCTGGGCGAGCTGCGGTCCGGTATCATTCATAACGACGCCAATGACTACAATGTGCTGGTGGAGCCAGAGGGCCGATGGCGCAACACCGTCACCGGCGCCATTGATTTCGGCGACATGGTTTACACCCGGATCGTCAATGAAGCCGCCATTGCCTGTGCCTACGCCATGCTGGACAAGGCCGATCCCCTGGCCGCAGCCGGCCGGGTCACAGCGGGGTACCACCAGGCCTTTGCCTTGACCGAGCAGGAGCTGGCGGTTTTATTTGATTTGATCTGCATGCGCCTTTGCATGAGTGTCTGTCACTCCGCCAACCAGTCACGGCACGAGCCGGATAACGAATACCTGCGAATTTCTGAAAAGTCGGCCTGGGACCTGCTGTATAAACTGGCAGACATTCATCCGCGGCTGGCTTACTACACGTTCCGGGATGCCTGCGGTCTGGTCGCCGGTGCCCCAATACCAAAAAATAGTAAAGTGGCTGAAATCCAATTCATCCGAATTTGCTTGCCTAATTGACGGCAACCTGCAAGATCCGCATCCGCTGGTGTTCGACTTGAGTGTGGGCAGTCTATTGCTGGGCGGCGATGGGGCCGGTGCGGATACGGGCGCGGTCACGAAAAAATTGTTTGAGCAGATCCAGGCCGCTGATGCCAGGGTCGGGGTCGGACGCTACAATGAGGCCCGCCTGGTTTATACCGCCGGGCATTTTGAGGTTCAGACCGACGAAATGCCGGAGAACCGGACGGTTCATCTGGGCCTTGACCTGTATCTGCCGGCTGGAAGCCGGATTTATGCACCGCTGGACGGCAAGGTGCACAGCTTTGACAACAACCGTGGCCCCCTTGATTACGGACCGACCCTCATTATCGAACATCAAACCGGCGACGGCGACACTTTCTACACCCTGTATGGGCATTTGAGCCCGGATTCATTAAACGGGCTGAAGACCGGCCTGCCCATTGCAAAGGGGCAGCCCATCGCCCAAATCGGTGATACCGACGTTAACGGGGGCTGGTCGCCCCACCTGCATTTTCAAATTATCACCGACATGCTGGGTGAAAAGGGCAATTTCCCCGGGGCGGCCCGGCCGAGCCAGCGCCAGATCTGGCTGGCTATTTCGCCGGATCCCAATATTATCCTGTGATATCCCCAAAGAATGTTTTCCGAGCCCGGGACGCGAAGCCAGGCGGATATACTAGCTTTGCGGCGGCAAAATCTGGGGCGCAACCTCAGCATCGCCTACCAGAATCCCTTAAAGATCGTGCGGGGCAGGGGGCAGTATCTTTATTCCGAAGACGGGCAGGCCTATCTGGACGGGGTCAACAACGTCTGCCACGTGGGCCATTGCCATCCCCGGGTGGTCGCCGCCGGACAACTTCAGATGCCGGTGCTCAACACCAACACCCGCTATCTGCACGATAACATCATCGAATATGCCGGGCGGCTGTTGTCAAAATTTCCGGACCCGTTGAGTGTCTGCTATTTCGTGTGCACCGGCAGCGAGGCCAATGAGCTTGCCCTGAGATTGGCGCGCAACCATACCGGATGCCAGGAGGTCATTACCGTCGACGGCGCCTATCACGGCAACACCCAGGCCCTGATCGATATCAGCCCTTACAAGCATGACGGCCCGGGGGGGCGGGGGACGCCTTCAGGGGTGCGCAAGGTGACCATGCCCGATGGTTACCGCGGGCCGCATAAGGGTTCAAATGCAGACGTCGGTGCCAGGTACGCCGAATATGTCCGTGAAGCCGTTGAGCAGGTCAAATCCGATAATAACGGGATAGCGGCCTTTATTTGCGAGAGCATGCTGGGCTGCGGGGGGCAGATTGTTCTGCCGGACAACTACCTCGCCGAAGCATTTAAGCATGTGCGTGCGGCCGGGGGGCTGTGTATTGTCGATGAAGTTCAGGTCGGGTTCGGGCGGGTGGGCAGCCACCTGTGGGCCTTTGAAACCCAGAACGTCGTGCCGGACATTGTGACCCTGGGCAAACCCATCGGCAACGGTCATCCCCTGGCGGCGGTCATCACCACCCCGGAAATTGCCGATGCCTTTGCCAACGGTATGGAATATTTCAACACCTTTGGCGGCAATCCGGTCTCCTGCGCCATCGGCATGGCTGTGATGGACGTCATCGAGGACGAGGGGCTGCAGGAAAATGCCGGCCGGGCCGGCCAACGCCTGCTTGACGGCCTGAAGGGGTTGATGGGCAAATATCCGCTGATCGGCGACGTCCGCGGCCTGGGCCTTTATATCGGCGTCGAGCTGGTTGTGGACCGCAGCACCCTTGAACCGGCAACCGAACACGCGGATTACATTATCAACCGCATGCGCGACCACGGCATATTGATCAGCACCGATGGACCGCTGGAAAATGTCCTCAAAATGAAGCCGCCCATCGTATTTTCAGAAAAAAATGCGGATGAGGTCGTCGAGGTGCTGGATAAGATACTGCAGGATGATTGTTTGCAAGCATAGGCCCGGAACCACCAGTTTACGGGCCTGGAAAACCAATACGCACTGAGCCGTTTTTGCCCCTTAGGGGCTATCTAAAAAGATCGAACACTGAAAAGATGAACATCGAACATCGAACATCGAACGTCCAACATCGAATTTTGAATGGAAAGGGATGAAGAAACAGGCAGATGCTCTGGACGAGGGTTGCTCGAATATTCGGTACAAATCATACGAACTGATATTTCCCCAGATTTTTAGAAAAAGCCAAAATTAAATTGCGGAGCGGAGCGACATCATTATTCGATGTTCGGCGTTGGACGTTCGATGTTCGATGTTCAGTCTGTTCAATGTTGGACGTTCATCTTTATTTTAAGCTGTAAATTGGAAGGCTTACTTGGCGAACTTCACACCGATCCCATAGGAGTAGGTCGACGCCTTTTTCGTTAGGGGCTGACGCCATCTAACTTCGGCGTTGTAGTTTCGGGGAGAGGAAGAATCAGATAAGTCGTTGACTTTTATTCGAATTTTTCTGCTGGGGCGTGGGGCGTAGTCGGTTTCCAGGTACATTCCGCTTTTGCTGTGATTGAACATGGTGCCGTCATAACGATATCCCGTACGAGTATCCTCAACCAATACGGGCGTTTCAAAATATAAACGCTCGCCGTTTCTTAGTTCCGAAATCGCTTTCATCTCGATACCTGCTTTCAGCGTCAACGAACTCCCGTGCACGGCGCGGAATGGCTTGAAATCCCCCACGGAAGCGGGGAAAGGCAAGAGGGCGTCCAAATTCTCATCGTTGAACTTGCAATCCCGACATGGCGGGATCAGTGCGGCAAGGACCAACGGTTGAATAACAAATTGTTATGGCTAAAGTTTAAGACAGATTCGTTGCCTGTCAAAGGAAAATTTTCTCTAATTCATCAAAATTTTTAACCAGATAATCCGCCCCGGCCTGGCTTAATTCGATTTTCCAATGCCAGTTTATCCGGAGCCGATACGGTGATGCCGATGCTTCTGAATCCGAAACGGGAATTGGCGGCCGCCAGCATATCATCGGGCATGTCGCCGACATAATAAAGGCCCGAAAATTTATCTTTTATACCGTCAGCGATGGCATCGAGCATAAAGGGGTGCGGTTTGCTGAGTGATACCTGTTCTCCTTTTGCCTCGAAAATTCTTTTTTCCTCCTGCAGGCAGTCATCAAGGGTGTAAATCAAATTGAAATACTTTTTCATATCAAAATGTATCAGGGGATATTCCGCCTCTGCTCGCGGCCGGCCGGTGGCAATGGCGAGCACATTGTGCCGACCAAGATCCTCCAAAACGGACCGGTCGATAAGGGCTTTTTCTCTTAAAATATAGCCTTCGTCGCTGTAGATTTGCGGTTTCAAATTATAAGTGCGCTGAAAAAGCTCACCGCCCAGATAGATCTCCTGGAAGATCTGTTTAATGATGTTGCCGCTGCCGACATCGCCGGCGTAAAGCTCTGATATGAATGTATCCTGGGGCTTGCCTTTGTGCTTCAGCAAGGTCGCCAACGGCTGATCGGTGGCAGCTAAAAATTCGGCGATGCCGGTGGCGTCGCTGCGGCTTAAGGTTTCTTGCCACCGGGTCCAGGGATCCTGGCTTTCAAAAATGGCTGGCTTGGCGGTCAATGAATACAGCAAATTGATGACAGCGCTGGTCAGATCCCAATCGTTGTTCAGTCCCCCGCTTTGCTTGACCGCCGCTAGATCGGAGAGCTCGAAAAGGGGCTGGGGCAATTTTTCCCACGACCGGGCCGGTCGGAAGAAAAGGCTCGTTGCCTGGCGGACCACATCCCGGTAGGAGCCGGAAACATCGATGATTACGCCGTCCATGTCGAATATGATGAGATTTCGGGGCTTCATATTTTATTCGGTTCTCAATCGCGGCTGGAAGCCGCTCCCACCATCTGGCTAACAGTATAGTGGGAGCGGCTTCCAGCCGCGATTGAGGAGTAAAATTTCTAATCAAAAGTTTAATTTTAATTTATAATACATCCAAAATCTCAGAAGTAGAAGAAATAAACCGGTAATTCTTGTGTTTGTAACGGGTTCTCTTTTTCCCGGTTCGATCCATCATAATCGAAATTTTGGCCCAATCCAGCAGCGGGATGTCGGTATAGCCATCGCCGACCGCGATGGCTTCATCGGCGGAAATCCCCCTTTTTTTTACCCATTTCACCTTGTCCACCGGGTTGGGTACGTGCAGGGTCATCCCGTTGATAAGCCCCTGGCGGATCTTGAAAGGATTCCCGGCGATGGTTTCGAAACAATCCCCCAATCCGGCATTGGCCAGGGTGCGCTCGCTCAAATCCGCGGTACCGCAGCTTAAAACCATCATGCGGTAGCTTTCGGCTTTAAGACGCTTGATGGTCTGCCGGTCCTGGGGCGAAATTCTCTCAGATAGCCGCCGGCCGATGCGATCCAGGGCAGTTGCCGGCGTGCCCTTCATCAGCCGGATGTAAAACCGTTTGAACGTTTTGCGCAACATTTGCCGGCGGTCGGCGCCTATCAACAATCCGGCAACGGCACGGACGATATAGGGCGGCCCTGGAACGGTTTCGTCCAGTTTATACAGCGTCAGGGTCTGCTCACTGTCATAGGGCGCAAGGGGCAGCAGGGTTCCGTCGAAGTCCCATATGATGGTGTTGGTTCTCATGGTTTGGCAACGCGTTACTACCACAAATCTGTTTTCTTCGGCAAGATAATATATGGTTCATAGCTGATAGCTCAAAGCGGCATTTGAGAATTGGGGAGGGATTGAACCGGAAGATCTAATCAATTTTTAATTTGACATTTGGATGGAAAGTTGTTTTGGTGAAGCAGTTTTGGGCCGTTTACGGCTCAAACGGTCCATTTCAATTTGTCTTTTCTGTAGATCAGGTAGTTGGTTTCTCATTTCTGCATTATTTAACCCCAAGACAAGGAGGAAAGTCATTATGAAAAAAGCAATTCTAGCTTCATTGATCGTTACAACGTTGCTGGTATTTGGTTTGGGTAACGTGTACGCGGCCGAAGAGTTGGCCCTGATAACGTGGGAGGGCTATGCTCCGCAGAGCCTGGTCGACAAATTCCAAAAAGAAACCGGGATTACCGTCAAAGTCACTTACTCCAGCAACGAGGAGATGATTGCCAAACTGCGCGCCACCCGCGGCGCCGGCTTCGATCTGGCTCAGCCCAGCCAGGACCGCATCGCGGCCGTCCAGGAAAAGTATAAAATTTACCAGCCCATTGACCTGTCCAAGGTCAAAACCGACCAGATTGTTGAGTCCATGCTGAAAGCCGTGATAGCGAACACCACGGTCGACGGAAAACCCCATGCGGTGCCTTTTGCCTGGGGCACATCCGGGATGATCATCAACAGAAAATTTGCGCCCAACGCAAGCGACTATTCTGATCTGTTGAATGCCATGTATAAAGGCCGGATCAGCTATCGCCTCAAAAGACCGACCTTGATCGCGCTGGCGTTTGCCATGGGAGAAAATCCCTTTGCCAAATATGGCGATCCGGTGGCATACCAGGCTCTGATGGAAAAAGTCGGCCAGGCCATGATTGACGCTAAGCCATTTGTGAAAAACTATTGGGATAACGGGGATGCACTCCTGCAGTCGATGCTATCCGGTGAAGTCTATATAGCCATGGCCTGGGATAAAGGCGGGTGGAAACTGCATGCTGAAAATCCCAACATTGACTTTTATGCGCCTCGGAGCGGCGCACTGGGATGGATCGATACGTTTGCCATTCCTGCCAAAGCTAAAAATGTCGAGGGTGCCTACAAATGGATCAATTTCATGCTGAAGCCGGAAAACGCTGCAGCTTTTACAAATTCGGATAAAACTGCAAATGCGTCCAAAGGCGCGGTGCAGTTCATGGAAGCGGAAATTGGAGAAAATTTCCAACGCAGTTTCCCGCTATCGGCCATTGCCAACATTAAATGGTATCCGCCGGTGCCGGCGAAGTTGGAACAAATTGAAGGCATGATTCTGGATAAGGTCAAAGCCGCCCAGTAGCATGAAAGACCAATTATGCTTGACCTTTCCATTCTTCCACATCTAATCCGGGCGGGCGTTAAGCCCGCCCTTAACTAAAAAAAGCTTCATTAGAAGGTTTTTTTATGCAGATCGATCTATCGGTTCAAAATGTCACCAAGACGTTCAAAGAATTCGTTGCGGTGGATAATGTGTCATTTGAAGTTCCGGATGGCCAATTCTTTTCAATTCTCGGCCCATCCGGCTGCGGCAAGACGACCCTGCTGCGCATGATCGCCGGCCTGACGGAACCATCAGACGGCAACATCGAGATACGCGGCCAAAGCATGCTGGGCATTGCTCCCAATAAGCGGCCGGTCAACCTTATTTTCCAACACCTGGCCCTGTTTCCGATGATGAATGTTGAGCAGAATATCGCCTTTGGTTTAAAGCGGCGCGGGGAAACCAGGGCGGTTATTGAAGAAAAGATTGATGCCATCCTGGAAAGAGTTGAGCTTGGGGGATTTGGTGAGAAGAAAATCGACCAGCTGTCCGGGGGTCAGAAACAGCGGGTGGCGATAGCCCGCTGCCTGGTGCTCGACCCCACCGTCCTGCTGCTGGATGAACCCCTGGGCGCCCTGGATTTAAAACTCCGGGAACAGATGAAAGTCGAGTTGAAAAAGCTGCAGGCCAAAGTCGGCACCACTTTTGTCTATATCACCCACGACCAGTCCGAGGCCCTGGTCATGTCCGATCATGTGGCGGTGATGAACCAGGGGGTGTTTGAGCAAATCGACACGCCGCAAAACTTATACAATGACCCGCAGACACCCTTTGTGGCGCAGTTTGTCGGTGACAACAATGCCTGGTCGGGCACAATTCGGCAGAGCGATGATAAGATCGCCGAAATCGAAACCTCCGCGGGCAATGTATTCCGCACCAAGCTTCGTGAGCCGATGCAGACGGGCATAGCGGTTGATCTTTTCCTGCGACCGGAAGCCATGCTGATTCAGCCCGATCAGAGCTTATCCGGGTTGAACCGCTTTGAGGTCATCGTCAAGGATATTCTTTTTGACGGCGCCAACAGCAGACTGCTGGCCCACCCCCCCGAGACGGAGACGGAGCTGTTGATCGCCCTGCCGCAAACCCGGCAGTTCGACTACATTAAAAAGAACGATAAAATTGAAATCGGGTGGAACGAGATGTCGGGAATCTGCTTTCCCAAAGTTACAGCGGGCTGAAGCTGATCGAAAATCCGGCAATTTCAGGATAAGTCTAACGCTTTGCCCTATGCGCCATGCGCTATGCATCGGTTCACGCGAACCTCGCAACGTGAAACCCGCAACGCGTGATCCGTAACACGCAACCCGTAACCCTTTTTTGCTATGAAAAATCAAAAACGCTGGGCACTGCTATTTTTCCTGTCGCCGGTTTTACTGTGGCTGGTGGTGATGATTGTCCTGCCGCATATCGATTTGCTGATCATGTCGTTTCGCTACGAGGCCGATGACGGGCAGATGATATGGAGCTTCAACAACTATTTGAGCTTTTTTGAAGAACCCGTTTACTGGCTGACCTTTGTGCGAACCGCCATCTACTCGATACTGGTCACCTTCCTGACCTTTGTGATTGCCCTGCCGCTGGCTTTTTACATCACCAAAGTGGTGGCCCCCAAATTCCAGGGATTTCTGCTGGTCTTCCTGTTGCTGCCTTTCTGGGTCAGCGAACTGGTGCGGGTTTACGGCTGGATGATCCTGTTACGGGAAAGCGGCGTAATCAACCACTTCCTGATCAAACTGGGTGTTTTGCAGCATCCCATTGAAATGCTGTATAGAGATTCCACCATGATACTCGGGCTGGTATACACCTCCATGCTGTTTATGGTGGTTCCCATCGTCTCAGTGCTGGAAAGCCTGGACGACAGCCTGATCGAAGCGGCTTATGATCTGGGTGCCAATATGTGGAGCATCCTGTTTAAAATTATTATTCCCCACGCCACCCCCGGGATCGTGTCCGGTTCGATCGTGGTGTTTATGCTGACCCTGGGCAATTACCTCACCCCCAATTTGATGGGCGGCAAAAACGCGTTGTGGTTCACCGAACAAATTTACAACCAGTTTATCGCCAGTTTTAACTGGAACCAGGGATCGGCCTTTGGCTTCCTGCTGCTGGCGCTTTCGTCTCTGGTTGTCTGGCTGGGTTTAAAATTGACCCGTCAGAATTTGCAAAAGGTTGTACAATGATACGGTCACTGCCGACTTCCAAAACCTATAACCGGCTGTTCACATTGTATGTGATCCTGTATTTTGTTTTTCTGTTTGCACCCCTGCTGGTCACCTGTGTGCTGGCGTTTAACGATTCGCAGTTTCCGTCACTGCCGTGGAAGGGGTTTACCCTGGACTGGTTTACGGCCAACTCCGAGCAGCGGGTTGGGATATTTCACGACCGGATCAATCTGGACAGTATCTGGGTCAGTTTTCGGGTCGCCTTCTATGTGACCCTGCTGTCGACGGTGGTCGGCACCTGCGGGGCGTTTTTGTTTGAACAGGAAGATTTTCGCTTCAAGCAGCTGCTTTATTTTTTGATGCTGGCCCCGCTGGTGATCCCGGGGGTGATTCTCGGCATCTCGATTCTTTTGCTCAGCAACACCCTGGGAACCTATTTTGAGACCAGCTGGAACCTGGATGTCGAGCTGTTTCGGCCCGGTTTCTGGCTGGTGGTGCTGGGCCAATTCTCATTTATTGCCACCCTGGTGACCCTGGTGGTATCCGCCCGGCTGAAAAAATTTGACCGCACCCTGGAGGAGGCCGCCCTGAACCTGGGGGCCAACCGCTTTGAAGTCATCTGGCATATAACCTTGAAGTTTTTGCGACCGGCCATTTTCGGAGCTGCGGCATTGGCATTTTTGATGTCCTTTGAAAATTTCAACACCACCCTGTTCCTGGTGGGCCACGAAGCCACCCTGCCGATCAATCTATATCTCCAGGTCAGAGACGGCAGCTCACCGGTGATTAATGCCATATCCTTCCTGCTGATCGTGGGCACCTCGCTGATCGCCCTGGCCAATCTTTATTTCAGCCGCAAGGCGGAGTGAACGGATGCTTGCCGATGTCAGCCAGGTCTGACGGCGTTTCCAGTTTTGCCATTTCTATTTGCAGTGAGGATTCACAGTTGAGGTTCGCTATTCGGCGCCTATTTCTCTATAAAACCAGCTGTTACTATTTTACTTGTGTTCATCAGTAAAAATGGAGGGGAGAATGTGTTTAACTGTCAAAAGGCTTTGCTGTATATCACTTCCCATTTTGGTAATTTTTTTAGTACTCAATTTTTATTTGCCAACCCGGGCGCAAGGCATAGAATCTAATACGAAAAAAGTCGAAACAGCAACGCCTACAGAAAAAAAATCAAATACCCAATCGCCATCTGACCGCCCGGAGATACCTGAACAGCCGACAACGGTTGATCTGGCCGGTGAAAAAGTTGGACAGCAAATCGATAATTTCACTCAACAAGCATCTACACGCCTTGGGGGCTGGATAAATGCGAAGGTATTTGCAGGCATTACGTGGATCAAACTTATCCTGAGTTTTTTACTGCTTTTTGTTGTGTTGTTAATTGAACGAATTGTGCGTCTGACCATTGATCGCAAAAAGAGAAAAGCAGAGGAAGAAAAAGAAGTAAAAAAAATAAAATACCTTATTTTGGAAGCAATAGCCAAACCCTTGTCAATGTTAATATGGGTCTATGGAATATACCTTGTTCTAACTCCGTTGTTTGTACATTTTCGAAAACCTGACGGAACAAATTTGGTTTATACCGCTACACAGAAAGCTGCTGATTTAGGTGCTGCCGTCGCGATAGTTTGGTTCATTTTCAAGCTGGTATCTTTAGTGGATTTTCACCTTAAAAATTGGGCTGCCTCGACCGATAGTACCATTGATGATGTTGTCGCCCCACTGGTCGGTAAGACACTACGGGTATTCATCGTTATAATCGGCGGTGTTTTAATCCTACAGAATCTTACCGGTGTTAAAATTGGCCCGTTACTCGCCTCTCTGGGCATCGGCGGAATAGCTGTCGCATTAGCGGCCAAGGATTCAATTGCTAATTTTTTTGGTACCCTGACCATTTTTTTTGACAAGCCCTTCCAGGTCGGTGAACGTGTCGTGATTGATAATTACGACGGTGTTGTTGAGGATGTGGGCTTTCGCAGCACGCGTATCCGAACCTTGACTGGACACTTAGTAACGATCCCCAATGAAAAAGTTGTTAACTCGGGCTTAGAAAATATTGGTAAGCGCCCTCATATCAGGTGGCTAAATAATATCACCATAACCTATGACACACCGCCAGACAGAGTCGAAAAGGCCGTGTCAATCATAAAGGAAATACTGGATAATCACGAAGGCATGCATCCAGATTTTCCGCCACGGGTTTACTTTAATGGATTCAATGATTGGAGTCTGAATATCATGGTAATTGCCTGGTATCATCCAGCCAATTACTGGGATATGCAAGAATGGCTGCAACGAACCTGTCTGGAGATATTAAGAAGATTTAATGATGAGGGTATCGACTTTGCTTTTCCAAGTCGCACATTATACCTGGCCAACGACGATAACCGCCAGCTCAAGCTGAAAATGTTAAAAGGAAAAACCGTGACCTATATCCCCGAAGGAGAGAGCCACGACTGAAGGAGACGCTCAGTTATATGCTTATTTGCTTGATGGCCTGGGCATCCTCTTTGTATCAATGTTGACACGGACTCTTCAGATAAAAGGCGTGGATTGTTGGTAATAGGCCACGCTTATCTTATTTTTTAGGGCTTTACAAGATATTGAGGTGGTGGGCTTAGAGATGAAATCCTAGACATCTCCAATATATGCAAAGTCGAGAATACCCCAATTCCTATTGGTTTCGGGGTATTCTTGTTACAATATGATTGAAGCTTGCAATTTCAGAGCAGAACCATTACAGATAAAGGGTTCGTTCAAATTAGATAGCATTCGATTGGCAACCAGGTGAACCTACAAGATAGATGCTGAAATGATGAAAGACAGCCTTCCAGCCACCCATGACGTGGTGGTTACAGACCAGAACAACAACAAACGAAATGTTGCGATCCCCGGGGAATCTCCGCTGACGATCAAGGTGGACGGTCGGGAAATCGTGACCATAATGACCCTCGGAACCAACCCCCGGGAGCTGGTGCTGGGATTCATACGTAATCAAGGGCTGATTGAGGATATCGCAGACGTAGAATCGGTGGACATAAATTGGGAAACCGAGACGGCCAATATTCGGATAAAACCGGGCAAGGGGCTAAACGGTATCAGTGAGAGGTTGTCCAAACGAACCGTCACCAGCGGCTGCGGCGGCGGCACGCTGTTTGCCCAAAATATGGATGAACTGTATGAACTGAACCTTGCCGCGATCGAGATACGGCAATCCACCATATACACCCTTTTGAAGCAACTCAAGAATTTCAATTTAATCTACAGGCAGGCCGGTTCGGTCCACGGATGCGGTCTGTGCAGCACTGCCAACATACTGTTTTTTTATGAGGATGTCGGCCGGCACAATGCCGCCGATACCATTGCCGGCAGGATGTGGCTGGACGGCATATCCGGTGCTGACAAGATTTTATACACAACGGGACGGTTGACCTCTGAAATAGTGATAAAATCGGCCATGATGGGTATTCCTGCCCTGCTGTCCCGTTCCGGGGTTACCAAAATGGGGCTGGAGCTAGCTCAAGATCTGCGCATTACCTTAATCGCACGGGCCCGAGCCAAAAAGTTTTACGTCTACAATGGGGCTGAAAACGTCATTTTCGATGAAACCCAACCATAATTGGCTTCTGCATCCGCCCCCCCCCAATGAATTTTCTATCCTTTGAAATTACAGCAAATCGTTCAAACATACCCCAATACACTTTTTCCTTGACACATAATCACAATATAGCTACATTGTGACCACATTTTTAGCAATTTCAACCGCCATCCGACGGGTGCGGGCCGTATTGGGTTAAGTGCCTGAAACCCTTGAATAATCAGAAAAACAAACCGGATTCGGGTAATCTAGAAGGGAAAAAAAATGAGGTACGCAGAGACAGGGATAAATTTAGAAATCGATTTAACCCGGGGCAACATCGAGAGGGTGCAAACGGACCCGCGAGACACCGAGCTCTATCTGGGGGGTCTGGGAACGAATGCCAAGATATTATGGGATCGGGTGCCCCCCGAAGTTGAACCTTTTTCACCTGAGAACTTACTCATATTCAGTGCCGGCCTTTTATGCGGCACCCCGGCTATCGGTTGCAATCGCACCATCGTCTCGACCATTTCCCCCCAAACCAGGTTGATGGCATTTTCAATGATGGGGGGGTTTTGGGCACCGGAATTGAAATATGCCGGATATGACAAAGTAATCCTGCGCGGCAAGTCCCCGGATCTGGTTTATTTGTGGATCAACGATGACAAGGTCGAAATCCGCGATGCATCCCATCTGGCGGGCAAAGGCGCAACTGAAACTGCAGAACAGATTCGACAGGAGTTGAATCAGCCCAAAGCCCAGGTGGCGGCTATCGGCTTGGCCGGTGAAAACAGGGTCTATTTTGCCTCGATTGAGCAGGGCAGATCCAGCGCCAGCCGGCTGGGAATCGGCGCCGTCATGGGCGACAAAGGTGTGAAGGCCGTCGTTGTGCGCGGAACAGGGGACATCAGTGTTGCCAAACCGTTAGAATACCTGGAACTTTGCAGCGAAGTGATGGAATATATAAAATTTCGCAATGAAAATCCCATCCCCGGCGTAATGGCCATTTTGCAGGGGCTTGGGTCACCCCAGGAGATGGCAACCCATGATGAGAAGTGGCACACCGAAAATTTCATGTGGGGAAACTCCCGCGAGCGCCGAAGGGATTTTTGGACCGATGATATCAAAAGGGCCTGGACCCAGACCATGGAGGGCATGCGGACTCGGCTGATAAGCTGCTATAACTGTCCCATGAAATGCGGGGCAACCATTTCCCCCCCGGACAGCCAACCTACATGATGAAATGTTTTTCGAAACTGACCTATACCATGGCGGCCATGTCAGACCTGGACTTTGGCTTGAGAATTGCCCAGCATGCCACCGAATATGGCGTGGACGGATTCTCAACCCCGCAGGTGATGGCCTTCGCCGTTGAACTTTATGAAAACGGCATATTAACCGACGAGGACATGCCGGGATTTCCATCCGATAGCGAGGGAAGATTTTACTGGCTGCTTGACCGAATTGTCCGGCGGGAGGGGATCGGGGATGTTTTGGCCAATGGCACCTATTGGGCTTCCAAAGAGATCGGCAAGGGAGCAGAAGAATATGCCCATAACAATATTAAGAAACATGAACAGCTACCGCTTAAGCTGTCCATGCTGAATCCGGTTTATTTCCTCATGTACGCCACCGGTGAAAAGATAAATATTACCCAGATTGAAGGGCAGTTCCCCCAGGCGCCTTACCCCAAAAGAGAGCACAGAGAAGCCTTTGTAAAGGAATGGTTCCAGGTACCGGATGAAAAGTTCAAACAATATTTTTTGGATTGGGAACCCCGTGGGGAAAACTCAAATCCCTATTACCCGACGGCTCAGATGTCCTGTGACATTGTGGACTGGCAGGAGAGAATGCACTACATCGATGACGCCCTCGGGATGTGTGCCGGTTTGTCATCCTTTCCCCTGAAGCCCCCATATCATATCCACAATTACCCGAAATTTATTTCAGCCGGAGCTGGAATCGATATGGATGAAGATAAACTGTCCCGGGCCGCTAAAAGGTATCGGACTCTTGTAAGGGCCATTAATATCAGCCGGGGCATGCGCCGCAAAGATGACAAGCCGCCAGAGAACCACTGGAAGAAAAGATTTCCCGAACTTGAAAAGGAGCTATTGGATACCTATTACGAATTCAAGGGGTGGAATAGTGACGGCATCCCGACCAAAGAGTCCCTGGATGAATTGGGGCTGGATTTCGTCAGTGAAGAATTCATAAAGCGGGGGATCTTGACCGATGGTGAAGATGCTTCCGCAGAAGAGACCTCTACGGAAAAAGAGCAGGCATAATGCGAAGGGAGTACAACCGTGTCAGCTGAGAAGAAAAAGAAAATAATTAAAACAATAAAAATCGATGTTGATAAATGCAATGGTTGCCGGGCATGTGAGATGGTCTGCTCGGCCTTTCACGCGGCACCCAAATACAGCAGCAATAATCCGGCCAGGGCCCGTATTCGCGTGATTAGCGAACCTCTAAAAGATATATATGTTCCTGTTTACGCGGGTGACTATACTCCCGCCGAATGTGCCGGCCGGGACAAATACACAATCGACGGCAAGGAATACGACGAGTGTGCCTTCTGCAGGGCTTCCTGCCCATCCAGAGACGAGTTCAAAGAACCCGATTCCGGGCTTCCGCTAAAATGCGATATGTGTGAGGGCGAAGATGAGCCCCTGTGTGTCAAGTGGTGCCTGTCCGATGCCCTGGTCCTGGAAGAGAGGGAAGAGGAAATCGATGAAGAGGAAGATCAGGAGGAGTTGGAGACCGGGTTGGAAGCACTGGCAGATAAACATGGCCTGGAGAAGATATTGGATACCATTGCCCGGATGTCAAAGAAAGAATAAAATATACTAACCGTTCAACAAGAGGTTTGAGAAATACAGTGGAGAACCTAGCCGACTATAAAGAGATTGCGGATGTCATCAAGGAGAGCGGTGGCGAAGCCTTCAAGTTATGTTATCAGTGCGGGTTATGTGATGTCGTCTGTCCGTGGAACCGGGTCAGAAACTTTAGTATGCGCAAGATCATACGACAGGCCACATTCGGTTTAACCGATATCGAAAGTGATGATATCTGGCGCTGTACCACCTGCGGCATCTGCCCGCAGCAGTGCCCCAGGGACGTCAAACAAATAGAATCAGGAGTCGCCCTTCGCAGGATTGCCACCGAATATGGCGTCTTTCCCACGACTGCGAAGCCAGTGCGCGGCGTAAGCGCAAGCCTGCTCGGCAAAGGCAATCCGCTGGGTGAAGACCGGGAAAAAAGAGCGGATTGGGCGCAAGGCCTGTCGGTAAAACCGTTCACCGAGGGGATGGAAATTTTATATTTTCCCGGCTGCTACCTTTGCTATGACCCCAGATTAAAAAAAGTCGCCAAAGCCACCGCCGCGATCCTTAACAAGGCCGGGGTGGACTTCGGGACCCTGGGCGCCAAGGAAAATTGCTGCGGAGAAAGCATCCGCAAGACGGGCGATGAGGAATTATTCAAACGCCTGGCCCGGGATAATATAAAAAACTTCATCGATAACGGGGTGCGGAAAATTCTGGTTTCTTCCCCCCATTGCTACCACACCTTTAAAAACGAGTACCCCGAATTCATGGTCAACTTCGAGGTGGTTCATATCACCCAATATTTATCCGAACTGATAAATGAGGGCCGGCTTGAGCTCACCGGGGAGTATGGCAGGAAAGTAACTTATCATGACCCCTGCTACCTGGGGCGCCATAACGGCATATATGACGAGCCCCGGGAGGCATTACAAAAGGTACCCGGTCTAGAGCTGGATGAGATGCCTGAATCACGGGCAACCAGCCTGTGCTGCGGCGGCGGCGGCGGTCGCATCTGGATGGAAACGGTCAAGGGTGAACGGTTTGCTGACTTCAGAATAGAACAAGCCGTGGGCATTGGGGCCGAGGTGCTGGTTACGTCATGCCCATACTGCATCACCCATTTTGAGGAAAGCAAGCTGACCCTGGAAGATAGTGAAAGTCTGGATATCAAGGATATCACTGAAATTATCGCAGAAGTAATTTAAAAAGCCCGACGAGGTGATAGAAAGTGGAAAAAGAACCATTGATAGAAGAACAAGTTCGAGAGCTTTGTCAAAGTTTTGTGGACAGCAATTTTGGAGATGTAATGGTTGTCGGTGGAGGGATCAGCGGAATTCAAGCCTCGCTTGATCTTGCCACGTCCGGGTTTAAGGTTTATCTGGTTGAGAAAGACCCTGCCATTGGCGGCCACATGGCCCAGCTTGACAAGACCTTTCCCACCAATGACTGCTCCATGTGAATTCTCTCACCCAAACTGGTCGAGGTCGGCCGGCATCCAAATATAGAGATTCTGACGTATACTGAAGTCGACAGGGTCGAAGGGCAAGCGGGAGACTTTAATGTCACCCTGGTCAAGAAGCCCCGCTACATTATAGAGGATAGATGCACGGGGTGTGCGACCTGCATGGAATACTGCCCGGTCGAATATCCGGATAAATATAATCAGGAAATATCGAAGAATAAAGCCGTTCACATATACTTCTCTCAAGCAGTTCCCCTGATCACCTATATTGATGACAGCTGTATTTACCTCAAAGAGAAAAAATGCCGTATTTGCGAGAGCGTTTGCAAGACCGACGCCATTGATTTTCTGCAAACACCGGAGAAGATGGATATTAAAGTCGGGGCGATACTTTTGTCTCCCGGCCTTGAGCCATTTGATCCCAAGGTGAAGGATGAATATGGCTACGAAAAGATTCAAAACGTCGTCACCAGTATGGACTATGAACGGCTATTATGCGCCACCGGGCCTTACGAAGGCGAGATACTGCGTGCTTCCGACCTGAAACATCCCCATAAAATCGCCTGGTTTCAGTGCGTCGGTTCCAGGCGGGTTACCCCGGGAGATAACAGTTATTGTTCGGCCGTATGCTGCACCTATACCCAGAAACAGGTGATTTTGACCAAAGATCATGACGCCGGGGCAGAGTGTACGGTATTTCATAACGATATTCGTTCCCATGGTAAAGATTTTGAATCTTTTTATCACAGAACCGAACAGCTTCCCGGGATCCGATTTATTCGAAGCTACGCTTCGATCGTAGGCGAGGATCCGGAAACCAGGAATGTCATCGTCAGATATGCGACGGCCGACGACGGCGTCAAAGAGGAAGAATTCGATATGGTGGTCTTATCCGTTGGGTTGAATCCTCCTGCGGATAATAAGGACCTTGCGCAAAAATTCGGTGTCGAGCTAAATTCCCATGGATTCTGCCAGGCAGCCCCTGCCAATCCCATGGAAACCACCCGGCCCGGGATCTTTGTCAGCGGCGCCTTCCAGGGTCCCGTGGATATCCCCGAGTCGGTTTATTCCGCCAGCGGCGCCGGCTCCCAATGCGGTGAATTTCTTGACTACCGGCGCGGCAAGCTGTCCAAAGAAAGGCAATATCCAGAGGAAAAGGATGTCTCCGAACAGGAGCCCCGGGTGGGTGTTTTTGTGTGTCATTGCGGTGCCAATATCGGCCGGGTGGTCGATGTGCCTTCGGTCGTGGAGTATGCCTCAACCCTGGACAACGTTGTCTATTGTACTGAGCAGTTGTTTTCATGTGCGACGGATTCAGCCGAGTCAATAACCGAGATGATCCAGGAAAAGAATCTCAACCGGGTGGTTGTGGCTGCCTGTTCCCCCAGGACCCTTGAACCGTTATTCCGGGACACACTGCGGGAAGGGGGAATCAATCAATATTTTTTCGAAATGGCCAATATCAGAGAACATTGCTCCTGGGTACATTCCAAAGAAAAGGAAGACGCCACCGCCAAGGCCAAGGATATAACCCGGATGTCGGTGGCGCGGGCCTGCCATCTGCAGCCGTTGCAGGAAATTGATCTGCCGGTTAACCAGACGGCCATGGTGGTTGGCGGCGGTATCGCCGGCATGACGTGTGCGCTTTCCATCGCCGGCCAGGGGCACGAGGTGCACCTGGTGGAAAAGGATTCAGATTTAGGGGGAATGGCACGCAAAATCCATTACACCCTGGATGGGATGGATGTCCAGGCCTATTTAGGCGACCTCGTGCGATCTGTTTATCAAAACCCTTTAATTCATGTATATAATGATGCCGTCATCACCGAGGCCACCGGTTATGTCGGCAATTTCGTAACCAGGGTGACATCTAAAAGAGGAAACACAGAAATTCAGCATGGAGCAGCCGTCATCGCCGTAGGTGCGGAGGCCTATGAGCCTACCGAATACCTTTACGGGGAAGATGACAGAGTGGTGACCAACCTTGAGTTGGAGAACCGGATCATCAAAGAAGATGAAAAGCTGCTAAACTCCCAGAGTCTGGTGATGATCCAATGTGTCGGCTGCAGAAACGAAGACCGCAATTACTGCGCCCGGATTTGCTGCAACCAGTCCATAAAAAACGCCCTGAAACTAAAAAAGATAAATCCTGAAATGGATGTCCACATTCTCTTTCGGGATATCAGAAGTTATGGGTTTGCAGAGGATTATTACCGCGAAGCGTCAAATAGCGATGTTCGCTTCATCCGCTACGAGCCGGAAAACCAGCCCCAGGTGGAAG
>CAVXZZ010000016.1:0-185040 GCA_963766255.1 uncultured delta proteobacterium
TGTTATGTTTATGTAGCCACTCGTTTCAGTTCTCGTATTGCTTGTTTGCACGTCTCGGCTTCTTTTTGCAACTTCATTCTAGTATTTGCTCCATCGATGTGACCACATTCGCCTTGACAATGATGGCAGAGGGCCGTATCGGCCCTGTTGCATGCGCACCCATTTGTTTGCATCACATGTGCGGGCTCAAACACTCGCGGGAGCACACCCGCTCGTGGCCCGCACGCGCTGCTGCAACGCGCTATCATGCCCCGTGTGCGGCGAGCACGGCCGCGCACTTGCCATCGTAACCCCACAAATTGTTCGAGGGCCAATATACGCGCAAAGAATGGTAGCTGATGTGCACGCGCGCTGGACAGCATCCTAGGTGGTATGCCGCAACGCAACGGCGGGCCGCAGGACTGGCTGGCGACCGTGACAGGCACGGCCGTTGCGCCGTCGCGCGGATGCCTCCTCTGGACACACACGATTAGCCGGCCCGTCGTCAAGCGGTTGAACCTACTGAACGCCGTTTTCCGGCGCGTCATCACGCGCGCCGCGGACGCGGCGGCGGCGGCGGCGGGCCCCACGCCGCCCGGCCATGACGACGCGGGCCCGGCGGCGGCGGCGGTGACGAAAGAGGTTGTCGACTGCCTGCACGACTGCCTCCTCCAGGTGGAGGACATGCCCAACCGGTGTGCCCTCCGACCCAATCCCCCCGTGGGCCTCTGTTTTGGCAACCCCCCCCCCCGCGTCCCATCAGCCTTCTTCTGTCGCAACAGTTGCTGCAAGCGTGGCGTCACAATTGGATATGACACTTGCTGGATTTGCCCTGAAATTGGAAGCGCTGCCCCGTTTATCTCACATGCCGCCCCGCGCCAAGGGCGCACTTTTGGTGGATGGCGGGTGAGCAGCACTGGGATCACCCCTGTCTGGACCCCCCGCGCGCCCGCTACGCCCCCCCGAGGGTCGCCTGCTTCGCACGCGCCGTCCCCATTCCGTGCCCTCCCCGCCCTCAGCGACTCGGCTCCCGCCCTCATACGTGCGAGCGCTGCCCGGTCGTGGGCGGCGCAGGGCCGCCCGTGCCCTGGCCACCACCGTGCTCAAAGGCCACCGCGTTGAAGTGCCGCCGCCCGTTTGCAGACGCGGCGCGGTGTGGAAGGCCATCCTGGCGGCCCTGCTCGCGGCCGCGCTCCGGCCAACCCTTGACGGGCTGGATCTGCTGCGGGAGGGCGCCCTCGAGGGGCGCCATGATCACTTGTGCGTCCGCTTCGACGCGTCCGTCGATGTCCTCGGCGCCCACTTCTGGCAGGACGCGTGCCAGGTGGCGCACGCGGGCGCCACGCCCCTCGTGCCGCGCTGCCTCGCCGGCGCGCTCGGTGGCACCATCGCCGCCGGCAAGGCCGCCGCCATCCTGCGCGTCGCCACCTGCGCCCGGGCCAGCCGCCGCCACTGCACGATGCGCGGCTGGCGCCGTCGGGGCTGTCGGCCAGGTGCGCGCGTGGCGGTCCTGCTCTATTTGCCGCCGCTGCGTGCGCGCACACACGCGCCTGCGTGTCCCATCCGGTAGCTTTGCGGAGAGCATGATTGGAGACACTGGGCCGGTCTTCAGCTCCCGGAATGTGGCCCGCTTCTATGCGGCCAGGAGTTGTTGTTGTTGTTGCTGCTGTTGTTGTTGTTGTTGTTGTTGCTGTTGTTGGTGTGTGCCGATGCATTGGCCTTCTGCCATTGCTATTAGGGTGAATGAGGTCACAATTGATGGAACAACTGTGAAAATTGACGCGAAGAAAGAAGCCTCGGCCGCGGCTCAGCGGGGCTCTTGGAGTCGCAAGCCCGGGTGCACTGGTCCGGCCCGTACTCCTGGACCGTACCAGCATGGTATGGCGGGGTAGTTGCAGCGAGGGAGCGCGATTCGGGTATCACGCGGTGGCACGCGCCGCAGGCGAGCATGCCACTGTGCCAGGCCCGGGGAACAGCAGCCACGTCCCGTGGCCTGCCCACCCCCCGCAGACGGGGCCTGGCATCGCATGGGGAAAAGAGGTGCACGCGGGAGGAACCAGCCTTCCCGCGCTGGCAGGCCTCTCCCTGTGACCGAATTTCTTTTTGTTTTGCGGGGAGCCAACATCCACCTGGTTCCAGCCTCCTAGCCACGTGATCGCCCCCGGCCAGGCACACCCGCGGGTCAGCGACCCCAAGGGAGCCTGGCGTGCAGCGGCGCGATCGGTGGGACCGGGAGGCTGGTCCGGTGATCCCAATCAAGCTCCCCGCAAAACTACCGCCAGTACATGCCAGAGTATTCCCGCCGAGTACGGGCCAGAGTGTCTCCCGCCGAGTACATACCAGAGTGTCCCCGACCCCCTAAAATATTTCTCGTCTGCACCTGCGCACGTGTACGCCCCGTTGTGGCCGATGCGCGCCTACGCACGGTTCGCGCAGCGCCGGCCCCGGGGCTGCAACGTGCCGCGTTTCATGCGTGTGCAGTGTCGCGCGCGCGCCCTCGGTGGCATGCTCCTCGCCCGCGACGGCAACGATGACGGCGACGGCGACGGTGGCGGCGATGGTGGCGAGAAGCCGCGGCGCCCGCTGCCGACCGTGACGCGCCTGCTCTGCCAGGCGGAGGATCTGCTGTCCGACATGCACCGGGAGCAGCAGCCGGCGGCGACGCTCGAGGATATGATTTCCGCCATGGCAGACGCCGACGCCGCCGCCGTCGACGCCGAGGCCGCCGCCGCCGCCTCGCAAGCCACGCACGGCTTTTTCTTCCGGCCGGGTCCCGACGGCGACCCGGACGGCCCCTTCCCCGCACCGCGGCCGCAGTACCTGCAACCCAGTGACCTTGACCCCGTCGGTATCGCTGAGAAGGTGGCGTGGATGCACGCAAGCCAGGCGCCCGCCGCGCTGTCGCCTTCGGCTGCCGACGTCTGCGCCCCACCCTCCGGCCCTTGCAGCGTCGTCGCAGACAGCTTGGCGCCGCAGACCTTCTTGGTCGCGAGTAAACCCGCCACCGCGGCGCCGTCGCCGGCCCGCCTCTCGGCCGCCGACCTCGTCGCCACGAATGCGGCCACGAGCGATGGCGGCGATGACTGGGCCGATGGTGGCGCCACAGACAGCAGCTCCGACTTTTCGTACGGCACGTACTCCGAAGATGGCGACGAGTCTGACGAGCAGGACCGCGTCGATCGTGTGGCGCTACGCACCGCGCGCAAGGCTCTCCAAGCCGCCCGGCGCATGGCCCGCAAGGTGTGCGCCCCACCCCCCCCGCGCTTGAGTGATGGTGCAAATCTGCCGTGACGCAGATTCTGCCATCGCATGACCCGTCACGGCATTGCAGGAGACTCCGCATCAGCGGCTGTCGTCGCCGCGCGGCGCCGGTGCCACGGCGCCTGCAGCCGGGCCCGCCGCCGTGGCGCCCGTGTCGCTCCAGGCTGAGTCGGACTGGGACGGCGTCGACGCGCTGCTCCAGTCCGCCGCCGAGGCAGCCCAGCCGGTGCCGCCTGTGTCTGCACGCGGCTGCAGCGGGGCAGTGCTACCACGCTGGGGCGAGGAGACCGCCGCGGCCTCCGGCCGCCGCCGCCGGCATCCACAACAGCGAGCGCAACGTTGCCTACCTCCAGTGCCACGGCTCTCGCGCGGTGGACGCTTTTGTGCCTGGCGGCACCGCTGTGCCCGCCTTTGTTCCTGTTCAAGGCTGGCAGGTGCGCACCAATGACCGGCGACGGGCCCATCATATCTGGGTGATTGGATCTTCTGAAACCGGTCCAACACCAGCGTGCATCCTGCGTGGCTGCCGTCCCGCCCGACCGTGCCCTGCCATTGGCGCGTGTACCATTGTTGATTTTTACTGATATGCGTACAACCAGATTTTCATATATGCGTACAATAACAAGCATTGCGCCCTACCTCTCAATCACATGACAGAGCTGAACGTGCACGCGCGTGCCTCATACGCGCGATAAAGCGCGGCCCCCACGCTCGCTGCTACACTCCGAGGCGGGAGTCATAGTATCGAGATATTACGGCAAATATCAAGGTGGCCTGCTTGCGAGCGTTTCTGTGTGGCCACCTGCGGCGTTTCTGGTATGCTTACACTGACCTATGGGCCCGCACGCGCGCGAGCGCGGCGGCGCCTGGTGCGCGCACACGAGGCTCTACAGAGCTAGAGACAAGGCGCGTTCACAGCGCGTACACCCGCCGCATGTAGTGCACCCCCACTCGAGGTCGAGCGTCCTACGCGCACCTCTCTGTGCGCCCACAACACCGGGGCGTGCCTAGCGCGGGCGCATGCTCTTGCCCACGAGGACCGCGTCCATGAGGAGGTTGCTAGCCTCCCCTAGATCACGGCTCGCGCGCTTGACGAACGACGACGGCTGTTGTCCCGCCGGAAGCCCGACCGCGGACCTCCATCCGGTCCGCCGCCCGACCGGCGAGGAGCCACTGCCCGGGCGCGCCGTCGCCCGACCCCGTGCGCCGCGCGGGCGCCCCCGCGCACCGCGCGCGAATCCACGTGCATGGACCCCGGGGTCAGCGGCGCCGGGAGCAGCGCGCCGGCGGCGGCGGCGGCGCCGGGGGCAGTGCCGGGGGCAGCGCCGCCGCCGCTGTCCGTGGCGCCGGGAGGCCTAGCTTGTCGCAGTACGCCATCGCCTCGTCAGGCCCAACGACCTGCGCGAACGAGTGCGCCATGCGCGGCAGCGCCTCGGGCGGCCCTAGGCCCTGCAGCGCCTCCGTCACGCGCCGCTGCCGCGCCTCGCTGCCCGCATGCGTCCGCAGCGACACGAGCTGCCCCGACGGCATGAAGCGGTTGATGGCCCAGATGATGCGCTTGGCGTACGTGCGCGTCTCGATCGAGCCCTCCTCGAGCAGCGCCGCCGCCGCCTTGAACAGCCGCGTCGTAGCGTCGCGTTCTTGCACACCGCTCCGCCCGCCTTGCACAGCAGCTCGTCGAGGTGTGCGGCCACCTTGAGCCAATCGACCCGGACGCGTGGGCCGACCCTGCACCGCTCCCCGATCCACAAGTCGGCAGCTGTCCGGTCAAAGCGAGGCCGTCGAGGTAATGCGCTGGCTGTACCATGCTCTGGGCGGCCGCGCTGAGCAGGGCTCGAGCCCCGCGTAGTCTGCAGGGCCGAGTGCCTATTTCCTGTTCACGGGTGCTTGTCCCGACCCGTGAGCAATGCTCATTCTCACGACCGCGGCACGGCGGGGCGGCGGGGGTCAAGGCGTGGTAGACAGTGCTTGCTGATGCGCCCCTCTGCGGCTGCTGAGGTACGGGCCCAGAGTGAGACACGTTGCTAGGGAAGGGTCGTGCAGGAGGGGGGGGGGCGCACATAGCGAGCAGCGACTTTGCGCACTGGATCTCGGAGCATGTGAGCACCATCTTGGAGAGCGCGGCATCGGCATACTGCGCTAGGAAGTTGTCGCGGCCTGCCGTGCTGAGCTCGCCCGCCTTGCGCAGCAGCGGCGGCACGATCTCGTCGAGCTCGGCGGTCAGCGCGCGCCCCGTGCTGGCAAAGAGCTCCTGCACGCGCGCGGCGCCGGTGGGTGCGTGTGTGGCAGTCGCGGCTCACCATGGTGACGAGCCCAAACAGGTACCCCCGCCTGGCGGGGATTACTCATGGGCACGGGAGGGGAGGTGGGGGAGGCGGCACCATGAAAAAGAGGAGCGCGACGCGGGCGGTAGAGGAGCGCAGCGCGCCGATGCAGGGCAGCATGGCCGCGACGGTGTCCTTGAGCTGCGCCTGCACGACGCCCGGGTGGTGCCGCAGCACGCGGCGCACCGCGTCGACGGCCTCGTTGTGCTGCACCCAGTCAAGCTCCTTGCGCTTGGCGGCGTTGCAGGCCGCTAGATCGTGCAGGCCCGCGGCGAGCGCCTCCTCGGGATGGCCGCACGGCGCGCCGTCGTCCAGCGCCGCATCTACGCACCGCGACGCGGCCGTGGCTGTTCGGCTCGGCCGCGCGGCGGCGTGGCGTGCAGCAGCCCCGGCGACGCGTCGCCGGCGCCACCGCTGGCAGGCAGCGGCGGCAGGCTGCGGAGCTTGCGCACGGGCGGCGAGGCGCGGCCCTCTGGGAACGGGGGCGCACGGCCCGCGGCCTTCATCGTCGGGCTCGACGCGCCCGATTCGACGTCGGCGTCCATGAGCCTGTCCCATGCCGTCGCGGGGAGGTCGTCGCGGGCCGCGGGTGGCATGAGCGCGGCGCCGCGTAGGCCTCGCGAGGCGCCGGATGCGCGCAGCGGCTGGCCGAGGGCGTACGACTGCGGCAGGACGTGCAGGCCGAGGCCGCCGCCGTCGTCGGACGACGCCACGGAGGCGAGCGAGCCCAGCGCGCCCGGAACGTTGGACGACATGGTGCCCGCCGACTGCGCTCGGCGGTCGGCCTGCCGCTGCTTGAGCGTGTAGAGGCGCGACGCCTTGCTGGGCGAGTAGGTGGCGGAGCGCGGCGACGGTTCGGCGAGCGACGCCGCGTGCGCGGGCGAGTCGGAGCTCGGCGCGGACAGGCTGTGCGTTGGCAAGGCGAGGGTAACGGTGCCAACGCAGTAGGCGCTCTCCGGGTCGTGGGCCGCGCGCAGGCGGCGTGTTGCCATGGGCGCGGAGTCCGGGCCGTGCAGGGCGCGGCGGAAGCTGAGGGGGGCGTGTTGAGGAGTGCGGCGTCGAGCGGGTCGGCCCGGGCCGCTGCGGCCGCGGCTGGCACCGCGGGCCCCGTATTGTGGCGCGCGGAGAACATGCTGGCGACGCCGCTGGGCGCTGGTGCGTGTAGCTGGACAGGCGACGCCGCTCTGGGGCGCGCGGCGCCGCTGCCGTACATGCGCGAACAGCGGCAGATGGTGTGGGCTCGCGAGCGCCTGGCTCGTGGCCGTCGTCGACGCGGAATGCATGGACAGCGTGGCCGCGGGGTAGGCCGCGGCGTCCACGTTGCGCCTCGGCCGTGCCGGCGGCTTGCGCAGCGCCTGCGCGCCGTCCGGCCCGGGCAGCTGCGCGTCGTCGCGGCGGCTCGAACGCGGCGGCGGCGCATGCGCGAGCTCGTGGTCCAAAATCGCGCCGCCGCTCGACCCGCGCGACGCGCCCGGCGTCGTCGGAACCCGTGAACAGCGCTCGGCCGTGCGCGGTGTCCACCACGGCGGCGGCGCCGGACCGCGCGGCGCCGTTGGCCGACCCCATGCCCTCGATGTTGACACAGTGCTCAACGTTGCCGTCGCGGTCGAGCTGCGGCAGCGCGGGTGAGAGGCGGTGCGCGTTGCCTGCTTGCCGGCGCGCAGCTGCAGGCGGCGAGCACGTTGGCGAGGCGCGGCGCGGGCAGGCGCGCGGCGAGCACGGCGAGCCCCTCGACGGCCGCCGCCCGCACCCGCTCCTTGCTGTCGTCCATGCGCGCAAGCATGAGCGCGGCGGTGGCGGTCCAGTCGAGCGGCACGGCGGGGAAGGCGAGCATGGTGAGGATGTAGATGTTGATAATCTCCTCGCGCACGCGCCACGAGTAGTGCGTCGACTTGGCGGGCAGGCGCGCGAGGACGCACTGGGGGCCGATGCGCTCCAGCATGGCGCGGAAGACCGCCTGCGCCGGTGCTCGCACCATGTGCTTGCTATCGCCGAGCTTTTCGACGAGGATGTCGACAGCGGTCTCGACGTGGTGGCGCGCCTGGTCGGCTGCGCGCCGAAAGAGCGCCTCCAGCAGGTGCATGGCCGAGATGGAGATCTTGAAGTTGGGGTCGCGTACGAGCTGGCAGAGAAAGGCGACGAGGTCGGCAAAGTGGCCCGCAGCGGCCGGAACCCGTCCATCGCCAGCACGGCCTGCTGCAGGGCGTCCATGGCCGCCGCGCGCGCGCGCCACTTGCCGACGTCCCGGAGGTCCCTGACGACTTGGGCGGGCACACAGCCAAATGCGACGTCGCCGTCGTCCCGGGCCACCATGTTGGCGAGCGGCGCGTGGGCCCAGTCACGTGAAGCGCAGCGTGGCTCAGGCCCTCGCCAAGGCGGCGCCGCCCTGCCCTGACCGGCTGTCCGGGCGCCTCGATCCAGGCAGATGCTGCAAGCAGCAGCGGCGCCGGCGGCCGGGCGCGAATTTTATTGGTACACGCCGGCTGCCTTCGTTTGGCCCGCTCGTGCGGTCAAAACCGGTTTCTGCGCACTCGAGCGTGAATGGTCGCCGTGGTTGTACGGCACGCGATTTGCGCAGCTCCCGGCCCGGCGATGTGTGCGCGCACATTGTGGATGCACAAGCGACATCCTGGCCGCCCGAGGGGATGTCGCGAGCAGGCCTGTGCAAGCCCGTGGCCATGCGCCCCGGCGCTGCCGATTTGCCAAGGCGGCATGAAATCCAGCAAGCGATACGGTTGTGTCGTGTTTGCTTCGTTAAATTCTCGTATTGCTGGATCGGTCCCTGCAGATAACGCGATATTTTTTATGCTTGTCGACCGAAAGGACGCTCGATTTAGGCGAAATCAGCGCGCTGAACAACGGGCCGGCGTATTCAAAAAACTGCTTTTGGCTGCTGTCATTGTCAAGCGCTTCCAGCACGTCTTCAAGATTCTCTCTTTCAAGGTCTGTTTTATCACGTGAGTCTCCACGTATGGGGCCGCTGGAAAAAAGAGTCCCCGTTTTTTTTTGAGGTTTTTCGCCATAGATATCAAACCAGTCATATTCCTCCTGCGGGAGTCGCAAAAAGGCTTCTTTGAGCGCGCGCTGAACCCTGCGCAGGACCTGGCGGCTTGACCGTTCATCTTCAGCCTTGCGCTGTTCTTCGATGATTTCTTGCAGGCGCTTTTCAACCGGAACCATTGCGCGGCAAAAATCTTCAAAACGATCATCACGAATAATACCATGGCGCGTCCCCGGCGTAAGAGATAAAAACGGTGCATCCACAATGCCCTGCAAATACCCGGCCGTCCATGGCTCTTTTTCAAATTGGTCCAGTTCTGTGATCGAAGTCAGAACACGGGTACCCCGCCGGTATAAACCGACTCGGTTTACGGAACCCGGATCGTTGAGATAAATCTCAAGATATATATCCCCCTGCACAGTTTCAGCCGGTTTGAGATTATGGAGCAGTCGCCCGGTAAACTGCCGGGGGACCACAACAAGCTCTTTGCGGCCGGTTCGATCAATCACTTTAACCGTCACCCCCGTCTCCTTGATCCGGTCCCTGAGTTCAGAGGCCAGATAGCGTTGAATTTTTTCACCCGTTAAAGACCGCAAACCCGGCAACAGGGGGTAAATCATCAGGTCGGTCCCTTTAAAGGGAAGCAATATCCGTCTCTTGGAGACCGCAAAATCCGGCGAATCTTTGGCCATGGTCATCTGATAGGGTTTCCCATCATCACCACAGCAGGTCATACTTAAATTCTGGCCGACCGTCCAGAAACTAAGAAGGCCGATTCCGAATTCGCCCTGAATTCCTTTGGCGCCCTCTTTCTTGAACTGTCTCTTGATAGAATCACAGATATGGGTAGCAACGCGACGAAAATCAGGCAGACCCTGCTTATCTTTTGCAATACCGTCTCCGTCATCGCTGATCTTGAGGTAAAATGCGCCTTTTTTCTTACCGCGGACAATGACGATTTGTTTTGCCCGAGCGTCAATGCTGTTTTCTACAAACTCGGAAACGGCCTTTAAGGGGTTGGCTTGAGAACTGGCAATGATGCTGATGGCATTCCAATGATCTGCAATTCGCAACTTGCCGGAACGAACAGCCTTTTTATTAATTTTTTTTGAAGGTTTAGGCATCGTTGACCTCAGGGGCATTCTGAGAGGGTGTTGGGTCTTGTGCGGGTGGTCGTGGCATCCAACACAAGGCCTGTTTTATATGCTCACCCAGTTATCTTGGATTTCTTAGACGTTAAAGTCCAATTTCGGTCAGGCAATCCATTCGATTGAGATAGCTTCTTTTTTTTCGAGCTTTTGGAATTCCGGATCACCGGTCAATAGAGCGGAATTGCAATTATCGCCAAAGCGGCGGCAAAGGCATCGGCATATGAGATTGGATAGGTTGCTTTTAACCCAGCTGCTTTTCGCAGCAAATCATCATCTATAATGTCAATATACCTTATGGGGAAGGACTTAATCCTTGCATAGGCTAGATCTGCCAAATTCTGGCCTTGTTCCCTGAGGGTAATATAATATACCTCACCCAGGTGTATGGCGTGCAGATACATCACGCCTTTTCCCTTTCGTGCCTGCTTAAGAAGCGTCTCAATACGAGATGCAAACTTCTCGTTTTCTAAAAAGCCGATAAGGGCATAGCTGTCGAGAACGTAACTATTTATGCCGGCCAAATGCTCTCTCCTCCATTTTCTTTTCTTTTTCCTTTTCCTGCATATAGGCTTTGAGTACACCGGATCCTTCCAACATGCCACGAGCAGCAACAATCGAGTCTTCAGAGTCCGGTACCATCAAGATGCCCTCCCTTTTTTCGATCCAACGAATTAAAGTGGAAGTGTGAATGCCATATTTTTCCCTGATTTTCTTAGGAATAACGATTTGGCCTTTTGAGGTAACTTTGGACGTCGCAGTGTGCAATTTATTTGTTCTCCTCTTTGGATTTAATACCTATGAATATAGTACTAAAGTAAGACAAAGTCAATAAATTTTTCTTACTTTTTGTGGGTTCGAAAGGATAATTTATATTGACAAAATTTAAATGGTCAGTATAATGACCATATAAATTCAAAAAAAATCACACGGAGAAATACCATGTTAATTATTCAAGATTATATCCCCGTTACAAAGGCTAAATCCTCTTTTCTCGATATCATTCGCAAGATTGAGGGATCTGAGGATGCTATCGCGATTACAAAAAACGGTGTTCCGGAGGCGGTTCTGCTGAGTATGAAAAAATTTGAAGGCCTTCTGGAAACATTGGATATCCTCTCTGATGAGAACGCAATGAAATCGATAAAAAAATCAATAAAAGATGCACAGCAGGGAAAGTGGCTTGATTATGATGAGGTCTTTGGCGAATGAAAAAATTTGGTATGAAGTTTACAGCGGAATCTTCTCGGATTCTATCAAAATTTCATCCTGAGAATAAAAAACTTATCAAACAGGCCCTGGATGAACTTAGAAAAAACCCATACGCGGGCAGTGATTTGCAGGAAGAACTGTATGGATTTAAATCCTTTAAGCTAAAAAGATTTCGTGTGTTGTACAACATTAACGAGGAGGAAAATATTATCCAGGTTTTTCACGTCGGCCACAGAAAGGATGTTTACGAACAATTCAACCGCCTGCTGAACCAATTAAAAAAACCCTCGAAATAAACCACAACAAGCTTCTAAATACGGGCATGTTAACGATAGATTAAATGGGTACAATCCTTAACCGTGAACCTTGAACCCTGAACCTTTCTTTTATTGATTCCCAAACCCATTTTGGTCCCCGCAATCCGGGCACTGCCAGGTGATGGCATTGCAGGACATCCCCCATATGTTTTCATCCATGCATTCCTGACAGATATGGAAGCCGCAGCGGCACTGCCAGCAGAAGCGGAATTCCCGGCCGCAGCAGTGGCAGGTAAAGCTGGTTGGTCTGCGTCGTTTTCGCCTGGGCCGTGATGTTGTGGCAGTTTGTTTCATACTTGTTGTTTAAGCGCATTGTTGGTATAGATTTCCGTGATCAGAATTTATCGTTAATTCCAAGAAAAAGTTGTAATCATTCCCATAAATTTCTCTGATTCATGCAGAGACTCTAATGCAAGGATTCCAGTTTTAATGAAAAGCTTTTAGACAGTTATTTAGATTTAATCAGGAATTTATGGAATAATGTGCTTTACATTGGTCTTAATTCCGGACTGGCAAAGTCAATTTTATTGCCATGCAGCGATGAAAATGCGAATTCAAATTGAAAGTGCATTTTCATCGAATTTATATTTATACCGCCCGCTGGCTCGAGATGCAAAGGTCGCAGAATAAGTTTACTTTTGTTTCACTTTCGCTGAGAGGCCCAGCAAAGCGGATGTCCAATGGATTTCTTATAAGGAAAGGTTGGCCTCCAGAAAGTGAAAAACAACAAGTCCTGCGGCAAGATAATCTTTATTTAAACCTATCACTTTCACAAAAATATTAATCACAGGCAAATAACACCACGAAGTGGTTGAGGCGTTTCATTTGCCGCCCTCTCAGCGGCAAATGAAAGAAAAATTCCTCTGCGTTCTATGCGTCTTTGCGGTGAATACAGAAATAGCTGGAGATACTAATGGCAAAGGAAAAAACAATCTACCTGATAGACGGTACCGCCTATATTCATCGCGCCTACCATGCCATCCGGGGGCTGACCAATTCCCGGGGGCTTCCCACCAACGCGATTTTCGGGTTTACCCGCATGCTGATCAAGCTCATGGAAGACCGGTCCCCGGAATTTATCGGCATGTTTTTTGATGCCAAAGGCCCCACATTTCGCCATGACATGTACGAAGAATATAAGGCCAACCGCCCCTCCATGCCCGAAGACATGGCGATGCAGATACCGTACATTAAAGAAGTTACCGCGGCCTTCAACCTGCCGATCATTGAAATGCAGGGCTATGAAGCAGATGATCTCATCGGCACCCTGGCACGACAAGCCGAAAAAGAAGGCTTTGATGTGGTCATGGTCACCGGGGACAAGGATTTCATGCAGCTGGTCACGGACAAAATTGCTATCTGGGATCCCATGAAGGAAAATACCATCGATCTTAAAGCCATCAGGGAAAAATTCGGCATCGAACCACCCCAGATGATCGATGTCCAGGGACTGTCCGGCGACACCGCCGATAATATCCCCGGTGTGCCGGGTATCGGCCAGAAAACCGCGCTGGATCTGATCCAAACCCACAACAGCATGCAGGAACTTTATGCAAAGCTTGACTCCATAACCAAAAAAAAGCAGCGCGAAAACCTTGAAAATTTCAAAGACCAGGCCTTTTTAAGCCGCGAGCTCGTCACCATCAATACCGCCGTGCCGGTCACAATAGACCTGGCAGATTTTAAAGTCTCCGCCCCGGATAAGGAAAAGCTGGCCGAACTCTACAAAAACCTTGAATTCAGGCAATTGCAGCAGTCGGTTCCAGCCCAGGCCGATCTCAGCCAAAAAGATTACCAGGCGGTTATGGATATGGATGGGCTGGCAGCGCTTATTGCCCGCCTTGAAAAAGCCGAATTGTTTGCCCTGGACACCGAAACCACCTCCACCAACCCCATGCAGGCCGCCCTGGTGGGTTTATCCTTTGCCGTAAGGGCCCACCAGGCTTTTTATATTCCCTGCGCACACAACTATCTCGGCGCTCCCAAACAGCTTGGCCGCCAGGAGGTGCTCGATAAGCTCAGGCCGGTGCTGGAAAACCCGGAAATAAAAAAAGTCGGCCAGAACATAAAATACGACTGGATGGTGCTGGCGCGCCACGGCATCGACCTGCAAGGGGTGGCGTTTGATACCATGCTGGCATCCTACCTGCTGAACCCGTCCAAGCACGCCCATAATCTGGATCAGATTGCCCTGGATTTTTTGGGTCACAAAACCATCACCTATGAGCAGGTTGCCGGCAAAGGGAAAAAAGCCCTGATGTTTTCCCAGGTTCCGGTGGACAAAGCCATCCCGTATGCCTGCGAGGATGCCGACATCACCCTCATGGCCAAAGATGCTCTGATGCCCAAGCTCAAGGAGCTCAACCTGGAAAAACTGATGGAAACGGTGGAAATGCCCCTGGTGCCGGTATTAAAGCGCATGGAAATGCGGGGAACACGCGTCGATGCGGATAACCTCCATGAGCTTTCCAAATTATTCGCACAGGAGATGGACGCATTGGAGGGCAGTATCCACGGTCTTGCGGGGGAGGTATTTAACATAAAATCACCCCAGCAGCTGGGCCGCATTTTGTTTGAAAAACTTCAGCTGCCGGTTCAAAAAAAGACCAAAAAGAAAACCGGCTACTCCACCGATGTAAACGTCCTGACAACCCTGGCCGAACATCATGAATTGCCTGCCCTGATTTTAAAGCACCGCACCCTGGCCAAGCTCAAATCCACCTATGCCGACGCCCTGATCGACCTGGTCAATCCGGACACCGGCAGAATTCATACCTCGTACAATCAAACCGTGGCCGCCACGGGGCGCTTGAGCAGTTCCGATCCCAACCTGCAAAATATTCCCATCCGCACCGAAGAGGGAAGAAAAATACGCCAGGCATTTATATCCCGCAAAGACTGGTATCTGGTTTCCGCCGATTATTCCCAGGTCGAGCTTCGCATCCTGGCCCATTGCTCGGCCGATAAAATATTAATAAAGGCATTCCAGGAAGATGAGGACGTCCATACCCGAACTGCCTGCGAGGTGTTTCAAGTCGAACCGGAATCGATGACATCCGAACTCAGACGACAGGCCAAGGCGATCAATTTCGGAATCATTTACGGCATGAGCGCCTACGGCCTTTCCAGGCAGCTGGACATCAGCAATAAAATGGCCAAAACCTACATCGATCATTATTTTGCGCGCTACCAGGGCGTCAGGCGATTTATGGATCAAACCATCACCGACGCCCGCAAAACCCGCCGCACGAGCACCCTTCTCGGCCGTATCCGCCTGTTGCCGGATATTGAAAGTAAAAACGCCATGGTCCGTCAGGCCGCCGAGCGCACCGCCATCAACACACCCATCCAGGGCAGTGCCGCCGATCTCATCAAACTCGCCATGATCAAGGTCGATCAAGCCCTGACAGAGCAGAAACTGGCATCCGCCATGCTGCTGACGGTTCACGACGAACTGGTTTTTGAAGTGCCGCCGGATGAACTGGAGACTGTCACCCGGTTAGTAAAGGATATTATGGAAGGGGTTTGGGATCTGAAGGTGCCACTGAAGGTAAACGTAGCGCACAGGCTCCAACTGGGATGAGGCTCATTAGCCGTTGTAAAAAGGCAATATTCTTCTGACTCCAATCAGAGATGCCTACGACATCTATCAAATATTCGAAGTGGAATAATGGGAATGCGAGTTAGAAGTTCATTGACAATATGATATCAAAACTTTTTAGGATTCCCCCAAAATACAGATACGTTTAGAGTTACTGGATTTTATGATGGTTATTAAACCTGCGGTACAAAGCAGAAACATGCAATTGAGTAATAAGAACTGGGATTGATGATATCACAAGTTTTTTTTGCCCCTTATTTTTTCCGATTCGGTGGAGAAATCCTGAAAGAAGATATCTGCAATAAATAAGAATTACAATAGTCGAATTTCAGCATTCAGCTATTTTTCAAATTGATTTACCTGATCTAAAAATTTTTATATTGTTTTTCTTTTTTAGCTCGTTGTGTATACGCCGAAGAAAAATTTCGATAATATCACTCCGGTGTTAAAGGCGTTCGGTCAACACCTTATATAGCACCCACCCCCCCTTCTGATTACCAGCAGCTATTTTTTTCAACCAAGGAGCAGGGTTTTTAATTTTCTCGAGCATTATAAATTGAGACCTGAACCTTCGCTCGGCATCGCCGTAGAAAATATATGTCTCATAATTGTCAGGATGATTTGATAAAATTCCGCTGACGGCGGTTCGCAACTCATCGATAGTATTAACATTGGGAAAAAAGCAACCCTCTGATTTTGTAAAAAATCTCAAATGGGGCTTATAGCCGATGATTAATTTTTTATGAAAATTATCTTCAGGCGCCGAAAACCTTACAGGCAGCATACGTATCGGTGGCTAACCGGCTTTTAAACTTTATAAACCTCGAATAAGCCGTTATAGAAAAATAACTTATGGTGACAATGAAGAAGATAGCCAACATTATCGGATTTTTCATTTTATTATTGGCGGTTAGGATATAATTTAAAATAGCAGCAATGCTGGCTCCCATTACAGGGACTGCGAATAAATAATAACGGTCAACCCAAGGATGAAGGTTTAAAAATAAAAACATTATAGCCAGATTTACCAATAGAATGATTTTGAATCGGTCAAATCTTAAATAGAAAAGAAAAATCAAACCTGGTAGAGCAAACAAATTTAATGGAAAGGGTAACAAAATCCTGTTCATAAAAAGTTTTTGTGTATTCGAGAAAAAGTCTACTATGTATTGACGGCCCATTTGTAATGGATCATGGCATATAACCTGCCATAAACTGGAAAAGTTTTGGTTGGCTATGATCACGGCTTCTGCATCTGATCGGCGATTAGTGTTCGAAAAATAGCTTGCCGCAAGATTCGCATAATTTTTGACAACATAAAGGGGAGATTCTGTAAGGTTAGCAATGACAATCCAGAGTAGAACGGGAATCATCATTCCACATACCACTGTCATCAGTATCTTACCTATAATTCTTGGTTCTTCTTTCACGGCGAAGGGAAATAAAAGGAAAGACATCATAGGCAAGCCATTGGTTCTTGCCAATAACCCCAGCCCGAGACAAATACCGCTTGCTCCCCAGAGAAAATAATTTTGCCTATTCTCAGCCATCACAATTAAGATTAGTCCACAATAAAAAATAGCCAGAAAAAACTTATCGCCGGATGCAAGCATGGAAATTTGAAAAACCCCATGATAGAAAGAGGATCAAAACAACTCCTACGGATTCGATCCGGCCGACAGATAGTTTAACAAAGTGATATGAAAAGATCAGAACGAACATTGAAGATAGAAGGGAAAAGGAGTATGCAGCCAGTATCCGAGTCTCCCAAGATCAGATATACTGAGGCTAGAGTAATTGGGTATAATGGTGGGTGAAATTCTAACTTTAGGGGTTCCCCGGCTAAAAAGTGTTCGGCCTCAGGCACGAAGCTGACCGAAGAAATCAGTTTCGACTCCATAACCTAATGTTTGGTTCCCGATTCGAAACACAGTCAATAAAACGATAAATATGGCAATTGCGGCGTAAATTATTTTATCCTGACTTTGCTGTGTCGAAATCATCACTTAATCTCTATGCTATCTTGTATAAGGGATGGATTAGTGCTTTCTTATTGACACTTTCAAACATATCAGCAGGGTAAGTTGACGCAGGAGTCCAGGGAACTGCAGTAAATTTCAGATAGCTGATAGCAGTATCTCCGAATGGGTCAAGGATTTGCCATACGCCACCCTGTCCCTGCAAACCGGCATTCGGTATTCAAAGGGTTAACAGTCCCCTGACCATTCCAAGCAAGCCATTCAGAGCCGTTTGCCTGAAAATCAGATGCCGTCCAAGGTGATTCCACATACTGCACGCGTCCTAATCCGTTTACGATGTCACCATGGTTCTCACTGTTGTAGAGACGGGGCAATTGAGAATCCCGAAATTATTACAGGTTCAAAAAAACTAAATACAATTGATTCCCCGCTGGAATCTATTTCACCATTGCAAATGGGTTAAAAGTTTGGCTTTCTGCTCGAGCTAATTTTTTTCACAACTCCTCTTGTAAAATTTTTTACACAACTTGTTTTTTTATTCTTTTAAACCTATGCAAAAATCATGCAAAATAAATTGATTATATATAACTAAATAATATCTAACAATTATCTATCTAATAGAAATAGTTATCAGAGGAATATGTGAAGTGAATGACATAAGGAGTGGGGAACCTATTTCACAATTAGAAAAACTTAACAGTTCGCTCGGTGGAGAGAGGTTGTGTTTACTTGTCAATATCTGAAATTTGCCCAAATTTCATATACCATATGCGTATCACAGGATTTTTAGATGTGTCAAAACCTGTGCTTCAGCAAATAGCACAACAATCACCAAACCTGCGATACGCTGGAGATAGCACAGATATGAATTGTTCAAATATAATTGTTAATTATGTCTTAATGAAAAAGCAGGATCATTGCGACCCTGCTTTTCCTATCCTTGAATTTATTAAAATATTTTCAAGGTATCATTCAGTTCGTTTGAGCCGTCACTGCCTTTAGTGTGGAGTCGCACGAACTGATTCTATCACGGCGATGTACTAGCTGACTTGTAGAACATGCCAGGTTGCTATTCATCTATATAATATCGGTTCGTCAAAATTTTTTTATTAATAGCACAGATAATTCGATTATACTTTCTATAAAACAAAGCTATCTTGGTGCTTTCCGACAAATTCAATTTTATCGTATTTCTTTTTTACAAGTCGAAGATTGTTTTGGAAAACTTCCCTACCAAAAGAATAAATTTTGAAATTCGACGCCATTGGTGCCTCCTTTCATTTTTCTCAATTGAACCGCTACCTGCGCTAAAACATAATTGGATAGTTGTTGATACAGGCATCTAATATGGGAATTAGCTTAACTCGAATGTTTGTGCTGTAGCAGTTATTTTAAAAACCTCGCAATTTTTAAATCCCTTAGATAAACGCTGGAACAATTGCTTATCCTTACCCAACCTTTTCGCTTTTCTAGATGCGATCTTCTATCTTCCATTATTCCTTCTTTCATTTCCGCTGTAATAAGGACAATAAAAATTAATAGCCTTTCGTCTATCATTTAAAGAACGCCTATCGGTGAATGAACGCTTTTCCAATAAAGAAGGCACCTTCAGCGAAGAATTTAAAGCTTTTGGTGGTCAGAAATTATCTTCTGGGCAGATATACAGGCGAATCCCGAAATGAGAATCTTACTTACCAATTGATTGCAAATCACTTCACGATACCCGAAATTTCACACTCAACATCATTCGAATTTGTGGTCGATAGGCTAATTTAGACAGGAATCGTACTTTGAAGATCTTCAAATTAGCAAATGAATTTCAACACGAGTAGGAATATTAGCTGAGTGTTCTATATATACTGAAGCAAAAATCATGCAAAGTTGAACAGTGGTGGCTAAATAGTAATTTTCTAATTAAAATTAGGCGGATAGAATAAGAATTAAAAAATGAATAGTATTAATTTTATGAGAACTATTGCTTAGATTTGGGAGGTTTTTGTAACAATATAACATAAATGCCATATTGTGGCAGTGAATTTCCTGATTGAGGAGAGAAGATTGTGCGGCTCAACTTATAAAGAAAGTTCAAAATTTCTGAGAGAGGGGTTTCCCCACTGGCAGAGATTCCAATGTTGGATTTTTCAAAATTATGATGGAGTTGGTCTAATTGCTCATATTCCTCAGCTGTAATCTGGTCGGCCTGCTCACAGCTCGAGTTAGCAAGAATGAAATTCGCCGCTACTGCCAAGCGCAATGTTAAGATGATTTAGATGCTCTTTTAAACTCCATCTGCAACCATTGGCTTGTTTGATACCCTAATAATTTAAAAATTAGACATTCAATCCCGCCGCTTTTGGCGGGGCTCTCAACCATAATCTGGGTCTCTAAAAACGCTTTTGCGCCTTTCACCCTTTGGCTTTGAGCTTTCAGCTTTGAGCTATGAGCTTTTGCTCTTACCTTTGCCCTTTTCTACCTTCTCGGTTGGATCTTTTAATGGAGGTGTCTGGGCGGAAGCCTTGGCGGTCTTTTCCACGGTGTGGTAGATACTTTCAAAGGTTTCGTGAAAGCCGCTGGGGGATATCCTTCCGTTTTCAATAAATTTTACCACGATTTCCTTGGTGGCTCTTAATATTTGCTCGTCGATGTTTGCCACAGCATCCTCCTTTTTAATCATTTTTTATAATAATTTTAAACTGTTATCAAAAACAACACCTGGTGTCAAGCTATTCCCCGGGTGAAGCCGGATACCATCAAAGCCGCATGTAACGCTTTATTTAACCACGAAGATCACGAAGGGCACGAAGTTGAAACATAAGAAAGAATTATAATCATATATTCATTATTTTCAAAGTGTTAACTTTTCGTGTGCTTCGTGTCCTTCGTGGTTATCTACCTATTGCAAATTCCTGATGACAGGGCTCGATTGGGACACTCCGAATCGGAAGGAACCTGTTTATCAGATAGAGTCGCTGATTGACTTTTTCGGTTTATTTTTCTAAAAGACTAATCAGCTATATCCTGACCCGAATAAACCGGAGGCTCCGGCACTAAAATGACAACTCACAATGTTCACACACTCCTGATCCGATATCGCCTCTTATCCTTCACTGTGCTGCTGTCCATCTTTTCTTTTACATTTCATTGGCTGCACAGTTACGCGCACAGTGGGGGAGACAGTTGAAAAAACCACCAAATCGGTAAAAGATACCACCCGGACCTTTACCCGGGGGTTTAAGCTGTCCGATGAGGATCTGCATAGAAGGGTGGGCATCATCAACTTTGAGAATAATTCCTTACAAGAAGAAACCGAGTTCCAAAATATATTCCACAAGGGCCTGCCCGATTACATGAATGCGAACTGTGAGGGCGTTCTGGTGGATGACCCCGAGACCGGAAGTCTTCTGGGGATGCTGACAAAACCACCGAAATTAAAAACAGGCCTTCTCGACAATTATTCTCTGGCTCTCATGGGGCGACAAATCGGTTTTAACGCCATTGTTACCGGGAGCCTGGAAGATATTCGCATCAATAAGGAATTGCAGGGGGTCTTGTGGACCAAGGATACCCATCATTTCGTGGAAGTGGTTATCAGGGTGGAGGTCAATGATATGCGCACGGCCACCAAACTCCTGGATTATAAATTTACGAACGAGGTTGAAATCGAAGACCTTGACTACGAAATGATCAAACAAAATGACCGGATCCGATTACCGATGCTAAATGAAACGCTTAGCAACCTGCTGGCCGATATCGGCAGCGAAATTTGTCATACCGTCAAAGATCAGCCCTGGACCGGGTTTATCACCAACGTCGCTGAAGACCGGATTTCCATCTCGTCGGGCAGCGAGGTCGGCCTGAAAGTCGGCGATGTTCTGGAAGTATTCGACAGCAGCCGAATCATCGAAGGTGTCGGTGGCCAGCGCTTTATTACACCCGGCCTGGAAATCGGCGAAGTTGAGATTGTGACCACCACCAAGAGCACATCTGAAGCGCGCCAGATTTCCGGTAAAGATATCATCAAGGGCAGCACGGTGAGAAGGAAATGATTGAATTGGGAATTGAGGGAACCTGAGTTATTTAACCACGGATTTTTCACGGAGTAGCACGGAATTATATAAAGGAATGGATCCTATCTTTAAAAGCCTTAATTAGACAGGATTGACAGGATTTTCAGGATACTTTTTCATCCTAACTTTCCTGAAGAAAGTTAGGATACCCAATCCGCCTACGGCGGAAATGAACTGCATTCACATCCCATACATTATCATATGGAAATATTTGGTCACCAAACCGACTAATTGATACTGAATCCAACAAAAATCTCTAGTCACAAATCCTGTGTAAATCCTGTCTAACATTTATTTTTAAAATAGAATCCATTCCATAATCATTTCCGTGTAACTCCGTGAATAATCCGTGGTTAAAAATAAAAATCGGATGCCATTCCAGTTTTCAACTGGTCAATTTATCGCACTTTTGCAATTCAGCCCGGTAGGCGTTTATCAGCTCAATTCCTTCTGCTTCGGATGACAGGTGTTTTATGGCTTCTCTAAATTGGCTGCTTTTGTGCATCCCTTTGGTAAACCACCCCAGCCGACTGCGCATCATCCTGCAGGCCTGCTCTTCGCCAATATATTTCACAGATGCTCTCAGATAGCGGCTCATTAAATCAAATCGATGGTCGAACCCCTCGTCCACTTCTACTTCCCCCTTGATACGCGCCACCACCCGGGAGAAGATGTCGGGATCGCTGATGGCTTTTCTGCCGATCATAACACCGTCGCAGCCGGTTTCCGCCAGCATCCTTACGGCATCATCTGCGGACAGGATGTCACCATTGCCGATCACCGGGATGGAAACGTTTGCTTTGACGGCTGCAATAATCGACCAGTCCGCCCGGCCGCCGAACAACTGACCGGCTGTCCGCGGATGCACCGCGACGGCATCCACCCCACAGTTTTCCGCAATCCGGGAGATATGGATCGCCTGCTCGCCGGAGGCATCCCATCCGGACCTGATTTTGATGGTCAGCGGTATACGAATGGCCCGGCGAACAGCTTTGAGAATATCCTCTGCCAGATCCGGTGTTCTCATAAGCGCGGCCCCGGATCCGGATTTAAGGATTTTTCGAACCGAACAACCAAAATTGATATCGACAACATCTGCCCCGCTGGATTCTACGATGGCGGCCGCCTCGGCCATAAAGTCGGGCCTGGCACCAAACAGCTGCACCGAAAGGGGCTTCTCCTCCGGGGTGCTGTCCAGCATTTTTTCAGTTTTTTCAGATTTATAGACCAGCCCGTGGGAGCTGATCATCTCCGAGCACACCAGGCCGCAGCCGGCCTCTTTGGCCAGAAGGCGAAAGGGCAAGTTGGTAATACCTGCTAAAGGGGCCAGGACGGTGTTGTTTTCCAGTGTGAGTGATCCAATTTGCATGATGGTTTATTATCACAGCTGATAGCAGCGAACAAGGTTGACAGCACTCCGGCAAAAGAGATTTAACCACGGAGGGACACGGAGGATCACGGATTATTTTATTGAATGGATTCTATCTTAAAATGCAATTTTTTAGACAGGATTTACAGGATTATTAGGATTTTTTTTGACCGTTTTCCTCCGGAAAACGGTCAAACCCTATCGCCTTCGGCGAAATAGTTCATACCTATTAATCGAATTGGTGCCCAAATTTTACCAACAATTAATGTGTTGGATGTTTATGTAGTTTTTTTCCGCCGCAGGCGGATTGGGTATCCTAACTTTCTTCCCTCCGGGGCATAGGCCTACGGGCCGGTGGCAGGAAAGTTAGGATGAACAAAAAATATCCTATAAATCCTGTTAATCCTGTCTATAGTTTTTTATATAAGATCGAATCCATTCCATCTCCGTGATACTCCGTGAAATTCCGTGGTAAAAATTCTGATTGTCATGTACCTGGGCTGCCACTGGAAGTCGGATTGGCGTAGCAAAACAGGCAATTGTGGTAGCAGGGCTGCAGGCGGTATGAGCCGATGTCCACAGATACCTTGCAGCCGCATCCGGCCTTTACGCGCTGGCCGGTGTCTTTTTTGAGGGATAACCGCCCGGAATATAATTTCATCAGCAAATCGCTGGGGATGCAGGAACTGGGGGCAACAGCCGATGTCGCAGGGAGGGCCTGGATGAGGTCTTTTTCGCAACAGGTAAATAAGCGTATATTTAAAGCCGCAAGTTGGGTCTCCATATCCAGGATGGTTTTAACTTTTGCGGGCAGCGGTGGATCCACAAACTCAAATCCCGGCCGGGATGAAAGGCGTCGGCGGATTTTGGGATAATGATCCATGAAACTGGTAATGCAGCGTGAAATTTTTAATTGCGCCAGCCCTGTCGGCAACAACGGAAAAGTCGTTTAAATTATCCTGCAGCGCACCCGGCCCTGTCCGGTAAAAACAGATCGGGTCAAAACGCCAGTTTACCGCATCCGGCCCATATTGCTCACACAGGTATTCCAGCTGGCCAAGGCGTTGATTTAAAGGTGGAACATGGGGCTCAAGATCGGGGTTCTCCGAGTTGATGCTAAAGTTGAAAAAAAGGTGATAACCCAGTTTGAGAAGCTGCCGGCCATAGGCCTGGTCGATGAACGGCCCGAAGTTTTTGGACCAGAAAACAATGGTGTGCACCCGGTCAGGCGTTGCCGGAACAACGAAGACGTGCTGATTAAAGGGATTGACGACTTCAAAAAAGCCCCTGTCAATCTGTTCCATGAACCAGGGCATGTAAAAGGCAGGGATATCTGTCCTGCGAGAGGCGGAGATGACAATTTTGTTGGTAGGTTTCATTTAAGGTGCAATTTTCGGCGTTTAGAAGCAACGAAGTATCACTGAGATTATTAAGGAATGGATTCTATTTTAAAAAGCCTTAAGTAGACAGGATTTACAGGATAAACAGGATTTTTCTTGACCGTTTTCCTGAAGAAAACGGTCAAACCCTATCGCCTTCGGCGAAAGAGTTTATACCCATTAATCGACTTGGTGTTCAAAATATAGCTATAATCTAGTGTATTGGATGTTTATATAGTTCTTTTCCGCCGTTAGGCGGATTGGGTATCCTAATTTTCTTCAGGAAAGTTAGGATGAAAAAATATCCTGACAATCCTGTAAATCCTGTCTAATTGTTTTTACTTAAAATCGAATCCATTCCTCTATAATAAAGACTTCATAATTTACTGCTTCTTGATGTCTTTTAAAGATATAACCTTGGCAGTACCGGACTTCTTATCTGATTTGCTCTTATCTTCCTTTTTATCCGTCCCATCCGGGTCCGGTGGCTGCGGTTCCTCGGGGACTACCACCTTCTCCAGGCGCATCCGTTTTTCGTTCATGGTAAATTCAGCCCCGCCAATGTATACATCGCGCAAAATCCAGGTGGCATACTGGGGTGGAATTTGAAGCATGAGCAATTTAACGTGATACCAATCCGGTTTGGCGTCCGGCAAAATTTCTTCAATCCGGGCAAAACTCAGCGGTTTGTCTTCAAAATAAATCAATACCAAATCATTGACATCAGCCATATTAAACCTTTTAAACCACGAATTTTCGCAGAACCAATGAACTGCGGCAAACTACATATTTTGGAATGGATTCTATCTTAAAAAGCTCAAAGTAGACAGGATTAACAGGATTTTTAGGATTATTGTTGACCATTTTCCAGAAGAAAATGGTCAAACATCATCGCCTTCGGCGAGGCAATTTATCTATATATATCAACACATGTAATAAAATACGCTACGAAGTTAGATCAATCTATGATGGTTGATTTTCCGCCGTTAGGCGGATGTAGTATCCTAACTTTCTTCCGGAAAGTTAGGATAAATAAAAAATTTCCTGCAAATCCTGTCAATCCTGTCTAAATGTTTTATATAAAAATCGAATCCATTCCTTGAAAACCTCCGTGATACTCCGTGAATTTCCGTGGTTAATTAGCTTTTTCACTCAGGGAATCGTTTTCATCTTCCCTATCGATAGGGCATGCAGCGGGATGATGATATCGGCCAATCCTTTGATTTTCTGGATCGAGTCATAAGCCTCGGTAAGGTCGATGTGCACCCCCGGCGCAATGGCCGGTCCGGTTGCCGGAAAATTTTTATCATTGCAGCAAAACCCCGTGATGACCGCTTTACCCCCGGCGGTGTTAACCGCAACGGACTGTCCGCCGACCGAATGCCCGGGTGAAAAGATGACATCGATGCCGTCAAGGATATTGGCATCGCCGTCAATTTCGATGATCTTGTTATCATCCAGGACATCCGGATAATAGCGATGGTCGACCGGATGGGGATCTGCCATAAATCCCAATTCCTTCTTCTGGACGTACACTTCAGCACCGGTGCATTTGTAATCGTTTTCGCAATGGTCGTTGTGCAGGTGTGTGTGAATAATAATATCGATATCTTCGGGTTTTAAATCCACGGTGGCCAGGGCATCTTCAAACTCAAGAATTTTAAACCCGCACTCTTCTTCAGCACCGTCCGGTACCATAAATTGCTCCAGCCCGGTGTCCACCAGGATGTTCTTATCGCCACCGCTCAGGTAAAATACGTATATCGGAAGATAAATCCGTTTACCGTAATCCCTGAGATAGGTCATGACACCCTGATCGGTTTCGTTGATGCCGACGACGAGGGGATGGATAATATACTCCTGCATAATTGCGTTTCCTGTATTTAGCGGTTCCGTATAAAGGCCAACTTCTTCGTTGCACTGCACTTTGCTTTCACTCCGCCGTACTAATAGTACGACTCGATCAACAAAGCCCGCGCGCCTTGAATTTGACGCTTTCTACGAAACCGCTTGAAATTTAATTAAATAATTTTTGGTTGGTCCTAATCGATTGTTTATTAACCATGGCCGATAAAATTCAGCCTGTATCTATACCAGAACCTAAGATTATTAAAAATATTGAATTTTTTAATTTAGTTCAAGAGGAAATCGAATTGAGCTTAAAATTAATACCTTATTTAGCAGAATTATTAGTTGATTAAGTTAATTAAGTTGATTAAGTTGACCGAGTTGACTATTTCCGAGTTTTCTGAATTATCATCACTATTTAACTAATCAACTATTTTTCTATGTACCATGGACTTATGTGCCCAGATCGATGACTTGTTCAATTCCCGGTCAGTGGCAATTGTCGGTGTGCCCCGGGGCTTGAAAACCGGCAGCGTCTTTTTGACCGCCCTTCTGGAACAGGAATACAGCGGCAGGATTTACCCGGTCAATCCGAAGGCCGATGAAATCGCCGGCCTCAAGGCCTATCCCTCGGTGGCCGATATCCCCGGTCCGGTGGACCTGGCCATCGTGCTGGTTCCGCAACAAAAGGCTCTGGATGTGGTGCGCGAATGCGTCGCCAAAGGTGTTAAAGGGGCGGTGTTGTTTACCTCCGGCTTCAGTGAAACCGGGACCAGGGAGGGTCAGGATCTCGAAGCCGAGATCCTGCAAACCGCGCGCACCGGCGGCATGCGATTGATCGGTCCAAACGGCATGGGGCTTTACGCCCCCAAAACCGGACTATCCTTTTTTCCCGGGGTATCAAAGGATCCGGGACCGGTGGGTATGATATCGCACAGCGGCTCGCTGACCAATATTTTAGGGACAATTGCCGAAACCAAAGGCATCCGGTTCAGCAAGGTCATCAGCAGCGGAAATGAGTGCGACCTGACAGCCGCCGATTTTTTAACCTACCTGGGCCATGACCCCGATACGGGTTTGATCGGCGCCTATATTGAAGGTATCAAAGGCGGTCCTTATTTTCTGAATGCCCTCAGGCAGGCGTCACTGAACAAACCGGTGATCATGTGGAAGGTCGGTCTGACACCTGAAGGTGCCCGGGCTTCCGCATCCCATACCGGGGCGATGGCCGGTGCCCGGGATGTCTGGCAGGGGATGCTGCGGCAAAGCGGTGCCATACCGGTGGTGGGATTTGAGGCCCTGACCGATGCGCTAATGGGTTTTTCGATGTTTCCCCCCGATCCGGGAAATCGCATGGCTGTCATTTCCGGTCCCGGCGGCCTGGCCGTATCGGCGGCCGAAGCCTGCGGCCGGGAGGGTCTTCAGCTGGCCGAGTTTACCGCTAAAACCCGATCTGACCTGGATCGTCTGATCACATTTTCCGGCACCAGTGTCCGCAACCCCATTGACGTTAGCCTGACAGCGCATTTTGATCTTGAGATATTTTTTCAATCCACGCGCATCGCAGCAGCCGATGCGGGCGTCGACGCCATCATCGTTATCGGATGCGGCCTGACACCGGAAACCAATCAAATTTACGTCGACGGTTTGATCCGGGTGCAGCAGGAATGTCAAATACCCATTCTGGCAGTCAAGATTCCCGGTTTTGATCCCAAATACTCCCAGCAGCTGTGCCGGGGCGGCATCCCCTTTTTTGATTCCGCCGAACGGGCCGTGCATACTTATGCGCTGGCTGTACATTACAAAAACTGGATCGAGAAACACAGATAAATCCCCAGACTGCATAAACAACATGGCAGTGTTCAATGAAAAAATAATCTACAGTTTTTGACATTCCAGCCGATATTACCATATAATAATGAATAAATTTCAGGTCTTTTTAAACGGCTATACTTTAGACGAGGTAAACACTATGAAGCGTAAATCGGTTTATTTAACTTTATTCATCGGCCTGCTGGCTATAGTTGTTTTTATCAGTCTATCAGCACCCCTAATGGCGCAAGCAACAACGGACAAGAAAGATTCAAAACAAACGGCCCAGGTGGCAAAGAAAAAAGCAGCGCCCGTCAAGAATGCCGACTACTGGTTTGACAGAGGCGCCCTTTGCGCCACCTACGGCAATGACGCGGCCGCCGTTAAATATTTTCAGCAAGTCATCAAACTCGACCCTAAACGAAGCGGCGCCTACTTTGGACAGGGCATCTCCTACGGCCAACTGGGGCAGTTTGACAAAGCCATGCCGCTGATCAATAAAGCCATCGAGATGGAACCCCAAAACGGGCTATTTTTCTATGGCCGCGGCAGAGTCCACCTGCTGGCCGGAGATGAGGAAAAAGCCATGGCAGATTTCAAAAAAGCCGCCGAACTGGACGACGAAGACGCCCAGGCCTACATGAAAACAGTGGCCCGGACCGAGTAAATCGGCGGCTTCACCCGAAGACAAATCGAAAAATCCAGCTATCCAATCGCCCCTACCCTTCTGTGGGGGCGATTTTTTTTTGCAGAAGCCCAATTTTTGTTGACATTGATTAAAACATTGGTCCAATAGAGCGTTTGTCAAAATAACGTTCCGACAATGGTGGTATAATGGGTTTGGATTGTCGCTTTCGTCTAATATGGGCGGATACAAACGCTCTAATATTTTTTTCTTTTTGCTGAACAGCTTCACATAACTGCTGACCTTGTTTGGGCGGCTATGGCTGCGGCGTCTTTAGAGCCGATGTGTTTTTGGTGAAAAACCCGTACCCCGGGCAAACATGCTTGAGCGCTTCGATGGTTGCATGTTGCCGATCGGTAATGAAGAAAATCAGTGCCATAAAATAATACCGGACTCATCGTTTGCAAAAGTCCATCTTTTTTTATTAAATAAGATAATATAGCGGTTGTAATAAGTTAGGGTAGCCGACAGCGTCAGGACAACCGCTTTCGTCTGCGAAACCCCAAACGGAACTTAATTTTGACAACCGCTATAATCCAAAACAGAAAAGGCTGATCCATGCCAACCTATAAAACCCCCGGTGTTTATGTGGAAGAGATTTCGCTGCGCCCGCCATCAGTGGCAGAGGTTGCAACGGCTGTACCTGCCTTTTTTGTGAAAGTTGGACTGGGAACCACCATGGCAGCCCAGGATATTTTAGCAGGGCGTATGATTGTAGAGATCGGCATGGCAGTGGTTCGTCCAGCTATGCTGGGAGGCCCACATCTGAAAGTTACGATCGATGGGTCATCCAGCTATGCTGGAAAACCCCGCCCCTACTATTCGTCATTCCCGCTTAGGCGAGAATCCAGAAACGTGACATCAGAAGTGGTTTCAAAACCCTGCCGATGGTTTCTTAGCCATACTGTCAGGGTTTTTTTACGGCATAATGACGGCCCGGGATTTTTTTCCGTCGATCTTGATGGTCAGTGGATTTTCAAGTTTGACGTGATGCAGGTAGTTCGTTTGTTTCGCGGTTGGCAGGGACTGCAGCCACTTCCAGTTGATAAAATCCTCACCATTTTCGGAGGTGGTTAAATAACTGATTCCCAGCGAGGTGATGTTCTGGAAGAAATGCGATCCCTGGGAGGGGTCGGCCTTGAAATTTTCAGTTCTGGTTTCAATCATGGCCCCTACCCCGGAAATATCGTGCCAGCTGACCGGAATGCCAAGCCAGCGATCGGCGGATCCCCAGCGTCCCGGACCGATCAAAAGATTGCAATACACTACTTTATAACTATATAACTATTTTAAATCATTTGTTTTTTTATTAAATCCGTATCCTTTTTAATAACCAAGGTTGAACAAAACCATACACTTTCAGCCCTACTCTATATTTTAAAATTATTTTTGGATAGTTCGGCCATCATCTTTTAATTAATTCTAAAATGCAGCAATTTTATAAGTATCTAAAATCAAATATTATTTAGACTAACTAAAGCCGGCTCACTTCATATATGCAAAAAAAATACACCCCCTTCCCGCTTGGCATATTTTGTGCTCATAGATTAGCAATCTATCATCCTGGTTTTATTTTTTTTTGGATTTAACCGGACATACAGAACGAGCAGAGCACCCAGAGTGTTTTTAGATTAAAGATTTGATCTATAGTGAGCTCGGTGAACCCTGTGTGAGATAGAAAGTGTTCGAAAAGGCAAACCATTCGAAAGGATGGGACGCAAAGCTACTGACCTAAATCCGGGGGGCGGGGATAAGGTCGCAGAGCTGCCGGGCGGGAATGGCAGTCTCTGTTGGTTGCATCTCGCTTGGCAACTGCCAATTAATTAGATGCAACAACGGAGGTGCTGTTTTGCCAATTTTTCAATTTGTCTCCCATAATTTCCCGAAGCAATTCCTTGAAATCTTTAGGATCTTTTTCTCTGTTCGCGGCACTCGTTTCTTTAAATTTTTTATTTTTCTCCTTATACCTTGTACCTTGTGCCTAATACCTTTTCTTGCATATGCCGCACAGGTAACATTGGCCTGGGATCCCTCGGTAGGATCGGTTACCGGCTACAAGATGCATTACGGCACAACAAGGGACGATTATGGCTACAGCGTAGATGTTGGTAATTCTACAAGCTGCACCATTTCAGGGCTTCAGGAAGGCGCTACTTACTACTTCGCTGTTACTGCATACAATGATATTGCTGAAAGCGATTATTCCAATGAAATTACCTACGCTATACCGTTTGATAATTCTAATGAAAATTTTAGTTCCACAACTGTAGAGGTGCGGGTTGCGGCCAGCTCAGATGATGCTGAAGAAAGTGCTTCAGGGTCCATGAACCTGGCCAGCTACGATCTTGAGTTGATCGATGACCGAGGGAATCAAACCGTGGGGATACGCTTTGTTGGCGTGGGTATTCCCCAGGGGGCAACCATTGTCGATGCCTATGTTCAGTTCAAAACAGATGAGACGACCTCGCAGGCCACCGCCCTTACCATTGAGGCTCAAGACACAGACAATGCGCAGCCGTTTACTTATTCCACATGGAATATATCTAACAGAACCACAACGGGCGTTGATGTATGGTGGGATCCTGCAGCCTGGACGACGGTGGGCGAAGCTGGTGCCGCCCAGCGCACCCCGGATCTCTCATCGATCATACAAGAGGTTGTCAACCGCCCGGGTTGGTCAAGCGGCAATTCACTTGTGCTCATTATCACTGGCACCGGCAAGCGGGTAGCTGAATCGTACAGAGGTGATCCCAACGGGGCTCCGTTGCTGCATGTGGAGTACAGTACCGGGCCGGCGGCCAACCAGGCACCGAATGATGACGGGGAGCTGACAGACAGCGATACGGTCATCATCGGTGACAATGAACCCGGACCCGGAGGCGAAATAATCACCGAAGAAGTGCAGGTTGCTGACAATTCAGATGATGGGGAGCTGACAGACAGCGATACGGTCATCATCGGTGTCAATGAACCGGATCCGGAGGCACGATAATCACCGAAGAAGTGCGGGTTGCGGCCAGCTCAGATGATGCTGAAGAAAGTGCTTCAGGGTCCATGAACCTGGCCAGCTACGATCTTGAGTTGATCGATGACCAAGGGAATCAAACCGTGGGGATACGCTTTGTTGGCGTGGGTATTCCCCAGGGGGCAACCATTGTCGATGCCTATGTTCAGTTCCAAACAGATGAGACGACCTCGCAGGCCACCGCCCTTACCATTGAGGCTCAAGACACAGACAATGCGCAGCCGTTTACTTATTCCACATGGAATATATCTAACAGAACCACAACGGGCGCTGATGTATGGTGGGATCCTGCAGCCTGGACGACGGTGGGCGAAGCTGGTGCCGCCCAGCGCACCCCGGATCTCTCATCGATCATACAAGAGGTTGTCAACCGCTCGGGTTGGTCAAGCGGCAATTCACTTGTGCTCATTATCACTGGCACCGGCAGGCGGGTAGCTGAATCGTACAGAGGTGATCCCAACGGGGCTCCGTTGCTGCATGTGGAATACATAGAATATTAGTATTAGGGGACCTCGTTTTCGGGTTTTCTTAGTATTCCATTTCGTTTGTTTTCGGGAGTTGACATCTTAAATATAGCCGTGCCAATACGAGTTTTGTTAACTATCTGTGGGAAGTAACACAAGAAGTGGTTTCAAAACCCTGCCGGTGGCTAATTAGCCATACGGCCAGGGTTTTTTTACGGCATAATGACGGCCCGGGATTTTTTTCCGTCGATCTTGATGGTCAGTGGATTTTCAAGTTTGACGTGATGCAGGTAGTTCGTTTGTTTCGCGGTTGGCAGGGACTGCAGCCACTTCCAGTTGATAAAATCCTCACCATTTTCGGAGGTGGTCAAATAACTGATTCCCAGCGAGGTGATGTTCTGGAAGAAATGCGATCCCTGGGAGGGGTCGGCCTTGAAATTTTCAGTTCTGGTTTCAATCATGGCCCCTACCCCGGAAATATCGTGCCAGCTGACCGGAATGCCAAGCCAGCGATCGGCGGATCCCCAGCGTCCCGGACCGATCAGCAGATATCTGCGATTTTGCTGCGCCAGCAGTTTGTTAATCTGTCCGATTTCAGCTGCGATATCAACGGTGCAGGCCGGGTCAAAGGTTTCCGGATTGACGAAAACAACATCGCCAATCTCCTGGGAGCGTCCATTTCCCAGGGCCATGGTCGAATAGCACACGGCGGCGGCAATATCTTCATCCCGGATGTCAATCTCCATATGGTCCTGGTTGATTCCCATGGGCCGCACCTGCAGCAAATCAAAGGAGGGCCGCTGTTCAGCGTCGTGAGGCAGGTTGACCGCAAATTCAATTTCCACCGGACACCCCATCCCCCGGCGACCGATTTCCAGGACATCGGACAGGATATCCGCCAGGGGAAAGGATTGGTATTTTAATATGTTGGCAAAGGTCAATACGAGATAGCCGCCGGTCAGGGCACCATCTCTGATCCGGTGCTCCTGGGGAGAATAGCTGCTGGCCAGGTGTCTGACCGCCGGGTGGTCGCTGACATCATCAACATCCAGATGGGCTAAGGTCGCATCCTCGTTGGTGCCGAAATCTTGTGGAAAATCCTTCATCTTCAAGGCATAAAACCGTCGCTGGGCGTTTTTGAGAATGTCGTCCACCGCTGAAAATTGCGGCAAAAACTGGGGATAGCGGGGTGAAAACCGCAATGAGGTTTGCCCCTCCACGACGGTTTTGCCCAGTCCGAGAGCTACGTGAGCAATGCCCTCTTCGGGTTTCAAATGCCCGATCGGATAAAAATTATAGGATTGGGCGACACCGGACAGGGCCGGATAGAAATACTCGCCGCAGGCAGAACCCGTTAACTGCTGGATAGCGACCGCCATTTTTTCATCTTCCATGCGGTGAAACGTGCTGCGGGCATAGGCTTTGGGCGTTGCATAGTAAGTGGATGCATACACCAGTTTTATGGCCATGATCAGCCGCTCAAGTCTCACAGACCTGTCGCGGTGATTATTGGGCAGCATGTAGGTTTTATAAATCCCGGCAAAGGGCTGGAACTGGGCATCTTCAAGCAGGCTGGAAGAGCGAACAGCCAGGGGATACCGTGCGTGCTGGATAAACAGCTCAAGATCACCCATCAGCGATTCAGGGAAGCGGGCCGCCAGAAACAGCCGCGTAATTTCCCCGTCACTGAGATCTGCAGTTGCAAGCTCTTTGAGGTTGTTTTCATTGATGAAGGCGTCAAACCCGTCGGTGGACAGGACCAGCGATTTAGGCACCTGGATATCCACATTTTCAAATTTCTTGTGCAAATCCGGGTTCTGTTTGAGCTGGGTGGAGATAAACGCCAGCCCTCTGGCTTTACCGCCCAGAGATCCTTTGCCGACCTTGACAAAATCGGCATCCGGATCATATGCGCCGGTGACCAGTTCGGTGATGATCCCTTTCTGGCGCCCTTTGCGCCGCTCGTAAATACAGTCGGCCAGATATTTTTTGAGCTCACTGGCACTTGGAAAATCACTGACCTTTACCGGTTTGAGCTTGGAGGCCAGCATCACCTCGGAGCGGGCCATCAGCCAGCTTGAAAAATGGTTGCGCAGGCCATGGTAATTCACGGACTCATCCGGAATGGAAGGCAGAATTTTCTCCATCTGGCGCAAATTAGAAGCCCGGGCAATTTCCTGGCCGTCCGGGAAACGAAAGACAAAATCGCCAAATCCCAGATAGTGGATAAAGAAACTGCGTATTTCCGAATGCAGGGTGGGTGAATTTTTATATAAAAAAACCGCCGGAATCTTTTCGGCCTGCTGCCGGTTGGATTCATCCGAGCTGAGGTTGAGCAGCGGCAGATCCGGATTTTCCTGCCGGATCATGGTCAGCAAAGATACACCGGCCCTGTCATTTATCTGTCCATTTTTGGGAAAGCGGACATCGGAAAAAATGCTGAGCAAATAGGGCCGGTATTGCCGGTAGAGATCGAGCGCTTCTTCATAATTTTCGGCCACCAGAATCTTGGGCCGGGCCCGCATTCTGAGAATTCGATGTTCATCATTGACCGACTCCTCCATGACTGCCTGGGTTTGGGTGACGATTTCCTTGTAGAGCAGCGGCAGCAGGGATGAATAATAGATGGGGGAATCTTCGACCAGAATGATGACCCTGACCCGGGCCCGCCGGGTATCATAGGCAACGTTCATGCGATCTTCCAGATTTTTTATCATTGCCAGCAGCAGATCCGTATTACCGTACCAGACACAGCGCCGGTCAATGGCCTGGCTGTCGTCATATTGCCTTTCCAGAAGGTGTTTGCTGGTGTTTTGGATCATTAAATAGATCGGAAGATCGGGATGGATGGCTTTAATTTTGCGGCCCAGGATATAGGCATCCATTTCATCAACCTGGGGCATGGTGATAACCAGGTCGAAATTTTTCCTGGACAGGATGTCGAGTGCTTCGCGAGCCGTGGATACCCAGGTCAACATGGGGGGGCGCGAAAGATTCAGCCCCCGATACTCATGGATGATCCGTTCCGCCAGGCGGCCCTCTTCCTCCATGATAAAGGCTTCGTAGGGACTCGAAATCAGCAGAATCTCTGTGACCTTTTCAGCCATGAGTTCATGGAACACTTTGAAGGAAAGGTCAAAATCCTCTGAATTGGGCATGGTGTCGAGGCGCATGGTAGAATAAGTATAGGGTCTCAGTTTGCGTATTGCAATAGTCTAACCACATATCGGGAATAGATAGAAGTCACCACTTTAACAGTAATATGGTTTCAGGTATTCCGCCTGCGGTGGATCAGCTCCGCCGCTGGTCTGAAAAACGGCCAGTCTAATCTTAAAAGAAACTTTGTCCTTGGCAAGTTTCATATGACGGGTTAACTAAAAAATGAACATCGAACATCGAACATTGAACGTCCAACATCGAATAATGCATTCTGTCAATTTAAAAAAAACTGAGCAACACGCGGCACAAGCGCCTGCGCTGCACGAGCGAATCTACCCTTCGAAATTCGATTGGGCTGAGCTCGTCGCAGGCTGCGGTCTTTAGATCACGTTTTCTGTGTGATTCGCTTGTTTTAAAATCGATAAAGCGTAGCGTTATCAATATTCGACGTTCGATGTTGGACGTTCGATGTTCGATGTTCAATATTTATAAAAACCTCCCTTGCCAGGAATCTCTCCTTACCAAAGTCTCATTTATTTCCCGCAGGGTGTCGGTTTTCTCCCGCGACCATTGGGGAGCGACGAGCTCATCGGGATGGGGGTCTCCGGTCAGGCGCTGAATTACCATTTCCGCTGGTATCCGTTCCAGAAAATCGCAGACGAGATCGATATACTCCTGCTGTTCCAGGCATCTGTATTTTCCCAGCCCATAAAGGGTCTCCAGAGGGGTTCCTTTGACAACATAGAGCAAATGTAGCTTTACGCCGTCAATACCCAGGTCGGATATGGTCCTGGCGGTATGGAGAATGTCAGAGCGGCTTTCCCCGGGAAGTCCGAGGATCACATGGGCACAGATTTTGATACCCCTGTTTAAGGTGGCTCTGACGGCATTCTCGAAACACCGGACATCGTGACCCCGGTTGATGAATTCAAGGGTTTTATCACTGGCAGACTGCAGCCCGTATTCAAGCCAGATCAGGTGATGCCCGGCATAATCCTGTAAAAGCTCCAGGACGGGCAGGTCGACACAATCCGGACGTGTGCCAATGGAAAGACCGACGATGTCTTCCACCGCCAGGGCTTCATCATATAGTCGTTTAAGCTTATCGATGGGGGCGTAAGTGTTGGAAAACGACTGAAAATAGGCCAGAAACTTTTTGGCCTTGTACCGCCGGGCAAGGAATTTCTTGCCCTGCAAAATCTGGTCGGTTATGGTCAGCCCTCTGGCGTGGGCGCCGGTTCCGGAACCGCTGGCGTTACAAAAAATACACCCTCCGCTGGAAACCCTGCCGTCACGGTTGGGGCAGGACAGCCCGGCATCAATCGTAATCTTCTGAACCCGGCACCCAAAAAGTGACCGTAAATAAGTGTTGAAGTCGTTGTAGCGTTTTTCCATGATAGGTTACCAGGGCTTGACCAGGCCATTTCATTGGGATTATAATTCAAAAAATATGCCCATGTTAGGCTGCCCCCAGTCTGCCTGGCCTCTTGCAAAAAATATTCAATGGTGTCAGTTGTCGGTTATCCGTAGTCCGTTGAAAAAGGTAAACTGTAATTTGGTGGATTACCAACCTAATTACCAAAATAACCGTCGACTGACAACAAACCACTGACAACAAACAAATTTTATGACCTTTCACTCCAAAAAATATGACCTCATCGTTGTGGGCGCCGGGCATGCCGGGTGTGAAGCTGCGCTGGCAGCTGCCCGCATGGGATGCCGCGTCGTATTGCTGGCCATTGATCTTGATAAGCTGGCGGCCATGCCCTGCAGCCCTTCAATCGGAGGAATGGCCAAAGGACAGCTGGTAAAGGAAATCGATGCCCTGGGTGGGGAGATGGCCAAAACCACCGACAAGACTGCCATCCAGTACCGTACCCTCAACACCAAAAAGGGGCCTGCCGTTCATTCGTCCCGAACGCAAAATGACAAAGTCCGTTACCATATGGCCATGAAGGCGGTGATCGAGGCTCAGCCCGGTCTGGAACTTAAACAGGCCAAGGTGCAGCGCCTGGTCGTAGAGGATCACCGCCTCGTCGGGGTCGAAGATAATACCGGCTTCGGCTACCAGGCACCCAATGTTATTTTGGCCACCGGCACTTTTTTGAGCGGCCTGATCCATATCGGATTTAATTCCATTAAAGCCGGCCGGGCCGGTGAATTCGCATCCTATGGCCTGGCCGCCAATCTCAAAGATTTGGGCTTCAGGCTCGGCCGCCTTAAGACCGGCACGCCGCCGCGGCTTAGAAAATCGGGTATTGATTTCAGCAAATTCGCGATGCAGGATGGCGACCCGGAACCCACCCCGTTCTCCGGTTTCACTGAAAAGATTGCCATGCCGCAATTGCCCAGCTATATCGGGCACACCAATCAACAGTGCCATGACATCGTGCGCAATAATCTAAAATACTCCGCCCTATACGGGGGCGCCATAACCGGCACATCAGCGCGCTACTGTCCATCCTTTGAGGATAAGATTGTTAAATTCCCGGATCGGGATCGCCACCAGGTTATCCTTGAACCCGAAGGTGTGGATACCGAAGAAATCTATGCCAGCGGCCTGGGCAACAGTCTTCCGCTGGAAATCCAGATAGAGCTGGTCCGATCGGTGGAAGGCCTGGAATGCGCTGAAATCATGCGCCCGGCCTATGCCATCGAGTATGACTATATCAATCCCGTCGAGCTTAAACCCACTTTGGAAACCAAACGGGTGTCGGGGCTTTTCCTGGCCGGGCAGATCAATGGGACATCCGGGTATGAAGAAGCGGCCGCCCAGGGACTCTGGGCCGGCATCAATGCCGCCTGCAAGGTGCAGGGGAGACCGGAATTTATCCTGGATCGATCCCAGGCCTATATGGGCGTAATGGTCGACGATCTTGTCACCCGGGGCACCCGTGAACCCTACCGCATGTTTACCAGCCGGGCGGAATATCGACTCATGCTGCGAGAAGATAACGCTGATTTGCGTTTAATGGAGATAGGACATGAACTGGGTTTGATAGATGACCATACCTTAAAAGACTTGCACGCGCGCAAGGAACAAATTGAAAAGGAAATTAAACGGGTCAAACAGGTTGTCATCAAACCGACAACGGCGGTGAATGAATACCTTCAGCAGCGGGGTACGAAGCCGATTCGTCAGGGCATTCACCTGGAACAGCTGTTGAAAAGGGCTGAATTGGACTACGATATGGTGGAGGCCCTTGCTAAAAGCCCTGATAACATACCCCGGCCCGTCTCCAAACAAGTGGAGATAGAGGTAAAATACGAAGGCTATATTCAAAAACAGCTGCGGGAAATTGAGCGCTTCAAAAATATGGAAGGCGTAAAAATACCACTGAACTTCGCCTTCTCGGCGGTCCATGGATTATCCAACGAGTTAAAGGAAAAGCTGACGGAAATACAACCGGCGACCCTCGGGCAGGTTTCAAGAATTGAAGGCATCACACCGGCGGCAATTTCCGTACTCATGATCGCGCTGAAAGCAACTGCGAAACAAGCTAGGCCTTAGAAAATTAATAAGTCTTTTTGAGGTCAGAGATCCAGGAGGTTTTGAGATTTATTTGGAATGGATTCGATTTTTATATAAAAAATTTAGACAGGATTTACAGGATTTATAGGATATTTTTTGTGTTTCCTAACTTTCCTGCCACCGGCCCGTAGGGCCTACGCCCCGGAGGGAAGAAAGTTAGGAAACCCAATGCGCCAGAGGCGCAGACGTCCGCCTAACTGCGGAAAAGAACCATTTAAACAACCAAGACATTAGATCCTGGATTTATTTTCGAACTATATCGTCAGATAAATATGAAATCGTTCGCTGAAAGCGAATTTAGTATTTCCAGTTTCTTCAGGAAACTGGAAATAAAAAAATCCTGACAATCCTGTAAATCCTGTCAAATGCTTTTAAACATAAAATTAGAATCCATTCCACTTATATATTCTATTTCATTTAAATTACGGCATTCTTGACACTGCTTGCAACACAGCTTATTTTAGAGGGCAAAAACCGGTATTGACGGGATAAAGGGGTTTTACCAGTATGTCCGAAGACTATTACAGTGTTCTTGGTGTGAGCAAAAGCGCCAGCGACGCAGAAATTAAAAAGGCTTACCGCAAGCTTGCTATGAAGTATCACCCGGATCACTCCAAAGGCAACAAGGGTGCTGAAGAAAAATTTAAAAAAATAAGTGAAGCTTACGCCGTTCTGAGTGATAAGGATAAACGCAAGGAGTATGACACGTTCGGCTCGGAGGGTTTCCACCAGCGCTTTTCCCAGGAAGACATATTTCGAGGGTTTGATTTCGGCGATATCTTCCAGGAATTTGGATTCGGCGGCGGCCGCGGTGGTGCCAGGCGTTTTAATTTCGGCCAGGGATCACCCTTTAACTTTGGGGGCGGCCAACAACAGGCCCGTGTAAAGGGATCGGACCTGGTATACGAATTGTCCCTGACCCTGCGCGAGGTGGCAACCGGGGCCTCCAAAACGGTTTCATTTCAACATCAGGGCCGCAGCGAAAACCTGACAGTAAAAATCCCCAAAGGCATGATAACCGGCAAACAGCTGCGCCTGGCCGGCAAAGGCAATCCGAGCCCTTACGGCGGCCCCCCCGGTGATCTTTTTATTAAATCGAAATTGCTCGATGATCCAAAATTCAGCGCCCGGCAATATGATCTTTATCTGAACCATGAGTTAAAGCTCAGTGAAGCGATTCTGGGTGTAACCGTCTCTGTTCCTACCATTGATGACAAACAACTCAGCTTGAAAATCCCACCCGGCACCAAACATGGAACCAAGATGCGATTAAGCGGTCACGGTCTGCCCGACATGAAGAATAATAAAAAAGGCGACCTTTATGTTAGTATCCAGGTCAAAATCCCCAAAAACATCTCTGCCGAACAAAAAAAACTAGTCGAAGAATTAGCAGCCACTGGGCTGTAAGGAATCAAAATTATTGACAAGTTTGGTCATTCGAGGTAATCTAGAACACAACCTGTATCTGTAATTTTCTATAACCTCAATGGAGTGAAAACCAATTGGAAGTTGGCAGTTATTGGTTATTTGTAAATCGTTTAAGGCGCACCGTTAATAATAAAGATCGATGCGTCATCCAGCTATGCTGGAAAAGGAAGGAAATCTATTTTTATATCTCGCCCATCGCAGAGTTATAAATCCGGGTTGTCATCGAATTCCAATAACCATTAACAAATAACAGTTAAGGCCTAATTGAGCGTAAACGCTCAATTAGAGTACGAGCAAATGGGGTAACATATGATTATTTCGTGCAAAGAATGCGATTCGAGTTTCGCCATCGACGACAATTTAATACAAGAAACCGGCTCCAAAGTCAGGTGTTCCAAGTGCAACAGTATATTCGTGGCATATCCGCAGCCGCAAGAAGCAGATGGAGATGACGATTTAGGCCTGGATGATCTCGATGCTTCAATGGCCGCATTAGAGGATGACGACGAATCCCTTGGCTTAACAGATGATCTGTCAGATGAGCTTGAGCTCGATTTGGAAGACTTTGATGACGCCCTGGTTGATGAAGACGAGATGGAAGCCGCAGGCCTGTCGGCTGATTCTGACGATGAACTCGAGCTCGATCTCGATTTGAATGAGGCGGATGATTCCGATCTGGATCTGTCCGAAGATGAGATGGGCAGTGATGAGCTGCCGGATCTAGGGGATTTTGAGGATTTGGCTGGCTTGGATGATGACGCGTTGGCTGAGAGGAGGCTTGAAGATATCGGCCTTGATCTTGAGGACGATACAGAGTCTGATGAACTCGATTTAGAGCTGGAGGACGACCAAGAGCTTGATTTAGCCGATCTGGATCTGGAGGAAGAGGATGAAGCGGCATTGGAGGCTGAAGACACCGCTGATTCAGATGACCTTGATCTTGGCCTGGATCTCGATCTGGACGACGACACACCGGACAAGGCCGTATCAGACGGTCTTGATCTGGATCTGGAGGAAGAAGAGGCCGCCGGGGCTGAAATCGAGGAGGCCGATAAACTGGATTTATCGGACTTAGAACTTGAAGTGGAAGGTGCCTCCACATCTGACGATACCGCGGATGCCGCCTCAGGTGATCTTGATTTTGACCTGGACCTGGAAGAAGAAACATCAGGCGGCGAGGAGGTTGCCGAAGCCGGGGATGAATTCGAGGAAACCGATGAGCTGGATTTATCGGACCTGGAACTTGAAATGGAAGATGCCTCTGTGCCTGACGGTACCGCGGATGCCGATCCGGATGATATTAACCTCGGTCTGGATCTGGAAGATGAAACCTCAAGTGGTGGACAGGCCACCGAATCCGGAGCCGAAATGAAAGATGCCGATGAGCTGGATTTATCCGATCTCGAAGAAATACTGGATTCTGAGGAATCCCCAGCAACTGCGGATGCCGCTGAGGATCTCGAACTGGATTTCGATCTGGACGGTGACCCGGACACGTCAACAGGCGATGCCGGTGCCGCAGCCGAAGCTGACAGTGAACTGGATTTTTCAGATCTGGAACAGATGCTTGAAACCGATGATGCGCCCGCAGCCGACGGCCTGGGTGATGAGCTGGATCTTGAATTTGACATTGATGAGCAACCTGCCTCCGAAGGTGCCGATGCAGCAGCTGCGGCCGACATTAGTGACGGCGCCGGAGAGGATGATTTATTAGATATTGAAAAAATGCTGGAAGGGGGCGACGAGGCCACTCCCGATTTGGAATCAGCTGATGAGGATTTATCGCTTACAATGGAAGCCGCTCTTGATGACGCTGCCAAGGGAGCTGATGACGATCTCGATCTGGATTTTGATATTGAAAGCGAACTTCAGGATAATGACGACTTTTTTGACAGCGGCCCATCAACCGATGACGCCCTTGAATCCAATCTACTGGATGCCGATGACGCTGAATTCCTGGATGACACCGGCCTCGAAAATGTTTCCGAGCCGGTTAGCGCCACAACGGATGAATTTGCAACGGATGATTTCTCCAGCACCGAGGGCGATTTCGGCGCCACGGATGTGCTGCCGATAGACGAAAACGAGGTCCCGGAAAGTGCGGTTGCAGGTGCGGTTGCAAAAACCAAAAAATCGAGATCCAAAAAGCCTGTTCTGGTAGCAATTTTGCTGCTCCTGTTGGCGGTTGGCGTAATTATAATTCCCAAGGGTCTGGGAATAAATATCCCCTACATCAGTGATATCAAGATTCCATATCTCAGCGATCTTGACCTTAAAATTCCTTTCCTGAGCGGTTGGCTGAATCCCGAAGAGCAGGATGTTGCCGGAAACCTAAGAATCACCCCTCTGGGCAAAACCATCAGCGGTAGTTTTGTCAGCACAGCCAACTCCGGACGGATTTTTGTGATTCGCGGCAAAATCAAAAATGAATACGACCACCCGCGCAGCTTTGTAAAGGTAACCGGAAAACTATACCAGGGCAAAAAGAAACTTGTGCGAGAATCAACCGTTTATATCGGCAATGTCATTCCCGAATCAGAACTTGCCGACATGGGCATCGCCGACATTAATAAACGGATGAAGAATAAATTCGGAGATAAGAGATCGAATTTAAAAATCAAGACAGGGAAAATGGTCCCGTTTATGATCGTATTTGATAAGTTACCGAATAATCTTGACGAATATACAGTGGAAGTGGCCAGCTCCTCCATATAAACATAACTGGCAATCCAGCTGGTCGCGCGCTTGATTACGCCACCAATGGGACCACCGACAAAGGGTCAAGGTTTCAGGTGTCAGCAGCACCACAGGAGATCAATTACCTAACCCCGCGAAACGCATTTTGGTTTCAGCGGGGTTTATTTTATACAAAGGGGGATGGCAGAAAGCTGATTTTCAGCTTGACTAAGCAATTCTTAATTGGTAATAAGCCAGTTTACCAAAACTGTCATACAGCAAGTGAAACCTGTGGCGATGTAGCTCAGTTGGTTAGAGCATACGGCTCATATCCGTAGTGTCCGGGGTTCAAATCCCTGCATCGCCACCACACTTATAAATTAGCTGCAATCTTAACAGGTTGTGGCTTTTTTGTTTTTGGCGGGTGCGGATAGGGTGCGTTTGAGTGCGGATTATCGAGGCGGTTGAAAGCTTCTCGATTGCTGCTTGGAATCAGGTGCTGGGAAAACCGTTACTCGGATGAGGTTTCAGTGTCGAATTTAAACGGTGGCAATTGACGGATACACTTGTTTTTGGTAAGCTGAATATATATCAGACACAAATAAATCCACGATAACGCCAAAATAGCTGTGAAGCTGTGACGGAAAGCCACGGGCCTTGATACAAGGCGGCTGGGTTGCCAAGGGATGCATGGTTAAGCCGGGTAACCAATTTAGTGGCCCGGCTTTTTTGTTTGTGGACTCATTTCTGACATGGACTTAGAGTGAGGATTCAGAGGAATGTTGAAGTATGCAATGCCTTTGTACGAGGCCAAATATCATGAGGTGGACGAGTGGATGGAGATCTCAGAGCTTGAACTTATGGATCAACTCTACAAAACTTATACGAAGGTTACCCCGGCAATAAAAGAAATGATACTTGGCAAGGAAATAGAAACACTTCATGGCAGTTACCGGTTAAAAATGAAAGGCGGTGTACAAAGTGAAGAACAATCTGCATTATCCGCTACTTGGTCGAATGTCAATATGCCATAAATTCTTAGAAACGGTAGAGTGTAAACGGTGGTCTTTCACTCTACCGTTATAACCATGCCCGCAGTATTAAAGAAAAATCGATCTCCAAATTCTGCAGCCATCATAGCACCGGCGTTTAAGCCAGTACAGTGAGAGACACCAATCTTTTCAATATTAAATTCTTTTAAGGCTTCAATGGTTTGATTGATCAACTCTTTGGATGCATCAATCAGATGACAACCACCAATAACCATATGTATCCTTTCCTCTCCAGCCACTTTGCGGGCATGGTGAAGGGTATTTATTAGGCAACGATGGGCACAACCGAGCACAACGATGAGCCCTTTGTCGGTTTTTACGATCATTGCCCGATCATCAACGCATGAATCTCTCTGGTAATCACCGTTAACCTTGACCTTCAGGTAGTCTTCGCCCACCTGTTCAAAATCGGTAACAATAGCGACCTCTCCGGTTGTGATTAGATTGTCGGTTATGTAAACAGGATCAGGTGTCATCGTAAATGTGGCACCAAGGCTTTCGAGTGCTGCCTGGGTAAATGGGACACCGATATATCGCTCTTTTGTTCCGCCTCTGACACTGTACTTAGCTGCCCACAAATCTAAAGGAGCAATTACCTCTATTTGTTTTCCAATTTTTTTAAGTACCTTTTCAATTCCTGCCGTGTGATCGAAATGGGCATGGGAAAGAACGATTTTATCAACCTTCTTTAAATCTATTCCTAAATGTTCAGCGTTGTGAATAACACCGTGACCTGCGCCGGAATCCAGTAGAACTGTTGCTTCTTCCGTTTCGATAAGGGCACAGAATCCCCATTCACCAATGATATGCGGTTTGCCAGATGTATTTTCGGCCAGGGTAGTGATACGGCACTGCATATTTATCTCCTCTTTTTTGGGCTATTTGATGCTTGTTCTATATCAATCTGATTCTTATGGCATGTTACCTGGTACCGGCATAGTATTCTAATCGTTGCTCAACCATGCCGACAAGTGACGATAGTCCAAGTGCAAAGGCAAATAAGACAAAGGTAAGTGCCCAGAATTCTTCCAGACGGAAGTTACGGGAATAGGTGTCAAACATGAGTCCAAAATCAACCACCGCAACCAGCAACTGACCGACAACCACACCTTTAACAGCTCTGATAAGCCCCATACGAATACCTGCAAGGATCTCTGGAAGAGCCGCCCAAAACAATATTTTAGTAAGTGTCTGAAACCGGCTGGCGCCAAAAGAGCGTCCCATCTCTATAAGCGATGGGCTGATATGCTTCACGCCTGCCAGTGTATCCAGTGTGATTATCCAAACGGCAAAAAGAAATACCGTTATTATTATGGTAAGACGTCCCAGCCCGCACAGGAGCATGATAACAGGAACAAGAGCTGAAAGCGGTGCACTTACAAAAATATTGACCCACATTCCAAACAATCGGTTCATTGCTTCAAAACGACCCATAAGAAAGCCAAGGCTAACACCACAGGTAATAGAGAGAGCCATTCCATAGGTGACTGATTTTAAAGATTCGATAGCGGCATTGTGAAACATATTCTGCTGCACGATAACAAACAAGCTGGCAAAAACACCGGTGATCGGCGGAAAGACGAAGAGTGCTTCAGAGCGCCCAACAATTTCCCAGACAACGCACCAGAGTAATATTGAGACAAAAGCGGGAATCCGATAGCCAAACAGGGTCATCTCGTTACTCCTTTTTAATCAAGATACTTTTTCAGCATCTGCCAGATTTCCTCAACCGTATCAAGATAGTTCTTGTCACGCCGAATAGCTTCTGGTGAACCCTCACGATTAATTTCCGGTTCGATGATTTTGGAAATCCGGCCAGGCCGCGGAGAGAGTATCGCAATTCTGTCTGACACATAAACGGCCTCCTCAATGCTATGCGTTACAAATATCACTGTTTTTTTCTCTATCGCCAAAAGATAGAGGAGGTCTTCTTGAAATTGCCTTCGCGTCTGTTCGTCCACAGCAGAAAAAGGTTCATCCATCAAAAGCACCTCCGCGTTTACGGCCAATGCCCGTGCTAAACCCACCCGCTGCCGCATGCCACCTGATAATTCATGGGGATAGCTTTTCTCAAAACCGGTTAAACCAACTTTTTCTATGTATTTAATGGCAATTTCTTCACGCTCATTCTTGGGCACCTTTATGAGTTCAAGACCAAAAGCCACATTGCGTAGAACAGTGGCCCAGGGCATCAGGGCAAAATCCTGGAATACAAAGGCCCGTTCAGGTCCCGGGCCAGTGATAGGAACACCTTTGACCCTCACTTCACCCTCATCGGGCTCAAGCAGACCAGCAATGACTTTCAACAAAGTCGTTTTGCCACAGCCGCTGGGACCAAGCAAGGTTGTCATTTTACCACTGGGAATCGACAGATCTGCTCCTTTCAGAGCCTGAACGCCCCCCCCGTAGGTTTTTGATATTCCACACACTTCAACAATATTATCTACATCCCCTCTCGAAAGAGATTGGTTGATTGCAGGTTCCGATGACATTAGCTTATCTCCTTCTTTTCAGGACGGAATATGGTGATTTCAGCAGCCTCAAGCAGCGTAATCGTGATTGCTGAAAACAATAGGATTGAAAAGATTGCGGCATACATTTCGGGGTATTCAGCAACCGAGCGGTGATAGGTGATCAAATCACCGATGCCCGTTGGTGTAATGAGCAGTTCCGCAAGGATTACACCAATAAAGCCCCCGGCGACCCCAAGCCTCAGTCCTGCGAAAATCATTGGGCTTGCATCCGGAATGATCACCTTTATGATTGTCTGGAAATCGTTGCCCTGAAAAGACTTGCACATCTGGATCAGTGACGGATTCGCATTTCTGACCGCCCTGAATGCATTGAGAACAATGATCGGTGCGGCAAGAATAACAACAGAGGCAATTTTGGCTGTAAGTCCGATACCATATACAAATGTGACCAGCGGAATCAATGCTGCCATTGGTGCTGCCTGCATGACAACAAACACAGGCTCACATGCCCATTGAAATGATTTCGACAATCCCATTGTAACGCCACAGGAAACGCCAAACAACGCTGAAAGCGTTACCCCAATTATTAAAGGTTGCAGGGTATCGAAAAAAGCCTTGATCATATCCCCGTTCATTATCATTGCAAACATGGCCCGCATGGTCTCTAAAAATGTCGGGAATGCGATACTGATGGGAACTCGCCCGGCAAACTCCCAAACTCCGAAAAAAATTAGCAAAGATAGGATTCGCCACCCGTATGACTTTAAAGTCTCCATATATCTTGGTGTCGCACCCTTGCCAGCTAAACGCGATGATGCCATAGTATTTAGTTCCTCAGCTATGTTCGGCTGAAATAAATAGAAGCTATCTCAAAAAAGTCTTTTGGCCCAAACTCTTTGTTGGGCGCTCGATTCAAATCCTCGAAATACTGGAGTATTCCTCCGGTTTGATCCTCGCGGCCGCCTCGATTTTGAACCAAAATCCTTTTTTTGAGATGGCTTATAGTCGGCCACTAACGTCTTCTATGGCCGACTATTCTTTACTGTCAAACCACTGAAATAATTTTTCTTGAACCATGTCGGATTTACTCTGGAACAGTTCCAACCGTTTTCAGTGCTCTGTTCAATGGCTCAAGATACCAGAAATCTTCTACTTTAAGCGTACTGATATCGCCCTTTATGGTGCCCGCAAATCCGTAAAATTCAAAATCACCTTTTGCAGCTTTTGCACCACCGCCATTGTTTGGATAAGCGCCTGAAGCAATCTGCTCGGTATAAAATGGAATGATGGATTCCACATCTTTGGGGTCCATATCGGGCAGGATGTTATACTTTTTTCGTGCGGCTAAAATATAGTTCGGATCTTTGTTAATTTCTCTCCAGGTTAAAAGAAGCTCTTCCATGAGGATATCGATCGCTTCACTCTGATTTTTCAGGAATTTAACATTGGCATAGAGCGCTTCATCACTGCCGTTGATCTCCGGCATCGGCAGTGCCGCAAATTTGCCCTTTCCTTTTTCCTGCAAAATAGCCCAGCGTTCTGCATCAACGATAGTTGCGTTGATACGGCCCTGCAGCAAGGCACCCGCGCGAACAGAAGATTTTGGCAGGTAACTGACAGTTTTATATTTAATGCCATGTTCTTTTGCCATCAGATTCATAATAGCTTCAGTACCTGAGCCACGAGAATGAACATACATGTCAGCACCATCAAGGTCTTTCCATGTTTTGTATACCTCTGTGTTGACCACAGGAAAAAATCTCAATTTAACCATCTGGTAGAAGAGGCGAACAGGCGCCTTTACCTTCTGGATCAACGCATAGGGAGTCCCAACGCCAACATCTGCCTGACCGCTGACCACTGCCTGAGCAGCGATTTCCTCAGATTGAAGATAGCTGATCTTGACCTTAACACCTCGATCTTCAGCACGATGTACTGCAATCAGGAAATTGATCATATCTGCTTCCGGGATACCGTCAAAAGCCACATGCATGGCTTTATCAGCAGACACAGCTGGACCCGCCGCCAGCATGAACGAACAAAATAATGCGATTACGAGACCGATTTTCACTGTTCTTTTTAACATTTCTATCTCCTTTCAATTAATGGTTAAAATGTTGATTCTGAAATAAGCCGCCATTGTGTTTCCGTCAGTCAGGGATTAGAAGGTCCCAGGATATTTGCCGCCATCAATCAACAAATTCTGACCGGTAATAAATCCGGCCTGATCACTGCATAGATATGCGCACAGACCGCCCAACTCGGAAGGCTCTCCAAATCGACCGGCGGCAACTGCTGCGGTACGAATCGCCCGCATCTCTTCATAGGTTCTGTTTTGAATTTCAGCCAGAACCCGGGTATTTGCCTGGTGCCTTCCGGTATCAAAATCTCCCGGTAATATATTATTGATCGTCACATTATGCTTGGCCACTTCCCGGGAAGTTCCGGCGACAAAGCCGGTTAAACCAGCCCGTGCACTGTTCGACAAGCCCAGGATACTTATAGGCGCCTTCACCGCACTCGAGGTTATATTGACGATACGCCCGAATTTTCTGGCGATCATCCCATCCACCGTCTCTTTGATCATGAAGACAGCACCGAGCATGTTGTTGTTAAGCGCATCGATCCAGGCGGCACGATCCCAGTCACGAAAATTCCCGGTTGGCGGTCCCCCTGAATTATTGACGATGATGTCAGGTTCCGGGCAGGCATTCAACACAGCAGCTCGCCCCTCGTCACTGTTGATATCCGCAGCAACAGCAGTCACCCTGACCCCTGTGGCGGAACTGATCTCTCGGGCAGCCTCCTCGATGTTTGCTGCGGTACGAGCAACGATTGTCAACTCTACCCCTTCACGAGCGAGTGCAAAGGCGCAGGCTTTTCCCAGGCCGGCACTTGCCCCTCCCACGATTCCTTTTTTTCCTTTGATTCCTAAATCCATGTTTTTGTTATCCTCCTCGTCAATGCCCCGCAGGCCGTCATGCTTCAGCGTCCTACTTGTTTCCGCCAGATTTCTTCCAACACCTCCGGCGAGGCAGTATTGAGCTGCAGCATGTAATTCTGCAAAGCCTTCATGGTATTCTTCTTTTGTTCTTTCATCAGGCTATCGGCTCGATCAATATCTGCTGTCGACAGCGCCTCGATAATCTGCTCATGTTCATGGATCGCAGATGCGGCTCGCTCCGGTACATATGAAAAGATGCTTGGCCAGCGCTCAAAGGCATCCCAAAGATCAGAAACCATCTTGTAAAGACGCGGGTATGGCGCGGTCTTATAAATACGCAGATGAAACTCCTTGTTGAGCACCGCAAGTCTTTCGTAGCGGTTTTTCCTGACCGCCATTTTCATTTCGTGATTTTTCTTTTCCAGCCAGGCAATGTCGTTTCGGCTGATGAAGGGGACGGCCAAACGGGTGGCAAGGGCCTCCAGTGAGATGCGGATCAGGTAGATCTCCGAAAGCTCCCTGTCATCGATCTTGGTCACCACAGCCCCCGCATGGGGAGTAAAGGTCACATAACCATCACTTTCCAGTCGCCTGATAGCCTCCCGGACCGGGGTTTCACTACAGGAAAAAGTCCTGGCCAGACTGGCCATTACCAGCTTCTGACCGGGTTGAAGTTTCCCCTTGATGATCTTCTGCCGGAGCTTTTCGTAGACGACGAGGTTTTTTGTTCTTCCATCCTTAGACACAGCTGATATTCCTCCGGAAAATCCTATACGATAACACGGAATATCCTATAGGATAATACTTAATATTCTATAGGATCTTCCATGTCAAGACATATTTTAAAGGCCGTCAAACAACATTTTTTTTCTTCCGGATTTCCTCATATGCGAAGATCTGCAAACAATGATTGATTTCTGGACTTCAGGGGTTGGGGCATCTTTTAAACGTTATCGCACTTTTGGAAATGCAGACGGTGCGGTTCTCGCATTGGATGGTCTTCAAATAAACCGGCGTGTGCCAAAAGAAAATGAGAAAGAAACAAAAACAAGGCAGGACGGGAGTTATCGCCGTAGAATCTGCACTCTAACTCTTTAGCCGCCTATGCTAATTTCAAGTCACTGCCGAGCTCCTGGAGCAAGCTTTCAGTACTCGACAAACTCGCAGGCATAATAGGCGGTCGCACATTGCGCCACCTTGAGTCTCCTCGTTTTTCAGCGAGCAACCCTTTCATTGCAGGAATGGGCCCACATCTTTCAACCGCTTTTCGAAATTTCACCATCTCGTTGTTGATGTGGTCAAGATCATCTGATTTTGCACCCGTGGCCACATCGTATACATGTCTTATGGCAGCCGGATTTACGTTACAGGTCGCAGAAATACACCCCATGCCGCCATTCTCCAGACCTTCTTTCAGAAAATGCTCCGAGCCGGGAAAAATTGCCGCACTTGGTGCGGCAGCAATAACCGCTTTCGTGTTTTCAAAATCTCCGGAACTATCCTTGTAAGCCACAAAAATGTCAGGAAATTCTCCAGCCAGTCGGCCCGCCAAGGAGGGCGAGAACCCAAGTCCCGTCATGGGTGGAATATGGTACATGCAGATTTTGAGTTCAGGTAAATTAACTGTCTCAACGAGCCGGACAAAATAAGTATACAGGCCATCATCGCTCGCATTCTTATAAAAAAACGGGGGGAGGGTCATTACCGCTTTGCATCCATTTTCGATGGCATGTCGAGACAGGGTCACGGTATCTTCAAGATTACAAAGCCCGGTTCCCGGCATCATTCTGGCGGCATCAACCCCGCTGTTGATAAGTGCATCTACTGCAGCCATCCGTTCACCAATGGTCATGCTCAACGCCTCGCCGGTAGTTCCGAACGGTGAAATAAAGTGAATTCCCTGCTCCAGCAGCCATTTTGCATGACTGATATATAAATCAGGCGCAAAGCTCAGGTCATCGTTGAATGGCGTAAGTATCGGTGTCATTACACCGGTCATTTTTGTCTCTTGCATGTCTTTTATATCCTTTTTAGTCGTTCGGAAATATCCGCTCGGCCTCCAGGTAGTGGAACCCGATATCGCGCCTTAGATCCAATCGATTACCGTCGGCGTCTTCGCGCGGAATCACCCTGATTTTTCCGTTGTCAAAGGCTGCCAGCAACTTTGTCCGGCAGCGATCGGCGGCTTTTCCACGACTTTCATCGGCCTTGACAGTCATATTTGCATTCAAAAAAGCCACCCGGGTACCGTCAGATTTAAATCCGTCGCCCTCCGGTGCACACATCATGGCAGAGGGAATCACCTGAATGCCCTTGCGCTTCATATATTTATAATCGATTTCCACAGCCTCACCGCGGGTGCATGACCAGGGATAACCCTTTTGACCATCCGGGCCCCCGGTCCCGGTCACCAGTGCCGAGCACATTGCCAATTGATCCGTTCTCACTTCCGGCTCCACCTCATTCAAATTCCCCTCCAGGGTTGCCTGGATAAGGACACCCAGGTTTCGCAAGCGCCGAATCACCGGCTGGGCTTCGGGTTCACCGGGGCGTATGTTTATTTCCGACACCCTGATCGTCGTCGGGTGCATGTTGTTATCCAGGGAAACAAAACAGCCCGGGTATAAAACACAGGGGCGCAGAATACTTTTTGCTTTCATCGACTCGATCAGGGGCCTGGCAATTACATCGCCGGCCATTGCAATCAATTCAGGGGTTTCCAGCGGGTGGGGCGAAACCGCTCCCATCCCTCCGGTTATCGGGTTTTTCTTGCCGGCCGGGCCTTCGAATCGTTCCGGATAGTCCATGGCGGTGGGCAATATTTGAAAATTGCCGTTGCGGTCCACCAGGATCGTAAAGCTTATTTCCACCCCCGACATCAATGATTCAATTAACAGAGGCCAGGTGCCTTTGCCGCCATACAGTTTTTTATAGCTGGCTTTGTAATCTTTTATCAGAGCCATCGTAGACTTCCCTGATTTCCCAGGAATTCAAAATGATGCGGGCGCCTTTTCCGCCGGCGCTGTATGGATATTTCAGCACGGCCCCGCCAAAATTATGGATATAATTCAGGCAGATCGATAAAATACCTTGATAATCCCTGGCGTCTACCTCGTTCCAGGAGGCCGCCACGGGAATACCCGCATCACGGCAAAGCTTCTTACATTCTATTTTATCGCCTTCAATGAACGCCCCTGACTTGTTCAAGCCTATTATTTGATTGCCAAAACCGGCCTTCTCAACCGCATCGACCAGGCCTTCGAACAGCAGGGCTTCCGGCATGGGTATGACAAAATCAATTTTGCCTTCCTTTAAAGCGGCAATGATGGCCCGGGTGTAATCCTCAACCGAATTGCTGTCTGTGGCAACAAACTCTACCGGCCAGTTCATGATCTTACAAAACTCGGGCATCGATGGCGTTCCCCGAATGACAACTCCCTTAAACACTTCGTCATTGTTGTCACTCCTGGCAGTAGCCGTCACCAACGCACTTAATAATGTTCTGCCATCGGTTCCGGCAAAGGCAATTTTTTTCATACAAGGGTTTCCTTTCTAATAGATATTAGTTCATCTCCTTACCAAATAGGAGTCCTCCGGGTCAATTATAAGTTTTGGATAATTATCCGGGTCGGTATTTTACAATTTTAAAGGAGTGTAAAATATGGTATATAAAACAAAGAGCTTCACCCCAATCTAAAATCCGAAATCCGAAATCGAAAAATGTTTACAGGGTTTTCCAAAATCATAGAAGAGCGCATCCGCAAAGCCCAGGAAAAGGGGGCATTTGACAACCTTGAAGGCGCAGGCAAACCTCTGAATTTAAAAGACGACAGCCATATAGCTGAAGACCTGAGGCTGGCCCACAAGATCTTGAAAAATGCTGATTTTCTGCCGCCCGAGATCGAGTTAAAAAAAGAGATCCAGCGCACGGAAGATCTTCTCAGCGGCATGAAAGATACCGCCCAAAAACACCGCACCCTTAAAAAATTAAACTACCTCATCATGAAACTAAACGCGGTTAGAGACACTTCGATTGAGCTGGAAATACCCCAGCACTATTCGCTCAAACTGGTAGACCGCCTTGAAGCCAAAAAAGAAAAAATCATAAAAAATAAAGGGCCATATTGATGCGATTTCGGATTTCAGAATTCGGATTTTGGATTTGGCAAACTGTATTACCGCCTTCCAGAGTTTAGCATTTTCAATCAAACAGGGGGATTTAACTCATGAAAAAGCTCAGGGTCGCTCTTCTATCCGGTGGCATCTCTTCCGAGCGCGAGGTATCGCTTCACAGCGGCGAGCAGGTGTATGAAGCTCTTGATAAAGATAAATATAATATTGAGCGCTATGATCCCAAAACCGATCTACCCCGCCTGATCAAAGATGCCGCCCAAATCGACATCGCTTTGATCATCCTGCACGGGCCCTATGGAGAAGATGGCACGGTGCAAGGCTTGCTTGATCTGCTCCACATTCCCTATCAGGGTTCGGGGGTCCTTGGAAGTTCGCTTGCCATGAACAAGGCTGCCACCAAGCAGATCTACGAAAAGGCCGGTATTCCCGCCCCGCCCTATGTTATCTATCAGCGCAATGACACCATCGATGCAGACGCCTGTGCCAAACAACTCGGGTTGCCCCTGGTTGTCAAACCGGTGGTCGGCGGATCCAGTGTGGGCATGTCCATCGTAAGGTCAGTATCCGATCTGCCGGACGCTGTGGACAAAGCCTTCGAGTTTGACAGCGCGGTTATGGTCGAAGGCTATATAGATGGCATAGAGCTTACCGGCGGGGTCATCGGGAACCAGGAACTGGAGGCGTTTCCGATTATCGAAATTATACCTGACGAAGCGCATGATTTTTTTGATTACGAGGCCAAATACACGGCAGGCGTCAGCCAGGAAATATGTCCGGCCCGCATTGATGAAGAATTAACCCTGCAAGCTCAAACCTATGCTAAAAATGCCCACCAGGCCTTATTTTGCCGGGGTTACAGCCGAACCGATATGATTCTCAGGGACAGAGAAATATATGTTCTTGAAACCAACACCATTCCCGGAATGACGGCCACCAGCCTTTTGCCCCAGTCAGCCCAGGCTGCCGGATTAAATTTTACCAAGCTCCTCGACAGGCTCATCGAACTGGGTTTGGAAGGACAATAGCATGGAAGTGCCTAAAATGATCATTCGAAGCAACCGGGAACTCAAATCGCAGTATGACCGCCTCCAGAGCGGGGATGTTTTCGTGGGCTCCCTTTCTTCCAAACATCTTAAACAGACCATGCTCGTTGATCTGCTGGAACGGGGCGTTATCTGCCTGCCGTCCGCCCTTGCCCAGATTTTAAACGGTTCAAAAATTGCCCAGACGTTTACCTTAAGACGCTGGATGCTTCCTCACACCGCCGTCATTTATCGCCGCAAGGATTTAATGGATGCGATTTCCAACTATGCCAGGCAGGATATCGGGCCTGTGATAACCAAACAGGACCATATGCATTGCGGCCACGGAGTGCGCCGGTGGGACGACATTGAAATTCTATACAACTATCTGGCATTTTCTAAGTCATCCTATCCTTTTGTTCTGCAGCCCTATGTCGAAAATTTCACCGACGTGCGGGTAATCATAATAGGAAACCACATCGAGTCCTATATTCGACAGAATCCCTATAATTTCAGGAGCAACATTGCAGCGGGCGGCAGCAGCAGCCCTTTCGCCCTTGGCACTGACGGCAAGAATATCTGCCATGAAGTGATGACCCGGGGCAAGTTCCCCTATGCCCATATCGATTTGCTTGTCATGGACAGTGGCGAGTATTATCTTTCAGAAATTACGCTCAATGGGGGCACCAGCGGCGCAGAACTATCACGCCAGGAACTTGATCAGAAAAAACAGGAAGTGCTGGAAGATTTGATACAACAAACGCAGTAATTTTCTCAACATACCCGCTGGTGCATGTCTATTAATGGGTGATAAATTCTATAACTTTCCGCCGCAAGGCGGATGTAGTTTTCGAGGTTTCATCCGGAAACCGCGAAAAAATCTTGTACATCCTGTAAATCCTGTCTAAGAATTAAAAATAGAATCGAATCCATTCCATCTATCCCCGCCCTTACATGGTCGACGGGTCTATATGATTCAAGGGCAACTAATACATAAGGAGGTCGCATTGGCTAAAGCTAAAAAGGTATCAAAGAAACAGGTGAAACCGTCAAAAGTTGGAATCGTGATGGGCAGTGATTCCGATCTATCTGTGATGCAGGAAGCGGCGAACATTCTCAATAAATTTCAAATCCCGTATGAAATGACAGTGGCCTCAGCCCACAGAAGCCCGCAACGGGCAGCCGATTTTGCAGGTTCGGCTTTGAAAAAAGGGATCAAGGTTATCATCGCCGGAGCAGGCCATGCTGCCCATCTGGCCGGTGTATTGGCGGCCCACACACGGCTGCCGGTTATCGGGGTGCCCATTGACTCTTCCTGCCTCCAGGGTCTGGATGCACTGCTTGCCACCGTCCAGATGCCGCCCGGAATTCCGGTTGCCACCATGGCCATCGGCAAGTCCGGCGCTCGCAATGCCGGCATTCTGGCAGCTCAAATCATCGCAACGTCTGATCCTGAGCTGGGCAAAAAACTCACCAGATTCAAACAGGATATGGCCCGGCAGGTTGAGAAGAAGGCGAAGAAGGTCGAGGCGCTATAGGCCTGTGACCTGGTTTAATGTGCTGACTGAGTTTCCGGTCACTGTTTTCTGGGTATTTGTTCGTTGCCACTTGTCACTGGTCTCTTGCATTCCTGGCCATGATCTTGTCTCTTCGGCCTCTTGCAGCTAGGATGCCTCGATAGCTGGCCGCTGGCTGACATCCTGAAGTTCTCCGTTACCAGATTCGAGTGACAAGAGATCCCAGGAGCAAGAGACACGAATGGGACCAGAAACCATACCCAGGAACCATATTTATGCAGTTCTCAAAAATCCATAAAATAAATCCCGAGAATCCGGATACTGAGATGATTGAGGACGCTGCGGATGTTATCAGAAAGGGCGGCGTTATCGCCTTTCCCACCCGCTGCTTGTATGGACTGGGCGCCGATGCCTTTAATCCTGATGCGGTCAACCGCATATTTGAAATTAAGCAGCGACCCGCCAAAAATCCGATCCTGATATTGATTGATGACCCCCATCGCCTGCAAGACCTGGTAACCCACATATCTGAAGCTGCCAAGGCCATCTCGGAGCGGTTCTGGCCCGGCAGGGTCACCCTGGTATTTAATGCCAGCGCGAAGGTTCCCGACACCCTCACCGCCGGTACCGGAAAAATTGGAATTCGCCTGGCCGGCCATCCGGTGGCAGCGGCATTGGCCAGGGCTATCCAGGGCCCCATCACCGGAACCAGCGCCAATGTATCCGGCTTTCCCGGCTGTCATCAAATTGAAGACCTGCAACCCACCCTAACCGAACAGCTCGATCTCATCCTGGATGCCGGCCCCCTCAAAGGGGGCCGCGGCTCGACGGTGGTGGATGTAACCGGAGATATGCCTCATGTTTTGAGGGAGGGGTTAGTTTCGAAAGGGGAAATTATGGCGGCGGCTGGCAGGCCAGGAGGCTGGAAGGCTGTGACGCGGTGAGACTGTGAGGCTTTAAAGATTCATAACCTTGCAGATTCCAAGCTTTATCGCCTCCAAGCTTCCCAGCCTGAGGATGATTTAACCCCCGGGGATCAGTTCAATCTTATTGACAATATAAAAAATTTTCCCTATAAAATTCTTTACGCCGGAGTGGTGAAATTGGTAGACGCGCTGGATTCAAAATCCAGTGGACCTTGCGTCCGTGCGAGTTCGATTCTCGCCTCCGGCACCACAAAATAAAAAAAGGGACACTAAATTGGTGTCCCTTTTATTTAGTCTGACTGCTTCCCCTCCCTTATCCGTTTATCGACTTCTTCCAGATCAAGCCGTGCAGGCTCATATCCCGGGCTGATTTCCAGTACCCGGGCAAAATGCTTCCTGGCAACTTCGAGCTGCCCGTCCTCCATCAATATTACCCCCCGGTTATATAGTGCGTCAGGGTGCCGGGGATCGAGGGACACCGCGCTGGAAAAATGCTGCATGGCAGCATCCAGGTCACCCTGCTTTTTGAATGCCAAACCAAGGTTATTGTGCACATCGGCGTCTGACGGATCAATTTTAAGTGCTTTTTTTAATTGATCAATGGCTTCCGCATAGTTGCCTTTGAGAACCAGGGCAACCCCCAGGTTGTTGAGGTACTTAACCTGCTTTGGTTCGATACGCACGGCTTCTCTAAAATGGGCCAGGCCCTCATCCAGCCTGCCGGTTTTGGACAGTGCGTATCCAAGATTATAGTGCGCATCCCCGTATTCAGGTTTGATCCTTAGGGCGAGCTGATACATCTCGATGGCTTCCGGGAGCCGGTCCTGGCGAGATAAAGCCGCACCCAGATTGTTTTGCGGCCGCGCTTTGCCGGGAGATTTAGCAGCGCTGTCCCGGTAGAGGGTCATTTCATCAGCCCATACCTGGTTTCTTGCATAGGTCCAGGCACAAAACAGCGTGCCCACCAGGCTCAGGGCTATGACAGCCGGCAAAGCGTGCTTAACATAACGAAAAACCAGGGAAACCATGGCCAGGATAGCAAACGTGGTGGGCAGATAGGTGCGATGCTCGAACACCAGCTCCAAGCCGATGATCGATGATTCAATCACCAGATTACCGAAAAACCAGAGGATACTGAATGATAAAAGCGGCTCTTTGCGGGCGATCAGGATTGCGAAAGCGATCAATGCAATAATGACGGTGATTGCCATCAGGGTGGACGCCGGATTCAAGAGTGAATACGAAAGGGCGAAATCATGGTCCAGATTCAGCCGGGATGGATTCGGCCACAGCATCAGACTGATGTAAAAGATAACAACACGGGATTGGGTCAGCAGCCGCTGGGCAGGGGTGAAATCTCTGGTCCCGTACCCACTTAGTATCCTGGCCGGATCGAAATCCACATAAACCAATGCCATGATCAAAAATAGCAGACAACCGCCTCCCAGCAGGAGGAGATTGCGCCGAGCCCATTGCCGGCCCAGCTCTTGAAAAAAATACCACTCATATAAAACAATGAAAACCGGAAGGGTCGCGGTGATTTCCTTGGTTCCAAAGGCAAGAATGGCGCTAAGCACACATCCGGCGAAGAGGGTCCATTTCATCCGGGTGGCTGTGGCCATGCGAAATTTGACATAAAACAACATTGACAAGACATAAAACATGGCCGCCATACTGTTCATCCGCTGAACGACATAGGTCACCGATTGGGTTTGCAGGGGATGGACCAGCCAAATAAAAACCGCCAGAAAAGGTATCCAGCCGAATTTTTCATAGCGGGTGCGCAGGGCGGGAGTCTGCAAGGTGGCCTTTGCCAAACCATACAAAAAAATCCCACAGGCCAGGTGAATCAGAATATTTACAAAATGATAGCCGACCGGGTTGTAACCGTTGAAATAATGGTTTAGCGCAAAACTGATATTGGCAACCGGACGGCTGCCTATGGGGCTTTGGAAACCGGCCCAGGCGAGGTTTTCAAGACTAAGTGAGGGAACGCGAATATGCGGATTGTGAAAAATATTGGGTAAATCATCAAATATAAAGGGGGAGGTCAAGGTGTCGGCATATATCAAAATAACAACAACTGCCAGCAGCGACAAAAGCAGTGTTTCACGTCTGGGACCATACTTAGCTGAGGAGGCGTCTTTTACCATATACCTTATACCATCAAATTACCGAAACTTTCCAAGAGTCGCAGGTGATGAGTTACAAGTAACAAGTGACGAGTTAGAAGTGACAAAGATTAGTTGATAAGTTAAATAGTTGATTAGTTAAATAGTAAGGGGGGACCCTTCCCGGCGCGGCGAAAGCTTTAGCAAAAACGGGTGCCCGCCGGTTTCGGGTCATCGCCTACAACAAAATATGGTCGGCACGGTGGCCGACCCTGCTGAATGTCTGGTTTACGTGATTTTCCACATTCCGCATTCCGGCTTCCAGTAACTCGCACCCGCAACTCGCAACTCGCAACCCGCAACTCGCAACCCGAACCTCGTAACTCGCAACGCGCACCTCGTAACGCGAATTACCTGGGCAATACCTGGGTGGTAAACCCGTCTTTCTGCAGCTTCTCCACCAATTGCATTGCCTCCATCTTGGAGCCATAGGCACCAATGAGTATTCTGGTTTTTTTGTGCCCTTTTCGATCCAGTAAGCTGTAAGCCATGTAACCTTTGTCGCGAAGCCTCGATTTAAAGTCCCTGGCATCCTTATAGGAATCGGCCAGACCCACCTGGACGGCAAGGGGTTTTTTAGCTATCTCGATATAGTGGAATTTCCTTTTTTTCAACCGGGCGGCAGCCTTTTTAGCCTCATCAAGTGATTGGTAAAATCCCACATATACCCGATGCCATTGCCCCTTGCCGGGGATAAAAACCGGGCTGATAAAGGCCGGGTCACCGCCGTTTTTCAGTTTGGTTGCGACATCAATGGATGTTTGCCTATCCCGATACGCACTAACCTGAATCGTATAAGGCAGCGGCCCCAAATTCCCGGCTGATATCGGCGGCCGCGCAGCAGGCGGTTTCTGTACTTTCGCAGCGGCCCCGGGCGTTTTTGCTGGAGTGGCTTTATTTTTTGGTGCTTTTGCTACGGCGGCTTTATTATCCGGAGTTTTGGCGGTCGCATAGGGAATACGCAAAGGCTTGTGGGCCTTGTAATTTATGAGATGATCAAGGTAAAAATCCATCTCGTCGGGCCGATTCTGCCGGACCACCAGCTCAATCACCTTTTTCTGGCTGGCAATGGCCTCATCAAATTGACCATTGGCGGCATAAGCCGCAGACATCGCATCCAGTGAATCTATTGTTTCGTCGATATCCACTGCTTTTTGGGCCAGTTTTACAGCCTGCTTGCCGTTGCGATAGCGCTTATCCGAGCTGGTCGCCAGAATCCAGGCCTTGTTGTTATAGGCATCCAGGAAATTGGGTTCCAGTTCGATGGCCCGGGAAAAGTCGGCGAGGGCCTTTTCAAGGTTGCCTTTTCTTACCCAGGCGAATCCCCGATTATTCAGGGCTTCGGCATATCCGGGCTTAATTTTTAGTGCCATGGTGTAATCTTGGATGGCACCGTCGTAGTCTTTTTGGTAAGCCCGGGCAATTCCCCGGCAGTTATAGGCCTGAAAATCTCCGGGGATCATGTCAATCGCTTCCGAAAATGCCTCAACCGCCTTGTCGTATTGCCGGGCCTTGATCAACGCCAACCCTTTCTCAAAGCCGCCCTCCTCGCAAAAAGCCGGGAACGAGCCAAGTAGAATCAATACCAATAGCGTTGATGCCGGGAATGTAATTGTTCTTTTAGTCATATTCATACCATGCAATCGTAAATGATACCGGAAATTCATACAAAAAGCAATTTTAATGAAACTGCTAGATCCCGGCTTAAAAGCCCTTTGGGGGCAAAGTTTGATGCTGTCAGTCCGGTTTTTTAATTTGACAGCCACGTGAATTTTTAATATTATTTAAAGGTTACATACGGGACGGCCCATGAATAAAAAAAGTAAACTAAAAACAAACCTGATGGATTCGATGGTTGTAACCGGTATTGGTTTGGCCGGTTTCTACTGGGTTTGCGAATCCTTCATGTATTTCTTTCTGGAGCCGGAAGCTAATTTTATTCAGCATGTCCTTGGTCCGGATATGTTCCAAACCTGGACCCGGCTTTTGGTTCTATGCCTGTTCCTCATTTTCGGTTCTCACGTCCAGTACACGGTGAATAAGCGCCGAGCCGCAGATGACGCCCTGCGTGAAAGCGAAGAAAAATATCGAACCATCCTTGAAAGCATCGAAGAGGGCTGCTTTGAAACCGATATTGACGGCAACCTTACCTTTTTCAGCAATCCATTTTTAAAAATATTAGGCTATTCCCGTGACGAACTGCTGGGGAGCAATACGAGTGCCTACACTTCGCCCGATACTGCCACCAGCATGGAACGCATCACCGAACGGCTAAGAGAAACCGGTAAGCCGGAAAATGTGACCGACTATGATGTCATCCGCAAAGACGGCACAAACCTCTCCCTGGAACTGTCTGTTTCACTGCTTAAAGATCAAGACGGACTGCCCATGGGTTACCGGGGCGTGCTGCGCGACGTTTCCGAACGGAAAAAAGCGGAAGAAGAAAAGCATAAATTGGAATCCCAGCTGCAGCAGGCCCAAAAGATGGAATCCATCGGGACACTGGCCGGTGGGATTGCACATGATTTTAATAATATTTTGATGGGGATTCAAGGCAATGCGTCTTTGATGCTGCTCAAAATTGAATCCGACCATCCAAACTATGAAAAAATCAAGAACATCGAAAAATATGTTCAAAACGGCACCGAACTGACCAAACAACTACTCGGCTTTGCCCGCCGGGGAAAATATCTGATTAAAGCTACTGATCTTAACGAGATCATAGATAAATCTTCCTCTCTGTTTGCCCGCACTAAAAAAGAAATCCGGGTTCACGTCACTCTTTGCGATGACCTCTGGACCGCCGAAGTCGATCGGGGCCAAATCGAGCAGGTGCTGCTCAATCTTTACGTCAATGCCTGGCAGGCCATGTCCAACGGCGGTGACCTGTATCTACAAACGGAAAATATCATCCTGGACCGCAGTTATGTCAAACCCTATAAGGTGGAGCCCGGCCGCTACGTCAAAATCTCCGTCTCTGATACCGGTGTGGGTATCGACCAAGAAACCCAGGAGCGCATATTTGAGCCCTTTTTTACCACCAAAGAAATGGGCCGGGGAACCGGCCTGGGTCTGGCCTCGGTTTATGGCATCATAAAAAGCCACGGGGGCTACATCAACGTTTACAGCGAGCAAGAAAAAGGCACGGTTTTTACTATTTATCTACCGGCCTCGCAGAAGGAAGTTTCCGTTGAAAAAGAAGCCGCTCCGACTGCGATTATCAAAGGCAGCGGGACGATTCTTTTGATTGACGACGAGAAAATGATTATCGATGTCGGTATCGAATTGCTGGAAGAATTGGGATACACCGTGCAGTCGGCCATGAGCGGACAGGAAGCAATCGACGTTTTTCTAAAGGATCGGGATAAAATCGATCTGGTTATCATGGATATGATCATGCCCGAAATGGGCGGCGGTGAAACTTTTGATCGCCTGAAGGAAATCGATCCCGACGTAAAAGTGCTGCTTTCAAGCGGGTACAGTATCAATGGTCAGGCAACCAAAATATTGCGGCGCGGCTGCGACGGATTCATCCAAAAGCCGTTCAATATGAATCAGCTGGCAGAAAAAGTCCAACAGATCCTGGTTCGAAGGTGAGGCTGATAAACCCTGTACCTAAAAGACGTCGTAAGATTATTTGAATCAAAGCATGGCTCGAATAAATGCCTAAAATGCAAATTGTCTAAATGCCTAAAGTTTAGGATTACAGTCGATTATATCTTTTTAAACAGATAGAATACCATAATTTTAGGCAATTTAGGCACTTTTGGCATTTTAGGCATTTAAAAAATCACCACCGGTTCCCGCATGAGTTTATCAATTGCTTCCGCCGCCGTTGCCGCCGCCTCGGGAAAGACATCTTTTAAATTCCGAATATGCCTCAGATTGTCTGTGGTTCTTAATATCAACATCGCCAGATCCCCCTCTTCCATTTCTGAGATTCTGACCACCTTTTCCCAGGACTCCCCCTGAGCCCATGCAAAAATTGCAACCGCCGGCCTGAAATATAACGGTCGAACCTCAAACCCGCTTTTGGCCATTCGGGCCCAAAAGGGCTTGAGTCCTTTCGACAGCTTTGAAAATGCGTTGGCCAGTGAATCCGGAACCAGCTCTTTTTTGATTCTATCATCGGTTTCACGTTCATTGACAAAAGGGGCAATAAGGGCTGCGAGGAGATCTGAATCGCCTTGGGGAAACATCCCTTTGCGAAATCCTTGTGAAATTACAAGCGGTTGATCCACCCTCAACTGCGAGGCCCAACTCCCGTCAGGCGTCAAGTCATCTTCAGCGGACACAAAACCGGTGGCTTTTAAAAAATTAAGATGGCGCAAAAATTCCTGCCAGAGGTGCTCGTGGCTTTCCGGTATTTTGAAATCCCGCCGTGATCGAGATAATAAAAAAGTTGCAAATGATCTGCTCAAAAGGCCCCGGATCTGTTCGGGGCGATGGGACAGAAGCAAATTCAACACCATGGAAAAATCGATTCGAATCTGGCTTTCAATATCCGATGCGGGTGAGGATAGAAGCCTTGCCACCAATCGCACATCCATGTATCTGTCGGGTATCACAAGTGCAAAGCCGATTTTATCCATCCCCCTGCGACCCGCCCTGCCGGTCATCTGGTGAAGCTGGGTCGAGGTTAAAGCCATAAATTGGGTACCGTTAAATCGATCCGAGTTTAGAAATGCCACTGTACGGGCCGGAAAATTCACCCCGGCGGCCACGGTAGATGTGGCAAAGACCGCATCAAGCAGACCGTCCGTCATTAATTTTTCCAGTACCAGTTTCCACGACGGCAGTTGACCACTGTGGTGTGCGCCCACTGCCAGGTGCTCCAGGTGCCACCGTTGACGGTGGTTGGCAATGTGCGGCTGGTGATCAATATAATCTTCGATTACAGGACCCAGGCGCCCATGACTGCTTTTTTCAAATTTCAGCTGCCCCCGGCAGACATCCAGGGCCCGGTCGCAGTCGGCCCGGGATTTAAGAAAAAATATGGCCGGTAAAAGATTGTATTTTCGCAAAACCCGCAAAATTTCGTCGAACGGCGGCAAATTGCGAGGATTGCCAAAATTCCTGCGATGCCTGGATTTGATGTATCGATTCACCTTTTTGTAAAGGTGTTGCCGTTGGTCGGGTTTGTCTGCAACGGTCAGGGGCATCAGGGTTCCGGATGGATGAAAAAAGAGGGGAAATAAGGGTACCGGACGCACGGTCTCTTCAATGACGGTGCAGGCGGTGGATCGAATGGATGCCAGCCAGGCTGCAATCTGATCGGCATTGCCGATGGTAGCGGATAATAGCAGCAGGGGTATGCGGGTGGGAAGATAAATCATGATTTCTTCCCAGACCACGCCGCGATCCTCATCGCCGAGATAATGCGCCTCATCTAAGATAACAAAATCGGTTGCCAGCGATTTCCCACGGTGCATGGCATCATACAGCTGATTGCGCAGTATTTCGGTGGTGCCGACGATGATGGGTGCATCCGGGTTTTCCTGGCGATCCCCGGTAAGAATCCCCACTTGCCCCGATCCGAAAATCTTTGAAAATTCGGCGTATTTGCCGTTGCTCAGCGCCTTTAGCGGAGAGGCATACCAGGATTTGCCGCCACCCTGCCTGATGCGGGCAATGGCTTGCTCGGCAATCCATGTCTTGCCGGCGCCAGTCGGTGCCGTCACCAGACAGTCCGAGTGCTCGATGGTATCCAGGGCTTTGGTTTGAAATGAATCGGGGGTGAATGTTTTCGCCGGCGGTACGCCGATTCCGGCAAAAACTTTTTTCAGGCTCCCATCCGCACCGGGCCTGACAGGTGGCGGACCTTCGCGGAATTTGCGAGGCTGTTTTTTGGATTTTGAATAGCGATAATGGCGTTTTAGGTCATTTTCACCGCCCGCTTTGCTCAAGGCGCAGAGATCGCAAAGGAATTTTTCTTTTAACTTTCTGCTGAGAGGACAGAAAGTTAAAAGGACCCTCCCGAATGAATCGCTCTTATGTCTTGATATAGCAATTTGACCTTTATGTTTGCCGTCCTCTCAACGGCAAACATAAAACAAATATACTCTGCGTACTTTGCGTCTCTGCGGTGAAAAAGTATTTTTCAATATGCATTTGTAGCTAAATCTACAATTTTGCGATCATTTCCCGGACCTGCTCTTTTGAGGGTGAATCCACATCAAATGGTGATACGCCGTTAAGATCCGCCTCAATCAGGGCCTCGTCATAGGGCATAAATCCAAGGAAGTCAAAATCGCTTAAATGGTCTTCAAGAAATTTCTGGTCTTTGGGGCCCCTGATTTTGTTGCCGACAACCGCGATGTTGTTGAGCCCGATCTCGGACGCCAGTTGGCGAATGTGCCCGGCGGTGTCAATGCTGCGCCGTCCAGGTTCCACCACGACAATCAACTTGTCCACCGCTTTGGCTGTTGCCCGCCCAAGGTGCTCGATGCCGGCCTCCATATCCATTACCACGACTTCATCCCGCGCCAGGACAATATGCATAACCAGCGCCCGCAGCAAGGTGCTTTCCGGACAAATACAGCCGGACCCCCCCTTTTGGACACCGCCGAGGCGCATGAGTTTAATATTTTCAAAATTGACCGAAAGCGCTTCCGGCAAATCATCAACCTTGGGATTGAGTTTGAAAAATCCACCGATGGTGCCGGGCTGGGCGCCGGTTCGTTCCAGTACCAGCTCCTTCATTTCGGCGATGGGCACAATCTCAGAGGCATTTTCGATACCAATGCCGGCTGCCAGATTGGCGTCCGGATCGGCATCGATGGCCAATACCCGTTTGCCCGTTGCGTTAAAATTCCGAATCAACAAAGATGAAAAAGTCGTTTTACCCACCCCGCCTTTGCCGCTGACTGCAAGCTTCATTTTCCCTTCCTTTCATGACATGTGTTGGTCAAGAATGATACTATCGAAAAAGGTTTTATTGCCTTTTAGGGCAGCTGTAATGGTTGAATCGCCATTTTAGTTGTTTAAGTTAAAGCAGATAAGTCGGTTCCGTCAATCAGTCAACTCAATCAACCTATTCAACCAGTCAACTAATTTCAAACAAATCAACACAGTCTACCAATATAACACAGGATAAGGCGCAGGCAAGAGGACGGCTTTTTTTGAGTTGCTTTAAAAGAAAAAGGGCAGCGGTGGCCTGCTGCCCTTTATTGGGAAACGAATAGAAAAGTTGTAACTTCTACACAATTTCGGTGCGCGTGCGAGGTAGCCCTGCGCTCAGGTTACGGACGTCTCCTCCAGGTGCCGGGTGCTGAACGCGAAGATGGCGTTCGAGACACGTTAAAAGATTCTGACTTGAAGGTGAATGCACCCCCGGTTGCTTGGGCAATAGATGTCCACGCATAATCTGCACCAAGGTCTATATTGCTGCCGCCATCTAACAATGCAGCCCAGACATCGTTATCACCATCCCCACCTGTACGGTATCCTGTGTTGGAAATTTTTACATCAGCCCAGGTTAAACTTTCCCGGCCGTTGAGCTCGGATACGGCGGCATCCACGGCTCTGATTTTAGCGTTGGCTTCCAGATCGATGTAGCGCGGTACGGCCACGGCTGCCAGAATACCTAAAATGATCAAGACAGCGATAATCTCGACCAGGGTAAAACCTTCTTGATTGCGTAACGGATTTTGATTTTTCATGGTAATAGCCCCTTCCCTTGCGAATTATAGTTTACAAATTTTGTTACAAGAATGATTTCCTAATATTGTTATTTTTTGCCAAAAGATATTGCATGAATAATGCCAACTATAGGTTAAAATAAGTTGACTATGTAAATCTCCTTTAAATTTAGATAGTTAAAAAATAAAAAATCTGCAGACACTCTAATCGCCCGAAATGAAAATATCAAAAACCTACAAAATGTGAAGGTTATAAAGCCTGTTATTCATCAAATTTCGGTATTCTTGATACCCCTGACATCGATATTGTGTTTTTTAATACGATGCCACAGGCTGCGCTGGTTAATCCCCAGCAATTCGGTGGCCCTCACCTGAACCCCACCGGTTCTTCTCAAGGCTTCGATGATCATGCTTTTTTCAATTTCCTGCAGGCGGTCATCCAGCGGGATATGGGCCGGCATTTTTAAATCCATATGGTTCGGATTGTTAAATGCACCGGTAATTTTACCCGGAAGCTGGGCAGGCTCGATATAGCCGTTTTCAGCGATCACGGATGCACTTTCAATTGTATTCTGCAATTCACGGATATTTCCGGGCCACCCAAACGCCACCAGCATTTGAAGGGCCACCGACGAAATTTCAACCTTTTTTGGGAGTATTCTGCAGGAAATAATCAACCAGCAGGGGAATATCCTCTTTGCGCTCCCGCAGGGGGGGCAGGTGCAGGGTAAACACATTCAAGCGATAAAATAAATCCTCGCGAAAGGTCCCTTCCTGAACCATTTTTTCAAGATTTTTATTGGTTGAGGCAATGATACGCACATCCACTTTGATGGTGCGGCTGCCGCCCACCCGGTAAAATTCCTGTTCCTGAAGAATCCGCAAAATCTTGGCCTGCAGATTAAAAGGCATATCACCGATTTCATCCAGGAACAGGGTTCCGCCGTTGGCCATATCAAATTTTCCGGGCTTAAACTTGGTGGCACCGGTAAAGGCGCCTTTTTCGTGGCCAAATAATTCGCTTTCCAGCAATTCCTCGGGAATGGCGGCGCAATTCAGCTTTATAAAGGTCTTGTCCTTGCGCTCGCTGTTGGCGTGGATACTGGAGGCCACCAGTTCTTTGCCGGTACCGCTTTCTCCCAGAATGAGAACCGTGGAATCCGTCGGCGCCACTTTTTTTATCAAACCTAACAGGCCCCTGCATGGCCATGCTTTCCCCGATAATGTCCGGGAAAAAATGGCGGGCATCCATGCGACTGAGCACGGATGTTACCTGGTCAAATACATTGGTGAACTGCTGAATTTTGTCAACGGACCACTCTTTTTTCCTGGATTTTTTCGAAACCCCGAATGAGGGGAATTTGCTGGCTTTTTCGACAAATTTTTCCACCGGTTTTAAAATCAGCCGCACCAGAGCAAACCCGCAGACATATGCCAGACAGCTGATAACGATAATAAACCAGAAAACCGGCCGGGCCGGCTCCAATCCGTGCACCATGCCATATTTGGTCAGCCGGAAGGAAACAATGGCCGCAAATATGGTAAAACCGGTGAAAATAAACGGAAAAATAATATAAAGGCTTATGTAAAAGCGGGAATGTTTCACGGAATATCAGATAACAAATTGATTGAGTTAATTAAGTTCATTGAGTTGGCTTAGTTGGTTGAGTTGGTTGAACCGACCCGATTGAGTTAGGCTGTGGAGATGCTAACTGCACTTATCCAATCAACTGAATCAACCCGTCAACTTAATCAACTTTTACCTTCCTTCACTTATTCGCCATTTGCGTCAAATCCCACATGGGAAGGAAAATAGCCAGGGCAAAAAAACCGACCACCGCAGCCAGGCCGATGGTAAGGATCGGGCCGATGGCTTCGGACATTTTTTTCATGGCGTATTCTACCTCAGTATCATAGTGGGTAGCGACATCCTGGAGCAGCTCCTCGAGATTACCGGATTCCTCACCGATGGCCACCATATTGATGAGCATGGGCGTAAAATACTTGGCCGAGCTCAGGGGGCCTGCAATGCCGTGGCCGTCAGCCAGGCGCTCTCTAATGCCGTTGAGCTCATGGGATATCGCGGCGTTGCCGATGGTGTCGGTTAAAATATCCATTGTTTGGAGAATATCGACCCCGCTGGACTGTAAAATTGCAAAGATGCTGGCAAAACGCGATATGGCACTTTTTACAAACAGGGGACCGATAATAGGTATTTTCATCACCATTGTGTAAAACAGGAGCTTGCCCTTTTCGGTTTTAAAATAATAATACAGGCCAAGACCCCCAAATACCAGAATGGCAAGACCCACATACCAGTAATGCACGATAAATTCATACATGAGCATACAGATCTGGGTCGGCAACGGCAGCGCCAGGCCCGACGATTTAAATATATTCACAAAACGGGGAATGACCCCCGTCAGCAACACGAAAAAAGCAATCACCAGGAAGGAGACAACGATGATGGGATACATCAATGCCGACTTAATGTCGGATTTTACCTTGTGTTCATGCTCGATAATGTAAGTAAGACGATCGAGCACATCGTTTAAGGCGCCGCTGGCTTCGCCGGCCTTTAGCATGTTGCAGTAAAGGGCGAGAAAACTTTGCGATGGCGGCTAAAGGCATCAAACAGGCTGGAGCCCTCTTTAATGTCCTGGTGAACAATGCCGAGTATCTTGCGCAGCCGGGGATGCTCGGTTTGTTCTTCCAGCACCTTTAGCAAGGACATCATCGGCACCCCGGCCCGTATCAGGGTGTTGAATTGCTTGGTAAACAAAATCAACTCGGGCGCTTTGACCGGAGAAAAAGCATCAAGCAGGCTTCCCATTTTGATACCGGACACGGCCGGTCGTTCTTCTTTAAGTCGGGTCGGAATAAATCCCTGGGCTGCCAGCATTGAGTTGGCTTTTTCAGCGGATTCGGCTTCGATGGCACCCGTTGCGGTCGAACCCTCTTCGGTGATGGCGCGGTAGCTGAATTTTGGCATGTTGGTCTCTGTTATTAGTTATTATATCGACCCGGATTAAGCGGGCTGATTTAAAAATTTTATCCACATCGGAGCAATTTTTGGGTTTCAGGTGTCAGGACTGATATTCAGATAAGCTTACCTGAATACTGAAACCTGACACCTGAAACCTAATTTATCGCTCCGGGAAAGTAATTGAACGGCATATGAAAGCTTCGATTCAGTCCGTCGTGATTTTGACTTACCGGCTACACCATCACCGCCGAGGCCGCTTCTTCCAGTGACGTAATGCCCTGGATAACTTTCTCGGCCGCATTGTCTTTCAGCGTGCAGTAATCGCCGGACTCGGCTGCAACCCGGGCAATTTCATGGGCTGAGGCTCTTTTCAGGATTAAATCCTTTACCACATCATCGATAACCAGCACTTCATAGACTCCGGATCTGCCTTTGTAACCGGTGTGCATGCAGTTGAAACACCCCTGCCCCTGTTGGAAATTGGCATTTTTAACCTTATCCAGCCCCCAAAATTTTAAGGCCTCCGCAGGCGGCTTATAGGGTGCTTTGCAGCTCGGACACACGGTTCGAACCAGACGCTGGGCAAAAGCAACGATCATCACCGAAGCCACCAGAAAAGGCTCAATCCCCATATCGACAAAGCGCGTGATCGCACCGGGGGAATCGTTGGTGTGCAGGGTGCTTAACACCCTGTGGCCGGTCAGCGCGGCCTGGACAGCGATATTGGCAGTCTCGGAATCACGTATCTCGCCAACCATGATCACATCCGGGTCCTGGCGCAAAATGGACCGCAGCCCGCTGGCAAAGGTCATGCCGGCCTTGCGGTTTAATTGCACCTGGCGGATTTTCTCAATCCGGTATTCCACCGGATCTTCCACCGTAATAATGTTGATGTCCGGTTGGTTGATTTTCTTTAAAATAGAATACAGACTGGTACTCTTACCGCTGCCGGTGGGTCCCGTACTCAATATCATGCCATAGGGCTTTGCTATCATGCGTTCGAGTTTCTGGCGGTCTGTTTCGTTCATGCCCAGCCGCTCAAGAGAATAGATGCTGTTGCTGGTATCCAACAGACGCAACACCATGTTTTCCCCATAAATGGAAGGAATTGTAGAGGCCCGGATATTAATATCCTTGTTCTTCATTTTTACGGTGAAACGACCATCCTGGGGAATCCTGGATACGGCGATATCCATATTGGCCAGAATTTTCAATCGGGAAATAATTGGCAGGAACATCGATTTGGGTGGCGCCGGCACTTCGTGAAGCCTGCCATCCACCCGGAAACGCACCTGCACGGATTCTTTTTCGGGACTGACGTGGATATCGCTGGCGCCTTCCCGCACGCCCTGGGACAAAATGGAATTGACCAGCCTGACGACCGGCGCTTCTTCGGCCATGCCCTGCAAAGAGCTGACTTCCACATCCTCGTTCACCGGGGATTTTTCGGCCGTTTTGTCGATTTCCATCTCTTCCATATCTTCCAGGACACCGCCGATTCCGGCATAGGAGCCGTAAAGGCTGTTGAGCAACTGATTTAAATGTTGCTCGGTGCAGATGATGGCTTCGACTTCACAGTTTGTGTAAACTTCGATGGCATCCAGGCCGTTGATATCCAGAGGGTCCATCATGGCAATGGTGAGCAGCAGGCCATTTTTTTGAAGTGGTGCCGCCTGGTATTTGTGGGCAATGTCAGGCGGAAGCAGATTGGCAAGGTCCACATCGATGGTGTATTTGTCGGGTCGATATTTTTCAAGGCGCAACTGGTTCGATACCAGATCGACTATCTGGCTCTCGCTGACAATACCTTCACGCACCAGAAATTGTCCGAGTTTCAAATTGCTCTTCTTTTGAAAGGGCAACGCCTCTTCCAGCTGCTTTTGGGTCAGCAGCCCGCCCTCGACCAGAATCTCACCTAATTTCTTTCTTGCTCTCAATTTTTTTCTCTTATTTGCCGCTTGTTAGTGTTTTCGACCAAAATACGGGTCAGCAAAATAAACCGATTTTCGATCCCATGAAGACACCACCGCTGAGTTGGACAAAAGCCTTGCAGGCATCAAGGCCAACTCATCGCGTGCCGATTGTTCATTGTTAAATAGCTTATTCAAGACCACTGAAAACTGCGTGCCGTCTCCAGGTGTCCAATATGGAATCAAGCGCATGGCAGAAGCGTTTTCAGGGTAATTTCTCAATACATTGTAAGCGTCTTCAAGCTGATCGGTTTCGTCAAATTTAACCCACCACACGGGGCTGTCCAGATGGGTCACCTCAACATGTATGGCAGGTAAGGATATAATCTGACCGACTTCCACCCGATCGGGATCTTCTATATCGGGATTGGCCAGAATAAAGGATTTGAAGTATTTTGAATTAAAATTGCCGTAAACCTTTTGAATAATCCTTGAAAGGGTTTCATCACGCCTCAGGGTTAGCTGACCCAGAATCGATGAGTAGGCAGCCGCGGGAGCGGTGACCGGTTGGGGCTCTGCGGTCACGGTTTCCGCGACAGTCACAGATGCTTCTTCGGCCGTGACCGGTTCCTCCGCCTTTTCAATTTCCGAAAGCGTTACCGGCTGCTCTTCTTCTTTTACCGGTTCCGCCGTCTTCGCCGGTGGCGAGGGCTTAGAAAATTCTGATGGCGCCAGCTGGGCTCTAACGGTCGGTGTACTGGTCAGGGGCAGCGCAACCGTCGTTTCCGGCTCAGGACTGCTCAAAAATAAGGCCTTGAGATTCTGGACCCCGCGAGAGGGCAGGGAGATAATTCCATCCAGGGGCAGTAATGTCAGCAGGAGGACCGCAGCCGTTGCAGCCAGAGCGACACCTGACATAATTAATTTTCGCCGGCGGGATTCTTCCGGAAACACCCTGCGCGAGCAGGCACGAACCAGAAAATAACCGCTTTTAGAACGGTTCTGGATAATCATTGATAAGATGCTCTGGTGGCAGAGATTGATAATTTTGCGGGGATATCCTCCGGTGATCCGATATATGGCCCACAGAGCCGGATAGGTAAAGAGATTTAATTTTTTGCGGGAATTGCTGGACTTTTCCAGGCGGAACTTGATCATCAATCGGGTATCGTTGAAACTCAAAGGTTTCAGCAGGTGAAATAAATTGATTCGATCGGCAAAATTGGGGTATTTGCGAATGGTGTTTTCAAATTCCTTCTGGGCAAAAATGACGATCTGCAGCAGTTTGTATTCATTGGTTTCATAATTTAAGAATTCACGAAGGATTTCCAGGCAGAAGGCCGGTATTTTCTGCCCCTCGTCAATGATAAGAACGACTGTTTTCTTTTGATCAACTCCTTTGCGAAAGAGGTACTGCTTGATATGCTCCTTGATCTGCCATTCATGACTTCCGGCTGCCGGCTTTTTGCCGACAAGCATTTTTGTTACAGTGGCCAGAAATTCGGAAGCGTTGAGAAAGTGCGGGTCGAGGATGAGATGGGTTTCTATTTCCTCCTTCTGAGCAAAGCGCCGGATGAGCTGACGGCACAAAGTGGTTTTACCGGTGCCCACCTCTCCGATAATTACATTCAGCCCCCTGCGAAGTAGCAAGGAGAGCTCTAGTTTTTGCAAACAATCCAAGTGCTGCCGGGAATGAAAAAAAAACTCGGGATCCGGCGAATTTGAAAAAGGCTCTTTTTTTAAATTTAGTATACTGAAGTAATCCATTGCTCTGCCGATTTTGGATTGCGTGCATTCTGAGAGATTTTAGGCATTTTGAAATTTTAGGCATTCGCTTTTCAGGGCTTGCTGCCTATCGGTCTGGGTTTTAAAATATGCGGCGTTATAAAAATGAGCAGTTCCTCCATTTGATCGGCGCTGCTTTTGCGCTTAAACAGGTATCCCAGGCCGGGAATATCTTCTAGAAAGGGCGTTCCGGTATCATTGCGGCTTGAAGATTCCTTGCTCAAACCGCCGATAACGATGGTCTGGCCGTCATTCTGGATAACATTGGTTTCCGCTTTTTTGGTGAGAATCGTGGGGTTGTTGCCCACCGTTCTGGAAAAATCCGGCTCATCTTTGTTTACTTTCACCAGCAATTTAAGGGTATCGCCATCAATCACATGGGGGATAACTTCCAGTCTAAGCACCGCTTTCTTGTACTCCACCTTTACCTCACCGTCTTCCACCGATTGATAGGGCACATCCGTACCGCTCTCGATTAAGGCCGTTTGATTGTCCAGGGTTGTGATAGAAGGACTTGACAGGATGTGGAGTTTACCCTGATCCTGCAGCGCCGAAAGCTGGGCGCTCAGCAGGTATTCCCCTACCCTGGTGTAAATAAGGCCAAGGGTCATCGGATTGAACCCACCCAGCGCCTGGGCCGGCAGGTTGATCACCGAACCCGAGGTTACATCGACGGATGTGTCGGGGCCAACGGCACCGACCCCGCCTTGTTGCCCGGTTACGATGGCCCGTTTATCCCCCGATTTTCCGGCATAAATGCCTCCCCACTGGACGCCAAGTTCGCGGGCGACGTCCTTGTTGGCTTCGACGATAATCGCTTCGATCAACACCTGGGGCGTCGGGCGGTCCAGCTTTTTGGTGACGGCCAGGATCCGGTCCATATCGCTTCCAATAGCCTGTATGATCAATGAATTCGTGTGCTCGTCCACCAGGATCGATCCGGTTTTCTTGCCGCCGCGGTCCACCGTCACAAATCTTTCAAGATTTTCCTTGAGGCTGTTGGCTTCCGTAAATTTGATGGATACTATTCGTGTCAACGGTGTTTGGGTAAGCTTCAACGCCTGTTCGCGGGCTTTGCTCCTGATATCGGCATCCATGTCCTCGGCGGTCATAATACGGATGATTTCGCCTTCCCAGGCGTAACTCAGGCCATTGGTCCGCAGAATACCCATAAACACCTGATCCCAGGGGGCCTGGTGAATATTGATATTGACTTTGCCGGACACTTTCTCGTTGAGGATAATATTCTGATCCGCCGCCCTGGCAAGGGCCCGCAACAAGACGGCCACATCGATGTCATTCATTTTAAGGCTGATTTTACGTGTGGGGAGCGGCTGGGGAACCACGGGCTTTGCCTCTTCTTCCCCTTGCGCGGAAGCGATTTCAAATGGTTTTTCGTCTATCGGTGGCGGCTCAACCGGGGAAGTGCCTTTGGCTTCTTCGGCTTTTACCCGCCATTGCTCATAGAACGGGTCCTGAACGTCCTTTAATCCCTTTTTTTGAGCACAACCACCCATCCATGCAACCATCAGGAATAGACAAGAAATCCCCACAATCAATATTTTGATTAGACGCTGATATTTAGCCATATACCCATTATCCTATTCAGTTTCTTCCATTGGAAGGATCATCGTTTTCTTATTTTTGCCCGGTGGCACCACCACGACATGGTTGGGCAATATGCGACGAATAATAAATCCTCCCGGCTCCAGCTGATCACCGGCTTCATATTCCATCCCATTTATTATTGCCAGCCGGGTATCACCCATCTGTAAAAAACCGGTGTACTGAACCTTGGCGTCCAGCACGGGATCCGGCCCTGTATCGACCTCGACCTTTTTAGTCTCAAGCTGAATTAAAGGGTCCTGCTTCCAGGCACTTTGCGCTTTATTTAAAATATAGGCCTGCTCTTTGGAAGGACCGGTTTGTGTTTGTTCTGCGATCTTGGTGATAAAGGTGTTGAGCATTTCCAGTTCTCGGCCAGCGGAGGTATTAATCGTTGCTTTCTGCTTGGAGGGTTCAAAAAACACCATGTAAATCCCAAGGATCACCGACACCACCATTAGACCAACAATTATTTTTTCCCTGTTTGACATATGTTCGCGTTTTGTGTTGCGTGTTACGGGTTACGGGTTGCGCGTTGCGTGTTTCGTGTTGCGCGTTACGTGTTTCGTGTTACGGGTTACGGGTTACAGGTTACGGGCTAAAAATGACAGAATTCATTTTATAAACCTCGCAACTCGTATCGCGCAACTCGCAACGCTATCATTTTATTTTTGTGCCATCCAAATTTTCACTTTAAATTCTCTGGAACCTTCAATGGCCCGGATTTGGATTTCTTCAATAACCTCCAGTGAAGGAATGGCTCCCAAATCCACTAAAAAATCACGAAAGTCCATAAACGCCCCGGTTAGATTGATACGAATCTGTAAAAACCCGCTTTTGCCGGTTAAGGCGGCGACATCTGTATTCAAGTCTTGAATTTTAAGTCCGTGCCGAAAGGCCATTTCCTGCAAATTCTCTGAAAGATTACTGATCTCGCTGCGGTCCAGTGCGTCTTTTTTAGTTGCCGGCAAATCGGTCGGATTTTTTTTCTTGGCCTGTTTTAAAAGGCTATCAAAAACCGGCTTGAGTATTCGCTGCTCTTCAATGCGATCGCTGATCTTTACAAATTCTTTATCCAGTTCGGCGGATGTTTTCTGGGTTGGCACGATAATCTTAAAAACAAAAAAAAGTATCGCAGCACCACAAATTAAAAAGTAGATCAGGCTTTGAGTCGGCAGAATTGATAAAAGCTTTTTCATAGTTATAATAGTTTTAATCGCGCGGTGAATCTCAGGACATCTTTATCTTTATAACGCTCGAAAGATTTCTTACTTAATTTAGGTTCATCGAACATGGGCGAATTTTTAAGCTCCATCAAAAATCCGGCCAGTTTGGGTTCCAAAATCAGGCGTTCCCCGCTTATGATGCCATCCAAAACCAATGTTTTAGGATTCGATCCTGCTTTGTTTTCTTTTTGCTTGCCCGGTGCGCCGGCGAGTGTCGTCGAGATACTGATTAAACGGACACTGGACGGTGTCAGCTGGGTAAGCTCACTGATCACGGCCAGGCCAAAATATTTTTGACCGATTGCCTTGATCTGGCTGCGATTGGCACGGGTTTCATCAACCAGCTTTAAAATTAAACTTTTGTCTACCCGCAGGGTAACATTTTCTAGCTGCCGCTGGAGTTGCAGCAGTTTGAATTCTTTTTCTTCAACCTGATGGCCCTGCCAGAATGTTACCCCGATACAAAGCACCACCACCATTAAAAAAGCAGCGAAAACACCACGATTAATCCACTGCGTTCTGGCGGCTTTTTGCTTGTCTTTGTAGGTATGCAAAAAATTAGGGGTCAGCGTATTGCTGGAAAGGGCCATGCCCATAGCCGGCACATAGGCACTTTGTTCCGAGGGGTTATCAGGACTCGGTGCCAGCGAGAGAAAATTAGCGCTGTCGGCGAAGGGATTCAATGTCTCGGTCGGGATGGCAAGCTCTTCACCGATATAATCCACGATGCGCTGGTGAGGATTCACCCCACTGGAAATATATATCTTCCCCACCCGGGCGTTATCATAGTTCAGTGAAAAATGCCGCAGCGTTCTTTCAACCTGTCGAACCAGCCTTTCAAGGGCCGGTAAAATCATTTTGAATATCTTATCTTCTTTAAGCAGCCGCTGCCGCTCATCTAATACAGATGGGGCGCTGTCATGAATGACACCGAAAAAAAGCTGGTGCGCCTGTTCCAGTTCATTCTTCAACTTCTTTTTAATTGCCCTGATTCTGGCTGAATCTTTGGTCGGGGACTTGGCAATGGAAAGCTCGAACAAATTGCCTTCAATTTCGGTGCGCAACGCTTCGATCATCGTTTTAACACCGGCCTTGATGCCCCGGGAAAGCATGAGATTTCCCTCTGAAAATATGTCAATCCGGGACCAGTCCCGACCGATGTACAAACTGGAGACATTCATTTCATCGGTTTCGATCAGACCCGACCTAAGCAAACTCTGGAAGGCAAATGGAACAATTGAAATGCCGGTTAGCGGAAACCCGGATTTGCTGAACGTATCTTTAAGATCTTTGACTTCCTGCTGCAGGGCTGTGTAGGCCATTACCTCGATTTTAGGCCGCTCACCCTCTTCCACTTCACCAAGGATCTCAAAATCAAAGATATTTTTTGATTCATCAAACGAAGAAAGTTTTTTATAGGACCAGTAGACGGAATTGGGGATTTGTTTTTGATTAACTTTCGGGATTCTGATTTGCCGGGTTTCCACCCTGGCCGAAGAAATGGTGCACCAGAGATCTACATTTTTTGTATTCCCGCAAAAATCGGTCAGAACCGTTCTCAAGAATTGAGGAAACTGTGGGCTTTCACGGTCAACATTGTCATTAAAAGGAATTCTTTCATACTCGAGCATCTCATATTTTTGGTTGGATATCCGCCTGACTTTGACCAGCTTAATATCATCATGGCCGAGATCCACCCCCACCGAAACAGTCTTTGTGAGGGACACCGGATTATTAATGAAGTTTTTTAGCCGAAGACGGAAAGATTTATCTGATCTCACAGGGCCGGCCGCAAAATCCTGTTTACTATCGGTGCGTATAATATCCAGTAACCGTTCGGTTGATGTTACTTCATCACGTTTTGCCAAGATTACTCTCCGTACAACTCAAAAATCCAAAAAAATCCCATCTGATTTTACAAAAATATTGAAAAAATGGACCATCAAAATTTGGCGATATTAAAATGGCTATTACTAATTAATTCATAAACTGCTTGAAATGTCAAGAAATAACGCTCATCACACGTGCTTCTTCTGGATAGCATCGGCAAACAATCACCTGGTTTGAAATCTTGATGCGGACTTAAAGATATTCAGGTATTCATATCATTTGCGCTTACTTTGGCACCCTAACCATCCAACTTTTCACAATCGGTCTACAAAAATCCGAGACTATTCCTATATATTGGTATATTTAACAAAATACTTGAGCCGGGAGGTTCTTTTTTTATCAGGCGAATTCCAGGTCCTGCAATTTGAATGCCGTTTCAAGCCAGCTTTCATTTAAGCACCTTCCAGCATAGCTGGATGACCCATCTATTTAAATAATTAATGGGGGCCTCAGCATAGCTGGATGACCCATCTATTTAAATAATTAATGGGGGCCTCAGCATAGCTGGATGACCCATCTATTTAAATAATTAATGGGGGCCTCCCATTTAGATCGGTAATGCAAAAAATATTCCTTTCGATCAATTTATTTATGGTCATAAATCAGGTAAGAAGAATTCCAAACCAGCTCTTTGATCGATTAAATGTAGTTTCTTGTTGTCAAACGGGTCAATAATCGCTAAGATTAATAGAATTTAGTCATGAAACCATAGGGTTATTTTCCTGCCCGGGGAAATTGGTTTTTCCGGGGAAAAACTGAAAAGGCAGGTCTTATAGCGGCTGTCAAAAAACGATCCATCGCTCGAACGTTTTTTTCTACAACCACAGATACCAGCCTTCTGCATTTAGGAACTTATTTTTAAAAAGCGGTAGATAATGGAACCAACAATCGTCGGTGTCAGCAACAATATCAATAGAATAAAAGAGTTGATCGCTCAGGTAGCCGATACCGGGCTCAATACCGTTGTTTACGGTGAAACCGGTGTCGGCAAGGAACTGGTTGTCCAGAATCTGTACCAAAAATCCACCCGGGTTGGAAAGCCCTTTGTCAAAGTCAATTGCGCAGCGCTGCCCGACACCCTGCTTGAAAGTGAGATGTTCGGCTATGAGCAGGGCGCCTTTACCGGCGCCGATCGCCGCAAACGCGGCAAATTCGAACAGGCTAGTGGCGGCCTCCTGTTTTTGGATGAAATCGGTGATATGTCCCTTCCGCTGCAGGCCAAGCTGTTGCATGTGCTCCAGGGAGGTGATTTCAGTCCCCTGGGATCTGAAAAAAACGTTAAAATGGGCGCCTGGGTCATTGCCGCAACCAATCATGAACTTGAAAACGATATGGCCAATGGAGACTTCAGGGAAGACTTATACTACCGGCTGAGCACGATCAAAATACATGTTGCCCCGCTTCGCGACCGGCCGGAAGACATTCCGCATCTCATCGAGTATTACGTAAAAGCCTTTACCGACCAATTCGATGGCAAACAACTGTTGAAACCGAGCCCGAAAACAATTGAGCGGTTGACTGCCTATCACTGGCCCGGCAATATTCGCGAATTGCAAAATATTTTGAAGCGCCTCATGATACTGGGCAACGGCGAAGACAACATTGACGATATGCTCATGGGCAATTCACACCATCCTCGCCCCACCGGTTTGCCAAGGTCAACCGGTCAAACGGCAACACCCATGGATATTCTGGGTTTTGACAGCAGCGCACCACCGGATCTTTCCTCTCTGTCTCTTAAGAAAATCAAGAAAAAGGCCATGGATCGAGTCGAAAAAGAAGTCATTGCCTACGTCCTTGAAAAAACCGGTTGGAACCGCAGCAAAGCCACCAAAATTTTAAAAATCAGCTACAAAACACTTCTGTACAAAATCAAAGATCTGGGGATTGAACCCCCCCAGAGTTCCGAAAAATAAAATGGCACTTTTTTTCACATTTCTATGCAATTAATTTCATATATTACATAATTTACCCTCTTTTGGGACCAGTAGAAATAACGTATAATAACCATCAAATCTGAAAATAGCCCCGCAACTTATTGAAATTATTTATAATTTTACCATCGCCAGTTCACCTGCGGTAGAGGTTGATGGCCATATTATTTTGGCATGAAAATTGCTGAAATTTGTGTTTTAGGCTATATTTTGCTAACGGCCCCCGGCCCCATTCGATAAACATTGATCTTCAGGCTCAGTTCTGACCATGGAAAAAAATGAAAATGATATTTTAGAGCAGCTGGTTATTCTGGACAATCTCGAAAGACGCTCCGGAGGAGATCGACGGAATTATTCCTATACTCTGCATATCCCCGAAAGAAGAAATGGAAAAGATCGGCGCAACAACACCGACCGTCGAAAATTTCCCCGAGCCAAAGAGGTCTCACAGAGAGAGTTCTCGGTTCCCAAAATCAAAACCCCGCAATCTTAAAGTTTTTTTCTCACCCACTCGCTAAACAATGATTCTGAATCTCCTTGAAAATATAGGCACTCCCTGCTAAATTCTAAAGCCTATCTTGAAAATGCCCTAAACCCTGATTGGTGGTCAAAGAGGTAAATTCAAATGAAGGAAAACAAAAAAATTCAGGTTCATTTCTGGGATCAAATGGTGTTGATCGCAGTCGGCCTGGCCCTGTTTTATGCGGTTTTTGATTCTGTTTTGTACATCTTTTTATCCTATGATGTTGATTTTTTTCAACGGCTGTTAGGGGCAGAAGGTGCAATTTGGAGCCGTATCGGCCTTTTATGCCTTTTCGTCATTTTTGGATCCCATGCCCAATTTACCATCAACCAGCGCACTGCAGCCGAGGTCGCGCTACGGGAAAGCGAAGAAAAATTCCGGACCATTATTGAAACGACGCCTGACGGGTACTACGAGGTGGACCGGAGCGGCAACTTCACCTTTTTCAATGATTCGATGTGCAAGATATTAGGATACTCCAGAGAAGAAATGGCGTCCTTGAATCAGCTCGAGGTCCTGGATGAATCCAATTCCAAACGACTACAGGGTGCTTTCAACAAAGTTCAGGATAGCGGCAATCCGGTTACTTCTTTGGCCTGGACCCTTTCGGACAAAAACCGTTCATTGCGATTTGTTGAATCTTCCGTATCTTTGATAAAAGATCCCAAGGGCAGCCCCGCAGGGTTCGGCGGCTTTATCAGGGATGTCACCCAGCGTCAACGCGCCGAAGTAATGTACCGGGCCAAACTGGCGGCCGAGGCTGCCAGCAGGACCAAAAGCGAGTTTCTTGCCAGCATGAGCCATGAAATACGCACCCCGCTAAACGCCATTATCGGCCTGGTGGAACTGATGTTGACCTCAGACTTGCCCCCCGACCAGCGGGAAGATCTGGATGTGGTCAAATCCTCGGCCTATTCTTTGCTTTCCATAATCAACAATATCCTGGATTTTTCAAAAATTGAAGCGGGAAGGCTGGAGTTTGAAAAAACACCCTTTAACTTCCGACGGTTCATGGATGAATCATTGAAGATTATGGGCATGAAATCCCACGAAAAAGGCATCGAACTTGCGTATCGGATTGCCCCCGGGACACCGAACCACATTCTGGGAGATCCGATCAGGCTGCGCCAGGTCTTGCTCAACCTGGTTGACAATGCCATTAAATTTACGGACGAGGGCGAAGTAATTGTCTATGTTGCCGTCCAGTCGCAGACGGACTATGAGGTTGTCCTTCACATCTCAGTGGTGGACACCGGTATCGGAATTCCCAAGGACAGGCAGCGAAGCATTTTTGGCGCATATAACCAGGGCGATCCGTCAACATTACGTCAGTATGGAGGTACCGGACTGGGCCTGGCGGTTTCAGCGCAACTGGTTGATTTAATGGGCGGCAATATCAAACTAAAGAGCCAGCCCTTAAAGGGCAGCCGATTTCGTTTCACCGCCTGTTTCATAAAACAGCAGGATGGGGAGTCCCATCAACCCAAGGTCACACACCCGGAACTTGCAGGATTAAAGGTCCTGGTTGTTGACGACAGCGATTCAGCATGTAAAATTACCGCAGAAATTCTGGCAAGGCCTGCAAATCGACACAGTCTCGGCAACCGACCCCCAGGAAGCCATCAAAATACTTTCAAAATCACCGGTTAAAAACGAGCCGTTCGACCTGCTGTTGATTGACTCGGATATGCCTGAAACCGACGGCTTTTCCCTGGCTAAACGGATTTCCAGCCAGCAGCTATCGGATGCCGGTATTGTTATGCTGATGACCTTCCCGCACCTCAAGCGCAAAGCGGAACTCGACGCGTTGGGAGTCACCGCCAGCATTGTCAAACCCTTTGGGGCTTCGGAACTGGAGGCAGTAATTCTTGGCTCCCTGGGATTAGATGAACCTGAAACCGAATCGTCAGCCAAGATGCAGATAAACGCAATCCCAACCCCGTCCCGCTCGCTGAGAATTCTGGTAGCCGAAGACACACCTTTTAACCAGAAGTTTATCCAACGCCTGCTCGATCGCTGGAATCACAAGTTCACCATCGTAAGAGATGGGCGTCAGGCACTGGATGCCCTGAAAAATGAATCCTATGATATTGTGCTGATGGATGTACAGATGCCGAAATTAAACGGGTTGGAGGCCACCAAAGCCATTCGAATTGAAGAGCAGCAAAGCAAAAAGCATATTCCGATTATTGCCATGACCGCCCATGCCATCAAGGGCGATCGAGAACGCTGCCTGGATGCCGGCATGGATGAGTATATATCCAAACCCATTAATTCCGAAAAATTGTTTAATGCCATCGAAAGGCTGACCGGGGATCCCGATAAACAAGGCCATAGAGAAGATTTAACCCCCGAGCTGGACCAAGAATTGCTGTTGAAAGCCTTTGATGGGGATTGGGATTTCTTAAAGGAAGTCGTGGATGTTTTTCTAAGTGACTACCCCGGTCTACTGGATAATCTTCGCCGGGCAGATGGGGATGGTGATTCAGACACGCTGATGCGAGCAGCCCACAGCCTGAAAGGCATGCTGAAAAATTTTCAGGCTGATTCGGCCGCAGAGACAGCGTTTGAATTGGAAATAAAAGGCAGAGAGAATACATTTGACGGCGTACCGAAAGCCATTGACAATCTTGCCGGACAGATAGCCCTATTAGACAAAGCACTGCGCGCTATCCTGGAAAAGCAATACCCCAGTTGAACCAAAATCGACCAGCTCGGCGTTGATCCGCCGAGGCGGATTTGGTATCCATTAATAGTAGATTAAATCTGTAATTCCTATCAAAAAAAGGTAACATTAAAAAACCATTTCTAAGGACCTATTGGGGATTAACCATGAAAAAGAAAATCCTTGTGGTAGATGACGACCGCGTCATGTTGAAATTTATCAGCAAGCTATTGACGCGTGAGGGGCATGAAGTGATCACGGCGGAGGATGGCTTTGCCGCTTTGACCCTGCTTTCCACGTTTACGCCGGACATAATGTTTTTCGACCTTATCATGCCCAAAATCGACGGGAGTAAATTGATCCAGATTGTCCGCAGCATGCCGCAGCTGAAAGATTGTTATCTGGTCATTATCTCGGCGGCGGTGGCAGAAATTGATTTCGATTTTGAGCAGACAGGTGCCGATTCCTATATAGCCAAGGGCCCGTTCAGTTCAATGTCCGAGCACATTAAAGAGGTTATCGAAACTTCTGACACCCCCCAGGCAAAGCAGGAAGAAAAACCCATTCGCGGACTGGACAATGTCTACGCGCGTCAGCTGACCAAGGAGTTGCTTTCCCGCAGCCGCCACCTTGAAACCATTTTAGAGAGCATGGCCGAAGGGATTCTGGAAATTTTTTCGAATAAAATTGTCTATGCCAACGGGGTGGCGGTTTCCCTGCTCGGCCTGCCACTGGAAGAAATCCTGGCAGCCTATCCTCCGGATCTGTTTAAGGACAACGCCGGGCGGCAGCTGGATGATATCCTCAAATCCGATACTGAGGAGCCCGCAGAAATCGGCGAAAAAACACCGGTTGCGTTAAACGGCAGGCAGATCACCATCAAAACCCTGCCCGTAAAAGGCGAGCACTTCAACGGTCATCATCATGATTACCGATGTGACCGAGCGCAAGCGTCTGGAGATGCAACTGCAGCATGTTCAGAAAATGGAGGCCATCGGTACGATTGCCGCCGGGGTGGCCCACAACTTCAGAAACACCTTGACCGAAATACTGGTTAACAGCCAGTTGATACAGATGAACTATGAAGACCAGTCCAGTCTGCACGAAGTTGCCGGTCGCATCAACACATCGGTAAGAAGGGGCTCCCGTCTGGTTGACGGATTGCTTCAGTTTTCCCGCAAACAGATCAAGGAAGAATTTAAAATAATCAACCTGTCCGAGGTGATCAGCCAGACCTTTCAAATTATTCGAAAATCTTTTGACAAAAAAATTGAAATTCTCACTGAATACCCTGATCATCTGCCGATTATGGGAGATACTACCAGCGTCAGCCAGGCTTTGATGAACCTTTGCACCAACGCCCGTGATGCAATGCCGGCCGGCGGGCAGCTCGTCATAAAGGCCGAGCAGGAGGGCAGGCGAATTTTGGTGACGGTTTCCGATAATGGTGAAGGCATGGGCAAAGAGACCGTTGAGAAATGCTTTGATCCGTTTTATACAACCAAGCCGATTGGGAAGGGAACCGGCCTCGGACTTTCCACCACCTATGGGATTATCAAGAGCCATGAAGGCTCTGATAAGCGTCGAATCCCAATCGACTAAGGGGACCACATTTAAAATCCATTTCCCTTTGGCCCTGGGTGGCGAGGAAACTAAACCGGTGGAGGAACCTTCGCTCGACCGCGGAGATGGCCAACTCGTATTGGTGGTCGATGATGAGCCTGAGATTCAAATTGCCATGAAGGAGTTGCTGGAGTACCTGGGGTATAAGTCTGAGTTTGCTTTAAATGGCACCGAGGGTCTTGACAAATATAAGAACTGCAAACCCGACGGGGTATTAATGGATATCAACATGCCGGAAATGGACGGCATTGCCTGTATCGAAGAAATTCTCAATTATGATCCCGGCGCAAACATTTCAATTGTTTCCGGTTATGAACTGAACGGTATGAACGGTCTGGGTAAAAAGGCCCAGGAAGCCATTAAGTATTATCTGCCGAAACCGATAGGCCTGGGTGATTTGAGCGCCCTGCTGGCCAAGATGTTCAAGGAGTAAAAAGGACGAACATCGAACACTGAAAAGACGAACGTCGAACATCGAACTCTGAAAAGACGAACGTCGAACATCGAACGTCCAACATCGAATTTTGAATGGGAAAAGATGAAGATTCAGACTTGACGATTTCGAAATACCAAAAAAAATGTTTTGCGGAAAAATGATCTATTTATCATGATTCCCGTTACAAAATCATAGAGCCACTGATAAAAAGAAATAAGCTATCAAGACTTGACATCGGATAAATGAATACAGATTAAATAGCTGAGCGAAGCGATATCATCATTCGATGTTGGACGTTCGACGTTCATTCTTTTCTCTGTTCGATGTTAAGCTTTTAAGCTTAACGCTTTTGACAATAACCAATATAAAAACCAAGAGTGACCCCATGCATTACGAAGGCAACATCATCCGTCCCCCCAGTGAGGCCAACAGCATATTGCTGCAGGTAACCATCGGGTGTTCCCGTAACAAATGTACCTTTTGCGGCACCTATACGGGTGAACGGTTTCGCATAAAACCGGATTCGATCATCATGCAGGATATCGAATTCGCCGCGCAATACGCCCGCCGGCAACGCCGGGTTTTCCTTTGTGATGGAGATGCGCTGATAATTCCCCAAAAAAGACTGCTGAAAATCTTGCAGGCCATCGAGGAGCAACTGCCGTGGGTTACGCGAGTGGGGGCCTATGGCAATGCCAAAAGCCTGGATATGAAAACCCCTGAAGAACTGGCGGAGCTAAAATCCCACGGTTTGGGAATTGTGTATATGGGCCTTGAAACCGGCGACGACGTTACCCTGAAAAAGATTAACAAAGGTGCCAAATCCGACCAGATGATTGCCATGGGTCGCAAGGCCAAAGACGCCGGACTAAAATTATCCATTACGGTGCTGCTGGGAATCGCCGGCCGTGAGCGGTCCCAGATACACGCCCATGAAACGGGGCGGGTGCTGTCTGCCATCGATCCGGACTACGTCGGTGCATTGAGTTTAATGCTCATCCCCGGTACCCCCCTTTTTGATGATTACCAGTCCGCAAATTTTGAATTGATCGAACCCGATGAAATGCTGGCAGAATTAAGGACGATGATAGCGGCCACCAACCTTTCAAGGGGTCTCTTTCATGCCAACCACGCATCGAATTACCTGCCCATAAAAGCCAGAATGCCAAAGGACAAGGCAACAACCTTAACCCTGATCGACCAGGCCCTGGAGGGTAAAATTGCCTTGAAGCCGGAGTATCTGAGAGCACTGTAGCAGAAATACAGCGCTTAAGGCTGGGAGGCCAGGAAGCTTGAAGGCTTGCAGTTCGCTTTTCGCTTTTTCTGAGTTTCTTTTTAGATTGGACTGGCCGCCCTCCTGAGGCGGATAAACTTTTCAGGCCAGCGGCGGAGCTGAACACCTGAAACCTTCAGTTTCTTGCACCATGTCGTCAGAAAAACGCCCTGAAGGACCTAAAATGAAAACTATTATTTCAGCACTATTAATATCGTTACTGACTGTCGCCTCAGCCCTCGGTGAAAGCCATGAATCATCGGAAATCAATCAGTTTCCCGGTTTGATACCCTTGGTGCGGATCAGCGGCCCCCTTGATTTTTGTGGAGAAACAGTGGCGTTGGAAAGCCAGGAGGTACGCGAACGACTCGAAAAAGAGCTTCTTCTCACCCTGTGGGATCGGCCCCAGGTCGCCCTGTGGATCAAGCGATCCGGACGCTATCTGCCGATAATCGAAAAAATGCTCAGAGAGCATGACATGCCCGAAGACTTGAAGTATGTCGCCATAATCGAAAGCGCCTTGCGGCCCCACGCCGGTTCCCGCAAAGGAGCTATCGGGTTCTGGCAGTTTATGGAAGCCACCGGACTTAATTACGGGCTGGAGATAAATTCCGAAAAAGATCAGCGGCGCAATATATTCTACTCCACCCAGGCTGCCATTGCCTATTTCAAGGAACTTTATGATATGCTGGGTTCCTGGACCCTTTCAGCTGCAGCCTATAATATGGGCGAGCAGGGGCTCCAGTCTGAGATATTGGCGCAGCAAGCCCATGATTATTACGAGCTTTACCTCCCGCTGGAAACTCAACGATACGTGCTTCGTATCATCGCAGCCAAAATAATTTTATCGGAACCGGAGACCTACGGATTTCAATTCACCCAGGAGGATCTGTATCCGCCCTTGCAGTTCGAGCGCCTCAAACTGCAGTGTTTTCAGGAAACACCGATCTCCATCATCGCACAGGCCGCCAATACCAGCTTTAAGAAGATCAAAGATTTAAATCCGGAGATCCGGGGCCATTTTTTAGCGGCCGGCAGTCACCGGATACTGATCCCCAAGGGGGCTGCCGACGGGTTCCAGGAAAGATTTAAATTGCTGGTCGAGCACTGGAAAGCTGAAAACAAAGAACGTGTCTATGTGGTCAAAGAAGGGGACAATTTATCCATCATAGCTGAGCGCTTTAATGTGCCCCTGCCCGCTCTGATTATCTGGAATCGGCTGGAAAAAAATAAACACATCTATCCCGGGGATCGCCTGGTGATATATGCGGAAGAGGAATAAAAAAAATGGACGAACATCGAACATCGAACGTCCAACATCGAATTTTGAATGCAAAAGATGAAGAATCAGATTTATGATCCTGAACTACGAATTGCTATTTTACAGGATATATATGTTCAATGTTTGACATGGGATAAATGATTACAGCTTAAATGGCGGAGCGGAGCGACTTCATTATTCGATGTTGGACGTTGAACGTTCGATGTTCGATGTTAGTCTTTTCGAAAATGAGCAACTTCGATGTTCATACCAGCCCAGCACCCTATAAGGCGTAGCCCCATGGATGACAGGTCAGCTGTTTTTAATCGTCGGCAATTCCGGTTCCGGAAAAGATTCCCTGTTAGCAGAGGTATTGAAGCGCTGGCCGGCGTCTGCCGGGCCGATAAGAATCCCGCAACGGTATATCACCCGTCCGGCCCACGGTTCCGAGCCCTTTATCTCGGTGACATCTGAAGATTTCGAGGAATTAAATCAGCGGGGAAAATTTTGCCTGACCTGGCATGTCTACGATACCGACTACGGGGTTCCGGTGACAATTTTCAACTGGCTGGACCAGGGAGTTTCGGTCATCGTCAACGTCAGCCGCAAGATCATCCCCCAAGCGCGTCAGCTAATACCGGATCTTAAAGTCATTTTTGTTTCCGTGCCCCTGGAGGTCACCCTGCAGCGCGTAAGAGACCGCAACCGTGAATCTGAAGACGGACCCGGGTTTCAGCAAAGATTGGCACGGGCAAAAGAAAATCAAACCTTAGCAGACGCCGATTTCGTGGTGGACAACAGTGTGCCGTTGGAAGAAGCCGCAAAAAAACTGCTTGGTTACATGCTATCCTTTAGTTAGGTGCTGCATCCGAGCGTTAGCCTCACCGCCCATTCGCTGCGCTCATTCGAGTCGCAAAGTTCGCAGAGATTCTCATTATATTCCTTTTCGCTGAGAGGCCGAAAAGGAATAAACCTGAACCTGGCGGATAAAAAAAATGTGCCCCTTGTTTGCCGAAGGCATGTTGGTTTTAATTTGCCGCCGTCTCAGCGGCAAATAAAAAGAAAAATTACTCTGCGCCCTCTGCGTCTGGTTTATTCAAGTCAAGAATTTTTTAATGCTTTCCCGCGAAGCGAGGAAAGAATATTTTTAAAATAGCTTTTGTCATTGGGAATGTCACCTTAACCAACCCTGGTATTTGAGAGTCTCAACAGAGCTCGAACCTTGCTTCATTGGGTATAGGTGACGACGGGGAGCCGTGAAAGCTCTGTGGGAAGGTCGATCAGATCGCCTTTATGACGCAGATGAAGGTCTCCCCGTCTTCACACAACTTAAGCCGCTAATTTGTAATGATGCTTTTCACTGTAATCTTCAATATACTTCGTGCTATCGCGCACAATGGCAAAGATAAGCCCCAGAAGCTTTCTGGATATGGCTATCAAGGCCTTCATCTTGAGCATGCCTCTGTCCAGCATTTGTTGATACTTCGCATGCATGATTCCTTTGGATCTAACTGCATTGATGGCTGCAAAAAACAGCAATTTTCTCATCAGAGGCCGGCCGCGTTTGGAGATCCGGCGCTGCCCCCTGTGTTTTCCCGAACTGATTTCATAAAGATCAAGACCGGCCAATTTCATGATCTCAGAGATGGTATCAAATTTTTTAAAATCTGCGACTTCTCCAATCAACCCAGCAACGGTCACTTCACCAAGACCTTTGATGGAAAGGATATTTTGACTATAATCAATCTGTTGCAAATAATGCTTCATCTGCTTTTGCAAGTCATTGATAAATTTATCCTCAGCTTCTATGCGGCCTATAAGATGTTTAATTTCAAAAACGATACTTTGTTGCCCTTCGGATATGCCGGTGGAGTCTGTAGCAGCATCATGAAGCTGTTTGGCACGATCCCGGACAATTTTACCACGGCTGACCTGTTTCAGTTGCTGAGTCAAGGATTGCAGACCCAAGGCACAAATTTTCTCTGGAGTCGTGTAATGCTTGACTAAATGTTTTGCGCTTTTTGATGATATGTTTAACGCCTTTAAAAATTCAGGAAAGATCACAAAAATCAAATGTTGAAGCTGATTTATCATACCGGTGCGAGATTTTATCGCACGTTCCCTTGCTTGAGTAAGGCGGCGCAGCTCAGCTGCAGGCCCCTGGGGCACAACCAAAGTCAAAGCATGACCAAGACAGATGACGTCGGCAATCACACGAGGATCTTTCTTGTCTGTCTTGTTCGGAGAATTACCTGTAAGCTCTTTAATCCTTTTGGTATGCACCGGATTGACTTGAACCAGCTTAACAGGCTTTTTCTTCAAATAATGGAACAGCGGTTCGGCATAAGGGCCGGTAGATTCAAAGCCAATCACGATTTGTTCAAGTCCTTGTTTATTTTTAAATTGACAAAGTTTTTGCCAGAAGCTGCCAAAGCTTTTCTTGTAATTGTAAAATGCAAAAGGCTTAACGTCGTTGCCATTAGGGGCTCGAAAATAGCCATATTGAACGTTTTTGCCAATATCCACGGTGGCGATGAGCATTTTATCATTGATTTTCGTAACTTTTTTTGTTTTGTTCGATTTCACGGCTATACTCCTCTTTTGATTTCAGATTACCAACCAACTTACTGTAACTGGAACCAGAATGAGTATAGCCTTTTTAATTTCAACTCAAGGCTTACTACAATATAGCAAGCTCTGCGGTGAATTATTGCCGTTCAATGCTCAAGATCTCTCTAGCTTCTGCAGTTGTGGCCGGTTCCCGGCCGACATCGCGTGCGATCTTTACCAAAGCTTCGATGAGCACGCCGTTGGTGGTCGCCCGCTCCCCATCGGGCAGGTAAAAGGTATCCTCCAGACCGGTCCTGACGTCGCCCCCCAGTTCGAGGCAGCGACGGTGAAGATTCCAGATTTTCTCCCGGCCAGGGCCGGTGGCGATGACCTGCCAGTGGGAATCGGCAGGCAGTTCTGCTTTGAGAATCGGCAGCAGATCGGGATTGGCCGGCATCCCACTGTCCACGCCCATTACGAAAGACACATGCGGATCCCCGGCAAACATGGCATTGGCCTTATACATACCGACGCTGCGGACGATTCCGGTGTCAAAACATTCAAACTCCGGAATGATCTTATTGGCGTTCATCACATCCAGGAACTTTTTAACCTTTTCCACCGGATTGTCAAAAAGCGCCGGCGGCCAGGCCCAGTTGCCGTCTTTGCGAATTTTCAAATAATTCAGCGAGCCGGCATTGCAGGCGGCCAACTCTGGCTTATAGGCTTTTAGGCATCCCACCGGCCCGGAAATGTCATCCCCCAGTACGCCTGTGCTCATACAAATGATGATATCCGGAACCCGTTGCTTTATAGCGGTCAGGATATTACCGACCGATTCCAGATCCCAGGTGGGAAAGGCTCCCATGCCTTCCCGCTGGTCCCTGAAATGGCAATGTAAAACTGAAGCACCGGCGTTATGAGATTGTTCGGCGGCATCAGCCATTTGTTCCGGGGTAACCGGTACATTAAATTTGGCCGGATCGGTCAGTAACCCGGTCAAGGCGCAGGTGACGACGACTTTGTCCTGTTGGCTCAATTTTTCATCCTCCTCGTTTAATAGATCGTAAATTTCACCGGTCTTTTGCCATTTACCAACGGTCACTTGCTGCTGGTCCCTGGTCTCTGGTTGCAGGTCGGCACAGAACTTGTTTCCGAATTCTCAGTACCGATGATCCTTAGGCCAGAGACAAGGAACCAGCGACGAGAGACCAGTGACCAGCGACCCTAAACCAGTAGCCAACGATCAGCAGCCAGTAACAAATGACCAGCAAGCAGAGCCTTATTTGCCAGTAAATTTCGGCTTGCGCTTCTCGATAAATGCTGTGATACCCTCTATGGCATCTTCGGTGGCAGCGACCTCGGCTATTTTGCCGGAAAGAAAATCAACCGCTTCCTCAAAAGGCATATCGGCCATGGCATAAAAGGCTTCCTTGCCGATTTTCATTCCTATGGGGCTTTTGGCCGCCAGGCTCCTTAGTATTTGATTTACTTCCTCATCCAATTCATCCGGCGGAACAGCCCGGGTAATCAACCCCATGTTCAGGGCCTGATCTGTTGTGAGTCGCTCACCCAGCAGAATCATTTCCATGGCTTTTTTACGCAGCACATTGCGGTAAATTAAGGCGCCAATCATCATGGGCCACAACCCCACATTAACCTCGGGGGTACCGAATTTGACATCATTTTTCGCGATAACAATGTCGCAGGCAAGCATCAGCCCCATTCCGCCGGCCATGCAGGCCCCGTTGATCCGGGCCACCACCGGTTTGGGATAGCTGGACAGCCTGGTGATTAGCTTTGCGTAGCTTTTAAATCCCTGCTGAATTTTGCCGTCAACGGCACCACCCAGGTCTGCTCCCGAGCAAAATGCTTTATCACCGGATCCGGTAATCAAAATAACCCGAACCTTTTCGTCCGTCTCAGCTTCATCCAGACATTTTGAAAAAAGGTCGATGGCTTCCAGGCTGATGGCATTGCGCTGTGCCTCACGGTTGATAGTCAGGCGGGCGACATTTTTTTCGACATTGTAGAGTAGATGTGCTTCAGTCATAGTAAAGCGCTCCTAAGTTGCCGGTTGGTTTAAATTGGTGATTAGAAAAAAATGTGGTTGATTAAGTTGTCTTGGGTTGATTAAGTAAAAAAGGATGATGTTGATTTTAGTCTGCTAATGTTAGCTCGTTTAAATAGATATCATTCTTAACACCTAATCAACTCAATCAACTTAATAAACTCAATCAACTATCAACTATTCGTCATCTTCCTCCGGCACAAATTTGTTAATAAACCCGGTATCGAAATCTCCATTGCGGAAAAATGGATCATCCATAATTTGGCGATACAGCGGTATGGTTGTTTTGATCGGCTCGATGACAAACTCATTCAGCGCTCTTTTCATTATGGCAATCGCGCCTTGACGGTCGAGGTCGAAGGCGACCAGTTTGGCAATCAGGGAATCATAGTAAATGGGAAGTTCATAGCCCTGGTACAAATGGGTGTCCAAGCGCACGCCGAAACCGCCGGGCGGGCGGTAATTTTCGATCACCCCCGGGGAGGGTAAAAAGTTGCGTTCCGGATCTTCGGCGTTGATGCGGCATTCAATGGCCCAACCTCGTTTTTGCAGGTCGTCGAATGAATATTCAAGCTTGCCGCCGGACGAAAGCCGGATTTGCTCTTTGACCAGATCGATGCCGGTGGTCAATTCGGTGACCGGGTGCTCCACCTGGATGCGCGCATTGACTTCCATGAAATAAAAGTTGTCATCTGAATCCACCAGGAACTCCACCGTACCGGCATTGAAATACTTGACCGCCCGAGCAGCCTGCATGGCCGCTTCTCCCATGGTTTTTCTCAGGTGAGCGGTAAGTTTTGGGGAAGGGGACTCCTCGATGAGTTTTTGGTAGCGCCTCTGGATGGTGCACTCCCGTTCTCCCAGGTGGGCAATATTACCGGCGTCATCCGCAAGGACCTGAAATTCTATGTGCCGGGGGTTGAGGACAAATTTTTCAATATACAATTCATCATTGCCAAAGGAGGCGCCGGCTTCGGCTTTAGCAATTAAAAAATCCTCACGCAGTGTTTCTTGGTTTTCGCAAATTCGGATTCCACGACCGCCGCCACCGCCGGAAGCCTTGACCATGACCGGATATCCAATCGCCTCACAGAGTTCGATGGCTTCCTCGAGGGTTGCGACAGGTCCCGGACTGCTGGGAATTACCGGTACACCGGCGGTTTCCATGATTTTTTTTGCAGTGATTTTATCGCCCGCCAGTTTGAGGTTTTCCGGTTTGGGCCCGATAAACATAATGCCGTTTTCTTCACAGGCCCTGGCAAATTCTTCTTTCTCAGCCAGATAGCCGTAACCGGGATGGATGGCATCGGCACCGGATGACTTTGCGGCCGCAATTATGTTTTCAATATTAAGGTAGCTTTTGGCGCTGATAGCCGGGCCGATACAGATCCGTTCATCGGCTAGTTTTAGGTGCAGAGATTTCTCATCGGCTTCGGAATAAACCGCCACGCTTTGGATCTCAAGCTCATTGCAGGCGCGTATGACCCGCAAAGCGATTTCACCGCGATTCGCTACCAATATCTTATTGAACATTTGTGCTATTCCCATATATTAGCTCCAAACCCGATCAACCCACTTCAATAACAAATACCAGGTCATCATCCTTCAAGGGAGTTTCGCTTTCCGGCAAGATTTCAACCACTTTGCCGTTGGCGGGGCTCTTGATCTTTTGAAAAACCTTCATCGTCTCCAGCAATCCCAACACCTGTTTCTTTTTAACGATGTCACCGATCTCAACATAAGAGGGTTGATCCGGTGCGGGTTTGCGATAAAATACCCCTGACATCGGCGCTCTGACTTCGACTTTTTTGGTTGTCATCTTCGGCTAACTCCTTTTTGTTTTTCACCGCCCGCTCCGCTCGAGGCGCCGAGGTCGCAAAGGATATTTTATATTTTCTTTTCGTTGAGAGGACGAAAAGAAATAAACCCATTGCGTCAGGGCTGGCATTAAAAAATTATTTCGAAGCGAAGCTTCCGGTTGTTTTTATTTGCCTTCCTCTCAACGGCAAATAAATAAAAAAGAACTCTGCGTACTTTGCGCCTCTGCGGTGAGCCAAGTCAGATCGGCGGTGTTCCGTGATTTTTGGCCCGCGGCGGCAGTTTTTCATTTTTATTTCTGGTCAATTCCAGGGCTTCAATTATTTTTTTGCGCGTGTCGGCGGGTAGAATAATTTCATCTACCATCTGGGCGGTCCAGCTATGGGCCGTGTCGTAAACATCGACCTTTTCCCTTGAACGGTTAAGATATGATTGATGGGCATCTTTTTCGATGCCGTTTCCGTAAACTTTGTAATAGTCAAGCTCAGATGCTTCGACCCCAAACCTGGCGATGGGCCAGGCATAGGTCAGGTCCGCCCCCATGCTCTTGAGGGCTCCCATCACCAGGCTGCCGGCATCCGCATAGGCCTCGCGAAGCACAATGCTTATTTTCGGCACGGTGGTTGTGGCATAGACATCCACGGTCTTGCCCATGTGCCGGATCAAACCTTTGGCCTCCTCTGACTCGCCGGGGACCACCGGCGGTGTATCCACCAGGTTGACCAGGGGGATATTGTAAGCATCAAGAGTCTGCAGAAAGCGGTAATATTTATCGCTTGAGTTTATCTCCAGGATACTTCCGGGATATTGGGGATTATTCGCCACGATACCGACAACCTCACCGTCAAATCTGGCGAAACAGGTGATCAGATTCTTGGCGTACTCGTCTTTGACTTCAAAGTAGTCACCGTTGTCGACCAGCTGTTCAATAACCTTGTGCATATCATAGGTCTGATCGTATTCATCGGGGACGATATCGACCAGATTGTTTACCGCCCGCCGCGGATCGTCGGAACTATCCAATGCGGGTGGGGCTTCTCTGAAGTTTTGGGGCAGGTAGCTCAGCAATTGGCGGCATTGCTTGATAGTTTCTTCATCGTCGTCTCCCACAATATCGCAGCTTCCACTGAGCTGCATATGGTAGTCGGCCCCGCCCACGTTGCGGTCAATTACTTCCGAAGTTGCAGCCTGGGTTTGACGCGGGCCGCCAAGCCACATATTGGCGGATATACGGCTCATGAGGAGAAAGTCACACAGGGTCGGAAGGTATGCGCCGCCGGCGATGCACGGACCCATAAGCACGGTTATCTGGGGGATGAGCCCGGAAAACAAGGACTCCATACGGAAATACCAGTCAAAGCCCGCCATGGCCACATCTTCGTAGCCGAGTCGGCCGCCGGAGGAATCCAGCAGATTGACCATGGGAATTCCCCACTGGGCAGCCATTTCAAGGGGCTTTGCAAATTTGATAATGTGCTGGGCGCCTATGGACCCGCCAAGCACGGTGAAGTCACTGGCGTGGATCATGATTAAGCGCCCGTTCACGCGAGCGGTGCCGATTACGGCCCCGTCGCACGGCGCATCGGGTATGCGTCCGTCGATGCGCTTGCTGGTGGTGCCGACAAAGGAGCCCAATTCCTTGAAGCTGCCCGGATCTGCCAGGATATCGATTCTCTCCCGGGCCGTCAATTTGCCGCGACCGTGCTGGCGTTCGATATGCTTCACACCACCACCCAGGAGGTTCTTCTCCTTAATCTCCTCGTAACGCTTAATAGCCTCATCCATTCTCTTGCCCATAGCAAAATCCTTTATTTGACGCTTTATCTTTTTTACAATGCATTCTTTAATCCAATTGAATGCAAATAGAGATTTAATAAATTCGAAATTCGAAGCACGAAATTCGAAAAAAACTCGAAAATCTAAATCCTAATGACCGAAACGTAGTTGTGACTTCAATATCTGTAAAATTGGTATTTTTTATCATTGGAACATTCGTATTTAAAATTTGTTTCGGATTTCGGTATTCGGATTTCGATATTAAAGCTTATCAATTTATCCGACTGCCTATTTATTCAGATTTAGTCCATGCGACAGCGGTATCTATATGCCCGCCAGCTAAGCTGGTTTGATAAAGCGACGTTTATTCGGTACCTCTTCATGTTTATTCAAACTGGTTCTCAGCGCCTTCACGATTCTGGAGCGGGTTTCCCTGGGATCAATCACTTCATGAACCGTGTAGTAAGTCGTAAAGGATTTCCCCATGGTCATGACGCTGAAGTGTTCCTTCAATATGCTGAGAAAAAAGTTGTAAACGTCGTCATAATTGCCTTCATCCTTGGCCTTGGCCAACTCCTTGTGAAATACGGCTTGAACGATGGATTCCGGTCCGGTGGGGGCAAATTCGGCCGACGGCCAGGCGTAGATAAAATCAGGCCCCATTTTGCTGCAGCCCATCACAATGTTTGACCCGCCGTAGGAACGCCTTAGCACAATGGTTACTTTCGGGTTGGTCAGGTGTGAATAGCCGTGCAGGTTCTTGGCGCCGTGCCTGATGACGCCCATACGCTCCCACTTATCGCCGGGTGGAAAGGCCGGTGTATCCGACAGGTTCACAAGGGGGATGTTAAAGGCATCCAGATACATTAGAAAGCGGTCATATTTGTCGGAAGAGTCCGGCTCCATGATGCCGCTGAGCTCATCCGGGTTGCTGGCGGCAATTCCCACAGGGATGCCGTCAAATCGTGCAAAGCCGACGACCATATTGGGCGCAAAGTCCTCCTTCAATTCGAAGAATTCACCATTGTCCACTATCAGGTCGATAATCTCGTGAATATCGTAAGTGAATTTCGGGTCGTCAGGCATGACATCGAGCAAGGCCTCCTCCTGCCTTGCAGGATCATCGGTGGATTCAATAATGGCCGGCTTCTCCCAGCAGTTCTGGGGGGTGAACTCGAGCAGCTGCCGGGCCAGCTGGATCGCCTCTTCATCACTGTCGGCCAACAGGTCGCACTGGCCGCTTTTTTCCATATGGAATTCGGCTGATCCGGCATCCTCCGAATCGATTTCACCACCCAGCCACATGAACCCGGTGTTTTGATTAAAAATTAAAAAGTCGGATAAGACCGGTACCTGGGCGATGGGGCCGGTGCAGGGTCCCAAAACCATCGCTATCTGGGGGATAACACCGGAATAGAGGCAATAGTTTCTCAACAGGCGGCCCAACCCGTTTAGTCCAACGTATCCATTTTTAAAGCTGATTCGGGAACCGGCGGTGTCGAACATGCCGATAATCGGAATGCGTTCCTGGCCGGCCATCTGGACCAATTCGGCAATTTTCCAGACACCCTGGTCTCCGATCGAGCCCGACATGACGGTAAAGTCGAGGGCATATACCATCGCCGGTTTGCCATTTACACTGGCCAATCCCATCACGACCCCGTCGGACGGGCTCGGTTTGGCCTCGCTTTCCAGGCCCATGCGAAATTCTCTGACCACAGACCCGATTTCTTCAAAACTACCCGGGTCTGCCAGGAGTTCGATCCGTTCCCGGGCGGTGAGTTTGCTTAATTTGTGCTGCAGTTTGATGCGATCCTCACCGCCGGCTTCGATATTTTCCTTTCGGTTTGCGGCCAGCTTCTCCAGATAGCCGTTCATCCATTTTCCCATGCTCAAGACCTCCGGTCTTTTAGTTAAATAGTTGATAAGAGAATTTGTTAAATAGTTTAATAGGGAAATAATCCGATCCGACTATCAGACTATCTGAAATGCTAACTATTTTTCTATTTGACTAATTTTCTATTTAACCAAGCTCGACTAATCAATCAATGGCGATTCCTCTGAATATTACTTCACAGATTTGATCCGTCAGGACATCCGGATCGATATCCTTACCAAATGTGATCCCGGATAGACAAACCTGCTCGATGCTTCCGAGAATACTGTGCCTGATCAGCCTGGCGGGCACATCGTTGCGAATCTCTCCGTCGCGGATACCCTCTTCAATAATTTTTAAAACAATATTGCTGTATTCTTTAACCCGTAAATAAGTTTCACTTTTATAGTAATCCGGATAGTTCCTGACTTCGATCAGAAGTATTTTAGCAAAAACCCTGTTGGTGGCATAAACATTGATATGGGACCAGATCAGCTTGCGAAGTTTGTTGAAGGTGCCTTTGATGCCTTTCAGGTCCTGGCCCATTTGCGAACGGTATTGCTCCAGGTACTCGCTTAATATCTGGTGAAGCAAATCACGCTTGTCTTTAAAATATTTATAGATAAGCGCTTCGGTCACACCGGCGTTCTTGGCTATTTCGGCGGTGGTAATGGCACTGAACTCTTTTTCCACCAGCAATGACTTCAAGGCCCGAACAATTTTGATCCGCCCCGGTGGTAGCGGTTTCTCCTTTAAATTATTCGCTGCTTTTGCTAACGGCAATCGCATGTCAATTCCCTATCAATTGGTTTCGTCCAAAAACAAGTTTTAGAAGCTGTTTCAAAATTGTAGGTTACGTTCAAGGGCAAGGCGTCGATTTGGTTTTAAAGCGGAGCGTACACGTAGTACGTGAGCATTTAAAACCAAATCGCAACGCAGCCATTGAACGTAAGATGCATTTTTGAAACAGCTTCTAGTAGCCTTCGAGCTTGGCAATCACATCCCTCATCACCTCATCGGCACCGCCGCCGATGGCCAATCCACGGGCATCCCGGTAGTATCTGGAAATAAGCATCTCATTCATAAATCCCAAACCGCCATACATCTGCAGACATCCGTCGGCCACTTTCATCAGCACCTGACTGGCAATGAGCTTGCCCATTGAAATCTCGCGCGTGGCATCCTGTCCGGCTTCTTTCATTCTGACGATATGATAGATCAGCTGTTGCAGGCATTCGATTTCCGTCAACCAATCAGCAAATCTGTGCCTCAATACCTGCTTGGAAATCAGCGGCTTACCAAAAACCACCCGCTGCCTGACATGATCCAAAGTCATCGCGATGATATCTCTGGCAGCGGTGCAGGCAAACGGGAGAAGGGAAAAGCGTTCGTGCTGAAACTGCATCATCTGATAGATGAAGCCTTCGTTTTCTTTTCCGATCAGGTGGTCGGCCGGCACCCTGAGATTATCGAAAAACAGTTCGGCCGTGTCACTGATACGAATTCCAAGTTTGTCCAGTTTGCGGCTGACGGTGAATCCGGCTAACTGCGTCGGAACCACTAAAAGGCTGAAAGAATGATACCCCGGGTCATCACTGGTCCTTGCCAGCAGGGTTAAAAAATCTGCCTGGGTACCGTTGGTGATATACATTTTAGAACCGTTGATCACGTAATCTCCGCCGTCTTTTTTAGCCGTGGTTTGGATGGCGGCCACATCGGATCCGGCGCCGGGCTCCGTAACGGCAATAGCGCCCACCATGTCACCGGCAATGGCGGCTTTTAAATAGGTATCCTTCAGGAAATCGTTGCCGAATTCGGCGATGGCAGGCGTTGCCATGTGGGTTTGTACGGTAATGGCGGTGGATAACCCGAGGGCCTTGATATGCCCCAGTTCCTCTAAAAAAACGGTATCATACCAATAATCAAGGCCCTGGCCGCCGTATTGGGGCTCATAGCGAATACCCAAAAAGCCGAGATCCCCCATTTTTTTGAATATGTCCTTCAGCGGTGCGATACCATCTGCTTCCCATTGATCCACATTGGGATTAATTTCCTTTTTAATAAAATCACTGACCGCCCGCCGCACCATGTCGTGGTCTTTGGTGAAGTAGATCTTGTTTCCGCCTTTAATTCCCGTCTGCCATGTTGTACCTTTCGGTTGGCTGATGATGTTTGCAATGTCTATCAAGTTGATTGAGTTGATTAAGTTACTAGGCTGATTGGTTCTATGCGTTGACCGGCTATAAAAGGCTTTATCCTTTTAACTTAATCAACTAATCAACCAATCAACTTAATCAACCCGTCTCCCTTTCTGAATTGCTACTTTGAGCTTTGAGCTATCAGCCAAGTTCCATCTTGGCAATGATCTCCCGCATCACTTCATCGGCCCCGCCGCCGATTGATATCAGCTTGGCATCCCGATAGCAGCGCGCGATCAGCATTTCCTCCATAAAGCCAAGGCCGCCATACATCTGCAAGCACCCGTCAACGACTTTTTGAATGACCCGGGCGGCATAAAGTTTACCCATGGAGATTTCCCGGGTAACATCCAGGCCCGCTTCTTTCATCCTGACGATGTGATAGGTCAGCTGCCGCAAACATTCAATTTCGGTTTGCCAGTCCGCCAGCCGGTGTCGCAGCACCTGTTTGGCAATCAATGGTTTTCCAAAAACCATTCGCTGCCGGATGTGCTCAACCGTCATCGCAATGATTTCTTCGGCCGAAATATAGGACATCGGGATGGCCGAGAAGCGCTCATGCTGAAATTGTTGCATCTGGTAGATGAAGCCCTCGCCCTCTTTGCCGATGAGATTTTCAGCCGGGATTCGCATGTCGTCAAAAAACAGTTCGGCCGTATCACTGCTGCGACATCCCATTTTATTCAGCTTGCGGCTGACCTGGAATCCGGGCAGGTTGGTGGGAACCACCAGCAGGCTGAAGGAGTGATAACCCGGGTCATCACTGGTTCTGGCCAGCAACGTCAGGAAATCAGCCTGGGTGCCGTTGGTGATATAGGTTTTGGAGCCGTTCAGGACATAGGTATCGCCGTCTTTTTTCGCGGTGGTCTGGAGGGCACTGACATCCGACCCGGCCCCGGGCTCGGTAACGGCGATGGATGCAACCATGTCGCCGGCAATTGCCGGTTTTAGGTAGGTTTCTTTTAAATGGTCGCTGCCGAACTCTGCGATAGCGGGAGTTGCCATGTGGGATTGAACGGCGATTGCCATCGGAATACCGGATCCTTGAATGCGACCCAGTTCTTCTAAAAATACGGTGTCATACCAGTAATCCAGTCCCTGCCCGCCATATTGCGGGTCATAGCGAATGCCCAGAAATCCGAGATCCCCCATCTTTTTAAAGAGATCATGGAGCGGGGCCTGCCCTTTTTCTTCCCACTCGTCCATATTGGGATTGATTTCTTTGTCCACAAATTCCCGAACTGCCTTGCGGACCATCTCATGATCTTTGTTGAAGTAAATTTGAGTTGCGCTTTTTGATTTGACTGCCATGTTGTACCTTTCGGGTGGTTGAGTCAATTAGATTAAATAGTTGATTAAGTTAAATAGTTTGATTAAATCAGAATATCGGATAGTCAATGATTTAAAACCGATACCATCCTTTTAACTAATCAACTATTCAACCAATTAACTAATCAACCTGATTTCTTAACTATTTAACCTTTGCTCTTTTTTAGATTCCAGGAAAAAGTTTACGATTTCTTTATGCTCCGGTGTCTGCAGGGCAATGGATTGATGGGCAGCTTCCCAATCCAATACCTGTTTCAGGGACATGTCAAAGCTGTTTTCAAGCCCCTCTTTAATCAGCCTTAACGCAAGCGGTGGTTTTTGCGCCAGGGTGTTGGCCAGGGTTTCCACCTGGGTCTCCAACTGATCTTCGGGCACCGATTTATAGATCAAACCAATGGATGCTGCGGTGTTGCCGTCAATTTCGTCTCCGAGCATGGCCAGTTCTCTGGCTTTGGCAAGGCCGACGAGCCGGGGCAGAAAATAGTGCCCTCCGTAATCCAAAATGGCTCCTATATTGATAAAAATTTCGCAAAATCTGGTATTTTCGGCCGCCACCACAAAATCTGCCGCCAGGGCCAGATTTGCGCCCCCGCCGACGGCAACGCCTTTTAGCATGGAGATCACCGGCTGCGGCATTTCCCGCAGGGTTTTTACAATTCGGCCCACCCCCTTCATGGCAACCACCCATTCATCCGAGGGGATGCTTCCAGCAAAGAGATTGATATCCGCTCCGGAGCAAAAATGATCTCCGGCACCCCTGAGGATTACCACCCGTATGCTGTCGTCAGCTGCCAGATCTTTTACAGCGTCCCACAGGTCCTCAATCATATCCTTGCTCATGGCGTTCATCACATCGGGGCGGTTTAATGTCAGGGTGGCAATTTTATCATTTTATTTCAACGATAACGGGTTTTGATGGCATAATTTCGAATTCCTTTATCCGGCTATTTTGTCCTGTTTTGAGTTGTGCCCAAATATGGCATGCAATGAGCTGGTTAGTGATATTTACCAAATTAAAAGAAATTTGATTGATACCCCAAAATTGTTAGGTATATTAGGGTTAGTGAATATCACTTAATTGATATTTGTCAAGAATTTTTTCAATCGCCGCCGATCAAATCTATTCCTGTATGGGGGAGTATCTGTGGGGGTTGATTGGTGTTTTAAAGGGGATAGTGCGTTTGGGCAGCTTATTGCTTGAAGAGTGAGATAATTCATCACGCGAAAACAGCGCTGCCGATAAACATCATCATCACTTTGTCCGGCGGCGACCCGAAAACACTACCGTTATCTAGGATAAGATCGATCGGACGTTATACCCAGCTAGCCAGGCGAGGCCGACCCCAAAAAAGCAAGATCGATGGGTTATCCAAGCGATGTTGAGGCCCACTGCCATAATAGTAAGCTCTGATGTGGTTATCCATATGCTGGAAATCCCCGTCGAAGGTCCTGATGAATTTGATATTGCGGAAAATAAGATGTGATTTGCATCGACAATCGAAGAACGCGAATCAGGGGAACATCCCCCGGAGGAGAGCCTATTTCTTGATGAGCAGAAAGAATCCGATCTCAATTAATTTTAAAAAAGGACCCAGGTAATCCATATGCCAGTGGGGCCGGCCGGATTTTTTGCGGTGGTGGTCTATCCGCGCTTTTAATCCTCCCGGTCCGAAGGCGCTGCCGACATATATATAGAAGCCGGGTATGAGTTCAAAAGTTCCCAGTTTGCCGATTTCAAGTTGGCGTTTTTGACATAGCTGATAAAATCAGGGCATATGTGCCGGGTTGCGAGTGCATGATAGAAAAATAAAGCGCTTGATTAATGATCAAGCGCTTTATCCGCTTTTTTAAAAATCAAATTTTTAGAAGCCGGCGGTCAAATAAATCATCGGTCCTGGAAGCGTAAAGTCGTAGGTTTCTTTCTTGTGCCCGGGGTCATAATCTACATCGACATCAACATACCGGTATCCGGCCCCGAATCCAACGTTTTTCCAGGGCCAGTATTCAAGGACGGCACTGACAAAAAACAATGATCCATCCCAATCACCGTAACTCAGACTCATCCCCCCGCCCCCCGCCTTTACTAAAAACTGGTCGGTGAAAGCATAGGCACCGTTTACATAAACATTCGGAAGCGGTGCCAGCACATCGGCATCCCCACTGGCAACCTCAACCCCATTGACCGTGCCGGTTATGCCTAAATCGACGTCGGCGAGATGCACGCCAATCCCCACGCCTAATGTGGCCCGTTCGGTACGAATAAAGTTGTAGGACAGGTTGATCACATAAAGGTCCAGGTCGAGGTTGCTGTCAAGATCAGCGCCTACGGGAATGGTGTCATCATCCCAATCGAAACTAAAATCTGCCTTTGCATTTGCATCGTCGTGGTACCCAAAGTAATCAAACCGCAGGGTCAGTCTCCTGTCCCAAAAATTAATAATCGCTCCAGCAGCTGGGCTAACCTTAGTTTCATCCAGGCCCAGGTCATTCATATCAACCGAAATATCGGGTTCCCCATCTTTGACATTTTTGAATTTACCGTCTGCCCGGTAGAATTGGGCACCGCCATAAACAGTAACGCGTTTGTCCAGCGGGCTGGTGAAAGTTTGCTCCTCTGCCCAGGCGCTCGAAAATCCGAAACATACCAAAACTGCCATGCAAATACCGATAATTTTCATTTCGTCTCTCCCGGTGAGCAAAACGTTCAGTGAATCCGACGCAAAGCCAATCTATCCAATTTCAACTCATAGCAGATTATGTGAATATTTTATTATGTATTTTGTTTGCTGTCAAATAGCTGAAAACCTGGGAGAGCTTCTATTATAAGGATTGGGTGTATCCCGGGGAGTTGACGATATTGCCATCAAACGTTCGGTGTTTGCACAAACTGCCTCCAGCACTTCATCCTCACCGGCAGATTTTAATTCCATTATAGCTTTAATTGCCAGGGTGACATTGGCGGTTTCGTTGCGCTGTTTGGGATCGGGCCCCAGCACGGGACTGTCGGTTTCCACCAGAAGGCATGACAGGGGGAGATGTCTGACAAGCTTTTGTTTTTGCCTGGAGCGGACCACCGAAGGGGGAATTGAAAAAAAGAACCCCGCTTCCACGGCAATGATCGCCCCAATCCCGGCTTCAGCCGCTTTTTTAAGCACTTCACCGCGATCCGCGTCAAAAGAAGAATCGCAGATGTGGGTGTGGGTATCTACAATTAAATGCTTTCGCAACATAATTAGGCTCACGGCTCAGTGCCCATAGCACGAGGCACAGGGTGTCATGAATTCGGAAGTTGGAATGCGGAATGCGGAAAATAAAAAATTGATAGAATACATTTATTTTAGGCAATTTAGGCATTTTCAAATTTTAGGCATTTTTGTTATGGGGAATATGTCCGTTGCGACCTCTGCCAGTGGTTTGCGTGTATTGGGTGATTCCATGGCGCCTAAATCCTCCGGCAGCTGATCGGCGTCATCCTTGCGGCCCACTGCAATGGCCGCCATTATGAGATACTCTTCCTCGGACACGCCAAGGGTCTCATAGGCTTTTTTGATGCTAAAACCGGCCATGGCATGGGCGTAAAGCCCCAGGCGCCTGGCCTGCAGGGCCAGCGACAGCCAGGCCGAACCGGCATCAAAAGGTGCATGGCGATTTTCTCTTCCGCCTTCTTTAAACTGGCGGCGTGCCAGAACAAACATCAACAGCGGGCATTTGCCGGCCCAGCGTTGATTTTTTTCCACCAGAACCGAGACCAGCTTCTGGCGTTGTTCGGGCTCGGTGGCATATACAAAGAGCCAGGGTTGTTCGTTAAAGCACGAAGGCGCCCAGCGGGCGGCTTCAAACAGCGATTTTATCTGGTGTTCGGGCAGCGGGTCGGATAAAAAAGCACGCGGCGACCAGCGATCTGTAAAGATGCTGTCAACCTCGCACTCGGCTACCCGGTCATTCGGCGGCTTGCCTCCCATATTTTCTCCTTTCCGTGGTAAAATATCATTAAAGAAAATGGAATGGATTCGATTCTTAATTTATTTTTAGACAGGATTTACAGGATATTTTTTTAGTTAAGCACTTTCCAGAAGAAAGTGCTTAAATTCAACCCGCCTGCGGTGGAAAATCAATATTGGGAAAAATATATTTGTTTTCACGATCACCTATCATTAGAGAATAATTAGTACTAAGCTCAACAATTGGCAAGGGTGCGCAATTTTATTTATTTCGGCCGAAGGCCGAGGTGGTTATGTCACTTTCTTCAGGAAAGTGACATGAAATTCCTGATAATCCTGTAAATCCTGTCAAAAAAATTAAGATTAAGATCGAATCCATTCCATTTTACATCATCTTCCTATTCAGATCCGGCAGATGCCTGTGAGAATACCAGATCGCGAAGTTGGTCAATGATCCCAAGGCCGACACTGATGGGAAACCCGTCTTCACTGGATTCCTGGCGGGTCGTAACCCCGTCGACACAGCCATTGTCCACCAGGTAGTCGGCAATGGTTTTGGGATCAAAAAGCTGAAACAAATCCTTGTTTATCAGCCGGCAGAGGGCTGCGATGACGCCATAAACACCCCAATTGGATACCGAGGCAATCACCAGCTCGTCACAGGTGGTGATCGCCGGAATAATATCCAGTGCGGCCAGGGCATCGCGAACGTTTCCCATACCGATTTCATTGCCCCCGTCCCCAAAAGCGATGCTGGGACAGTTGCTTTCCTGCAAAAAGAGATCAAATTTGGCGGTGAGCACAGAAATATCTTTTTTGCGCATATTATAATAACGCCCGTCCGCCGTGACTCCCGGCCGTTCGATGGAAACGATTAGGCGTGGTTCCAAATCCGTTAAAGCCTGGATCACTGCCGTTTTGCTCTTATCCCAATCCACAAGCGGAAGTTCGTAGGTCCGAAAGTTCCGGGCTAAAATCCTTGATATTGGCGGGGCACAGACCAATACCGGTTTACAATTCAGTTCCGTCAGCACGCGATAAAGTGCAATGGCACCAATGGGCCCGTCGCTTTCAAAGCTTCCGGAAACCGGAAAACCGGTTCCGATCAGGATGACGCCTTTGTTGTCCAGGATAATTTCTGCCGCCCGGTAACAATAACCGGGAGACAAGGCCACACGTAACTGGCGCATTCCCCGATTGTCATGCTGGAGTATGAGGTCCTCAATTTGTTCCGATAGGGATTGCATGCAAATAAATATATGCTTCCAGGCAAATATTTCAACAGTTTAATTTGAAAGCACCGGGAATAACATTATTGGCGGGATTGCCGGCGAGGCTCAGCCCCTCATCGAACCGATGACTGAGTATGCCCTTCAAAACTACTTTGTGGTGCCCCCAACGGCCACCCCGTGAGGGGGAAGGGATTGCCATATCGTTGAACTTGCATCCGGGTGCAGGGCACCTGGATTGTAGCGCAAGAAAAAATTATTCAGCTTTTTTCTTTTTTTTCTTGGGACGGCGTGCGCCACTGGTGCCACGAGCGATCTTTCCCTTTTTTGTGCGTCTATCACCTTTGCCCATTGTTGAAGTCCTCCTTTTCTATCTAGCTTTAACAAAATTTTTAATATATCGAACCCATTCTGATTGTCAAACTATCTCTTGATGAGGCCTGTTTTAAAGTCACCCCATTTGTCTATATGGGGAAGCTGGTAAGTGGTTAAACTATCCAACACTTCCACGGTTTCTTCCAGGGTTCCGAATCCACCCGGCAGCGCAATGAAACCGTCCGCAAGCTCGGCCATCATCCCTTTGCGCTCATGCATCGATTCGACGATTTTTACCTCCGACAGACCCTTATGGACCAACTCTTTTTCCACCAGGAATTGGGGTATAACCCCGATGGCCTTTCCTCCGTGGGCAAGCACCGAATCGGCAATTTCACCCATCAAGCCGACGTTTCCGCCGCCATAAACAAGGGTCAGTTTTCGGGCGGCAAGAAGTTTGCCCAGCTGTTTTGCAGCTGCCCTGTATTGGGAATTGTTTCCGGTACTCGACCCGCAAAAAACGCAGACTGTTTTCATCGTCGCTGTCTTTTCCTTTCTCCGCTGTCAATTATAGAAGCCATCTCAAAAAATGGATTTTGGTTCAAGATCAAGGCGGGGCCGAGTTCCCCAAACTATCTATTATTGGCTCAACCCGCAGGCATACTCAAGTATGTCGAGGACTTGAAGCGAGGACCTAACGCCGAGGTTGGGCCAAAAGACTTTTCCAGAACAGCTGGATGACCCATCGATTTTTATAGTCAGCTGTGGGCCTTTTGAGATAGCTTCTAATCACCCTTAGCCAACATTAGGGATATTGTTCCAGATGTGAATCGCATAAAGGGTCGGGACGTGATCGACGATGGGCTCAAGAAGTACCTCGGTCAAGCCTTTGCGATTTTGGCCCAGGGCGTTGAATACGTTTTTAAATTTGCCCTGGATTTCGTCGCCCCAGCGTTCCCAGCGATTGGTATTGTCGTGTATGAGGCCTTCGCTGTCAATATACCTGAGTTCTCCGACGTGACGATACATGTTTGAAGGCGGTACCTTGGTTACGATATCGCTGTTGTTGACGAATCGGTAGGCATTTACATTAAAATCATGTTTAAAATCCTGATCCCCAACACGGGGAGACCCGAAGGTGTACAACCCCTGCACATTGCCGTACCGGTGGGCTGCCAGGGTGGCCAGGGCCGCTCCCAGGCTGTGACCGGTAACCCAGATTTTGAGGTTGTTCTGCTGCAGTTTGGTTAAATGATCTTCAAGCTCATCCCACACCTCGGCGAGAGCCGCCTTGAAACCCCTGTGCACCTTCCCACCGAAATCCCATTCTTCGGGTAGAAAATTGAAATTTGCCAGCCAGTCGGCATAGATATAGCCGGGATTCGGATCTCCATCTCTTAGGCGCGCTTCGGATCCCCTGAAAGCAACAATGGCGAATTTGTCATTGCTGGCGACAAAACATTGGGTTACTTTTTGTTCAAAGTAAACGACTTCTGTAAAACCGGCCTGTTGCTTAAATTTCTCGATGGCGATTTGCGGGTCGGCATAAACCAGGGTGGATGCTTCTATCAGCCACCAGGCGTTGACCATCGCGAACATGTTGGCCTGGTAGCGGAAAGGCAGTTGATCGCAATTTTGGAAAAATTCATAATCGGAATAGGGCGGAGCGAGGTTGTCAACAGTGATCTCAGGCTTTTCCTTTTTTACCAGTTGCTCCATGAATATTGTCTCCTTTCCCAGGGCAATGTCCGGATGCGTTTTGGAATTTTTTATTCAGGAAATTTAATGGTGACTTTTTCTTTGTCATCTTTGGTTTTCATTTTGACCTGGAGTTCAATGCTGTCATCGCGGATGCCAAGGGCAAGGGGACATTTGCCTTTGTTGCCTTCGATATGGGTGACTTCCCGTACCGCTTCCATTATTTTGGAACCGACATCAGAACCCGGAGACGGCAGCTCTGATTCGCGGTATTTGGCTGTCACCCGGACCTCCCCATCTTTGGAGCGGGAGATGGTCACTGCTTTGGCATTGTTATTCACACCGTGCAGCGCGGCCAGGGCGAGCCACTTGAGGGCCGCTTCCTCTATATCCGAGCCATCTTTCACGACGGACATCTCTTTTAGGGGATCATTGGTAGCGTAGCAATCGCAGAGTTCCTGTACCTTTAAATGGACATTGCGTTTTTCTTTCATAATATTCCCTCCTTTCAGGGGGCGAATTCGGGTTACAATTAGAAGATGAATTGTTATCTGCTAACTTATGCACGATTGGATAAAATTCAAGATGGGGGGAAGGCGAGTTGCATGTTGCGAGGTTCGGGTTGCGCGTTGCGTGCTGCGGGGTGCGAGGTTCGGATTAATCTGATTTTCACCGCGTAACTCGTAACCCGTACCCCGTAACTCATCCAACTAACCTGTCCTTAATATAATTTCTACATTTCAGCCACTCCAAATGCCTGAATATGGCCTCACCCAACCCGGCCAGCCTGAAACCCCGGGGGCCGAACAGGACAAATTTAACTATTCGCACAAGGCTGTAGACGCTTCGGTAGCAATCGTAGATTTCTTTTTGCAATTCAGCTGCCCTTAGGTGCTTGGGCTTAATAACCACCTTGCCGTTATAATACTGCCAGTCCTCGTGTAAAATTCGATTTGCACGTTTCATCTTTTCAAATAGATCCGTACCCGGATAAGGGGTCAGGGGCTGAATCAATGCGCCCGACAGGTCATGCTCTTTTGCATACTGCGCGATCCTGAGTCCGTCACCTTTTTGGAATTCATCGTCGCCGAAAACGAATAAACCGTGAACCGCCATCCCCCGGTTTTGGATTCGTTTAATCGCAACCAACGTATCATCGATTGAGATATCTTTTTTCAGTTTTTCAAGGCTACTGGGATTCAGACTTTCAATACCCATATAGATAATACCGAAGTTTGCCTTTTTCAGGAGTGTTAATAATTCATCATCGGTGGCGATATCCGGTCGTGCTTGAATCACAAACTTAAAGCCGGTTTTCAGTTTTGCCAGTTCTTTGAGCACATCTTTGGCCCAGTTTTTTTCGGCAAAAAAGTTATCATCCGTAATCCAGATAATTCTGGGGAGAAATTTTGACAAAAAGGACCGATGGCTGATCTGGTTTTTAATGTCTTCAATAACGATCGCTTTATCTTTCTTCCTAACATCCGGGTAAATGGCCTTTATCGAGCAAAACGTGCACTTATGGGGGCAGCCGCGGGAGGCGTTAACCAGCAGAGGAACCCTGGTAAGTCTTTTTAAACCGGGTCTATAGTAATCCCTTACCAGGCTGAAGTCGGGTACGATATTGATGGTGCTGGTTTCCGATGGGTTAAAAATAATGTCGTTATCCTGTTTGAAGACCAGATTCGGAACCTGGCGGATATCTTTTTTTCTGTCATGGGCTAAATATTCCACCAGCTTCAATATTGATCGGCCATCGCCTCTTATGACGTAATCGCCGTGCATCAGGCATTCTTCCGGCATCAGGGAGGCATGCATGCCCCCGAACACCACCGGCTTTTTCAGGCGTTGAGCAATTTCATACCCCCTTTTGGCATTGTAGGTGGTAATTGAGATACCGACCAGGTCGGCTTTACTCAGTTGTTCATAGTTTAATTGGGTGATGTATTCACTGATAACTTCAACTTCGTGACCCTGCTGCTTAATGAGGGAAGCAATGACCACCGGACCTAAATTCGGCGTTAAACTTCTGAGGTCGTATTTAGTGGACTGGCTATTTGGTTCGATAATCTTGATGATCATATCTTTATTTTTAGACGCTTGGAGCCTATTTTCCAATTACATGTTGTCAGAAACTGAAACTTGCAGTAATAGCTTGTGGGAGCGGCTTTCCAGCCGCGATTAACACTGTGGTCAGCATCATCGCGGCTGGAAAGCCGCTCCCACCATTAATGTTTCACTATATGCGGACATGTTTATAATTTGTTCAACCATTCCCGGCAGCGGAGTTTTCAGTGCGCTATAAGCGGCGTGGTCGTTTAAAGGCGACTGAAGCGAGAATCAGGCCCGTTATCGCCAGAACGAAATAAACAAAAATATCCCCATAAATCGTGTAAAAAGTCCTGGCATCTGAGGGGCGGATTGCTCCGGTTAAATAACCTTCGACAAAGGTATCGTCACCATTTTGATCTTTCACCCGCCCCGTTATGTTTCCGTGGGAATCAATGAAGCACGATATGCCGGTATTGGCGGCACGGACGAAAGGGACACGGTTTTCGACTGCTCGAAATACGACGATGGCGACCATCTGGTGGGGGGCTGATGTGTCGCCGAACCATCCTTCGTTGGTCAGGTTAACCATAAAGGCCGCTTCCCTTTTTACAAATTGCCTGATCAGTTGCGGGAAGACGACCTCCCAGCATATGACGGTTCCGAATTTTGTTTCCCCCAGCTTGAAGATTGTATAATCCCTGCCGGGAATCTCAAAGGTTTTTTTGTCCTTGGGCACAATATAGCCCGGCCATGAGATGCTATCTTTGTAAGGTAACTCTTCGCCAAAGGGAACCAGATGAATCTTTAGGTATTGACCGAGAAATTTGCCTTCTGCGGAGAAAAAAAGCGCTGCATTGCCAACATCCCCGGGGCGCAGGGGGCGGTCCTTGATAAATTTCGGGTATTCGGAGCTGCCGATCAAAAACGGTGTTTTTAACTCAGCTATGAAGGTGCTGAGTTTTTGGATCATTGGCTGATTTTTCAGTACAAACCCCGGGGTCGCAGCCTCCGGCCAGGCGATAAGGTCCGGCTGATCCGCTGCCGCCTGCCGGCTAAGATCGGTATACTTTTTCATAATGTACGCTGCGTGCTTTTTAGGCGCTGATTTCATTTGTTGGCTGATATTGCCCTGTAATACCGACATCCTGATAGCCGGCCCGCCAACCGGTTGTGAAACAACCGTCCAGCCATATACCAGGGTCAGGACCAGACAGGCCACAACCGTCATCATCATGGAGATTGCTGCCCGTCGGGTGACGGGGGAGACGGCATGATATCCGGGCCAGAAGCCTGACGGGGAAAAAGATAAAATTGCTGCTGCCAGGGCGGCATTGGCAAACGCTGCCAGAAAGCTGATGCCATAGGCACCGGTGAAAGATGCGATTTGGATGATCAGGGGATTCTGATACTGGGTGTGTCCCAGCAGGGCCCAGGGCAGGGCCAGAAAGGCAAGGTTGGATCTTAGATATTCAATTGAAACCCAGATGAAAGGCGTTGCGCATAAAGCGGCACCCGCGTTCCAGCGCCGGGAGATGACATTGATGGTTAAACCCAGGAGTCCCATTAACGGGCCAAAATAACACCCCAGCAAAGTATGATGCAGAAGCTTATAGCCCGGAATATCGAAGATCCAAAGAAAAATCCCGCTGAAGGAGGCAACACCAAAAATGAGCCCCAGGAAAAAAGCGGTTAAGGCTTTTTGGTACAAAATTGCAATTAAGAACGGCACGATGGCTACCCACCCGAGCCATCCCAGATCGTACCTGGGGAAAGCTAACGTGAGCAAGGCGCCGGAAAGGATTGTTGCAGCGAAGGGGAATATGAATCTGAAGATTCTATTAGAAGTCATCTAAAAAAAAGTCTTTTGGCCCAAACTCTTTGTTGGTGCCTCGTTTTAAATCCTCGAAATACTCGAGTATTCCTCCGGTTTAAAACGCGGTCCCGCCGCGATTTTGAACCAAAATCCATTTTTTGAGATAGCTTCTATGCAAGTCTTGGATCGGTTGAATACTCCGCACATATTTACCAATCTTAGAGTCTCAGTCATGGAATCTGTGCTTATAATGAATGGACTCATGTCACCACGAAGGGCACGAAAAACACGAAGAAATAATAACGTCATGTTTTATCTTTGTGTTCTTCGTGCTCTTCGTGGTTTGATTTTATTCTGGTTATTGTTCAAACGAGAAAGAATTTATTCTATAGCAATGAGGCTCAATTGACAACCTTAATTACAATCACGGTCAGGTCATCATGCTGGACGGCACTGCCGGCAAAATTATTGACCTGATCATCGATCTCTCGCAAGAGGGCGTCGGCTGTCAGGGTCCCCGACCTTCCAACCACCTCCAGCAGCCGGTCGAAGCCGAACATTTCACCGTCCTCATTCATGGCTTCAACAATTCCATCGGTGTAGAAGATGATTATATCTCCCGGCTGGAGTTGAAACCGGCTTTCCTCGTACTGAACATCATCCAAAATCCCTAAAGGAAAGGTATCGCCTCTGGTTTCCATCAAAAAGGCTTTCTGTTTTAGGGCGGAGAATTGTATGGGCTGGGTTTGCCCGGCACTGCAAAGGCGCAAACTTTTGTTTTGGGAATTGAGAATGGCATACAGCAGCGCAACAAACATCCCGCTTTTAATATCCTTTTTGATCCGCTTGTTGGCACGGATCATACTCTCGCCCACGCTCAGTTCCTCTTCCGACAGCATCCGAAATACGCTGCGCGAGGCCGACATGACCAGGGCGCCGGAAACACTTTTGCCGGTAACATCTCCGATGACAAAGCCCAGTTTGTTGGAGTTCATTTCTATAAAGTCATAGAAATCTCCGCCAACTTCCCTGGCAGAGTTTGAAAAGGCGGCAATTTCAAACCCATCCACCTTGGGATTGGTAGCCGGGAGCATGCTCATCTGGAGTTCGCGCCCGATGGCAAGCTCTTCTTCCATCCTTTGTTTTTCAAGATTTTCCTGGAAAAGCCGGGCGTTTTCGATGGCCACAGCTCCCTGATTTGACAGGGCATGCAGCAAATCGATGTCCTCGCGGTTGTAAAACTTCCCCGATTTTTTATCACCTAAATTCAACAGCCCGATAACCTTGTCCTGAAAAATCAGGGGGACCATCAAACTGGTGTACAGCGATTCGAATCGGGCGACACATTGGGTTGAGAATTTTTTGAATTTTGGATTCTCGAGCATGTCGTATTTGGTGATCACGCTTTTTTCAGTTTCAATAATCTCCACAATGGGATCATCACGGTCAATGACGATCTCCTCAACTTCGGCGTGGTTTTCACCATCGGCCAGGTAGACTTTAAAGGCGGCTCCGTCGGGGCTCAAAAGCATAATAGAGTTGGTATCAATGAACATATCATCGATAAAAGTCCGGGATAATCGTTTAAGGATTTGTTCCAGATCCATCAGGGATGTGATGGCACCGCTTATTTTATCAATGATCTTGCCGTAGTCGTATTCTTTGCGGAAAAACAGTCGATCGACCAGGGATTGGATGCGGTCGCGCAGGGGATTGAATATCAGGATAACCACCAGCGTGAATACAAGCGGGAAGGCCTGCGATTGGGATATCTGGTATTGACCAACCGTGACATTGAGGGCCAGGCTGACTACAAGATAGGCCGCTATTACAATGGCGGTGACAACGATGTAGCCGACGGTTCTTTTTATAATGGCGTCGGCGTCAAATAGGTTGTGTTTGACAATCGAGTAGGCAAAGGCCGCCGGGAAAAAGATGACAAAGAAAACTAAAAAGTTCCACGGAAAATTGACTTTAAAAAGGGCCACGAGCGCCATGATCGTCACCGAAGGGGCAAAAGCAAGGGTCAGACCGAACAAGACAATGCGGCCCCGCAGCCGGTCGAGGGTGGTGGTGGCTTTGATCACCGAGTGCACCACCAGGGAAATCATGGCGACGGCACACAACAGGGTATAGATCCTGTTAAATGCCAGTAACCTGCTGTAGTTGGGTATCCACCATATGGTGTTGCCGTCCAATACTTTATCAAAATTGAATAAATATATCTGATACCCAATTGCCAATAGGATGGCAGGCAGGTAGATAAGGTATTCAAACAGGGGAAATTTTTGGACGATGTGTTTTTTCTCCGGAAAGACCATACACAAATGAACAACGAAAGTGGACATCAAACACAGCGCAAAATAGTGAAGTTTGACAAAATAGTAAGTCGACTGGATCTCAAAAGAACTGACCATGTACATGCTGAGAAAAAAGCACATGAGAAAGAAAACCCAGCTTTTGGTTACATTGGGTTTTAGCACGTAAACGATGCAGCCCAGGCAGAAGATGATCAGTCCCCCTAAAAAAGTCAGGAAAAAGACCAGCACAAATTCCCTGAGGCTAAAATTGGTCACTTGCAGGGCGTATTCCTGCTGCGATTCCCCGGAGGACACCGTATAGGTTACCAGGGAACCGGGCACCTTTTTTTCGATCGCTTTGACAAGATCGCGACCGTCTTTAATCGGTTGGCCGTCTGCGAAACGGAGGCGTTCAAAGGTTTTAATGCCGGCTTGTCGTCCCGGCCAATCATTCAGGCTCATGGAGCCGACCTGGGGAAAATCATACAGCAAAAAACCAGCAAACGGTTTGTTTATCCATGACACCGCACCGATAAAGGAGCCAATGATGACCACAGATGCCAGGGTGGCAAGGACACAGAAAATCAGGGTCGCGATCTTGGGGCTTCCTTTTATCATCTCTTATCCACAAATAAAACGCTGGTCTACCGAACACGGTTTTTCAATTAAAACCTGCCGGTTAATAGCACAGACAGATTATGATAGCCACGCTAAAAGCCGCTTCCAAATCATACCGCCCGGAAAATTGACGTAATTAACCTGTCGATATAAACCCAGCCTTTCTGACCGCCACAGTGATTACTCAGCTACAAATTTAATCTGGGCATCAAAAGACAGAGTCGCGTTGCTACCGTCTGCATTGCGAGAATGTACCGCGAAGTTTTTGACTTTTGTGACAATCGGCGTAAGGGACTGGGGAACATTCTCATCACCCGAAAATATCTGCCCGGCGGCCAGCCGCTGATAAAGAAAAGGGTTTGACGTATCAGGGCATGCGGTTCCTATTTCTGCCGGCGCTATGACGAGTGCATCGGTGGAAACATTGCAGTCCTGGATGCGCTTGACCCTTATGGCAATAAAATTGGTGATGGCAGGATCACAACGGACAACGGCCGTTCCCCAAATTTCAGGTCCCGTCACGTTATTCCAATCCGGGGGCGCACCACCCTCACCTCCGGCCCATACCAGCGGTGCGGAAACCAGCATGACCATCAGTGCGATCAGTACAGCATTCAAATAGATTTTGCTAGCCTTCATTTTGTAATACTCCTTTCTTTGATGATGAAAAATTTTTGATAAATTTAAAGCGTTTGTCAAATTAACTTTCCGATAATTTTCAGGTTCGTATCTTAAGTTGCCTACTCAAAGGCAGTCTCCAATTTAACATTAGCCCCCATACCGACGACAACGTCCCGGGCGACAAAGCTGCCTTCAACCGTGCTTCCCGCCCCGATCCAGAGGGTGCCGTTGGGGGCAAAAATATTGGCCTTGATTTGGCCTGCCAGGCCGATGATGGCCGCCATGGGCAGGGAGACAGGTTTGCCCCTGCCGCCGTTTTGGCCCTCGATGTAGATGATCACCTCTTTGGCGCCAAGCGCCGATTTTGAATCGGGCCCCACATAGCTTTTGAGACCGGTGTAAAAACGGTTTTTAATAAAAATAGTTGTCGGTGCCAGGCATTTCACCGATGCCAGGTAACTCAACGAAAGGCTCTTGAATTCATACCGGCCCCCGGTCAGAATAAGCTTGCCTTTGGGTTTGACCTTTACGTCCTCGTAGGCTCCGGGTTCTAAGGTCAGGCTTTTGCGGTAACCGACCTGTACATCTTTACTGCCGTAGTCGCCTGCAACAAAATCGGGCCCTTCCCAGACGGGCAGCTCCAACGGTGTAATTTGCTCGCCTTGAATGACACCGTGGTTTTCCAGATCGTTATACAGAACATCAAAGACCTTGGCTTTTTGGGCAATGTAAATGCTGTCACCAATGAGCTTGACGCCTTCTTTGGCCTGGGCCTGGCGGTCGACATAAATTTCAACCCCCTTTCTCAAGTGCGGGCCGGCACTTGCATCGCGCACCCCGACATTGCCGCTGTGGATGACCGCTCGCGGTCGCAGCCAGACGCTGTTGAGGGCAAATACTGAAAAATCGCCGGCAATCATTACCGGCTCTTCATAAATATAGCTCTGATTGATCGCACCGCTGCATTGCTCACCCCAGCCGCTGTCGTCTTCGGCGACTGCGAATATCTGGACATTATCCTGGAATTTCGCCAGAATCGTGTAAGCTCCCTGGGGCAGGCACTTGTCGCATTCCCATTCTACTTTTCCGCCAATATCGGTGATGCCGGTCATCACCGGCTCGACATCCGTTGCCGTCCACATAGCGGCCGGGTCTGCCGTGCTGCTCCCCGCAAATGCTTTGACCGGGATTCCGAACAGCGGTTGGGTGGTTTCCCCTTGCTGCTTTTCAAGTTTTAACTTCAGGTGGCCGCCGGTAACCGGCAGGATGACGATCGTCAACTGCGTCTCCGGAGGCTCATTGCTTCCGACCGTGGCATCGATGGTTCCAAACCAGTTGCTGCGGTGGAGAGCCACCCCTTGCAGGCCGTGATCCTGGTCGAATTCCGTGACAAAAAAGCGGGCGCCTTTTAGCTGGGCGGTAACCGTGTACGCGCCGGGCAGCACATACATCACTGGAAACAAATCGCGCAGGTCGTCAATTCTCAACGATCTGGCAAAAGCGGCCTTCAGGACTTCGGCCGGTACCAACGCGCGACCACCGACGAAGCGCGGCATCCCTGCATCATATGCAAACGCATCATCCACATCCGGGGGCAGCTCCAGCGGGTTGCCGCATGGATCCGTGACCTTCAGGGCACGGTGAAGCTCCACCTGGGAGAATCCCCTCTCCGTGTTGATTGGCAGGCCGGAAATATTTTTTAGCACCAGCATTAGCGGGATGACATAATTATAACCCGGATCCTGGGGACCGCCTTCCAGGGTATACACATTTTCGACGTTGTCAGGATCGCTGCCGTATAACTTCAGGCTCAGCCCGGAGTAGGCCTGTGCCTGAATTACAAACCACGGTAACATTATCACCAGCATCGTGATTAAAAGGGATCTCATAAATGTCTTTTTCATCAAACACCTCATTCGGGTATGACTCTAATTTCATTATGAACCATCAGTCTTGCACGGAACCAGTCGGACAGATAATCCTGGCGCTTCCAGTCATAGGAATACTGGTGCATCAGGCACCACGGAAACGGTGAATGTTCATAACCGCCTAGAGCATGCCCGATTTCATGGGTGATGGTATGCATCAACACCCAGGTTTTGGTATAGGGGTTTTGCCATCCAACATAGGGATCCCCATTGGCATATTGACTGGCGTTGTTATCCGCATTTGGATCAATTGCCGGCGGCAGCTCGATATAACCGTTATTGTCGATGTCAAAGGGATTGAAATTATCCTCCCCGATCCATTCGCCTTTGTTAAACAGCCTGCGATCGCCGTCCCAGGCACCGTTGGCGGAGTCGCCGGGAATATGTCCATCGTAATAATATTCCTGGGTCATCGGATCCTGCAGGAAATAACCGGAATCCTCGGGATCTTCGGTCATACTCAACGGTGCGAGCATCGCGTTTTCGGCCGGTTGGACCCATTGATTCAGCGCTTGATTCCAGACGGTTCCCCTCTGGTAGGGTTTGTCATCAAAGTAATGATCCAGTGGTATTTGAAGTGATATGGCGATGCCGTACTGCTTATCCGTGCGGTTCCAACGGCTGTAGCCCTTGGTCGACCATCCCCAATCCCTTGATCCCATGGGATTGCCGGCACCTGGAGGTTCTGACCCCTGGTATTTGATATAACCCAGCGGGTCATCACTGTTTTTAACCTTGGTGGTCTGCCGGTCATGACGCACAATCAAGACGTTGATGTGCGGCGGCGGAATCCGGATCAGATAATTGACCTGGGATCCTTCGGCCACATTTTGCCAGTAATTACCGTCCAGGACCAGCCTGAGCGGTTTCGTTCCGTCAGCTGCGGCTTTCAAAAAGAAGCTGATGGGCGTCCATTCCTCATCCGGGTCGCCGGCCAGCTTGAACTCGAATTCGTTGCTCGGCCAGGTTGTCAGCCACCCGGTGTCGGGCCCGTATACTTCCTTGCCCTCTATTTTCGTCACCGAGCCGCTGCGGTAGTAGACAAAGAATCTGCCGTAGTCTCCGGGTGGGTCGGTATCAAGTACCTCGGTGGCATCATGCCGCCAGTCGGTGGTGTTGTGAATATCGATTCCGGCATTTTCAAAGGCATCGCCGATGGCAAAGGGATATTCCGCGCTATAGCCCTTGGCCAGGATGAAAAGATCTTTGCGCAACGGGTTTAAGCGCATGTGTTGCAGGGTGTTGTTCAGGGCATAGGTGATTCCGCGGTATTCCTCGAAATTGGTGAAGTCATCGCCCCGCGGGGCGGTTGCCGGATTGGGGGAGTTGGCGTTTTCCGGTGTAAAGACGATGGCATCGATATCGTTATTTTCACCGAGGTTCTTAACAGGCACCGGGTTGGGCGTGGCCGCATTGCCGTCGAAATCCCAACCGACGGCAATCATTTTCCCGGCTCCCGCTGTTTTCGGGACTGGCAGCTCCGCCAGGTTGCCTTCACCTTCGACGATAACTTTGGTGCGGCCCCCGTAGTCCCAGCACTGCAGATAGATGGTATAGGTTGTGTTCCCACCTGCGGCGATCCCGGCGACCGGTATGGGCCCCTGGGCAAAGGAATGAACAGTGTTTGACGGATCCAATGAGCTCGGTAACGGCTGGGTCGGGGTCAGGCCAAAATCCGGCCCGTTGTAGTTGTCGATGTTCTGGGCCCCGTCATAGTACCAGGCGGGATAGTTGTGGGTCTGCATTCTGGCCGGATCGGGGTCATTTAGGGCTCTGCCGGCATGGGCGGTGGTTTCCGCCAGCCTGAAATTAACCTGAAGCGGTGCCCCGCCGCCGCTCCAGGTGGCCACGATGACAAGGGTGTCGCCGTATTTGGGCAGCCAGGTGTCATGGGTCTCGCCGGGTGCGCCCATAACCCCCATGGCCATCGTGAAATTATAGGCTACGGTGGGATCCGTTCCATTTTCATACTCGGTCAGATTGCTGTCGCCATCTTCATCCGGATCGCCGGCCGCACCCTGATCGAGGTTGGTAAAATAGTTCATTTCCCAATTATCGGGCAGACCGTCGCCATCGAGGTCGTCATCGCAAGCATCGCCCAGCCCGTCTTCATCCGTGTCGGTCTGGTCGGCATTGCCTTCCTGTGGGCAGTTGTCGACGCTGTCGTCGACCGTATCCCCGTCCAGGTCCACAATGGTGGGCTCCAGCTCGATCCCCTGGTCGGAATCGTCCGTACTGGTTTCCTCCAGCCCGGCGATGCGCTCGATGCGGACGGTGTCCTGGGCCGTGTTGCCGAAGATGTCGGTTACGGTGACGACAATCTCGTTGACCGCAACTTCGGACAGGGCCAGGGAACCGATAGTCCAGTTGGCTGTTTGCGCCCCGGTGCAGGATGCAGGTTTGGCGGAAAAACTGACCGAGCATTCACCCACCGGTTCCGAGGATACCAATCGTTCACAGGTCACCGACTGGATTTCGGTGTCGTCCCCGGCCGTGCCGCTCAGGTTTATAACCGACAGCTCCGTCAGGTAGATCTCGTTTAAGGACGATTCTGAAACGGAGGTTGATGGCGGGGCGATTTCAACCGTTGGATCTTCGTTGTCCCTGACGAAGGTGACCTGGGCCTTTGTGCTGAATGTCTGTGAATCCGCGGTGTACTCGGTCGATACCGCGATGACATTAGCCCCGGCCTCCAGCGGCACATTCACGTTCCAGGGACCCGGACCGTCAAAGGTGACGCTCGAACCCGGATCCGACTGGTTACGGGTAACCCACATATCGTCGGCATTGCTGACGGTGCCGCTGATGTTGATCTGAACGGTATCGGTAAAAGTGCAGGCGGTATCCGGATCGGTGATTTCAATCGTCAAATCTTTAGTGAGCGGATTGGCGTCCTGACCATCGATGACCCCGTCATTGTCGGTGTCGCTGTCAAAGGGATCGGTGCCGGTAACATTGACCTCGTAACCGTCACTGAGGCCATCATCGTCGCTGTCCTCGTCAGCGGGATCCGTGCCGAGGTCATATTCTTCGGCATTCGTTAATTGATCACCGTCGGGGTCGTCGTCGGGGTTGACGTTGCCGTTAAAGTGGTGATTTTCCCACCAGTCCGGCAGGCCGTCGGCATCCAGATCGCCATAGACGCTCGACTCGTATGCCCCCATATCCCAGGCATAACCCTGCATCCGCGAGTAACCGGCGATATCCCGGCCTTCCGCGACGGTCTGATCGGTGCGATCGATGCAGGGGGATGTTCCGGCGAGGTGATAATCTCCGCCGTAGGCATCAACAAACTGCGGTTCATCGGAAATGTTGGTTTGCGCCAGTGAGAGCAAATTCGTACTGCCGATATTGTTATACTCAATCTGGGCGCTGCCAGCCGTGTATTCTTCCAGGCCAGCGACATTCAGGTCGGTGTTGGGGCCGGTGTTGCCGTAGATGATATTGTAAAGGATCACCGGGGCTGAGCCTTCTTCCGCCACGATGCCCTCCACGTTGGCGGTGATGGTGTTGCTGGTGATGGAAACATCGGTGGTCAGCGCCAGCCGGATGCCGTCGTCGTTGCCGGTGATCAGGTTGCCGGCGATATTCAGGTCGGCGGCCTCATCCGCGAAAATGCCGGAGCAGGTGTTGTACTGGATCCTGTTCCATTGCAGCGAGGCACAGCAGGTGAGCACGGCCACGCCGCCGTAGCCGCTGCCGCTGGTGTTGTTGCCGGAGATCTCGCAGTCGGTAATCCGGTGCCCGGGCCCGTCCAGCAGGAGGATGCCGCTGCCGCCGTTATCCAGCACCTGGATGCCTTCCAGGTGGATGTCGCTGGGCGCTTCGGCTTCGCCCTCGATCCGGATACCATCCCCGGTGTTGTTGCGAACCGTGCCGCGATGGATCAGGGTGTCGGCGGTGCCGGCGGTCACTTTGATGCCGGTGGTGTTTCCGTATATTTCGGAATCGTTGAGATCCAGGGTTAGCTGATAGCTTTCCACCACAGCCAGGCCCGTTTCATTGCCGTTGATGTTGACATCAAGTAAATTCACGCAGCCACCGGTTGAGTTGATCGCCGCGCCATATTTAAAATTCTGCAGGCCAAGATTTTCCAGGGTGACCTGTTCGGCGCCGGCGGTCAGTAGCAACCCGGTCGACCAGCCGTCGGCATTGGTTCCGCTAAGGATCGCTTGCGGGCCGTAGATGGGGTCGAAGACGGGGCCGATAATGCGCACATTTTGTGAAAGCGTCAGCGGTTCATCCGGCTCGGCAAAATCACCGTTGACATCGTAAATCCCGGATGCCAGGTGAATGGTGTAATCGGCTACCGGCAGCGCGTTCAAACGCCGCACCGCTTCGTGCAGAGTATTCAGCGGATGTTCGCTGGAGCCAAGATTGGCGTCGCTGGCACCTGCTGCAAAACCTTCCACATAAAAGGTGCGAACATCGGGATGGCTGCTGCTGTCCGTCGGATCGGTAACCGCCTGCGCTTCAGCCAGGTTGAACCAGCCGTCGCCGTCGAAATCACCGGCGGCCGTTTGATCCAGATTGCTGAAATAGCGCAGCTCCCACCCGTCTTCGAGGCCGTCGGCGTCGGAATCCTCGGTCAGTGGCGAGCCCAGCCACGGATTAAAGAAGACATTGTCGCTGACCGCATTGCCAAGCCCGTCAGGATTTTCCAGCGGATGTGCCGGGCCGCTGGCATCGCCCCACCAGTTGTTGGTGGCATCCAGCGGTTCGCCCGACAGCAGGTCGTCGGCATAGACCCCGTAGCACTGGTTGTTTTCGATGATGTTGTTGTTGACCTCAGTGCAGCAACTGAATACGGCCACACCGCCATAGCAAATCGGGCTCGGTAAATTGTTGTTGCCCGTGACGGTGCAGTTGGCCACCGTGTGCTCGCCGCCGTCCAGCAGCAGGATGCCGTTGCCGCCGTTGTCCAGCACCTGGATGCCTTCCAGGCGGATGCCGGTGGTCACCTCGTCTTCGCCCTCCACCCGGATGCCGTCCCCGGTATTGTTGCGAACCGTGCCGTTCTGGATCCGGTTGTCGGCGCCGGCAGCCACCCGGATGCCGGTGGTGTTTTCATAAATTTCGGAGTTGCCAAGATCCAGCGTCAGCTGGTAGCTTTCGACCAGGGCCAGGCCCGTCTCGCAGGATTGGACCGCTACATCTACCAGGTTCAGGCAGCCGCCGTCGGTGTTGACCACCAGGCCGTACTTGAAGTTTTGCAGCCGCAGGCCGCTGAGGGTGACATCCACCGATCCGCTGGTCAGCATCAGTCCGGCCTGCCAGCCGGCGGCCAGTGTTCCATCCAGGACTGCGCCCGGTCCGTTAATGGTGACATTTTGGGCCAGGCTGAGGACGGCGTCTGCTTCCACATGATCGGGGTTGGCAATCTGGACACCGTAGGTTCCCGCCGACAGGTGGATGGTGTAATCAGCGGCCGCCAGGGCGTTGATCCGCTGCACGGCACCGTGCAGGGATGCCAGCGGATAGGCGCTGTTGCCCAGGTTGGCATCGTCGGCGCCTTGCCCGCCGACATAAAATACGATCAGTGCCGAATGATCATCAGCGTTTAGCGGATCCGTGTTGGCCTGGATTTCCGCCAGGTTGGGCCAATTGTCCAGGTCATAATCCCCGTCGCCGGTTTGGGAAAGATCGCCGAAGATGGCCGTTTCCACATCATCGTCCATACCGTCCAGGTCGCTGTCGTTGCCGATCCAGGGAGTATAGACAACATTGGCACTCACACCGTCACCGCTTCCGGGACCCAGGTTGGAGGGTCCGCTATCATCGCCCCACCAGTTGTTGGTGGCATCCAGAGGCGTTTCCGACAGCAGGTCATCGGCGTACACGCCGTAGCAGAAGTTGTTTTCGATGGTGTTTTGATTCACCCGGGCGCTGCCGGCCAGCACGGCCACACCACCGTACCCGGTTTGGTCAATGTTGTTGCCGGTAATAACACATTCAGTGACCCGGTTGTCGCAGCCTTCATACTGGATGAAGCCGTTGCCGGCATTGTCGAAAATGCTGATGGCTTCGAACCGGTTTTCAGCGGGCATTCCATCGCCGCCTTCCACCCGGATGCCGTCGCCGCTGTTATTCGCGCACCGTACCGTGCATGACGCGGCTGTTTGAAGTGTTGGCGGCCACCTTGATGCCGGTTTCACAGGAGTTGATAACGGTGTCATTTAAATCAACATCCACCAGGTAGCTTTCGGCCAGTTGCAGGCCGACACCGCAGCCGGTGATGGTGGTGGCGTGAAAGACGATACAGCCGCCATCCAGATTGACGGCGATCCCCTGGTCGAAGTTGCGGATCGTTACTCCCTGGATCCAGACGTTCACCGGACCGCCGGCCATGGTCAGACCGGCTGTCCAGGCGGTCGCGCCAGCACCGTCCAGGGTTGCCCCGGAACCATTGATGGTCACGTTGTGCACCGGCGCCAGGGGTGCGTCGGGCTCGGCCGCCAGGTCAAAAAGGCCGCCGCCCAGCTGGATGGTGTAATCGGCTTCGCCCAAGGCGTTGATTCTGGCCACTGCGCCATGCAGGGTTGCCAGCGGGTTGTCGCTGTCGCCCAGGTTGTTGTCGTCGGCACCGGCCCCGCCCACAAAGAATTCAGTGGCATCCGGATGGCTGGTGTCGTCATTGGCCAGCTTTTCGTTATCCTGGAATTCCGCCAGGCTCGGCCAGCCGTCATTGTCCGGATCGTTGCCGCCATCGGAGATCAGCGGATCCAGGCCGTTGGCGATCTCATATACGTCGGTCATGCCGTCATTGTCGTCATCTGGATCGACATCATCGGTCAGGCCGTCGCCGTCGGTATCCACGATGGGACCGCCGGGAATGGCTGAGATGGGATCCGTGTATTCGCTGTAGACATCGTTCTGATTATTGGAATGGGCATAGGTTACAGTGCGTACCCTGAACCAGTACTCCGTGCCGGCCGTCAACCCGTCCACTACTGCATTGTCAACGGTTTTGTCGGCGATTGACAGGTCTGCCGAATCATAGGGCCCGGCCTCAGCGGTGCTGATTTCCACCTCGTAGGTGCCGGGATCCACCGTGTAGACGATCGGCAGCCAGGAGATCCTCACGGCCTCCCCGGTGAGGGTAAGCGCGGCAGGATCGGTCGGCGCTACGGTTTGGAAGCTTTCCCAATCGTTACCAATCTGGGCGATGTTCATTGAATCGCGCAGGTCGGTTTCTTCAGTAAAAAGGGCATTGTAACGGAAATCGCTGTTGACCGGCGCCAGCTGGTCTATAAAGGGTTTGAATGCACTCGGGTCCGGAAGGGGTCCGGCCAGTTGGTTGCCGCTCAATGAAAGAATCGCCAAATTGCCCAGGCTGCTCAATTCTTCCGGTATACTACCCGTCAGGTGGTTGTTGTCCAGGAAGAGATACTGGAGCTGGGTCAACGTCGACAGCCATGTTGGAATGTTGCCCTCCAGCTGGTTCATACTCAAATAGAGGTACTGCAGGTCGGTCAGGGCCGAAAGATCCGGAATCGGGCCGCTCAGCTGGTTGTCGTGGAGCCACAGGGCCTGTAAAGCGGTCAGGCTGGCCAGGTCGGCGGGGATGGGTCCGGATAGCTGGTTGGAGGCCAGACCCAGTTGGGTCAGTCCGATTAGTCCGCTCCAGCCCGTCGGGATGGGTCCCGATCAGCTGGTTGTTTGCCAGGTTCAAATTCTGAAGATCGGTAAGATTGACAATTGTCGGCGGAATCGTTCCGGCCAGATTGTTGGATCCTAAATCGACTTCTGCAACCCAGGTGTTCGAGCCGTCGCAGGTAACCCCGATCCAGTTGCACTCGCTCTCGGGTTCTCCCAACCAGCCGGTGTTATCAGCCCAGTTGGCGCCATCGGTGGCATTGTAGAGGTCGACCAGGGCTTCACGCTGGATATCCGGGATGCCGCTAAAATCGGTGTCAACATTGGGGTCGGTTTCCTGATTGACTTCACGGCCGTCATTGCGGCCGTCGCCGTCGCTGTCGGGGTTGTTGGGATCGGTGCCGGTATCCTCGGGCCCGTTGAAGATGCCGGTTTCAGTTTCATAGACATCCAGCAGCCCGTCGCCGTCGGAGTCGATATTTAAAATCAAGGTGAAACTAAAGTTCAAAGTGCTTGCACCGATATCGTTCCCATCGACATCCTTGACTCCGACCTGCCAGGTGTACGTTTCTCCGTTCTGCAAACTGCCGTCAGACAACGGGTCGGGCAGTACATAGGTGGTGGTCGGGATATCAAACACATGTGAACCAGATCCCACACGCCCCCGGTGGAGCGGTTAATTTGGACGTAGTACGTTTCTGCTTCCGGAAGCCCTTCCCATTCCAGGGTTGGCGTTGTGGTTGCAATGGTCGCCAGGTTGGGGGGTGCAACCAGGTTAATGATTTTTGAAATCTGCAATATCTGATTGGGGACATTGCTGCCGGCCACCGTCAGCCCCCAGCCATGCCAGGGAACATAAGTCGAATCCGGCCCCCAGGCGCGAAGTTGATAATCGCCGTCGTCGACATTGTTGAACTGGTATGCGCCGGAAGGATCTGCCGAGAACACCGTCTGTAAAATGTTATCGAAGTCGCCGTCGCCATCGGGGTCGGTTCTCAATTCCACCTGGACACTGCCCAGGGGTGTCGTCGAGTAGCGGGTCAGCCCGGAGACGGTATATCCCGTGGGGATTATAACGGTAGTCGCCGGCACCTCAGGCGTGTATTCGCTGTAAATCGTGTTCTGATTATTGGGATGCACACCTGTCACCGTGCGGAGGCGGAAAAAGTAATCCGTACCCTGGCTCAGATCGGTCACCGTTATGCTGGTGACGGTTTTGTCGGCGGTTGTCGCAAATAAGGTATAGGGCCCGCCGGACACAGTGGCATATTCAATTTCGTATCCGCCCGAATCGCCGGTGTAGGAAATCGCAGTCCAGGAAAGCTCGACCGCTGAGGCTGTGACCGTTCCCACGGCCAGATTGGTTGGATCGACGGTCTGGGTGCTCTCCCAGTCTCCGCCGGTCTGAGCAATGTTCAGCAGGGCGCGCAGGTCCGGGTTGGGGGTGTACAGCGCGTTCCAGCGTAAATCACTGTTGCCTGTCGTTAAATTTATTAAATTAATCAGTACGTCGGGAATCTGACCGGTCAGCTGGTTGGAATTTAAGGAGAGTTCCTGGAGGCCGGTCAGGTTGCCGATTTCCGTAGGAATGCTTCCGGCCAACTGGTTGTTGCCCAGGGCGAGCGCCACGAGGGTGTCGAGGGTGCCGAACTCGGCGGGGATGCTGCCCGTCAGCTGGTTATTATAAAGCAAGAGCCACTGGATGCTGTCGAGGTTGCCGAGTTCCGGGGGGATGCTGCCCGATAGCTGGTTGTTATTGGCGTATAGGTGCAGGAGGTTATCGAGATTGCTAAACTGCGGCGGGATGCCGCCTGTCAGCTGATTGTCATAAAGGTACAGATACTGGAGGTTGCTGAGGTTGCCGAGTTCCGATGGCATAATTCCCGTCAGCTGGTTCCTGGCAAGGTCCAGGGTCAGGAGGCTGTTGAGGCCGCCGAGTTCAGGGGGGATGCCGCCCGTTAGCTGGTTGTTGAAAAGGTACAGGTATTGGAGGCTTGTCAGATTGCCGAGCTCAGGAGGAATGCTGCCCGATAACTGGTTCTCGGAAAGCCAGAGCGTTTCGATACTGTTCAGGTTGCCCAGCTCGGCAGGGATGCTTCCCGTCAACTGGTTGTTATATAAATGTAGCCACCTCAATTGGGCCAGGTTTCCAAGTTCCGACGGGATGCTGCCTGCCAGTTGATTGCCATTCAAATAAATCGCAGTGACATGATCTTCGGTTGCATCACATGTTACGCCAAACCACCGGTCGTTGACATCACATTCCGTGCCCGGCATGGAAAACCCATCGATATCGAGTGGCGGTGTTTTCCACCCGGTATTATCGGTCCAGCCGTCCCCGTTGGCGCTGTTGTAAAGGGCGATCAGGGCAGCTCTTTCAGACTTTGGAATTCCATAGAAATCATTTCCGTCGGTTGCGCTGGTCCCATGGGTGAGGATTTCGAGGCCGTCGTTGTAGCCGTCGCCGTCGGTGTCGTAGTCGTTTGGATCGGTGCCGTGGATATTGATTTCGTCAGCGTCGCTCAAGCCGTCGCCATCGGTGTCAACACTGCCTTCAGTAATAAAAATCAGATCTGCAAAATAGGATGGGCCATTCCCCCATTCATCCGTAGACCCGGCCTGGAAATGGTAGGTGGTGCCGGTGGTCAATCCGGTGAGCGTAATCGAATGGTTTGTGACATAATCCGGGTTTTCAACCACTGCCCCGTACGAGGTTGTTAAACCGTACTCAACGATGCTGGTTGCCGGCTCATCGGTTTGCCATTGGATGGTGGCGGTTGTTTCGGTTATGCCTGCAACGGTTGGAACCATAACAAATTGGGGCGGTGTCGTGTCGGGGATCCAGGCCGTTATGGTCATGGCGTTGGGGCCGTATGTCAGACGCCACTCCAACCCGCCGGTCAGGGAGTGGCAGGTTGACGGTATCAAATTCACCGGTCCGGGAACCATAGGTAATGATCTCAAAAGAATCGCCTTCGCCGGGCACAAAGGGGTCGATGAGTGACACGTTCAAGGTGCCGGCAAAGGTCGCATCGCCACTGATGGCCAGGACATCATATTCGGTGCCGGCGGCGGTGCCGCCCAGCTCGATATTGATGACACCGGTCGTGGCTTGTGGGAAATTGCCCGTAATCGTCAGCGTTCCGGGAGATGTGCCGGGGATAACGATGCCGGCATTGGTAAAGGCTATGCCGGAGACATCCAGGGTGCCGCTGCCCAGGATGGTGGTTCCTTCCAGGGTGTTGAAGGCGGCGTTCATAAAGCCTAACGTGCCGGTCTGGATGTCGATGGTGCCGGTGCCGATTTGATTGAAGCACGCAATTGACAAACATGGCTCGTACCGGTCCCGATCGATTTGACGAACGTGCCGGCGTTGTTGAAAACAGGCTGCTGGTCGGCAAAATCACTGCCAAAGCCGGCATCGCTCTGGGCGTTCATTGTGGCATTATTGTTCCAGACTCCGCCGGTCGATCCATGCAGGCCTGCGGTGCCGCTCCACACGGCGGCCCCGTTGTTGTTGATCGTGCGGGTGTCGAAGGACTTGTAGTCGTCACCGCTGATCGTAAAAGTGGCGCTGCCGTCGATGTCGGTTGAGCCGGTGCCGGTCATGACCCCTCCGGTCCACACAAAGGCCTCGGAGGCGGTGAACTGTGCGGTGCCCTGCAATAAGCCGTTGGTTAATTCGGTATACTGTGATTCGTAGCTGCCCGCGCCGAAATCCACCGTGCCGCCCTGAATATAGGTGTTGGATGCATTGTAGGTGCCGCTGGCATTATTGAAACTGGCTGTGCCGCTTACAAAATAGACATTGCCGGAAATATTAAATGCCCCGTCGACAGAAAGCGACCCTGCAGAAACCTCCATCATCCCTGATGAAGTCAATGTGCTGTCACCATCTATAATGTGCGTCCCGTTTTGAAACCACAGTACCGTATCATCATGGGCAGTAATTTGACCGGCAGTCGTATTGCTTCCGTACCAGAATGCCAATCCGCCGACCTGGATATCAACAGACCCGCTGTTGTTGAAATTCCAATGAATAATGCGATTGGTACCTGTACCGGCTAATTTTACAAGCTGAGCGGGGGCGCCGATAGTCCCATTGTGGTTGTTGTTGAAAGTCGGCGCATCCCCCAGGTATGAGCCGGAAACCATTCGGTGATCGATATGCTGATTGGTTTGAATATTAAATGTGGTGTTGTTGTTAATAACCGCCCCGTTGCTGCCGTAGAAAGGATAGTTTCCGTACCAGTTAATGGTACCGTAGTTATCAAGTACGCGGCCGTCCAGATGGGTCGGTTGCCCGCCATAAAATGTGCCCAGCGCTCCGGAATTGATTGTCAACAGGCCGGTGCCGGTGATGGTACCGCCCCGCCAGACAAGGGTGCCGTCGATCGTTACATCGCCGCTGCCGCCCAACGTACCTGTATTGAGATCGCCATCGATCTCGATGCTGCCGCTGGCGCTTACATTGGCCGATTCGTTGAAGTTGAGCTGCCCGCCGGTAATGATGAGGCGGCCCTCACACTCAAAATTATTCAAACTGGTTGTGCTGCTTGCATAGGTTACCTGGGTAACGGAACCCATGATGCGCACATTGTCGCCGTCTCCGGGAACAATTGCGGGGGTCCAGTTGTTGGGGTCATCCCAAACACCCGAAGTGACGCTCAGATTCCAGTTGATCCATGGAATGGAGGTATCGACTAACGGATCACTGCCCTGGGCGACTTCCTGGCCGTCATTGTAGCCGTCATCGTCGCTGTCGGGATCATTCGGAAAGGTATTGTAAACGTTGACCTCATCGGCATCAACCAGTCCGTCCCCATCCGTATCCGAATCCGTATCGCAGACATCGCCCTCACCGTCGTCGTTGGCATCATTTTGATTGGCATTGGGATCTTCCGGGCAGTTGTCATCGATATCCGCCACGCCGTCGCTGTCGGAATCAATGGCATTGAAGTTGGCCGTGATATTTTTGCTGCCGTCCATGGTAATGACAATCGGGTTGTCGGTGTTGGGTGGGCTGGGCACATCACCGGTCCAGTTGACAAATTCGTAGCCTGTATTGGGCGTGGCGGTCAGGGTGACAACATCATCCAGGGTGTACGGTCCAGTCGGATCAGCCAAGATGCTGCCGCCTTCAGCCGGGCTGGCCGTTATCACCAGCGAGAGCCCCTGGCCGATCCAGGGTTCGAAAATGACATTGTCGCCGACCGGAACACCGGTTCCATCTGGATTCGAGACAGGATGATAAGGCCCGGATACGTCACTCCAGTCGTTGTGTGTCGCATCGATCGTGACCGATGTGCTGCTGTTGAAAATGCCGTATTCACCAATGTTCGAGAATACATTGGCATTTTGCATGGAACCGCCTACCGTCGGATTGCTATCGCTGGCACAGTAGACTCCCCATTGTTGATTTGAAAATGTACTGCTGTAAATCACGGAACCGTTAGCAGGTCCCCACATATGGATCCCGGAAGTCCCGTTACCGATAAAAGTGCTGCCACTGATCGACAGCCGTCCATAGAAAGAATTGACACCGTTTTGGCCGTTATTTCTAAAAATGCTGTCTTCGATAACAATACCGGCTCCATTCTCTCCATTTGTATTGATTGGCACGGTAGAAACCGAGATGCCGTCTGATTGGTTTTCTTCAATCACACCGTTTCTAAATACGAACGAAGGGGTTGATGCTGTCGGTACAGTTTGAATATTGATGGCACTTGGGCTGCCATAACGCACAACAACGTTATCCAGAATATTGTTCGAGCTTTCGGTTGTATAGCGCAGCTGATTCCAGTCGCCCGGATTCGGATTAGTGGTTGTCCCATCACCGTTGGCATCACCACCGACACTGTCATCCAGAAAAGAGGTAATATAAATCGGTTGGGCAACAGTGCCATTGGCTATCAGAGTGCCGTCGACATCGATGGTCCTGTCTGAAGGCTGGCTGCCTGAAAACTTAACCACAACCCCCGCAGCTATCGTCAAGGTGACGCCGGAGCTGACAGTGATAGTGCTAGTAATAATGTAAGGGCTTCCCTGTATATCCCAGGTCGTATTGGTTGAAATGGTGCCGCTAACATAGGTGAGGTGATTGTTGGGATTATTCGGATCGGTTCCGGTGGCTATTTCTATACCATCGTTTACGGTGTCATCGTCGCTGTCTGGATCATTCGGATCGGTGCTGTGGATGTTGACCTCGTCCCCATCGAGGAGGGTGTCATCGTCGCTGTCTGGATCGTTCGGATCGGTATTGTAGATATTCACTTCATCGGCATCCGTCAAACCGTCGTCGTCGGTGTCGGACTCCGTGTCGCAGACGTCGCCGACACCGTCGCCATTGGTATCGGCCTGGTCGATATTGGGATCGTCCGGGCAGTTGTCCAGTGAATCGCAAACTTCATCGACATCGCTATCCGTACAGGCCTCGCAGTGATCCTCGGCCCAGTACTCCCCGGGGGGGCAGCAGGCGCCGATGTTGGTCGGATACCACGGTGCCGTAACCCCATTGACGCAGTTGCCCGAGGCGCATTCAGTATCTTCATCGCAGGCACTTCCCTCACCGAGACCCGTGTCGACCACCGTGAAGGTGGCGCTATCCGCACCGGAAAGATCGCCGGGGTCTGTAGCCGTGAAGGTAATTGTCTCCGCGCCGCTCCAATCAGCGGGGGCCTCAATGGTGGCCACTCCGTTTTCAATGCCTACCGTTATGTCGGTATTTCCGCTGTAAGACCATGTCATCTCGGAAGGCTCGTTGTCCGCATCATTCACGTAGTCATCCAGATTGATGGTGTCAAAGCTGCCGCCTTCGTCAATGGTCTGGTCTGGGATACCACTGACCGTTGGCGCAAGGTTGAAGGGGTTGTATCCTATCCATGGGTCAAAACTAACGTTATCGCTAACCTGATCTCCGGTACCATAGAGATTGCTTGCGGGATGATAGGGACCGCTTGGGTCCCCCCAATAATTGTAAGTGGCATCTACATTGGTCGAGCTGTCGAGATTGTATACCCCATATTCAGTGTGCCCAAAAAATGCATTTGCGTTCACCTCGGATCCACCAATGGTTGGAGTGGATCCATTGCTGCAATAAATGCCATATTGTCCATTGTTTTGGATAAGATTTCTGAAGATATCCACTGCGGTTGAATTGTACAAATAAATGCCAATTGAAGCGTTGCTTAGAATCGTGTTGTCGGTAAGCGTGATAGCGGTGGCGTTGTATAAATAAATACCGTAATTAAGATTGTCCTCAATCACACTGTTGCTGACGGTTATGGGCGCAGTATTGTTGTTGATATACACGGAGCCGGTGCCGACACCGCCGTATCGGACCACCACGTTTTCTAAAAGATTGCCAGGCTCGTTATTGTAAAAATATAAATGATACCAGTCGCCGGGCGCTGGATTGATGGCACTCCCATCGCCGTTGGTATCCCCGCCTACCGTGTCGTCATTTATCGAGGTAAAATAAATCTCCTGACCCGGCTCACCGTCAGCCACCAGCGTGCCGTTGATGGATATTACGCCGAATGGTGCAAACTTGACCACTGTATCAGGTTCAATTGTCAAGGTGGCACCAGCTTGTACTGTTAAATTGTCCACCACATAGGTGCCGTAGCTGCTGCTCAAAGTGGTATTCTGGTTTAAGTAGCCGCCGGTTACAATGGCGTTCAATTCGTTGCCGGCCAGATCGTTGGTGCCAATCGTCGCCATCGAGCTCAACAGGGAGTTGATGTCCAGATAAATCGCAGCGGTAGTATGACCTCTGATAGTGTTGCCGTCAAAACTCTCCAGGGTCGAGTTAATCCCATAAATGCCGTATTCGCCGCTGTCCGAAATTGTGTTGCCCGTCAGGGTGACCTCTGCGGAGCCATATAAATACATACCGTAATAAAGACTCTGATCAATCACACTGTTGCTGAAGGTTATGGGCGCAGAATTGTTTATGTACACGGATCCGGTGCCACCACCGCTGTATCGGACCTCAACGTTGTCTAAAAGATTGCCCGGATCGGAACCGTAAAAATATAAATATTGCCAGTCGCCGGGCGCCGGACTGGTGGCAGCCCCATCGTTGTTAGTATCCCCGCCCACCGTGTCGTCATTTATGGAGGTAAAATAAATCTCCTGGCCCGGTGCAGCGTCGGCCACCAGCGTGCCGTTGATGGATATAAAGCCGTATTGCGCAAACTTGACCACCGTGCCGGGCTCGATTGTCAGGGTGGCTCCAGGGGACACATACAAATTTTGAATCACATAGGTGCCGTAACTGCTGCTCAAGGTGGTATTATCGTTTAAGGTACCGCCGGTTAAAATGGTGTCCAATGCGTTGCCCGTCAGATCATTGGTGCCGATCGTCGCTATCGAGCTCAACAGGGAGTTGATGTCCAGATAAATCGCAGCGGTTGTGTGACCGCTGATGGTGTTGCCCGTAGCGCTCAGCGTCGCATTATTCCCATAAATGCCGTATTCGCGGTTGTTCGCAATTGTGTTGTTCGTGAGCGTGACAGAGGCGTTATTGAGGTACACGGCGCCGAGACCGGTTCCACCGCCGTATCGGACCACCACGTTGTCTAAAAGATTGCCAGGATCGGCATAGTTAAAATGTAAATAATACCAATCGCCGGACGCCGGACTGGTGGCAGCTCCGTCACCGTTGGTGTCTCCGCCCACTGTGTCGTCATTTATGGAGGTAAAATAAATCTCCTGACCCGGTGCAGCGTCTGCCACCAGCGTGCCGCCGATGGTCATTTGGCCGTATTGGACAAACTTGACCACCGTGTTGGGTTGGATCGTCAAGGTGACACCAGGGGATACGTATAAATTGTCAACCACATAGGTGCCGTAACTGCTGCTCCAGGTGGCGTTATTGCTTAAGGTACCGTCGATTAAAATGGTGTTCAGTGCGTTGCCGGTCAGCGTATTGGTGCCGATCGTCGCTATCGAGTTTTCCAGGGAATCGCCGTCCAGATAAATCGCAGCGGTGGTGTGGCCGCTGACGGTGTTGCCCGTAGCACTCAACGTCGCGTTAACCCCATAAATGCCGTATTCGCGGTTGTCTGCAATTGTGTTGTTCGTGAGCGTGGCAGAAGCATTATTTAGAAATACGGATCCGTTGCCGCTGCCGCCACCGTAACGCACCACCACATTGTCTAATAAATTGACGGGATTAGCTCCGTAAAAATATAAATAATACCAGTCGCCGGGCGCCGGACTGGTGGCAGCCCCGTTGGCGTTGGTATCCCCGCCGACCGTGTCGTCATTTATCGAAGTAAAATAGATTTCCTGACCCGGCTCACCGTCAGCCACCAGCGTGCCGTTGAAGGACATTGCGCCGTATTGTACAAACTTGACCACCGTATCGGCTTCGATGTTCAAGGTGGCACCGGCGGCGACTGTTAAATTGTCCACCACATAGGTGCCGTAGCTGCTGTCCCAGGTAGCATTCTGGTTTAAGTAACCGCCGATTAAAATGGTGTCCAGTGTGTTGCCAGTCAACGTATTGGTGCCGATCGTCGACATCGAGTTTAACAGGGAGTCGCCGTCCAGATAAATCGCAGCGGTAGTGTGACCGTTGATGGTGTTGCCCGCAGCACTCAGCGTCGAGTTAACCCCATATATGCCATATTGATCGTTGTTGGAAATGGTGTTGTTCGTGAGGGTGGCATCAGCGGCGTAGTATAAATAAATGCCGGAATAGGAATTTTGCTCAATCACACTGTTGCTGACCGTCATAGGCGCAGAGGTGCTAATATAAACGGGTCCGAGGGAGGCTCCCCCGCCGTATCGGACTACCACATTGTCTAATGAATTGCCCGGATTAGCTCCGTAAAAATACAAATAATACCAGTCGCCGGGGGCCGGACTGGTGGCAGCCCCATCGCCGTTGGTATCCCCGCCCACCGTATCGTCATTGAGCGAGGTAAAATGAATCTCCAAACCCGGCTCACCATCAGCCACGAGCGTACCGACGATGTTCAACCAGCCGTTTTGTGCAAACTTGACGACTACCCCAGGCAGGATAGTGAGGGTAACTCCTGAATTTACACTGACGTTTGTATCAATGACATAGGGACTGCCGAGGATATCCCAGGTCGTATCCGAAGTGATATTACCGCTTACATAGGTCGCTTCATTGTTGGGATCGGTTGGGTCGGTACCGTTAGCAACTTCATCGCCGTCGTTGACGGTATCATCGTCGGTGTCGGGATCATTGGGGTCGGTTCCGTAAATATTTACTTCGTCGGCATCGGTCAAACCGTCGTCATCGGTATCTGACACCGTGTCACAGACATCACCGACGCCGTCATCGTTGGCATCGGCCTGATCGGCATTGGGATCATCCGGGCAGTTGTCGCTGCCGTCGGGTACTCCGTCTCCGTCGCTGTCGCTGAAGCCCAGATCAATCGTGAAACGATTATTTTTGGCGTGCCAGGCAGCGTAGCTGGAGTAGAAGTTAATCTGTTCTCCTATTGGTTCATAGTAAGCATACACCCGGTAACCGTGGGTGGCGCCGTCAGAAAGGTTGACGTCTGCCGGAACCGTATACTGGGTGCCGGTGATCTCATCGCTCCAGTGAACCGTGGGATGAGCCCAGGCGCTCATGATGCGCACCCGGTAGTAGCTGGCACCGGGAACTGCCGTCCAGGTGATGGTGGGGGTGGTATTGTTTACAACCGCACCGTCAACCGGTGCGACACTGGTGACCCACCAGTTGGCAGCGCCCGGGAAGGCCCCGTCTACTGGCGGCAGGGTCTCCGTCACTGTGGCAACCTGGTCATTGAAGTCAACGACCCTGAAGGTATAGATGCCGGTTGAGTTGGAAGTATCTTCGATAGTTGAGGCGTCAGGTAATGGAATATAAAGGGCATAGTTATAGCCCCATCGCTGGCTTTCATTATATTTCAGCTGATGGACCGATCCCCCCGGGAATACTACTTCAACCCGCCTGATGCTTTCAGGGACACCGTCGTCATCAGAGACCATTGCGGTCAAGGTCAATTCATAATAAGGCTCGCCGGTTTTCGGGTGGGGTGCCTGCCAGACGGCCACTCCGTAGTCGCCCAGACCTATGGTAGGTGCCGCGGGGCTGGCAGTGGGTGTGGTAATAAACGTATTGGCATTCCACTCACTGTGCTGCGGGGTTGAGTTTCCGTTGTCGAGAAGATCTTCGAAAAACTCTCCACGTGTAAGGATCCGGTATCGATAAAGACTGTTTTCCTGTAATAGGCCCTGCGGCAGGGTATATTCGTTGGTCCCGGTTCCGCTGTCCGCAATTTCGACGTTGAACAGATAATTCAAATCCTTGTCGTAGAAATTGATCTGGTAAGACGCAGCCCCGGCTACTTCGTCCCAGCTGAAAGTCAGGCCGGTATCGTCGGCCACATAATTTTGTGCCGGCTCCAGAGTACCTTCGTCTATGAAATCAATGGGGTCCGGGGTGATGGTATCTGATCGTTCAATCGCCGGCCTGGGATCTGTATTACCGTCTTTATCAATGACATTGAAGATGTATGTTGCCGGACCGGTCGGAAGGTCGCCGAAATAGGTTCCTTTATACACACCAGCGGTTGATGATACATATTCATCATAGTAAAGGTTAGCCGTCCCGCCGCCCGGAAGCGTGACCGTTACCGATTCGATGTTGTCCGGAACCCTCTGGGCGTCATGAATTCGGATGTAAAAACTGGTGTTGGGTTCAAAGGGTGAGGGGTGGTTCCAGGTGTAGGCACCATGGCCCCAGAAATCGATGTGGGGATCCTGGGCATCAGCGGCTGCCGTGAAAAAGGCCGTCAACTCCCGGTCGCTGCGACCGACATTGTCCCACTCGAACCACTGGTGTTCATGTATGGCGTCGATGCGGTATTTATAGAAAGCGTTGGGCATCAGAATGCCAGGCGGCAGATCAAAGGGCGGGGCCGCCGTGTATCCCCGGTAGATGGTGGAGTCGGTATGATTGTAGATTCTGACCCGGTAGTAGGTGGCACCGGGCACCGGGTCCCAGTCGATTCGCGGTGTGGTGGTATCGATTGTATTAATGGTCAGGATTCCAATGGCCTGGCTGGGTCTGTCGGGTCCTCCCGGGATGACGCCGTCGACCGTATAGGTGTCACTGTAGTGGTGGGGCGGGGTGCCCACCGCGTCAACCATGAAGGTAAAAGTATCGGTACCGTCCCATCGTAGACGGATATCATATAGCTCCCCCTGCGTTACGGGGCTTTCTGTGCCCAGACTCGTATAGGGGACAATTGTTTCTATAATATAATGCTGGTTTGGAAAATCCGGGTTTTCCCAGTGCAGTTTGAACACGCCATAAACAGCTTCGTTCTGCCTGATGCCCACGATGGCAAAAATATCACCATCGGCAACCTTGCAGTAGGCACCACCCAGCCTGGCCATGGCCTGGGGGCTGTCGGTATTCTCGATTCTAACCCGGGTTTCAAGATTATTATCCACCGTCGGTTGTCGGATCCGCCAGGCTTAGCCACTGCGGGAGGCGTCCCAGGCTATTCGTGTGCTCCATGATGACAGTGTCATTTTCCCACCATGTCCACCGGGGTGGGCTATTCCAGGTACCCGGATCGATGCCGCCGGTAAAATCGTCACAACCATCCAGGGTGCCGTCCGGATTATAGCCGCAGGCCCGTTCGAAAACCGCCCGGATGGTCTGGGTGGGACTGAGAACCGGCGAGAAGTTGTTTTCATCCGGCGAATTGACGGGGGTGACATCCAGGTTGTCAATGGCCTCGCTCCAGTCGCCTGTGGAGTCGGTGACCCTGAAGATGTAGTCACCTCTATACTCGCCCGGGTTGCCGGACAGATCGGTGGTGCCGTCAAAAAAATCGTATATAGCGGAAAAATCGTCGATGCGGTACTGAAAATTCAAGGTGTTTCTGGTGCCGTTGGGATATTCGACCTCAACCGTGTGCGAGCTGCCGTCCGGTGCAATACCGTCATGGTCGATGATTTTGGCCTCAAAAAGCAGCCCGGTGTTGGAGCCATCGGGAGCCATGGACCAGGTGATCACGCCGGAGGTACCAGAAACGATATCGAGGCCGGGTATGGCAGAGCTTTGTTGATAATTGAGGGTAAGGTTATCGATCGTTGTATCTGCCGGAATATCGATAGCGGTAGTCGGGTTGCCGTTGTAATCGTCATGACTGGCGCTGACAGTAAATGTTCCGCCTGGTGGGTTGTAAATAGTGTAGGCGCCGTTTTCATCGGTTTCGGTAAAGGCCACCAGATCTCCATCGGCATTGGTAATCAACACCAGGGCGCCGAAAACCGGTCTTCCGGAACCGACGTCATCCAGGACAACGCCGCTGATCTGCTCGAGTCCGGAGTGTGTGAAGGTAAGATCCACCCCGGTTACGGGTGGTTCATCCGGATCCACAACCAAATCTTTTATCAAATCAAGCACGGTAATATTTTCGCGGCCACCGGCATCTTCATTGATGGCTACCAGGAAAACGTCATAGGTTCCCGGCGGCACCGGACCCAGCGGCGGCAGCTCATCCTCCGGTTGATCACCATAGTCGATGGGGTCCTCTCCCAGGATTGACCAGGGCAGTATATGCGTCTCCTGGATTCCGCTGACATTCATCAATGTTTCAGGGGTAACATTGTCGAGGAGGTCGGCCGGCAAAAAGGTCAAAGTCATTCTGCCATTCGGATCCGGACCCGTCGGATTGTCCTTGATTACCGAACCGCTTATCTGGCTCGCATCCGCGCTGGAAGCTGTAATCATCGCCATGTCCGGTGCAATCACCGGTGTGCCGGATGCCACATGGCCGGCGTCAACCGTCACGACCACCGGATAGGCGGTTTGGTCATAGGGGCTGTCGCTCTCCGGATCGAGATAGATTCTGTAGGTTCCCTCGGGGATTCTGAGTGCATAAGACCCATCATCCTGAATATTGCTGTTAGCTGAAAAGGATAAGCCGTCTGAACTTACTTCGGTCTGACAAAATTTTTCAGGAACATCACCGGTCACGAATCCCTGCACCAGGGCGCATCTTTCAAGGGCAATGGTGCCGGCATCGTTGGTGCTTCCCGCGTTTACGAAAAATGACCGGTCGCTGGTTGAGCACAACGCAGAGCTGAAATCCGGATAGACGGATATACGGCCGATTCCCCCAGGAAGATTGTATATGGTGAACTCCCCGTTGGCATTGACACTGGTTCCCGGATCAATTTCGTAGAGGTCGTTGTCGAATTCTACCCATGCACTGGTCACCGGATCACCGTTGGGATCGACTACCCGGCCGGTGACGCGGGCCTCGGGCGCCAGGGCAATGTTATGGGTGGTGGGACCGGGACCGGGCGAAACATTTATAGTTTGGCCGTAGTGAGCATAACCGGGCTGATAGTGCTCCACCTGGATGACATAATCGCCGGCTGGAAGATTGGGGGCTTCATAATAGCCGCTACCGTCGGTATTGACACGGTGGTGAATGCCTAAAATTTCGCTGAATACCAGCACCTGGTTAAAGGCCAGGGGATTGCCGTCATAAGTGATCGTTCCGTTGAGGGTCAGGCTCCCGGAATTGACGACAATATTATCCACTACTTTTTCTTCACCCGCCCCAAGATAAAATTCCTCATCATCATTGGGAATGGGAAGGGGCCAGGCATTAATATCAAGGTCGTAACAGCCCGCGGGAATCCCCGTTAACTCATAGTAACCGTCCAGGTCTGTGGTGGCTGAGAAGTTTTCATCCAGGGTCTCATTGTAGGCATTAATGTTAACATTTGCTATCCCGGCTCCGAGGTTATTAACCACGTAGCCGGAAATGCTGCCGGTCGAACCCCCGCCGTAAATGATGTACCCGTAGGTATCTGGCGGGTTTGTATAGTTGCGCCAGGCCAGAAGGGTGTCATCCAGCAGCGGGTTATACGCCAGGGAGGGGTCGGATTCCTCATCGGAGGATGTCACTATGGTAAACTCCGAGGAGGTTAGATCGGGCGTTAAATCTGTAGGGTTGTCGACGCTGATATAGCGGCCATAAATATCCTTGCCATAGCTGCCCGCTGATCGCAAATCATCCCATACCATCAGAAATTCTGAATTATCGTAAATGATATAGGGATTTTGCTGGTAATCTAAGGCTGTTGAAACCGGGAAGTCGCCATCAACTAGTCCCATCACGATGCAGCCAATGGTGGCGTTGAGGTCACAGGGCTCAGGCGAGCGCAGAGTGACGTAAGAGCTGTTGATATAGTCTGCCGGCCGGATAATTAAAAAATTGCCAAAAATATTTTCCGGATCGGGTGAGCCGTGCTCCCACACCACCGAAAATAGTTGATTGGCCGGGTCGTAGGCAATCGCCGGATTCATTTGCGTGGCGCCATCCCCGGCCGAGATTGCAAATTCGTCACCGTTAAGGGTGCCGTCGAAATCGATCACCCGGCCGTATATATCCTCAAAACTGTTACCGGCTCTGTCATCGGCCCAGGCCGTTAGATATTTTTCAGCAGTGCTGTCAAAGGATATTGCGGGGTCATACTGATCCCCGGCGGCGACCATGACAGGGAAATTATTGCCCAGCGGAGAAAGGGTACTGTCATCTAACACTTGGCCATAAATGTCCTTATTCAGCACTTGACTACGTTCGTCTTCCCAGATAACCAGAAACTGGTTGTATACGTCATCGTGTGCTCCCTTGGCATTCATCGGATTCAAGGCAATGGGCTCACTGATTAGAAAATTGCTGTCCTGGAGGTTTCCGTTGGGGACAACGATTTGGCCGTAGATACCGACATTGGTCGCACTGCTTTCAAACAGGACCAGAAAGTTGGCGTCGGAGGGATTGTGGACGATGGAGGGATAATAGCTGTACTGATTTTCTGAAATAGTGAATTCAGCTCCGTAAAGGCTGCCGTCTTCATCGACCATCTGGCCGGTGACATATCCATCGGAATTGACATAGACAATCAAGTAGCGTTGGTTTGCATCATCATAAGCTGTGTCGGTGGCCAGGTAAGCCGGCGTGGCGGTTCCGTAGGCGGCAAAGGCCAGATCAATATTTTCGCCTGCTGAGGGTTGCTCAATGCCCAGGGTTTCCAGTGGAATGGCGAAATCGTAGATCTTGTGCTGGTAGGCGGCTTTATCCGTGTAGGTAAACTCCGGATTTCCCCATTTGGTATCAGCTTCGGAAACTTTAAATTCCTTGAGATTTCTGCCCCTGCGAACATACAATTTTGCATAGTCTTTATCGCCGTCCCGGGTGTTGTCCGGGGTGAAGTCAATTTTGACATACAGGTTTTTTTCGTCGTTGCTGACCCAGCCATAGGTAAAACCGGAGGGGTGACCCGAGCCGGTGAGGCAGTATTCCTTGAAAAAGATTTTGTCCGAAGGTGTTGGTTTGGTAGCCAGGGAGTCTTTGGTTGGTTTCAGTTGATAGGGATAATATTGGGAGCCGGCAGTGATCGGCCTGAATAAATTGTGCTTCGGGAACTGGAAGGGGATTTTGCTGATGGCCTCGGGTTCAACCCGGGCGGTCATTGCGAGGGTTTTATTGTCGCCTTTCATAGCGAATGTTAGATCCAGGGTCTTATAATAGGCGTCAATGACGTCGAAATTCTTCTTCGAAAGCTTCTTAAGCGCTTGAGGATCCTTACACCCTTCCACAGTCGATGGCGGCTGGTCTCCCAGCAGGACGGTGTCGATATGAGCGGCGCCTCCGCCATTTTGAAACAGCCGGACCTTTATCTTACCTTCGGTCGGCAGGAGCGGGCTCAAATTTAACTGCCGGTCCTGGAAGTGACTGCCATATCGCAAAATTCCGGCATGCTGCCATTGGCCGTCTTTAAATACAAGGACATCGTAAAATCCGGAAGATATTTCTGATGAGCGGATGTCCAATTTTTTTACGGTGGTCGTAGTCGCCGTACAGGCGGGTACCGTAAAGCACAATAGTGCAGCAAGGGCCATTGAAAATACAATCTTTTTCACGGCGCAGGGCTCCTTGTTAAAGGTTATAAGACCACTTGAAGTCTGCTAAAGTCTGGAAATAAAATACACCCGTAGAATTCTTCCTGTATTGGGCTGGAATTCAGACGGTATGGATCGATTGGATAATTTAAGGCCGGCGGCGATAAGGTGCTGTTGATTCCCCCAGGAATGTAAAAAACTCCCCCCCCCTTAAATCCCAAATTATTTCCTCCTGTTCGGCAGACTGGTTTTCTTTAGACCCTAACGTTGCAAAAGCCGGAGGGCTTCAGAGTCAAGGCCTCTGAGGGTGAAGTCGTAGTTCTTTACTTCGAACCCTCAGCAACGCAGAATCTGAAGTCCTCCGGCTTTCCCGAAGGGCAAACAACATGGCAAAATAGACCCCATCCTTTGAATTCACAAAAAGAGATTTCCACAAATTGGGGCTCTGGTTATGATATGGGGAATAATAACAAGTCATTATCTAACTCTTGCCATGTTGTTTATGCAACATTGGGGTAAAGCCTGTTGCGGGAAGGACGGATTGGATCGGGATGAATCTTTTTCTGAGGTTTTATAGCACCAATTATCTATTAGAGAACGCAGGTGTCAGATACAGCATGCTGAAAAAAAGCAACAGAAAACACTGTCACTAATAAAATATCGGTGATGAAAATATAAAACCGGATTGTGTCCCCCCCCTGTTTGCACCATCAATGATAGTATGAAGCTTGGCTGGTGGCTTTAAATACTTCCCCTTTTTAAAAAGTTATCGAAATATAGTTTCCCTTTATGAAAACCGTATTGAAGGTTACTGCGGCAATTTTTCAAACCCCTGTTCGATATGCCGCTATATTTAAAAATAGCAACGCCGTTGCAGCGTTTTAATTTACCTAATACGTTCAACAATCAAAATACAGACAACGTATTCAATTCCTCAGGGTGGACACATTTAATAATTAAATTAAATTCAGCATAGCTTATGCAAAATGCGAGCCAGTTAATTTTATATTTTTATTAGTAATTACAGTAAGTTAAATTTTAATTCGCTGTGTATTTCTTTACCTATGGGAAAATTTTTACCCAACTATTGGAAGGCCTGTGTAAATTCCGAAAAAAAAGCCGGGCAGCTCTGCAAAATTTTGCAATCAAGGCCACCCGGCTTTTTTAGCAGTTAAATAATTTAAACCGTAAATTGTCGAATAGTTAGGCGAAGACTATACCGGTATAACCCAATAAACTATTCAACAAATCAACCATTCAACTTGTCTAGGCCCGTGGCTCTCCGTCTCCCGATCCCCCGGGAGTCGGCTTTTTCTTAAACCGTTTTTTACTCTTTCGCTTTTACGAAAATAGTCTATCCCGGCAGGATTCTTCCCCCTCAGAAAGAATGTACCTCCACTGTCTGTTGCCGGAACATTTCCATCTTGCAAACGCAAATAATGTTGCAGGGCCTATCCGCTGAACATAAGTCCATCACGTTGCAGCGTCACAACCTATACAATAAAAGAGATTTAGAATCAATGCTTAAAGCAAAAAATAAACCAAATTCAGGAAATAACTTTTTATTTAACTATATAACTATTTATTTATAATTATAGATGGTTATTGCGAGCATTTCAGTGGCGGTTTACCTAATCAGAGGCGGGGAAAACCGCCCTAAAAGTTGTGCCTCCGGATGCGTAGCAATCTTCGGGACTCAAACAGAAGCTGCATTCGCTGATCCGACCCGGGCAGACATCGCTGGGGAGGGGAATATACCGGCATCGGGTCGATTGCATGTCGAGTTTGAAATTGAAACGCTCGGAGAAAATCTTCATTCGCAGGAGATCGGCACCCCTGCCGCCGGCATTAAAATCAAAGGGCGTTTTGGAAGAATATTTGGATATATCCTGGGTCGGGAAAAACCCTTCAAAAATGCGCTGCTGATGCTCTGCCAATATGCCGACGCCGGTATCTTTAATCACCAGCTCCACGCTTTTTTGTTTTTTTCTTACCTTTATTTTGATCTTGCCTTCATCAGGCGTATTCTCGATCGCATTTCTTATCAATCCCCCGATCAACTTTTCCAGCGGCTCTGAAGGGAAATGGATACTAATTGCCGATTGGATATCAATTTTCAGCTCGATGTTGCGATGGGAAAAATAGGGATTGATCTTCAGGAATTGTTCTTCTACGAATTGATCCAGGTGTATATTCTCAGGAAGGGCATCTTTGGGCTTAAAAATTTGGTCGATTCGATTTCTAATTTTAACTGCAACTGCCGCATCCTCGGTCTGCTCGGCAATCAAAATCTCCAACTCATCGGAACATTGATCCAGCAAACGGCTCAGGGTATGGTGGGCCCTGAATTCGGATTTCTTGATAATATCTTCCACTTCATTTTCCATTTCCACCAGCCGCTGAAGGTTTTTTTCGGCCCGCTGCATAACTCGCTGCCAATTATCCGGTGGTAGAGGTGCCAGCCGTTTCTTGATCAGTTTCAGGGAGCTTAGCAGCACTGCCAGGGGAGTCTTCAACTCATGGGCCAAATGATTTATCAATTTATCTTTGGCGCGGTTTAAAATGCTGACTTCTTCATATGCTTCTTTCAAGGCCGCCGCTGATCGCGCGTTCTTCAACGCCACCACCAAATTGTTTTTCAACGTCTCCAGAAGATTTTTATCATCCTCACCATAGGGTTCATCGATAATTCTTGGGCCTAAGCCGATAATACCCTTGAATTCGTCATCGACGATAAAGGTTAAAAGAATGGCCAGGGGCGGCTCTAAAGATGCATAATTTTCAGGAATCTCATCGACCCCAATTACATTCTGCAAAGGCTGGTTTATCAATGCTTGCTGTGATTCCGATTCCAGCGATGCCAGGACATCATCCTGAAATCCGAAGCCCACCATTACCCCGGGATTTGTGGAATTGGAATCATGGGCAAAAATAAAACCTTCCGCAACCCCGAAGTTACCAAGGGTCATTAGCAGAAAATTTTTCAGAATCAACTGAATGTCAACGATTCCCAGCAGTTCACGGCTCACGTCGTACAGGGTTTTAAGGTGAAACAACCGCAGGTCAAGCTCGGATTGGGCTGTTTCAGATGCCGGCATTGAACGGGGAGGTGTTTCGTTATCTTGGTAAGACGCCATTTTTATACTCCGCCCTTATTGCAATTAGCGTTTTAACGACCTAATGCCGCCAGGGGGTTGTCGCCAAGGTCCTGAATCCCCCTGGTTTTCAGGCACAGCCGCCTTCGTGGCCACGACTCGCTGCGGTCTGCTCGGTGCTAATTTCGGTATTGACGGCGAACGGTGTCCACGATACCGCCGCGTCTCAGGTGTTTGTATGGGTTTGCATCTTTACTGCTCAGGAAATTTTCGAGATAATGTTTATGCTTTTCTATGGCAAGGCGATACAGGTTTTCATCACCGCGGGATCTTGAATCGAAATGCAGCTTCAAGTACCGATCCGTTTTAATCCTCAACAGTTTAAGGCGATCTTCGAAAACGTCGTAAAAGGGTGGGGCCTTTAAGATGATATCCGCTTCCGTTGTATAATTGCCGGTGCCGGCCTCCCGGCATTCACGGTATAAATATAGAAGCTTTTCCAGATACAGCTGGTCGGAGAGCTGTGCCAGCAGATCAGCAGCGGCAAGCAGCCTGCCTATAAATTCTATCTGACGGGATGCAAAGGAAATAGATCCAATATCTTGCTGCATGTCCGTGCACAGTATCATGCTGCGGCCGGCCGAGATTTCATCGGCTGACAGCCCGAAGGCCTGACCGTGGCGACTTAAAAAATCCATGCTGCGTTGCTCATGAACCGCCTTGTATTTGGCGCCGGTTCCTTCCCGGTCATCTGTTTTCTGGATGTAGCCCGCATCGTGCAAGACTGCAGCGGTCAGTGCCACCACGACATCACTTTCAGAAAATACGTTGCCATCAAGGACGGCACCGTGTATTAAGCGTGCCATGGCAAGAAAAGCTGCGCTGGCATGGCTGAAGTCATGGTAACTTGTGCTGCAGGCCCTGTATCCGGGATAGTTACCATGATAAAGGTCATTTACGGAATTAAAAATGCGGTGGAGGGAATCGGTTTGAACGCCTGGAGAAATCAAGGGAAGAATTTCAATTATTTCGCCCCATAATATCAATGAGGAATCGATTTGAAAAACGTCGGTGATCCGTCGGCGGTACATTTGTATCCTCCAGGGTGAAATTCTCCTTTATTACTGATAGTCTATTTTAATATTCTCTTCAACCCAGAAATGGAATTTTTGTAAGGGGTATGAATGTCGGCCTGGAAGATCTTCTCAGTTTTTGTAGTTGACACCTTTACAACTCTTTCTTATTATGGTCGCTACTGATTGGAATTAAGTGGATTTGATCGCCAAAGGTGGGAAAATGGTTAAACGATTAAACAATAAGATGGTTGCAGTGATTCTATCCAACGAAATTGGATATGAACGAATAGCCATGGCGTGTTCAGCGTCCTTTGCCCAAATGTTTGGCTGTTCGCCGGAGCGTATCGAGGATTTGAAGACCATGGTCGCTGAGGCAGCCATCAATGCCATGGAACATGGTAATAAGGGCCGTGCGGACGCCCGGGTCATCGTTTACCTGAATTGCAGCGATAGTGTCATCAACGTTTCGGTAATCGACGAGGGCGACGGCATCAAGGAGTTCCCACCAGATCCGGATACCGAGAGAATTGTTGACGAACTGGATCCGCCCGCCGGGTTCGGTGTTTTTTTGATCAACCAGCTTGCGGATAAAGTTGAATATAATCAAATGACGGATGAAGGTCATGCCGTAAGAATGGCCATTAAAATGCAATAGCAGGAGCGCCACACTTCCGGCTTATGGCCTTTTATAAATAGACAGAGTTTTGAAACCAAATTCAGATGGGCTTGGCACAAAAATATCATATCCTACTTCCCCGGCGGTGAGCTGGCAAGTCTCATTTCCCGGCCAATGAACATCGGGCGGTAGGAGAAAGTGCAGGTTGAGATGCAGCACAGCAACGAGATTAAACTTGAGAGCGAGGGCACTGTTACGGTAATGGAAATACAGGGAGATATTACCGCATTTTCTGAACCTTTCTTCAACGAAGCTTACCAGAAAGCAACCTCTCAAGGTGCGACCAAAATACTGCTGAAAATAGATAAAGGCTCATATATTAACAGCGGTGGAATCGCCATTTTGATACAAATTTTGGCTCAAACCAAAAAAAATAATCAAGCTATCAGTATTACCGGCATCTCAGACCATTTCAAGAAGATTTTTCACATGGTTGGAATTACCAAATTTGCACAAATTCACAACTCTTTGACAGAGGCTTTGGAAGCAATGGCCGGGGAGGCCGGTTAAACCAAAAAAGTCGGGTTGACGCCTGCAAATGAAAGCCTCTCCAAGACGCTCTGTTTTCGCCCCCACCAGATGATCAGAGTCTGGTGTGTTGGATCCCCGTGACACCCATATAGGAGACGTGCCATGCCTATTAATTCTTGTTTTCTCTTCCAGGGACTTTCGCAGTCTCAAATTGAACGGATCGACGCCATCAGCCGGGAGCAACAGTTTAAAAAGGACCAATGGCTGTTTAGTGAGGAGCAGGAGGCCTCGCACCTCTACCTTGTAAAAGACGGCGCCGTTGAGCTTGTCATCAAGGTGGAAGACACCATTGAAATCCCTATCGCTATTGTCCGTCCGAACAACGGTTCCCTGGGCGTCGGCGCGCTGATTGAACCTTACCGATACAGTCTTTCTGCCCGATGCCTGGAGGACAGCACACTGATTGCCATTTCAAAGACCCAGATGGACGATCTGATGAACGCTGACTCTGAAATGCGTTGCATCATTATGACCAATCTGGCGACTAAATTGCTCAATCGCCTCAAAGAAACCCGGCAGGAAGTAAAGCTTCACTTCATGAACCTTGTTCGGTCAGTAACCTTTTAACTGATTACCCCAAAATGGATCTTAGAACAGAAGTCAATCGCCTCCAGGAAGAGTTAAAGCAATCAGAGCATGTTCAAAACGAACTGGATCGACGGGTTTTTTATCTAAAGACCCTCTATGATGTCAGCAAGGATATCTTCTCCAGTGTCGAAACGGAGACGATCCTCAGAAGCTTTTTGCTGATGGCCATGGGTAATTTCGGGGTCACTGAAGGGTTCATTCTGCTCATCAATTCCGTTTCAAAAAAAATCCAGCATCTGGTAGCGGTGGGCTTTGCCGACGAGGATGTCGCCGGCATAAAAAAGGACATCGAGCAACTTATCCGGCAGGGGATGTTTTCGCCATCAGCGACCGGTGCAGAGAAGATTCTGCAGACCGACGCCCTATCGACACCCCTTGCATTTGCGAGTGATTTTGCAGTTGAATCGGAGTGGGCCGGAATCTTCGGTCTGGGCGCCAAGCTCATCGGAGAACCCTACAATGAAAATGACCGGGAACTGCTCGATACCCTGATGAACAATTTGATCGTCGCCCTTAATAATGCCCGCTCATTTGAAAAAATCAAGGGGCTCAACCGGGATCTGGAAGCCAAAAACCTGGAGCTGGAAAAGGCCCTTAAAGAACTTCGGGCTGCCCTGCGCAAGGTGGAAATTTTAGAGAGCATTAAATCGAACCTGTGCAAGTTCGTGCCGACCGCCGTGACCCGAATGGTTGAAAATTCGCCCACCGGCGAGGTCCAGGAGGCAAGAGAGCTGGATATTTCGATGCTTTTTCTCGATATCGAGGGCTACACCAAAATCACGGAAAGTGTCGGTGGGACTCAGGTGAATACGCTGGTCGAAAAATATTTTTCCGTATTTATGGATGCGATTTACGAAAACAACGGTGATGTCGTGGAAACCGCCGGAGACGGTCTGATGGTGCTGTTCCTCAGTGAGGATGAAAACACCCACGCCCTGGAGGCGGTTAAAACCGCACAAACCATCAAAGAGCAGGCCTGTGTCATTAATGATGATTGCAGCCTCGATTCCCAGCCCCTGGTCGTGAATGTCGGTATCTGTTCCGGCCAGGCCTTCGTGGGAGCCGCCAAGTTCGAAAGCCTTACCGGTTCGCGCTGGGCGTATACGTCCCACGGCACGACCACCAACGTGGCAGCCAGGCTCTGCGGCCAGGCCAAGGGGGGGCGGTGCTGGTCTCAAAGTCGACTGCCGATCGAGTGAAAAGCCACTATTCGTTTTCCCCCCTGGGAAAATTGGCGCTAAAGAACCTGTCCGGGGAAGTTGATGTGTTTGCGTTGCATAGAACTAACAGCTTCAGATGGTTTCGGCTTGCCAACATGCAGTTGCCCCGAAATAATGTTTCACTCCCCGGCGTGTTTTTTATCAAACTCGTCCCAGAATTCCTTTTCCGGGTCCTTCCATCCTTCCCCGAAGAATTTGTCAAAAAGAGGCATAAACTTTACGTACCATTTGAAATTATTTTTTTTCTTGTCTTGTCGGGAAATTAAAACATCTTCTACATACATGGAGATATCCACCATTTTATCTTTGGGTATATAGGCATCGGCGCCCAGTTCAATTGATTTTTTCAGATTATCCGGGCTGAGTGCGTGGGCCGTCAGCATCAAGGTTGGAATTCCCAAAGTGTGTGTGGCTTCAAGAAGATCATATCCCCTAACTCCCATGATATCTAATATGGCTGCATCATAGGTGTTGTTTTTAAGGCAGGAAACGGCCTCCTCAAATGAGGATGCTGAGTCTACCAGAAACGTATCATCCAAAAGCTCTTCCAACGATTCGATAATATCGATCTCATCATCAACAACAAGTAATTTTTTATCATTTAGCTTTGTTTATTTTCCATGGGTTCCTTTTATTAAGCCGTTCCAATAAATTCGGATTTCAATTTCCCTTGAAATTGTTCGATTTTTTTAAATACTTCTTTTAACATGGCATTATCAAGATATGAAAGATTATTTGGATTGATATAATTGTCCGGCTGCTTTTCTTCATCAATAATCGTGGTAATCTGTCTCAAGAATCTCAAATGCATCACATAGTTGTAGGATTGTACCAGATCAATATACTGTTGATTGGTAAATACATGTTTTGTATACAGTCTGAAAAGTCTTGTGAGGGTATTGGTTTGAACAATGCCGTGTTTCAATGAATAGATCCGTGCAAGGTCAACAATCGGCTGCATGGCCCATTTTAAATTAAAAGAGTCTTTATGTTCCCCTTTGGATTCAACAACCAGTTTGCCGAACAGACCTATGGGAGGCTTAAAATGTAATGCATTTTCGGTTAAATGTCTTAAAAATCCGGCCCGTTTTTCCACAGAATCCATCAGAAATGATTTCAGTTGATCTGTTAGTTCCAAATCCCCCCAAACCCCTTTGAAATCGAAAAAAATACTTGAATGAAGAAGATCTTCAGGCGATCCTTGATAGATCCAGTTGTGAAAATACTTTTTCCAGTTTAGCAGCGATTGACACCATTTGGGATTTTTTGCCATGCATTCGCCATCACAAAACTTGTATCCGGCAGTATTGAGCTGGTCACAAACCAGTTCGGCAAGTTTGCCGAAATACTCTGATGCATAGGCCCTGTCTTTATCATTTTTAAGGTCTTCGTAAATAATGCCATTGTCCTGGTCAGAAACAAGGGTTTGCTCTTCCCGGCCTTCTGAGCCCATGATCATGAAGGCAAATTTACAAGGCGGCTTGCCCAGCTTTGCAATGCTGAATTCAATGACTTTATCCAGGATAGCATCGGAAATTGTGGTGATCAACCGTGTGATATATTCGGGGTTTGCACCGTTTCGGATGGGGTCTAAGAGCATTAAAGCCATTTTGGCGTGCATGTTCTCAAGCTGATTGACGTTTTTAGCTGATTGAATGGTTTTAACGAGAAGATATGTAGAATTTGCCTGGGCGGCGATCAAATCCTTATCGGAAATCGTGCCGATAATATCATTGGCTTTGCTGGTAACTGCCAAATGCTTCCTGTCTTCTCCAATCATGGTGATAAACGCTTCAAAAACCTGGGAGTCGGCAGGGACTGAAACAATGGGGGAGGATACTGCGGAGGCCGGATGCCCATCGTTCAGTCCTTTGGCTACAGCACTGTTCCTTAGATCGGCATCCGTGATGATGGCATCAATTTTTCCTTTGTCATCTTTTATAAATATTGAGCCCGAATCGGTTTTTGCCATTTTTTGAGCGGCTTCACTAACTGTTGCATCATGCGCACAGGTGACAATATTGGGTCTGAAAATTGCTGAAATGGGCTGGTTAAAAAAAGGTAAATTAAATTCCTTATCCTTTATCTGGCGTGCAATAATACCGGCGTAGGACTTGTTCAGCATCAAAGTTCCAAAAGCATTGGTAAAAAAGGCTTTAAATTCTTCAAACTCTGCGCAGGTCTTTAAAAAGATGTCGGCATCCAAACTTAAAAAAACAGAATCTTCAAGCACCTTCAGCGTCCTTATGGCCACACCATCATTTAGCAGGATTGAAATGCCGCCGAAATTGTCTCCTTGATTTAATTGGCCCTGAAGGGTTTTTTCATTATTTTGTTCAAAATAATATTGGGCAGATCCCTGGGAAAGGACCAGGAATTTTTCAATCGATGATATTTCCTGGGTCAGAAGGATGGTGTCTTTTTTTATTGTTTCAGAGGAAAAATGACTTAAAAGTTCTTCATTTGCGTTTTCCGGGAGGAAAGAGAAGGGGGCTTTGTCTAATTGGCTTTTCACAAGAGTTTCCTTTTTTTATTTTGCTGTTAAAGGAGAGAAACTTGCAATTTTTGGGAAGCAACTATGCCAAACCGATACATGCGGGTCAACACTTTTTTAAGCCTGGTGGGCGGCCAATCACTATGTTGGGGCGTAATATGGCTTCTGGTTTCCCGCAGTAAAGGGTGTCCAAATGTCGATTCGATGATTTCATCATTTTCGGGAACTCCTAAACTGCCGGGGGCAACAATTATCTTGACACCTTTCGGACTCCTTCTATATTATATGAAAGCCTGAAGACTTTCAGGGGCCATGTGCGCTTTCCAATGAAGAATTGACCTGAATGGATAAATAAGAGAAATGTCATCCAACCTAAATGATAACGCCGTAGAAATTGTTATGGACAGCAAGTATCGGGTACGAACGCGTTGCCATGGCATGTGTGGCCTCTTTTGGTAAAATGCTTGGCTTTTCTGATGAGCGCATTGAAGACTTGAAGACTGTGGTCGCCGAGGCCGCCATCAATGCCATTCAGCACGGCAACAAAGATCGCCCGGATGCAACGGTTGCCATATCCATGAACTTCAAGGATGAAGCCCTCCATATTTCAGTGACAGACAATGGCGGCGGCATCAAGGAATTACCGTCGAATCCTGACATCGACCGCATTGTTGAAAGGCTGGACCCGCCGACAGGATTTGGAACTTTTTTGATCAAACAACTGGCCGACGAGGTTGAATTCAATGAAATGACCGATGGCGGACACAGGGTGAAAATGACAATCCGGTTGCAGACTTAATAACCGTTCACAGGTTCAGGGTTCAACGTTCAGGGTTAAGGATAAAGAGGGCATTATAGACCTGAAGTTCTCGTGAAAAATGCCCATTTTCCCAAATAATTGCCAATTTGGCTCCAAATTTTGGATGAGGCCTGACGACAACGATAAAACGCCAGCGGAAGAAAAAGGCACGGATTAACGTATGCAGCTTCACACCAACGAAATTTCTTTTGAATATCACGGTGCCATCACCATTTTAGATATCAAGGGTGATATCACCTCCTTTTCAGAGCCATTCCTGACCAAAGCCTATGCGAATACCCTGGAACAAGGTGCCAGCCATATCCTCTTGAAATTCGATCCCGAGGCCTACATCAACAGCGGGGGAATTGCGGTCCTGATCCAGATCCTGTCCCAAACCCAGGAGAATAAACAAAAAATCGGTATTGCCGGTGTTTCGCGCCATTACAAGAAAATTCTGACCATGGTGGGACTCACAAAGTTTGCCAGTCTCCATGACACGGTCGAAAATGCCATTCAGAAGATGGCCTGAAAAAAGTCGATCCGATTTCAATTACTAGAAATCGGCTGCAAATCGTTTCCGAAAGATTTCTTTTAGCATTCAATTGAATCCGTGGTGTTTATTTTTTTAAGGCTTTTAATCAAAAATAGCAAATATATCAATAAGATAAGCATGAACTTGCGGTCTGATTCCATAATAAAATACGGGTATTAACCTGGTATTGTACAGGTAAAAATTTAGTATTGCGCATTGAAATAATTTTTGATAATAGTTACCAGACCTCCCTTTTTGCCCTTTTGCGGTTCGAAAAATTGCGATGATGGATTAGTTTCCCGGCTATCCGGAAACTATAATTGAACAGAATTGCGCCTATAAAGCTCAAATAGCCCAAAAAAACAGTCTCACAGGGTTGGAATTTGTATAATTCCAAAATTAAACCAGAACGTTTAATAAAATATGAAATTGTTTTCTTGAAATTAGGTAATAAATTGCCCGAATATCGCGGGTCTGAATAAAGTTATTTTATAACTATTTAAATTTACTGATAAATTAAATATAGCCGATTTTGCATGATTATTGCTATATTTTTTTCTCCAGTAACTGAATTAAAATCAATAATTAATTATTTATCCGACCGGATACCGTTTCTTTATTTGATGTTTTAATCAGACACAAGTTGGGCCAACTCATTTTTTCAATTAATCCATCTTATTGGAAAGAGTTTATTCTTTTGAAGAGGGGGGGCAAATGAGGAGGGCAATCCATTCCTTAGATTTATCAAGACCACTTACGACCCACCTGCCAAAAATCATTATCGCCATTTTTCTATGTCTTACCGCGTTTCTTGCTGCCAATACCTTTGCGGCCGTTCAGTCCGGCACGTGTAACCAGGGAAAGGCCTTTGATAAGGGATCAATGGTTCAAAAGGCGTTTGGACTGCAGGTCCCTTTCATCGCCAATGAAGGGCAGATAGACAGGCGCGTTCGTTTCTATGCCCAGACCTTTGGCGGCAAGTTCTACCTCACAGAAGGTGGCGAGCTGGTCTATACCTTTGCCATTCCGGATACCAGGGAAAAGATCGGCAGGCATCCCAAGGCCTTGAGGCCCACACGGATTCTGTCCCTTCGTGAACAGCTCATTGGCGCATCTCAGGTAAGCTTACAGGGCATCGATCGAGCCCCCGCGAAAATCAACTATTTTACCGGTAGCGATAGAAGCAACTGGAAAACGAATATCCCAACCTACAATACGGTCAGCCTGGGAAATGTCTATGAGGGCATTGGTTTGTCCCTTAAGGCATACGGGGACAATGTCGAAAAGATTTTCACCGTCCAGCCCGGAGCCGATTTCAGCCAAATCAAGCTCCAGATAGAGGGAGCCGCAGATCTCAAAATTAACAACCAGGGCGAGCTGGAAATTAATTCGCCCCAGGGCGCGATTCGGTTCAGCAAACCCCTGGCCTATCAGGAGAAAAACGGCCAGCGCCAGCCGGTGCAGGTGGCCTACCTGGTGCAAGATAATGCATACGGTTTTAAAGTGACCGGTCATGATCCTGACCTGCCCCTTGTCATCGATCCCTGTCTCAGCTATGCGACATACCTGGGCGGGGCCGGAGAGGATGGTGCCTTTGCAGTGGCCGCAGATGCGGGCGGCAATGCCTATGTGGCCGGGTTTACGCTTTCGGCGGATTTTCCATTTCTGGCCGGTGATCAGCAAGATATTGCGGGCAATTATGATGGATTTGTAACCAAGTTTGATCGTTATGGTGAGATGATTTACTCAACCTACCTGGGCGGCGAATTGGACGACCTCATTTATGCCATCGCGGTTGACGCAGAGGGCAGTGCCTACGTGACGGGTGAAACCGGATCAAAGAGGTTTCCGGTCCGGAGTTACTATGATCGAAAGATTGGTGGCAATTCTGATTTATTTGTGACCAAGTTCGATCAATATGGCGAGATGATTTACTCAACCTACCTGGGAGGGGGCGGACCTGAAACCGGATATGCCATTGCCGTCGATGCTGATGGATTCGCTTACGTGGCGGGCGCAACCCAGTCTTCGAATTTCCCGGTTACTCCAGAGGCCTACTCAACTACTGCAGGTAACGTCGATGCATTCGTAACCAAGCTGAATCAAGCTGGAAACGATCGGGAATATTCGACAATTCTTGGGGGCAGCGGCGCAGATTTTATTCGGGGGATTGCAATCGATCAAAGCGGAAACGCTTATGTGACCGGCCAAACCGCTTCTACCAATTTCAGTATCACCACGGGTGCACTTGATACCGACCTCGGCGGTCCTCTGGACGCTTTTGTGGCCAAACTCAATCCGGCTGCGTCCGATCTTGTGTATTCCACTTACCTCGGCGGCAGCGATGAAGATATCGGCAATGCCATTGCTGTTGACAGTTCAGGAAATGCCTATGTGGCGGGACAAACTTTGTCCGGCAATTTTCCGATTTCGAATGCATACCAGAACTCTATCAACGGTGGGTGGGATGCCTTTGTTACCAAACTCGATGCGAACGGTACTTTACTTTATTACTCGACCTATCTGGGCGGTATATTAGATGATGAGGCCTACGGGATAGCTATTAATGAGGAAGGTGATCCGCTGGGAGCTTTCGCCTATGTGACAGGCGAGACACTTTCCGAAAACTTCCCTGTCTTTGACGACTTACAAGCATATGGAGGCCTTAGAGGCGGAATCGACGCATTTTTGTCCAAGCTCAACAGCGCAGGGTCTGATCTTCTGTACTCCACATTGCTGGGCGGCAGTGCCGACGACGTAAGCTATGGCATCGCTGTTGATAATAATGAGAATGCTTACATCGCTGGTTACACGTATTCAGATAACTTTCCCGTAACCTCACCTACCTATCAAAATACTAACATGGGTGACTTGGATGCTTTTCTGTCTGTTATCAATCTGGCCGATTTCGATGAAGACGGAATCCCCGATGCTTGCGACAATTGCCCTAATGATTTTAATCCAAAGGTTGAATACCAAGAGGGCGCATCATTAGATGATTGTGCTACCGAAATTCTGAATCAGGCTGTAGGTGATTTATGGCAACCAGACTTCGATTGCGATGGACAGGGTGACGAGTGTGATGATGATGATGACAACGATGGATTGACCGATGAATGGGAGTTACAATTCGGGGGCGGAGGCCTATTGTTGAATCCGCAAGATCCAGATACCGATGACGACGATATTCCAGACGGCGAAGAGGATTTTGATGAAGGTGGGTTACTTAATCTTGGCGAGCAGGAAGTTGGAAGCAATCCTCACTTGAAAGACAGCGATGGAGATGCCTGGTCAGACCTGATGGAGGTGCAGGCCGGAAGCAGTCCGACTAACAGGGAAGATTATCCGGACCCCAGCATTTTTAATAATGGAATTTTTGTAAATAAAGATACAGGTACTGACCTGAATCTGGGAACAGAGACTTATCCGTTAAAGTCAATCCATGCGGCCTTTGACAGGCTAAACTTGCTTGCGAAAGGGCTTTACACTATTCGTATTGCGGCGGGGATATACAGCATTGGAGATTCCGAGCCGGACGCCCCAATAGATACCGGCCAGAATGTCATCATTAATGCCGCAGGCGTTACCATGGACGGCGCCGGTGCCATATCCTGGACGCAGGGGTTCGTTTTTTCACCTCTGGCCTCCGATGTGACCATCAATGGCTTGAACATATTTAATTTCAATGAAGCCGTGGTTTTTAATACCGACGGCGGTTGTGCCACCCTCGAGGACGTCAATATTTCCGCCTGCCAGACAGGCCTTCAATTGGTGGAAGCGTATCAGCTTAAAATCGATTTGAATAATTCGCAGATTTCGGACTGTCAAACGGGCATAGAGTTCGCGGCGGAAAGCTCCGACAACAGCCTTAATAATGGAAAAATTTCGGGAAATTTCGCAGAAGCCGTGAAGGTTTCCGGAGGAACCGGCAACCAGTTGGTAAGCCCCTCAATCAGCGGCCCTGGTGCTTACGGCCTGAAAATCGAAATGGGCGTAACAGATTTTACGGTCAGTGGGGGGACGATTGAGGATGTTGATGTTGGCATGGGATTTGCCACGGATGGAGCCAGTATAACCGTCTCAGGAGCTACCATCCAGGACTGCCGTGCCGGGATTGAATTTCTGGAAAACTACATGATCAATGTCGACCTGGTTACAGCACCTGACGATACGCTCATCACGAATTGTGAAACCGGGATTTTGTTTACAGCCGGCAGCGCCAATAATACCGTTTTGAACGGGATCGTTCAGGGCAATGATGACGGAATTCGATTCGAACGATGCGCTGATGATCCGGACGGTGAGGCTCCCGCTGATAACAGAATCACGGGAACGGAAATTAAGGACAACAGTGCAAACGGCATCGCCATTTTGGCGGGTGCAGCCAACGAGCTGATCGAAGTCAAGGTCTCCGGATCCGCCACCGGTGTCTACATGGGATCAGCCAGTTCGTATAACGTGTTGCGAGGAGGAACTGTCTCCGGCACTAAAGAGAACTTCAATCTGGATGGAAGCAACAACACCATTAAAGGGCCGATGACGCTCCAGAGTTTCGGCCAGATAGCCGGCAATGGCAATGAGCTGGTTGATATCATCCTCGATGGTTCACTATCAACCGAACCCTATGGCCTCCAGCTGGATCAGGGTTCCGAAAAAATCATCCTCAAGAACGTGACCATCAAAAATTATGATGTGGGAATCGGTTTTACCACCAATGCCGCCTGCCTGAATCTTACCGGAGTTTTAATCCAGGATTGCCGCATCGGTGTCGACATCCGTGAGAACTATATGCTGGATATTGACCTCGGGGATACGGAAATCCGCAATTGCAATACTGGCATCGAAATTGCTGCCGGCAGCTCAAATAACACCATTCGCAATGGATCCGTAGTGGAAAGCCTTAAAGACGGCATCCTCTTCGATGGCTGTAAGGAAGCGCCCGGCCAAAACAAAATTATCGGCACAACTGTGCAGGATAGCGAACTCAACGGCATCGCGCTCCTCGCCGGGTTTGACAACGAGGTGATCGGCGCAACGGTCACTGGAAATAATGCAGCTCAAATTGCTGGCGGTTACGGTGGCATAGCGCTGCTCAACGGCTCGGGCGCAGTTAGGACCAGCCGGATCTTCAACAACGGCTGCACAGGCGTGTACCTGGATGACTCGGCCGTGGCCGACATTACCGGCAACCTTATCTACGGCCAGCCCGAAGGCATTCACGTGGCCCTGGTTTCCGATGTTACCATTGCGAGCAACACGATCACCGCCAATGCGGATGCCGGTATGGTGATCGAAGACGGCGCCCTGCCGATGATCAAATACAACATCCTTTACGGAAACGGCACGGGGACTGACTCTTATGTGGATGTATCATTGCAGGGGGATTTCGAGCCCACCAACCTGGTTGAAAATGATATCGGCACCGTCAACCAGATCGATCTGCCGCCCACGAACATTTCCGTGGATCCTTTGTTCTGTGAGAATAGTCCTTCAGAATGTGATGAACCCTTTGAGGATTACTCTCTGCAGCGGACATCTCTATTAATAGATGGCACCACCGCCACCGAGCCGGGGATAGACGTCAGGGGCTCCAGCCGGCCGAAGGGCGATTCCTGGGATATGGGGGCAATCGAGACATCGAGCTTCAGAGATGCAGACAGTGACGGCTTGCCGGACCCGTGGGAGGATACGCACTTCGGATCGACCAATTGCGACACCTGTGGCGCCGGCGACGACTTCGACGGCGACGGCGTGAGCAACCTGCAAGAGTATCAGGAGGGCGCGGATCCAAACAACCCCGTTTACGTCAGAATCAACAGCCCGGCAACCAGCCCCTATTTCACCGATACCCCCACCATTACTATAAGCGGAATGTCGGTGAATGCCAGTAACATAACGGTAACAAATGGAACAACTATCGGAGTGGAATCCTGGATCGCAGATGATGTCAGCCTTGCGGATGGCGGAAACGTGATCCTGGTGACCGGGACCGGGACCGTGGATTCGAAACCATACACGGCCACCGACACCATAACGGTCGTCAAAGACAGCGCAGACCCAACGGTGAACGTTCTGAGTCCTACCAATGAAGGTACGTATACGACCACATCCCAGTTTGTAACCCTGAGCGGTCTCGCCAACGACGATACACAGGTAGATTTTGTTTCGTGGGAGGTTGTAGAAACGGGACAGACCGGGACTGCCGAGGGAAGCAACAGCTGGCTAGGCAGGACCCGTTACCCTGCCCGAGCTGTTGGGAGATCCGCCTGAATCGGTCACTGTTACAGTATCGATTATTGCCACCGACATTTTCGGTAATCCGGGCAGTGAAAATGTTATCATCACGCGAGTTTCCGGTGCCACCAACGTGGATGAAGACCTTTCGGCCCAGGGAAGCGAGCTGAGCGCGGATGACCCGTCGGATGTTGACGGCGACGGCTACCTCAACGACGATGAGATCGCCTGCGGCAGCGACGCTCTGTGCGCCGACGAACCTTGTGAAACGGGCCTGCCAGCAACACCGCCGAACTTTAACAACACAAGCTATCCAGATGGACATGAGAATGCGGGTTACAAGTGGCCTGACTGTCTGAACCCTGACATCGACGCTGATGATTTGCCCAACTGGTGGGAGGAGGAATATTTCGCAGGATCGCCAACGGCTGGTGTGGCGGGGGAAGATGTGGATTTGGATGGACTGACCAATTTTCAGGAGTATCAGAACGGCACCAATCCAAACTTGGCACAGACCGTCGCGTTCACGCTCACCGTGACGGACCTCGGGAGCGGGGACGGGTTGCCCGAGTTTGGGAAGACTTACAGAGTCCAGGCAACGTGGACAGGAGATCAATTGGATCCCCAGGTGGAGGCACCGGTGCAGGCGGTTTTCAGCTTGCGGATGTCGTCCAACTATCCCGGCAGGGCCGAGAACGATCCCGATCCAGCCGACATGGTCGACGGTGGTAACTACCCGGCCTGGTACGATTATCATGGACCCGATTTCGGACTCACTGCTATAAGCTCACCCGATTGTAGCACAGTGGATTGCTTCAGTCAGGGCACGGTAATCGTGCCGGATTCAGGAGGAGGCACCTACGAGGTTTACCTCCATTCTTGGGATTACGGTGGCAGAACCAAGGTATTGGTAACCGACCCGGTCTCCGGAAATTACCTGGGCCAGCTGTGGGTTCCCGTGGATTCTAACAAAAACGGCATAAGCAGTGCCTGGACCACCTATGGTGATTTGACCGGCCTGGATCCCAATGCCGACACCGACGCAATCATTTTCGACAAACCTGCAGCTTACACGGCGCCATTGGGGGAAGACTTCACTCACTTTGAGGAGTACCGAGGGATAATCTATACGGTGGGAGGTACCCGCCAGCACATGAGGCTGAACCCTTCCAGCAAGGACCTATTCGTCCGGGGCGTGGGTTTCTACGGTGATTACGTTTTTAATTACGGAGCTGCGTTTGCGAATGCCGGAATTACGGTACACGACACCACTAACTGGGGCCATGATGCCACAGAGGACGGTTCATTCTTCGTATATTTTGGAGAAGGATCCATCACAGAGATCACAGCGGACATATCAGGAGAATACAAGAAGGTGACCGGATCCGGAACGAACTGGTCAACCGCCTGGCCAAGGCATGAATGGGAATTCAAGTTGGATTCTATAGGAGAGTGGATGCCTATAGGTTACTGGAGCGATACCGGCAACGAGCTCGGTTTGGATTTTGAGTACGATCAAGTTGCATCGGGCTCCTATAGCTATAGAATCCGCAAACCAGTGCCTCACATCAACGTTCTGATCATACGCCATGATCCCACAGGTGTATTCGGCTCACCGGACGGCCATATCCGCTTTGTCTCGGCGAGTTCGCCGAGCCAGCAGAATCCGCTGGGGACCCGGTACTGGCGGTGGGCCACAAAGGGCTATGCCTGGTGCCAGACTACGGCCAACCAGGCCAGTATGTACGGCCTTGCCGTCACGCTGGAGAAACCCCTTAGCAGTTATTTTAACGACAATCCATACATTGATGGGACAACCTGGGGAAACAGTTGGGTTTCGCCAGATGGATATTTAAACCCCCTCAGCGTGGTGGAAGACCAGACAGACCAATTGGATCCTATAGATGGTGTGATGGGCGATGGTCCGGACGGAGACTGGGACGGCGATAGACGCATTACAACTTTTGATGGTGATCTTAGCCCCTTCGATATTGATGGCGATTACCGGGTTGAGTTGCCACTGGCAACTGATCCCGAAAATATCACCAGTCAGGAGTACGATCTGAGCCATGTTTTGATGCACACCATAACCCATGAGATGGCCCACGCACTTGCGGGGCCTTCTCATACGAATGATCCTTTATGCCTGATGTATAGGTACTCCAACAACTGGAGCAGGCATGATCATATGAGCGATTATTATAAATCTCTGTTGAGAATCCATAATATCGTAAGGTAAATGGGGAGCATATCCATGAAACCACGTTTGCGGAAGAAAAGTGCGGGAGTTCTCTGGCTCGTTGGCGTCTTATGCCTGGGGATGAGTCTCCTCTGGGCTGATCCTGGTTGGGGCGATTCAGGCCTCAGTTTGAAACTGTACACCAAGCAAGTACACAGGTTCCCAGCGGACGATCCGATTCCCATCATCGGGGTCATAAAGAACGAGACTGAATGGCCCTTGAACCTGGACCTTGGGTTCGGTCAGATGGAGATCGAAAGATATCTCATCGCCAGGGATCCTCAGGGGGTCAGGCATACGCCACCTTTTCAGGAAACACAGGCTTCTGAAATGCCCCCACTTTCTGGATGGGGACAGTATAAAATCGCCCCTGCAGAAGTCCTGCCCGCCGGCTGGCATAGATCTGTAACGATTGAAGATCTCATGGAGCTCTTTCCGGTCATGAAGAGACTCTGCGGCTGGTACACGATTCAAGCCGAACTGCCGATTGCACGCTACGGTTGGACAGTCAACGAGAAAGGTACCGGGCGCATTCTGGGAGTGCTGGACGACAATGCCTGGAATGGAACCCTTGTGTCCAATGAATTGAGAATCTATGTGGCGCCGGACCGCGGCGGCCGCATGAAGATCAGGGTGGAAGACCTCCGCACACCGGAGCAGACAGCCCGGAGTAACGTAGAGATCAGGGTCTTCAACAACAGCGAAGTTTCTCAGAAGAATAATCTGGCAGATGCGTGGGCGAGCCTGGATGCCATAACGCGGGGAAACACGGGTCAGGGGGGCTGGGTGACGCTTCCCCAAGGTGGGGCGTGTCTGTCCGAGCCGGAGATCGGTGACGCATACGTTGCCATCGCTTATTACAAAGGCGAATACAAGGAAGCTTACCTTGAAAATGGCGCAGAGGACTGGCAGACAGAATGCGGCGGCCTGTTGACAAGATACATCCTTTTTGGAGAGGTTCCCCAAAAGTTCTCAGTTTTCGGGTTGAATAGTGTTTTGACGCGTAACAATACGCGTATCGAGAGTGGCCATCTTGGGGCACAGGCTGGGTGCGTTTCTTGCATTGTCCCCGGATTCGAGGTGGCTTTGCAAGACACTTGGGTAGCAGATGGCTATCAGATAAAAGCGGACAGCGTTCAACTGTCGGGCTCTGTTTGGGATATTCATCAACAATTATGATAATCAAGGCGTGATTCGGAATGAAATAACACAGCCTCTTAATTTGCCGGTGTGGGACGGACTCACGGACTTGTTTCCTTCTCAGTTTAAACCAGGCAACGAGAGTCACACAGTTGCATCGCAAGATACACTCACCCTAAATGCAGGAGAATATCGGGATGTAACGGTCGGAAGTCACGCCACCCTGTATCTAACAGGAGGTGTGTATCACTTCAGAGACATGTACCTGGGATCCCATGCACAGGTAATCTGCAATGAAGCTGTAGAAATACGAATTGAGGGTCGCTTGGAATCCGGCAGCGCAAAAGCTGCCTATTTAGGCCCCAAAGCAGGTGCTAATATTCGTCCAGAAGATGTGGTGGTTTACGTGAATGGCCCTGGTGGGGTGCTATTTGGGCAGGGGCATAACATACTCGCCAATATCTATGCTAAAAATGGGACTTTTGAAACAGGTGAAGGATGTGTTCTAACAGGAAGTTTTATCGCAAACGATGTGATCATTGGACAAAAGAATGTGGTTAATTATGCCGGCGCTTTTTCGACGGTGGCACCGCCGCTGGCAAATAACCCGCCCACGGCAGATTTCTCACATACCACTGATGGCTTAAAGGCAACTTTTACAGATAAAAGTTATGATACAGATGGCACGGTTGTAACCCTGAGCTGGAACTTTGGCGATGGCAAAACTTCAATAGAACAAAATCCAAGCAATACCTATTTAGCCGATGGCAACTATAACGTAACACTCACCGTTACGGATGACGGTGGTGGGATCGATTCTATTTCCCAGAATGTAACCGTTTCTGCAGGTGCTGCCAATATAACATTGACCGCGACATCATACAAACAAACAGGCAGTTATTATGTTGATCTGACGTGGAGCGGTGCAACCGGGCAACAAGTCGATATCCATAAAAACAGCGAAAAAATAGTTACTGAAAACGACAGGTCTTATACTGATGATAGTTTAGGAAAGAAGCCCAGTTGGCCTTACATTTACAAGGTGTGTGAAAAAGATAGTAACACATGCTCCGATCCAGTGCCCGTGGGAGCACCGTAGAAAAGGAACTTTTGAAATTAATATAAAAGACGCAGCAGCGGCTTAACATTTGTATCAAATGTTTACGATTTGAAAATATAAAAAGCAAACTAGGAAAGGAGAAAAGCTATGAATCTTAAAAAAGCATTACTTGCATGCGGATTAATGGTGGTGCTGATATGTACAATCACGGCGACCCAGGCGTTGGGAGCTGAGCCTTGGGATCCCTCAGGGGATAAGATTATCGGGCCAACCATGTGGGCGGTTGTCGTGGTTGACTGCAGTGAAGCAAATAATCCTTTTTACACCCTGAGAGTCAAAAAAATCGAGGGCTGCGATGTCGATACCGATCCATTGACAGGAGTTGGGATTGGTGATGGAATATTAGGTTGCCCTCCTAGCGAGGCGGATGTTCTCTATTTCGCGATTGGAAATGTATTTACCTACAACTGTCCGGCGATAATCACCAAGGTGCAGAATTTCAATAATAGCAAACCGGGGGTAGTCTCTTTCGATGCTCAAATTAAATTCTATGTGTCTGACGCGGACCCAAGAGAAGAATGTACTCCGTAAACGCTTTTGGGGTGAACCTAGGAAGAAACAAGCGATATGCGAAGCCTGTGGATCAGCCGGAATGCCCGATTGCTGACTATGACTATTATGGGAAGGTCGCAGAGGCTGACCTTTGCATTACCGGTATAATGGAAGTTGACTCTGAAACTTTGGGATTTTTAATTGATAGAGCGCTGCGGCAAAGAGGATGTGGTTATTATGGCACCATACCGGCCGACAGAGCCAAGTGAGACAGCCGTAAGTGTAGGTAACCTGCTGAGGACTGACCCCAATGCTGCCCTTCGGGACTTGGCGTTTGGTTTTGATTTTCGATACCATTCTATAGATTTCAGCCAAACATGTTAAAAGTTGACCTCTGATGACGTATTATCTTTTTGGAACCTTGATCAAACGCCATGGGCGCCATACGACCGGCAGGGTACTTCCGAGTCTGATGGGCGTGTGCTGCTTCAAAGTAGAGCTACAGGTGGTTGAGTGCCCAAATAATAAAGGTTCTTCACACAAATGAATGCAGCAATTTCGGCCATGGTAGATCAGCTAAGCCATGATAGAGGTTCAGGATATGGCTTTTTACTGATCTAAATCCGTATGCTCTGCGGCTTATAACTTTTGCTTTGTTGTTAAGGCCTTCAACCGATGCATTGGTAATTGGCATTTTAAAATAACTGAGGATGTTGTCCTCATGGCGCCTGATCATCCAGGCAAACTTTCTTATGGGTTCGAGTCTGGAGTGTGTTGCCCACCAGAACCATTGTTTAAGGTATCTATATGCCCAACCTGCAGTTTTATAAAACCAAAGATTGCGAAATGCTTCTTTGAGTAAGTAAGCGCGGATTATTTTAAGGTTTAATTTTTCCAGACTACCAAATTTCGCCTTTTGATTTTCGGTCAGGTTCCATGGGTTCTTAAGCCAAATATAGCGAGTATGATTCATCAGTTGCTTATGCTCTTTTCCCTTTTCTGCTATTTCATTGCGCCGGACCTGATCGACAGCTTCCATCAGATGGCGCACGATATGAAATTTATCAAATACCAACAGGGCCTTGGGTGCTTTTTCTTTGATAACGTTGATGTATGGCATCCACATATCACAGCAGATACCCTTTAGCTGATTGGCTCTTTTGGCCCCGATGTATTTAAAAAATTGCCGGAGCGTATCTTCGCTTCGGCCTTCACCAGACCAGATCAGCTTTCTGGTCTTAAGATCGTAAACGTTGGTAAGGTAATTATGGCCTTTTCTTCTGGCGATCTCATCAATGCCAATATGTGTTATGCCGCAAAGGTCTCTGTTCTCCAGTCCATATTTAACAACGAAATCCACGGAACTGGCGACAGTTCCCCAGGAACATTGAAATAGCCGGGCCACCTCTATCCAGGGCAAACGCTGAGCCCATGTTGCCAAATAGCAGGCAAAAGCAGTGGTAAGACGACGCTTTCCAGCAGCCCAAGGGATGCGTTCAACATAGATGCCTTTGCAGTGTCTACAGAAAACACGTCTTGGCGAATAATTTAGCATAACGGGGATGCCCCAAAGTGGAACATGTTTGAAATGCCTTTCAACTCTTGTGTCTCTATATTGTCCAAGACAACCACATTGACCGCAACGTGGTTTGTAACGCTGATCAGGAACTATTTTGATACTAATACCGAAATTGTATCGATTAATAAATTTGACTCGAAAACCTTGCAATGAGAGCGTATCTTTGATTAAAGATCTAATGAGCATGAGTTCCTCCTGGATAAAAGTGTGTTGGCGAATACACTAACTATCCGGATGAACTCATGCTTTTCAACTTATTTTATCAAATTTACTGCACTCATTTATACAAAGAGCCTAATAAAGAAACCGAAAGCATTTGAGTTTATGTTAAAAACTGTCAGCCTATTGACAGGACAAATGCCCATCAGCTGCTTCAGGTGGATGGTGGGCATTGTTGTTTTCGATTTTTGCTTTTGGAGATACCTTTTAAAATTTTGAATCAATACAACCGGAATCGATAGATCTTTGAATTTATTCATGTATGATAGCTGAACCGATTGCAGTCCTAATTTTTTCTATGCTATGCTCCGAATTGTAAGCATGGTCAAAAGGCACGGGTTCAAACCTCTGAGTGACAAATAAAGGGAGTTTTTCTGTGAGGAAGATACTCAGCAGACCTATTTATATTTTAATTGGATTATGTGCCCTCCTGGTTATTGCAATATCCGCCATTTCTCTTGTCTCTGCCGTTTCACTCATCAACAAGCCATTTCCGGGTTTTGTCATGTATCCATTCCCGTATGTCGGCACCATGAGTCTCGAAGACTGGGCCGGCAGACAGGCGGGGCTCAAGTTTCTGGATCGTATCATTTCCGTTGATGGCAAGCCTGTCTGGAGAGGCCAGGATGTATCTGAGGCAATAAAAGGAAAACCCCCTGGCACCCCGGTAAACTATGTCGTGCAATCTGAAGGCAAAACCCGCGAGGTTACTTTGCCCGTATCTTTGATGGGCGTAGGGGATGTCTTCATGACCTTCTCTTTGTTAGTTTCTTATGCGGTCTGATTCTGTGCATTTTAGGCCTCATCGTGGTCTGGCTAAAACCAAATATTGCAAGCAGCTGGGTCTTTTTGGTCCTCTGTGTATCCCTTGGCGGTTACATGATCACCGCCTTTGATATTATGACCACCTATTATCTGGCCAGCTTCCAACTTTTTGTCCTCGTGGTCTATCCCTTCGCCAACTGTCACCTGGCCCTCGTGTTCCCTGACAGGAATCTTATTTTGAAGCGCTTTCCGGTGCTCGAGTACTTTATTTACCTGCCCGCGCTTATTCTTTCCGTGGCCTGGCAGGTTTACCTCTATGTCTTTCCCAGCCTTTTTGAAATCCGAATCTGTGCTGTCAACAATATTCACTTACAAAATGCTCGGCTCCGTGACGCGCATGTTCCTGCTTTTTAGCGTGGCCCTTTTCATAGTGCTGGTGTTATACTCCTTTTTCAAAGCCGCCACCATAGAGGCTCGCCAGCGCGCCAAGGTGGTTTTTCTGGGGTGGGTGTTGCCTTTGGACCGCCGGTGCTCATCATGACCTGGTTCTTTTTCATCAAGGTGAACTTCCCCTGGAACTCTTTTGGCCTTTTTTCGTCATCTTTTTTCCGGCCTCCATCGCGTATTCCATCGTAAGGCATAATCTATTTGATGCCGACACCATCATCAGGCGAACTGTCGGTTATTTGATCGTCACAGCTGTGGTGGTCGGCGTCTAGTCGGTTGTGACAGCATCGTTCTAATTATTTCATGGGGCAATATCAAGCTGGCCCAATCCAAGGCATTTCCGATCCTGTTTACGCTTGGCGTCATTTTAATATTCAATCCATTGCGCGACCGGATCCAGGCGCTTGTGGACCGATTTTTTTCCGAAAAGAGTATGATTATGGCGCTATTGTCGAAAAGTCAGCGGTGCCATGACCACATTGCTGGAACTTGCCCCAGATTCTTAACAAGCCTCGTGCAAACATTTACCGAGGACATGTTTATTAACACCAGTTCGGTAATGCTGCTGAGCTCCGGAGGTTCGAATACCAGGTATACATGGCAGAAGGCGAGAAAAAGCAGGAGGTCGAGAAAAATGATCTTTAAGCGCGAGAACCGATTATGGAGATTATTGAAGACGAGAAAAGAGAACTTACCAAATATGACGTGCTTGAAGATCCGAAATACAAAGACGTTTCTGAAAGTTCGTGCCGCAGAATTTGAAGCCCTGCATGCCAGCCTGATGGTTCCGCTGGTTTATCAGGATCAGGTCATCGGTTCTTTGAATTTAGGAGAAAAGAAATCCGGCAAGCCTTTCAACCGCGAAGACATCGAACTTCTGCGCACTTTGGCGCATCAAGGGGCCGTGGCCATTGAAAATGCCCGGCTTTTCCAGGAAAACCTGGAAAAGCAGCGCATGGAAGAAGAACTTAACATCGCCCGGGATCTGCAGATGAGCATGCTGCCGGCAGAGTGTCCGACGATTGAAGGGCTTGATATTGCGGCCTATTCCGTTTCAGCCATGGAAGTCGGGGGCGATTTTTACGATTTTATCGATATGGGTGAAAATAAAGCTGGGCTTTGTCATTGGTGATGTTACCGGAAAAAGTGTTTCCGGCGCCCTGGTCATGTCCGCTTCGCGCAGTTTATTCCGTATGCTTGTCAGAAGAAGGATCTGAACGTCAGTGAGAGCATGATGCGCGCCAACCGCAGGCTTAAAAAAGATGTCAAAAGCGGCATGTTCGTAGCACTGCTTTTTGCTGTTATGGATGCCGAGGATCAGACGTTGACGTTCTGCAGCGCCGGCCAGACCCAGCCCATGCATCTTTCCGCCAAAACCGGGGAAGCCAAACTGGTGGAAACCGAAGGGGACACCGTTTCCCCTGGGGATTCTGGAGGATGCCAACTATGAGGAAACCCGGCTCAACTGGAGCCCGGTGACAAGGTGATCTTTTACACCGACGGCATCGTGGAGGCCATGAACGAGAAGGAGGAGATGTACGGATTTGAGCGGCTGCTGGAAATAGCTCGGGGGGCAAGGGCCATGAATGCCGATCAACTGCTCAAAGAGATTTTAGCAAAGGTGGATGAGTTTGTTGGGGATGCGGCCCAGCATGACGACGTGACCGTCATCGTGGTTGGCGTGGAAGATTGACGCCTATAGCAAAGGGCATGGCGCATGGCGTAAATCCAGTGCCGGATGAAATTCGTGGGTCCTGGTGTATGGCGATATGTCATTAATTTTTTTGGAGCAACTAAAGTATTGAACCATAAAATCTCTGGTATTATTTTTTCCCTCCTGGCATCGGTTTTAACCGCGGTCCTTCTGTCTTTTAGCTTTCCCGGACTACAATATCTCGTGGTTGGCCTGGGTAGGACTTGTGCCCCTTTTGATTGCGCTTCACGGCCGGGGCGCAGGCTACAGTTTTCTGATTTCGGTTGTCTGCGGAATTATTTTTTTCACCGGTCTTTACAGTTGGATTTTTGATGCGCCGGGGTTTACCATTCTTCACCATGCCATCGCTATGACTCTATCTAAGCCCTTATCTGGGCCTTTTCGGGCTGGCATACAGTTTCATAACCGGCGACGGGGCATCACATTTGCCCTTCTATCCGCTCCGTTCATCTGGGTTTGCCTTGAATACCTAAGATCAAACCTTGATTTTTTAGCACTGCCTTTTCCCTTACTGGCCCATTCCCAGCATCAGCATCTGTACATCATCCAGTTCGTCTCAATCACGGGTGCTTACGGCCTCAGCTTCCTGATCGTTCTGGCTAATCGTGCCCTGTCAGCAGCAATCCTGGCAATTTGGTCCCGATCAGGAAAAAATGCGCAGCCTGCTGGCCGCTCCCCTTTCAAGCCGGTTTGCAATATCTATGATCCTTGCAACGCTGGTACTGGTAGTCTTGGCTCTTTATTACGGACAGGCGGCAGTCTCCAACCCGCTGGTCGGGGAAAGCATTAAGGTGTCTGTGCTGCAGGGAAATATTGACCGTGAAAAAAAGGCCGACCCCCGAAAATATGCAGATTTCATTATGCAAAGATATTCCGGGTTAACCACCAGGGCCGCAACGGATAAGCCGGATCTCATTGTGTGGCCTGAAGCGGCAACTCCAGGTTTTGTCCTCAAAAATGGTTCTTTGCTGAATCAAGTGGTACCCTTGTCAAACAGGTCAACACCCACCTTCTGCTCGGGAGTTCGGAATACCCGAAGATTTCAGACCAACCCTTAAAACCGGAGGATGTCGGGAATACGGCTCTTTTTTTCTCCCCGGAAGGCAAGGTCCTCGGGCAGTATCTCAAGATTCGCCTGATTCCTTTTGCGGAGTATGTGCCCTATGAGGATGTTATCCCATGGCCGCGATTCCATTCTGTCTGAGAAGAAGTAAAGTTTTGAGGTCCCGGGAAAGGAGCACACGATTTTTGATCTAAACGGCAGTAAGTTTGGTGTTGTCATTTGCTCGGAAGGGGCATTTCCCGGTCTTTTCAGAGAGTTTGTAATAGGCGGTGCCGACTTCATGCTAAACATAACCAACGAAGGCTGGTTCGGGGAAACAGCCCTTTCCCAAAAAGTGGCGGCATCGGTGTTCCGAGCAGTGGAAAACAGGATTTCTCTTGCCCGGGCGACCAACACCGGTATTTCCTGTTTCATCGATCCTTACGGAAGGGTAATTGCGAGAGTCGAAAACAATGGTAAGGATCGGCTTAGTGGAAGGTTATCTTACACGGGAAATCCCTATTATCACATCAAAGAACGGTTTACACAAATTACGGAGAGGTTTTGGTTTATTTAAGTGTCATTATTACAGGTCTTGTTGTTTTCCTGTCTTTTTTTAGAACGAAAAAGCGATTATAAGATATCAATTTTACATCAGCGTGAATACCCGCCCCACAAAACACTTCAAACTGTTTTTAAGTATTTCAGCCACTCTTCGATATCGACCCCGGGAACTGCCTCATAGTTGGGTGTGCGAAATATGGCGTTCCAGATTAGAAATTCCGGATACTTTAAAAACCTATGCTTAAACATCCTTTTTAAAATTGAACGCCACGAGTAGAATTTTTTTCTGATATTGATAAAGCCCTCTTGCAGGTCCGCTGGATGAATGTTTTGCGGCCGGTGAACTGCTGTATATCCATTGTAGTACCTGGCTTCTTTGGTTATTAGGCGGTTTTCCTTGTCGAGGATTTTAAAATAGTCCGAATGAGGATAGGGGGTGACCAGGTGGGTTTGAAGCATGGTTAACCCCATTTTTTCTGCAAGTTCCAGGGTGTCGCCAAACAGGCTTTCGTTCGTGTCCGAATCAAACCCATACATGGTGGCCCCCGCTACCACCATCCCGTATTTTAGCAGCATGCGGGTTTGCCGGATATAATTTTCGACGGTATTTATGGTATCCTTATTCTGGGATTTAAGGGTCTCCTTCGAGATAGACTCTATGCCAGCAAAAACTCCCTTTGCATCCGGAAGCTTTCATGAGTTTGACCGTTTCTTCATTATCCGCGACATTCAAACACACCTGGGAAAGCCACCATTTTTTTAAGGGAATCATTTTTTCCAACAGATCATGAAACCAGTCAAGATCACAGTGCGGGATTGTCATCCCAGAATTGCACCAGCTTGCGGTCCAGCCACTGCAAGTCAGGACTGGAAGTTTGAAACTTTATTTCTTCAATAATCTCATCCACCGGCCGTTTTAGATATTTGTGGCCGTATATGTCTCTAATCGAACAATAGGCGCATTTATATCATGCACCCCCGGGTGCCAATACCGATGTGGTTGATGTACGATATTTTTTATGATCCAGCAGGTCCAGCCGGCTAAACGGGATTCCATTTAAAGAATCGATCGGCATCGAATAGGTGGGCTGCAATTTCCCGTTCATAAAGTCTTCTAATGCCTGCGGCAATGCCTTTTCGCCTTCACCCAGAACAACACTGTCAGCAATTTCCTTGATTCGAGGGTCGAAATCATACGCCAGGGTCGCATGGGGCCCCCCCAAGATGATACCGGCTCCCTTGGCTTTTAAAAATTCTGCGATCTTATAAACATGATCAAACTGTGCCATGGTAGAGGTAATCAATGCGAGATCGGGTATGGGAGCATTGAAATTAAATGACTCTACGGCCAGATCGTATATTTTTATCTGTTCTGCGTATGGCGTGGCGAGCGCAGCAATATATGGTGCGGCCAATGAAGGCGGAAGTGATTTTTTGTCGGGTCCCGGGTGTCCGGGTGCTACGATGACAATATTCATGTACGTATCCCTGAATTCAAGAAAAATCCTATAAATGAACCATTCAGAAACCTTTTGTATTCAGATCGAAAAGGCCAATATGGGTGAATTGCTATAAATTATAAATTTATCTTTTGTGAGGATGATAAGCAAGAAATTTATAGGGGTCTCATGACTAAAAAACCGAAAGGAGACGAACGGTATGTGGAGCATTGATACACAGATAAATGACTAGGCGTCTTTCGGCCAAAGCAGGTCTGTGTTGGCAACTCACGCTTTCCACCGCACCGCAATGATTATTGCCGGTTTTCAGATTTTCTACTCAAACCGTTTGAGAACTTCATAGATCGCGTTTGCGCCAAAATCCAGCGCCTCGATGGGAATGCGCTCGTCTGCGGCGTGGATGGTTTGGGAGAAATTAAAATCTTGCGGCAGCTGCATGGGCAAAAAGCCATAGGTTTGAATACCCAGTCTTGAAAAGAACCTTGCATCAGATACTGCCGCTCAACAGGAGCGGGACAGGGATGCCCGCGGGGTCGAACTGATTTAAAATATCAGCAAGTTTGTCGAAAAGTCCCATATCCGGTTCGGCTGGTCCCGGATCGTAACGCAGCACCTCGAGTTCCACATCCGGGCCGATGATTTGACGCAGTTCGGCAATCATATCATCCGGTTTATAACCGGGGAGCAAGCGGCCGTCCAGTTCCACAGATACCCGGCCGGGAATCACATTGATTTTATTGCCCCCGTGCAAGACGGTGGCATTTACCGAGTTGTGCAGCAGGGGATCAAAAACACGACCCCGTTCGCCAAGCAGGGTCAGCACGATGTCTGTCAATGCCGGGTTGAGCAACTGGCCGAGAATCAAGCCGTTCAGCCCGCCGAGGGCCGTGGACATAGCCTTGAACATCAGTTGAGCGGCTGGTGTTATGTGAACCGGCAGACGCTTCTGATCCAGTTTTTGAAGAAGCCCGGCCAGTTTTGCCATGGCGCCGCCGCGGGCAGGCAAAGAGCCGTGGCCGGCCGGGCCCCGCACGGTGGCTTTGATCCAGCAAACCTGTTTTTCGGCGACCATGATGGGATAAAATTTCTTCTTGCCCACATAAAAGGTAAATCCGCCGAATTCTCCGATGGCATAGCGGATGCCGTCAAACACATCCGCATGGTTTTCCACTAAAAATTTCGATCCGAAGCCGCCGAGATTTTCCTCGTCGCTGACGATGGCCAGGACGACATCCCCGGGCAACTGCGCGCCTTCTGCTTTGGCACGCAGAAAGGCGGCCAGCATCATCGCCACCCCGCCTTTCATATCCAGGGCACCCCGACCCCATATGAAACCGTCCACCATTTTTCCCTCAAAGGGCGGATGCTGCCACCTTTGATTCTCAGTTGTGACGACATCCACGTGGCCATAAAGCAAGAGGGGAGAGGCGTTTCCCTGACCGGAGAGCCGGGCAATCAGGTTGGGACGCTCCGGTGCTCGCGCCAGAATGGTGGTCTTGATCCCCGCCTCTGTCAGCAGCTCGTTGATATAAGCGATACATTCGGCTTCATTGCCGGGGGGATTGGTGGTGTCAAACCGAATCAGCCGCTGAAGCAGTTCGGCCGGACGCTGATAGATAGATGACGTATCACGTGTGGATGCCATAATGGTTTCCTAAAGGCTATAGAATATCTCCTGCCCACAGCATCTCACAGAAGTTCTGCCAGGGCAGCACGGTGATCTGAGACGATATTTTTCTCGGTCTTTGTTCTTTGGAAATGATAAAGCTTTTGCGGCATTTGTTCTCTTCATGGAAAAGGTGGAGACCCTTCGTACGATCTGCAACACTGGCCGAAGCTTTTACTTCAATAGCGACTTCTGCTTCGCCAAGGATCAAATCTACCTCCGAACCACTGGCCGTTCTCCAAAAGCTAATGGGAAATTCGAGCTTGCTATAGTGTCTGTATGCCCAGCATTCCTGAAGAATGAAATGTTCAAACGCCCTTCCATATTCGCTCGTCCCGGGTGCAAGCGAGCGCTGCTCCAATAGGTTGGACACAATTCCCGTATCAAAAAAGTAAAACTTGGCCGTTTCGATAAGGCGCCTTTTTTTTGCTTTCCTCCAGGGTGCAAGTTGTCTACCGATCAGGGTATCTTCCAGAATTTGATAGTACTCTCTGATCGTTTTCACCGAAACGCCGGATTCTCTTGCGGCATTGGAGTAGTTTAAAAGCATGCCGTTTGTGATTGCCGCGGAACGTAAAAATTTTGAAAAAGCGGGAAGATTTCTCGTTAAAGCCTCTGCCTGAATTTCTTCTTTCAAATAGTCTTGAACGTATCCTTTTAAGTCCATTTCAGCGTTGGAGGCAAAGTAATGGGCGGGTATGAGACCAACTTGCAGTGCCCTGTCCAAATCAAAAGACTTCAGCTCCTTCGTAACGAGAGGATAGAGCTCAAAACGCCAGGCCCTTCCACCCAGAAGACCGCTCTTTCCTTTTCTGATTTTTCTTGCACTGGAACCGCACAGGATGAATTGATATCCTTTGTTTTCAATTAACCAGTGAATTTCATCCATGAGACTCGGTACTTTTTGAACCTCATCGATCACCACCGTTTTGGAAAACTGGGCATCCAGAATCTGTCGCAAGGAACTGGGTCTTTGACTCAGGGAAAGGAAAAGATCGTAGTCCAGCAAATCGATCCAGCAGGCTTCTGGGAATTGTTGGCGCAACAAGGTTGTTTTCCCGGTCTTCCTGGGTCCCCACAAAAAGGCAGAGCGGTCTGTGGGCGGATCGATCTTTTGAATTCTTTGGACCATTTCTGTGTTCGACATGCGATATTTATATGATAGTTTTTATGTTTAGTCAAATTAGTTTGTGATAATTTGGATCAAAGTATCAATTATCATATTTGAAACCAGGTAGGGGCATAAATATATAAACATCTACTCCAACCATCTGAGAAAGATGCCGGCGGACACCAGATGACAGATCTGCGAACCGATTTTTACCTGGCGGTAAACATTATCAGCACCGACGATCTGAACGATTTTCTTGCAGTTGAGCAGCCCAGCGAACCGCTGCAAGGATTTTGACACATTTAAATCATTCAGTTTCACCTCAACCATCAGCCACGGATGGTTGTCACGTGTAATGAGGGCATCGACCTCGCGTTTTTCTCTATCTCTTACATACCAGAGTTTAAATTCACCTAAGGCTGGTAATCCAGGGACAACAGATGGGTTCTAAGATTTACTTTTTTGTTTTTTAAACCCAGCTTGGTCCGGATATTGTCTCTGTGAAATTCGACGGTTTTAAATGATAAATTTTTCAATGCACCGATTTCTTTAGAGGTTTTCCCAAGTTTGATGAGGTTGGCCACCTGGATCTCAGCGGGAGTCAGTTTTATAAATTTACTGGATAAAGTTCGCTCAAAGGGCGAAATAATGGCAGCAAGATTGGATTCAATGATTTCCAAAAAGGTCTTTTCACGTTTTCCGAAATTTACCCTTTTTAATTTTTCCAGATATGGGGAGATGAGATCTTTGACATTACCGGCTATTTTCTCTTCGAGCTCAAATTTGTCTTCATTCCTTTTCTTCAGCAAGACCTTCAGCGCTGTATTGAGTTCTTCCAGATCTCTGGTTCTGACTCTCAATTCCTCTTCAACCTGATTACGTTCTTCGATCTCTTTTTCCAGTTGCCGGTTGGTTTCCATCAGCTCAACGGTTCGTTTTTCAATGCGCTTTTCCAGTTCTTCATTGAGGTTCTCCAAAGACGATTCTGCCCGTTTACGTTTGGTGATATCGCGGTCAATGCCTCTGAAGCCAATAAATTTTCCATTATCATCGAATAACGGTACACCGCTTGTTTCGAGCGGAACTTCGTGCCCGGCTTTGTGGCGGTTAATGTTTTCCAGGCCGGCAAACGCCTCGCGTTTTTTTATGATATCCCGGTATAAACCGGCAACGCTTTTTGCTTCCTCTTGCGGCATGAAATCAAAGGGTGTTTTCCCGATGACGTGTTCAGGCGAATATCCCAGATATATCCTTCACTTTCGGACTGCAATAGGTATAGGATGCATTCTCATCAACCTCCCATATCCAGTCGCTGGTAGTTTCAACAAGCTCCTGATAACGCTGCCGACTTCTTCTCAAGGCCAATTCTAATCTCTTTTGATCCGTGATATCCAGATTCATTCCCAAAATTCCGATTATTCGTTCATCAGCCTTTATGGGCGATATGATGTTGTAGTAATTTCTCTTTTGTCCATCATGTATATATTCAACTTCGTCTCTTACAATTTCACCGGACAAGGCTCGCCGATTGTTACCGATCCAGGTATTCATAACGGTTTCATCGATTTGGATGTCCTGGGGGCGCAGGCCAATCAAATTGCCCCAGTGCTCGATACAAACGGAATTTTGGAGAAAATAGCGACCGTTTTCATCAAGGGCAAAAAAATCAAAGGGTAGATTTTCAATAGCCGCACGGAGCACAATTGGGTTTTCGTTTAAGGGGGCTTCAGGTTGTGTGTCCTCTGAAACTCTCTGCTCAAGTTCTTTGACGCGTTGTTTCAAGGCTTCATAGGTAGGCTTAACAGTCATTATTTCGCCCTCAGATACGTCTTAATGTGGTTTCCAATTTTACTAGTTTGTCTTTGCCCGCCTTGAGGGCCCGGCTGAAAGGATCTATGATTCAATTATGTATAAATAGCTAAAATGTCAAGAAATGTGCTTAGAAAAGGTTAAAAATCTTCGGCATTCAATTCTGGGCGGGAGCAATTCCATATTGACACTGCTACATTGTGGCATTAGGATATAGAATTGAATTGTGTGGCAGGTCACACTCAGACTTTATCAATAAAATCATACCGTTTTTTCTTCGCGCAAGTGATCGAGGGTCAAACCCGCAACCGGTTTAAATCGACCCGGCCTTCGGATGCCGCATTTTTAAGGTGCCAAATGGAAAACCAAAATCAAGTAGCCCAAAATATTGACCAGGCCATTGAAGAATACGAGAAATGCAATTATCAGCTCAATACGCTCTTTGATTTCAGTAAAGATATTTTCGGGATATTAGATATCGCGGTGATTCTCAGGAACAGTCTTTTGTTTACCATGGGCAACTTCGGGGTGGTCGATGGTTTTATCGGTCTTTTTGATTTAACCTCTGGCAAGAAAACCCATTTTGTTGCCGAAGGTCATCAAGACGCCGACATCGAGGAGCTGCAAAAAAGAGCCCAAATAACGTTGATGCAAAATAGTTTGATGAATCCTGGAGCGTTAGATTTCCGATGCGGAGATCATGAATTACTTCCCGGTTCCGTGCTTTGCGCCCTGCCTTTTAAAGTCAACGGGCATATTGTTGGAATGATGGGAATAGGGTCTAAACTCATTGGCAGGCCCTATTCTGAAGATGAAAAAAAGCTCCTGATCACGATTGTAAACAACATGGTCGTTGCGCTGCAAAATGCCGAGTCCTTCGAGGAAATAACCGCCCTCAATCAGGATCTGCTGGGAAATAAAGAACACCTCGAAATCACCCTGGACAAACTGCGGGTGGCCGTCAGGAAAAAGGCCAAGTACAGCAAACACCTGGAAAAAATCATCGCCGCATTGAATGTCGCCCAGGAAGTGCAGCAAAGCCTGTTGCCCCAGCATCCGCCGGAAGAAATGCGATTCGATATTGCAGGCGGCAGCCGCTACTGCGATGAAACGGGAGGGGATTATTATGATTATATTGAATTGCCCCGCCTGGGTTCGGATGTTTACGCCATTGCAGTTGGCGACGTCAGTGGCCATGGAATTTCATCGGCGCTGCTCATGGCCGGTGTGAGGGCCTATTTGAGAAGCAGGGTCACCCAGGCGGGTTCAGTGGCCGAAATCATAACCGATGTAAACCGACTCGTTTCGGCGGACACCATGGAAACCAATCAATTCATGACCCTCTTTTTTCTGGTGGTTGAGGGCCAAACCGGACGATTAACCTGGGTCAGGGCCGGGCATGATCCGGCCATCGTCTATTCCCCCGATTCGAATCAGTTCGGAGAACTAATGGGAGCGGGTATTCCACTGGGCGTTGATCAAGACTGGCGCTATGAAGAATCTACGGCCCTAATTAAGCCGGGGCAAATATTGGTTTTGACCACCGACGGGATAATGGAAACTCACAATCAGGAAGGCGCCATGTTCGGTAAGGATAGAATTAAAGAGGTAATCCTTCGTAACGCCGACCTGGAGGCCGAAGGTATCCGCAGGGCGATGTTCAAGGCAGTGGAAGATTTTCGTGGTAAGGCGCCCCGGGAAGATGATGTTACCCTGGTCGTCGCGAAGTTTTAAAAAACCAGTGCCCGCCAGCCCGCCATCCCAAAAATCGAGATTGAACCCCTGGAACCTCAAAAGACCAACCGCTGCGAGCCCTCATTGAATTTTGCGCTGCAGCGCCAGCATGGTGATATCATCTGCCTGGGGGGCTTTGCCGATATGGGCAAAAAGATTGGTTCCGATCCTTTGCATGAGTTCGAATACGGTCTCCACCGGTTGAGACAACAGGGAGACCAGACGTTTTCTGGTGAAGCGCTCGTCGCCGGGAGACCTTGCGTCGGTTACGCCATCTGTAAAGCCATATAAAATCTCTCCTGGTTCCAGCCGAATCTCCTTATATTTGAAGGTCGCATGCGGAATCAGGCCGACAGCCGGGCCGGTCTGTACCAGCCTTTCCTTGATGCCGTTGGCATCAATTACAGATACGAGCTCATGCCCACAGTTAATATACAGCAATTTGCCGGTTTCGGGATCCAGGACGCCAAAAAAAAGCGTGACAAACATGCACATATCGTTGTTGAATGCCAGGTAATCATTGGTCAATGCAATGGTGCGAATCGCTTCGAGTTGTGTATATTGCCTAATTGATCCTGACTCGGGAGTACCGCCAACCGTTTGAGACTCTGTATTGATCGGTGATCTGCTCAGTTGGGCCTGGCCGGAGAATATGCGGATCAAGCTTCTCGTCAGGGCCATGAAAAGAGCTGCTCCCGCCCCCTTGTCACACACATCGCCGATGGCAAAACCGGTGCAGCCGCCCGGCAGTTCAAATACATCGTAAAAGTCGCCGGAAACGCGTCGGGCCGGGAAAAAAAACTCTTCGATGTCCCAGCCGGGGACATCCGGAAGTTCGCCGGGTAAAAAGTTTTGCTGAATTCGGCTGCAATTAGCCAATTCCTTATCGAGAGCTTTGGAGAAGGATTCAATCTTTTGCTGGGCCTTTCCCAGTGAGTTGTACGATTCATTCAAATTGGCAAATAGATATGCATTTTCCATAACCAGGGCCATCTGGTTGGCCGTGTTCTTCATCAGTTTGACAATTTCCTCGGTGAAATGGTTGGGGGTAGAGTGCATGAGGGTCAGGATTGCCAGTTGCCGCTTGCCGCTGGTGATCGGTAAGGCCAACGCCGATCGAGCGGTATACGGCTGATCGGGAAAGACAATCCAGCGATCGTCATCTTCGGTGTCTTTTACCAGACCAATCTTTCCGTGACGAAAAACCCACCCTGCCAGCCCTTTATTCAATACCGATTTAATAAGCTCCTCCCTGAGTTCGGGAGGGAGTTCACCGCGGCATAATATACTGTCGACGATGGCTCCATCGCGGTCCAGTAAAATAAGACTTCCGAGTTCTGCCTGGGTCAATTCAATTGAAATCTCAATCGTCTCGCGCAATATAGCTCTAATGACCTCCGGTTCATCATGCGATCGGGTCATAGAAATAAATTTTTCAAATAGCGCAAACTGAGCCTGGAGGGCGGCTTGCTCTTTTTTAAGCAGGGCCAGTTCCTTTTTTAAAGCATTTGTGTTCATAGGCACCCCGGTTTAGATGGTTTTAAAACACAAAGCGGATGCAAAATGGTTCTAAGTATATACATCATCCTTTCAGGCGGGGTCAAACAATAAGTGCTTCAGGATTTGGGATCTAAAATCCCAAATCAAAAATCTCCCGGTACGCCACTGCCAGAATGCAGCCCTGGATCGGTATGGTGAACACAACCCCAATGCCGCAGGCAATGGCGCCAAGGCTGCCGATGATTCCGGCGACGGCGGATAGCCCGAAAAAAGGCCAAAAATTGTCTTTGACGATATTGAAGCTTTCCGTGGAGGCCGGCAGCCAATCCATCTGCCGGTCAACAATAAGAAACATGCCGAACATCAAAAAGGCCTGGGCCGCATATACGAAAGCGATGGATGCCAGTTGGCCAAGAACGGGGACCATCCCCAGAATTACCGATCCGATCAATATGCCGATACCCCAGACCACCACAAAAAGAAATGATTGCAGGAAATAGTCAAAGCCCTTGAAAACCTTGCCTGCTTCAGGCGGGGGCGCTTTTCTGTCCAGCAGCTGCAGCGTCACCAGGACCAGACCGGCCAGCATGGGTCCGGCCAGGATGCCGGCCGTTACGGTGCTGATCACCACCACAAAGACGGATGCCAGAACAAGGGTTCCGAAATTGGCTTTATACAGATTAAATCCACCTTCAATCCAAACCCCGAATTTGACTTGGACTTTGTTCATCCTAACACCTCCTCGTCAAAGTGGTTTCAAAACCTCATCTCACGCCCAAATACTGCGTTGCAGCATAGCTGGATAACCCGTCGATCTTCGATTAATTGCGATTCGGTTTAAAATGCTCACGTACTAACGTGTACGCTCCGCATTTAAACCAAATCGGCGCCTTGTCTTTGGGCGTGACCTGAGGCTTTGAAACCACTTTGGGCTAAATAGTCTAAAAGATGAAAATAATAATATTTGGTTGTTAAAGTTATTGGTTGAATGGCTGATGAGTTAATAGGATAATAACGATTTAACAACGCAACTTATTCAACTTAATAAACTCAATCAATTTGTGCATAAGCGCAGCTGAGCTTTCCATGCAATCTGGCACACCGGCTCGGGCACATCCTGCTGGCGCTTTAGCAGCAAGCGACTGACCCGGGCCGGCATCCGATAGGCCCAGGCGGCCTCGACCAATGCTCTGCGAGCATGACTGTTACCGGTTTTGGTGATGCCGCCTCTTTTGGTGCTCTCACCGCTGGAGTGCTCTGAGGGTACCAGACCCAGGTGAGCCATCAATTGCGATGGCCTCTGGAAACGACTCAGATCTCCGAGCTCCGCCAGCAGTGTGACCGCCACGATCAAAGACACACCGCGAGCGGCCTGCAGGGCTGCGACAGCCGGCGCCAACCGCCAGCCGGGCACCAGCTGTCTGATTTGATCGGTCAAGCGCTCGACACGCTGCAGGCCCTCATGGACCGCGTCGATATATTCCTGCAGGGCCACCTGTTGGGCCGGATAGGCCATGGAGATATCGGCCAGCCATCTAAAGTAGGCTTTGGACCATGCCGAGCGGCCGCTGTAAACGATGCTGTTTCTGAGCAAAAACGCCTTCAGGCGCTGTTTGGCTTTTTTGGTGGCATTGACCGCATCCTGCCGGGCGCGGCTCAGATCACGCATGGCTTCGTCGGCCGGATCCGGGACATAGACAGCGCTCAGTTCCCCGGCACGGTGCAAACTGGCCAGCTTGACCGCATCGCGTCGATCGGTTTTGACACGATCCCCGCTTTTTTTGGGGATCAGAGAAGGCGCTGCCACCATGCAGTCAAATCCTTTGGCGGTTAAGTGCCGGTAAATGCCGTAGCCGCAGGGGCCGGCTTCATAAACAAAATACAGCCGGCTTGCGGTGGAGACCATTTTACGACAAAATTTGTCCAGGGCGTCCAGATCGTTGGCAATGGCGCCGTAACTTCTGGCGTTGTGTTCACGACCCTGATCGGCCATGGCAATGGTGATCGTTTTTTTGTGGACATCCAGACCAATAAATTTTACAGTGTTCATGACCTGCCTCCTTGGTTATGGCTCAATCATATCTTAATCAACTACCCGCCAGGGTAAGTTCGAACTTCTGCTCCTTGATATATTGTCCCCACTGGGCGGCTTCGTGTTCCTCACACAAACGAAAGTTTGCGGCTTCGTATAACCTTCTGGCCTTTGTCAGCCCTTCAAATGTCCACAGATATACTTTCGGATAACGTTTGTGTTTACAGAAGTCCAGGGCGCGCTGAATCAACTGTTTGCCGATACCGCTTTTTTGATATTCCGGCGCGACAATAAACCACCGCAGTCGCACACCGTCGGTAAATGCATTGTGACCGTCGATGGCAATGGCACCGGCAAACCCCCCATTTTTGGTTGCCACCCACAGGCCGTCCCGGTCCGCATCGAACTGACCGACGAACTCTGAGAGTTCTTTGCCGACCTCTGTTTCAAAGCTGACATCAAACCCCCAGTTTTCATGATAGTAGACGGCGTGAATTTCGGTAATTTTTCCCACCACCCCGGGGTAGTATCCGCTGATTTCTATATCTTGCAAATCATTCGCCCCCAACTCCTTTTCAGCCCAGCCGCTGGCCTGGAAAGCGTCCAGTCTGATCGGAAAAGAAAGTAATGAACATAATGAACGAACGTCAAATCGAATATGTACTGTCGAACGCGTTCAATCCTGCGCTGCGCGAGCGAATATACCCTTCGAAACTTTCCGCTGTTATTCTTCGGTTCGCTTGATGTTCGACTAGTTCAATATTTTCTCTGTTCCCATCTTCTCCGCTTCCCCGGATCTCAATTTTCTGACTATCGTTATTTAGGCCCCGGAATCTTGCGGCGCTTAATTGTCCCCACCCACTGCCCCGCGCCAACCAATGCAATCAGCGCATCATCGATGGCGCCCAGAAACGGGATGCTGTCCGGGAACAAATCGATGGGCGAAATCAGCCAGATGATAGCGATACCGGTGATGATGATTTTTCGGATCCAAACCGAGATTTCATCAAACAGCGACTCAATCTTGAACAATCCCTCATAGGGTATCAGAAAAAACCCTCTCTCATCGCCGCGCAGTTCCAGGATTTGGTGCTCCCGCACCAGGCGGTGTGAAATCGCCTGGGCTATTCCGCGAACAGCCAGGGGATCCGGGTCAAGTTGCCTGGAATACGCGCGTTGGACCATGGCCAGCACCCCATCCTCGGTGATATAGCCGTTCTCCATTGTTTGTTTTGCGATTCTCAAGCTGCATTTCAGCTCCAGCCTGTCGTCGACGGCGACCAGCCGGCTGAGTACATTTTGCTGTCCGATGATATCGCCATATTTGCTGAACTGGAGCGCGATTCCTGCCAGCATGGCAGCAAATCCCAGTCCGAAGGCAATCGATGGTTTGGGATCGTGGGTCAGGGTTTGCATGGCCGGTATCAGAAATGCCACCGCCACCAGTGCAAAGCGACGGGCTGCTTTTTTCTGGGTAAAGGCCAATGAGGTAAAAAAGATAAGAAGCAAAATTGACGGATTGCGAAAAATATCCCGAATCCAGAACGGCAATACACCTTCGATTCCGCTGACGTCCTTCAAGTGGCCGATAGTTTCTTTAAACTTTCCCAACAGCCCGTATGACACTTCCGGTTCGGGGGGCAGTCCGGCAATTCTGCCGATGAGTAAGGCGACAGGTAAAATGAGCAGACAGTGCAATACCAGGTTGATGCCACCGGGACGGCCCAGCAGATAAATTTCCCAGCAAAACCCGGCCACCAGCAAAACCGCCAGGATTCCCACAAAAATTCCCTGGTTATAGGTAAAATATTTATCGCCGTACCAGGGATCCTGGCCCATTAGAGCAACGGCAGCGATGTAGCACAGGGCCACGGCAATCCATTTGGGATCAGCAATGCCGGCCACACCGGACGACCGTCTATTTAATTGGCGATCTTTGATTGCTGTCCCAGTTTGCAGTTCGGGGTTGTTCATCATTTTTCTGAATCTTTGAGTTCCTGAACCAACGTTTCCAGTTGATTCCGCAGATCTTTGCGGTTTTGAAGCTGGTTTTGAATGATCTGTCGGCCTTCAAACCAGTACCATCGATCCAGGATATGGGTGTGGATAGCTACCTTCAATTCCTGGGCCTCTTTCATATTGAAAAGCTCCCCGCTTTCACAGATATCCAGTGCTTTGTCCCTGTAGACGACATCCGGGTGTTCATCTTCCTCGTACCCGCCGAGCTTCCAGATCAGGACGTACAATCTGGCCTGCTCCAGGCGCAGTTTTCGAAAAAGATCGGCGAAACCGGCCGATTCACTCTTTTGGGTGGCCGCGTGTTGTTGGCGGGCCTTCAGGGCGTTGCCGGCACGATCAATTTGCGCGGCGATGCTGATGGCTTCCTGGCGATAGGCTGTTTTGGTTTTGGGTGAAAAACTGCGAATACGATCAGCGGCGGTAAGAAACGCTCTGGCAAAATAGTAATTGGCAAAAGGATCTTCGGGGAAAGGGGTCAGGTAGGCCCGGGTGGATGTCTTCAGCACATGGTCCTTGCCGGCTGCGGAGAGCAGCTCCCAGTAGCGGTAGTAAACTTTACGCCAAGCTTCCCAATCTTTATCCGTCAGCTTTCCGAGCTCAGACTCGGCCAGCCGTATGGCGTCTGTTAGTTTGCCTTTTTGGAAATAAAGCCGGTCCACTTCAACCAGCGTTTTGAGCCAGGGCTTTTGACGGATATTTGCCGGTGCCAGCGATTCTTCGAGGATGGGACCGCCGATACTCATGGGGCCCAAATCCCTGGGAGCCGGTTTAAAAAACCGATCCAGCGGAAACAGGAAAATGACCAGGGCAGCAGCCACGAGGATAAAGATAAACAGGCGCATTTTGTCCGCAACGGAAGAGGCCGGTGCCTCCAGTGCCAGTCGAATGGCCAGGGGATCATAACCTTCCGCCCGGGCAATCGGTATTCTTTCTTCAGCCTCGATCGTCCCCGATTCAGGCAAAAACCCCATGACGGCCTGGGGGCCTGTTTCGGGCTGAATCTGGGCATCATCTGATTCGAGCCTGGCGGGTAAGCGGGAGTTGTTTTGATCTGAGTTCATCTTCAGTGGTTTTAGTGTTGGTATGGGTTTTGGTGACACCTATGATTAAAAATATGAGAGATTGGAAGAATAGTCAAATAATAATAATGAGGGTTGACTAAGTTGACTGGTTGAATGGTTGATTAAGTTTAAAGGATATTATCCA
>CAVXZZ010000017.1:0-71744 GCA_963766255.1 uncultured delta proteobacterium
TTAATTAGATAGAGGAAATTCAGGGCAGGGCTTCGCCTATCGCATGGTTGTGGCTGACGCTCCGGTCTCAACAAATACCCGGCACAATGATTCAGTTGTAGACAATATGAGACGCAACACCATTTGACGGCTTCGCACAGCTGGAAATAAAAGGATTAATCTCGCATGTCACTTAAAGGTAATCTTGAAACTTTTTTCCTTAACAGCATTCTGCAATTGCTGAGTGATGATCAAAAAACCGGTGTCCTCCAGGTGAACAATAATCAAAAGGAGGTCAAAATCTACTTCCAGAACGGCGATATCGTATACGCCACCGGATCCCAGCGAGAAAACCGTTTAGGCTATCACTTGCAAAGCAAAGGAACCATATCCAGGGAAAAGCTGCATGAATGCCTGGAGGCGGGACAAAAAGAAAAAAAAGCCCTCGGCAGGGTCCTGGTGGAAAAAGGGTATATTGCAACTGAAAAATTGGAAAAAATCATCCATGATCAAATTGAAGAAATCATATTTGATCTGTTTATCTGGCAAAAAGGCGAATTTGAATACAAAGATGCCAAACTCAACCTTCAGAGCATGGTCATCAGCAAGCTCAATGTTATCGGCCTGCTGCTCGAAGCCTCTCGCCGCATAGACGAGATGTCGATTCTGCGTAAAAACATTCCCAATGACAACCTGGTGTTCAGGACGGCGGAGAATGTCCAGGACAATACCGAGATAAAATTGAACGCCAATGAATGGAAAGCCCTGCGGTTAATCGACGGCCAGCGGTCTGTCAGACAAATCATCGAGGAAAGCGGGTTTGATGAATTTCAGGGTTATAAGCTGCTCTACTCCCTGCTATCATCAGGATTGATCGAAAAAAGTCCGACCCAGGCGCCGGCGGAAGAACCCCGGACAGAGGCAGATTATTCAGTGGTAATAACTATTTACAGCGATATTTTACAAACCATCGGCCGCAGCCTCGAGGCAGAGCTCGGCAAACAGATGTTCCGCATTTTTGAACAATGCAAACCGGTGCTCAGCGCCCAATTCAGCGATTTGTTCATGGAGTACAATCCAAATAATCCAACCGCAACCAATATTCATGTTGTTTCCCAACAGCTGAAAACCCTTGATGACTACGAGGAAGGACGCAATATCCTCATCAAGGGTTTCAATACCTTTATCGTCAACATCCTGAACAAAGTTCCATCGATACTGGGGGATCAATTCACCGAGAAGCTTGTAAATGAAGTTGATAAACTTTTGGACTATGTCGATACCTACCAGGCGAGTTCAAATGAAAAGAATTACATCATCAATGAAGTTCAGAAGATAATCACGTCTGTCACCAAAAATTCCAATGACAAGGAAATGGGCAAATCAAAATCAGGCGGGTTGTTCTCAAAGTTTAAGAAGGGTTAAATAGAAGGGTTCAGAGGTTCAGGGTTCTCCGTTCAGGGTTGTCATTCTAATCATCTTCTAACTGTGCTGTGTCTTGCCTTTCATTTCTTTTCTTTTAAGAAATCTCCGGATCATGTTAGCATTAGCGCCACCAGAGGTTAATACACCTCTGGCGTGCAGGTAAACCTTTGAACCCAGAACTCGGAACACTGAACCTTGTGTTAACGACCCGCTATCCGCGTGCCCCCCAGTGCCAAGAAGGACAGGGCCGTGGTCCTGAACAGGGTTTGCAAAATAAAGGAAATGTTGTCAGGCAGATACTGATTCAGCAAACCAACATAATCGGCCACAAAGAGTAAAATCACCGTCACGAGGATGAGATTAATTACGTCTCCAACCTTACCGCCCTTATATTTTGACCGGGCTTTATTAAAGGCAACAATAATGAGAACGTAAATAAACAGGGTGATCGCAAGCACTATAAAATTGGCAGTCATATTCTCCCCTACAAATCGGTAGTTGATTTTCCCAAGAATGCTAATATCCACTCGATGATCAAGCTGAGCAACAGACGAGCAAGCCGATGAAAGCACAGATTATATTCAATATCGGCCAAGTTCTTAATAACTTGAGTAAATCTTGCTTCCGGGGTTCATTTTTCTCCTTTTGGATTCAGCAAAACATAAACCTGGGCCTGATTATTCCATTACCGGTCTAAATGACACCGTCTTGCCGGTATTCGGCCTTAACTTTACGTCGACACCCATCTGTGATATAAAAAGTGAATCAAATACTGAATAATCATTTAAAATTACAAGGAATGTTTCCTCAATGCAGATCGGGATAGGATACGATGTTCATCGCCTGGTGACCGGGCGTCAACTGATTCTCGGCGGTGTGGTCATTCCCTTTGAAAAAGGGTTGCTGGGGCATTCGGATGCGGATGTCCTGGCGCATGCCGTCTGTGATGCCCTTCTGGGGTCGGTGGGGTTGGGTGATATCGGCCAGCATTTTCCGGATACCGACCCCCAATATGAAGATATCTCCAGCTTAAAGCTACTGACCCAAACCAATGTGATGGTGCGCCAAAAGGGTTTCACCATTTGCAACATCGACACCATTATTTTTGCAGAGGCCCCCAAAATCGGTCCCCATCGAGATACCATGCAAAAAAATCTTGCCCACGCTGTTGATGTTGCCCCCGGCTGTATTAATATTAAAGCCACGACCACCGAAGGGCTCGGCATCATCGGCAAAGGGGAGGGCATCGGTGCCATGAGCGTGGTGCTTGTCTCATGATTCAGGTCTGGATTAATCAACTAAATTCTCGTTTCAAATGAAATTTCGCGTCTTGAAGCACTGGAGTGCTGGAGTAATGGATTATTGGAGTATTGTTTGAAAAGCAGACATATCATTTTGCGACAATCCAATACTCCATCACTCCATTACTCCCCGATTATTACCTTAAATGCTTTAGAAAATCCTAAATCCATTCATATTATAGGTTAGAAAGACCATAGCAGATCATCTTATGTCCCAGTTCGAATTAATTTCCGATTTTGAGCCCACCGGTGACCAGCCCCAGGCGATAGATAAGTTAACCCGCAATTTGCTGGCTGGAAAGCGCCACAATGTCCTTCTGGGAGTAACCGGTTCCGGCAAAACCTTTACCATGGCCCAGGTTGTCGCCAGGATAAACAGGCCGACCCTGGTCCTGGCCCCGAACAAAACGCTGGCGGCCCAACTCTATAACGAATTCAAACAGCTTTTCCCGAACAATGCCGTTGAATATTTCGTCAGTTATTACGATTACTATCAACCGGAAGCCTATATCCCATCCAGCGATACTTACATTCAAAAAGATTCGTCAATTAACGAAATGATTGACAAATTGCGGCATTCAGCCACCCGTTCGGTATTATCCCGCTCAGATATCATCGTTGTCGCAAGTGTATCCTGCATTTTCGGCCTGGGTGCGCCCGAAGATTACCTGGGCATGCGCGTTGACATTAAGGTCGAGACCGAAATGGGGCGGGATGCGTTTCTTTTCAAACTGGTCGCCATGCATTACGAGCGCAATGATATCGATTTCCACCGGGGCGTATTCAGGGTCAGGGGCGACCGGGTGGAGATTTTCCCCGCTTACGAAGAAGACAAGGCCATTCGTGTCGATTTTTTCGGGGATCAAATTGAGTCCATTTCTGAAATTGATCCGCTGCGTGGTGCTGTCACCAAACATTTGAAACAGGCAACCATTTTTCCGGCCAGTCATTATGTCACGCAGAAGACCACCCTCAAAAAAGCCATGGCTTCCATCCTCGAAGAGCTAAAAGTCCGGATGGAACACTTTCGCACGGAAAATCAGCTGATTGAAGTCCAGCGCATAGAAGAACGGACCCAATTTGACCTGGAAATGATACAGGAGCTTGGCTACTGCAACGGAATTGAAAATTATTCCCGTCACCTGACCGGGCGCAAATCCGGAGATCCGCCGCCAACCCTGCTGGATTATTTTCCGGATGATTTTCTAATGTTTATCGATGAAAGCCACATCGCTGTCCCCCAGCTGCGCGGCATGTACCGGGGCGACCGATCCCGCAAGCAAACCCTGGTTGAATATGGATTTCGACTGCCTTCTGCCCTGGACAACCGCCCACTGAAATTTGAAGAAAGTGAAGCCCGAATGTCACAGGTTACCTATGTCTCGGCCACACCGTCGGATTATGAAATCTCCAAAGCCAAGAAAGGCGTGGTGGAGCTGATTGTCAGGCCGACTGGACTGATTGACCCCCTAATCGATGTCCGCAGTGCCAAAAATCAGGTGGACGATCTGCTGGAAGAGATCTATATCCATGAGAAGCGCCATGAAAGAGTTCTGGTAACAACCCTGACGAAACGAATGGCTGAAGACCTGACCGAGTACTATTCGGATCTGGGGATAAAAGTTCGCTATCTTCACTCCGACATTAGCACCCTTGAACGCATGGACATTATCAGAGACCTGAGGATCGGCAAGTTTGATGTATTGGTGGGAATCAACCTGCTGCGTGAGGGGTTGGATATCCCTGAAGTTGCCCTGGTGGCAATCCTTGACGCTGACAAAGAGGGTTTTTTGCGCTCAGCGCGATCCTTGATTCAAACTTGCGGTCGCGCGGCCAGAAACGTCAGAGGCAAAGTCATTATGTATGCGGATGTCATAACACGATCGATGCAGCAATGTATTGATGAAACCAACCGCCGCCGTAAAATTCAGGAGGCCTATAATCAACGGCACGGGATTACGCCTGAAACCATCCAAAAGGATATTACCCGGATTTTTGATTTCGGCAATGAAAACGAAGACGCCGCCAGCGATCATGTGGCGGAAGCCATCGAGGCATATAAATCGCTGGATGATATTGATGCGGCCATAAAATCCCTGGAAAAAGAGATGGACGCCGCGGCCAAGGACCTTGAATTTGAAAAAGCTGCAAATTTACGGGATCAGATCAGGGCGCTGCAGAAGCTGATTGTATTGGAAGCATAATTAGGATTAAAATATGAACACCGAACACCAAAAAGACGAACACTATTCGATGTTCAATGTTGGACGTTCGATGTTCGACGTTCAGAAGCAACCTTACTCCATTTAAGCCACCCATGAACACAAATCCCGATATGCTCAAAAAGCTAACCCGCGTCACCAGTGAGCCGGGCGTCTATTTGATGAAAGATGCATCCGGCACCATCATTTATATCGGCAAAGCCAGGAATTTAAAAAAGCGACTGGCTTCCTATTTCAAGATTTCCGGACACCTGGACATTAAAGCCGGCATCCTGGTGGATAAAATAGATGACATCGAGATCATCATCACCGGCACGGAAAAAGAAGCCCTCATTCTCGAGTCCAATCTGATCAAAAAGCACCGGCCGCGCTATAACGTCATACTTAAAGACGACAAACGCTATCCGTCGCTGCGGATTGATCTGAGCGAGAAATACCCAAATTTTTCAGTCGTCAGAAAAATAGGGGTCGATGACGCCAGGTATTTCGGACCGTTTGCATCCGCCCATGCTGTTCGGGAAACCCTGCGGACCATCAACAAAACTTTTAAACTGCGCAAGTGTAAGGCCAAGGATTTTAAAACCAGGACTCGCCCCTGTCTCCATTGCCAGATGGAGGGATGCCTGGCGCCGTGCTGTCTCGATGTCGATCCGGAAGTGTATCAGGAGCAGGTGAGTGAAGCCATTATGTTTTTGCAAGGTCGAACGCCGGATCTCATTCGTAAAGTTAAAAAACAGATGGAGGCCGCCGCCAGGATCCAGGAATTTGAGAAAGCGGCCAGGTTGAGAGATAAGATATTCGCCCTGGAACGTACCATTGAAAAACAAATTGTCGTTACAACCGATTTTAATGACCGGGATGTTTTTGCCCTGGCCCGGTCCCAGGGGTTTTCTGTGGTGACCGTTTTATCCGTAAGGAATGGATTTCTTACCGGATCACGCCATTACAGCTTTTCCGAGACCATATCCACTGAAGGAGAAATGCTATCTGCCTTTATCCGGCAATATTACGAACGCCAACAGTTTGTGCCCGATGAATTACTGACATCCGTAGAATTGGATGATAGCGGCTTGACGGAAGAATGGCTGCGGGACATCAAAAAGAGAAAGATTGCGATTATTTATCCTAAACGCGGGGAAAAAGTGCGGCTGGTTAATTTAGCCGTCCACAATGCTGAAAATGAATTAGAAAATGTTATTGCGTTACATTCTGCTGAGTTTGATCTGCTGCTGCGGCTCCAAAAAAAACTGAAAATGGATCAATTGCCGGCACGAATAGAATGCTTTGACAATTCCAATATTTCAGGGACCGAACCCGTAGCAGCAATGGTTGTGTTCGAAAATGCCTGGGCCCAGAACCATCTCTACCGTAAATACCGAATCAAAACCGTCAGTGAACACGATGACTATGCCTATATGGGCGAAGTATTAAGTCGCCGTTTCGGCAAGGGAGACCAGTCGAAACCCTACCCGGACCTGTTAATGGTGGATGGCGGAAAAGGGCAGCTTAACATTGCGGTGGCGGTTATCAGGGATCTGGGGTTAGAGGGAAAATTCAATATCGTCGGTATCGCCAAAAAGGATGAACATAAAGGTGAGGTCCGGGACAAGATTTTTCAACCGGGCAGGGCCAATCCCTTGGGTTTTGGCAGGGAAGGGGAGCTTCTGCTGTTTTTGCAGCGCGTCCGGGACGAAGCCCACCGCTTTGCGGTTACCTTTCATCGCAAGCGACGCACAAAAAAATCGCTTCAATCCGCCCTGGACGCAATTCCGGGCGTTGGCCCCAAAAGAAAGGCAACCTTGCTGAGCCAATTCAAGACCATAAAAAATATCCGGGCAGCCGACCTCGATGAGATTGGCACACTGCCCGGATTTAATCGCGGAGTTGCAGAAGCAGTAATGGAAGCGCTTTCTAAGTGAAAGGCTCAGGGTTCTGGGTTCAGGATTATGGGTTAAAAGCGAATATCGAATAACGAATATTGAATGTAGAATGTCGAAGGAAGGTATTCTGTCTATTCAATAAGAAAGATTGAGCGGAGCGAAACCACCTTCGATATTCTACGGTTTAATATTCTGCGGTTCTGCGGTTCGCTTTTAATCATTTCAACACAGAACCGTTGAACGACATCAACCCAATGTTTTCAACAGATCTTTCAGTTCCTGAACGGCATCAGCCGATTTTTGCAGGGCTTGTTTTTCATCATCTGTCAACGTGATTTCAATGATATCCTCAACTCCTTTGGCGCCCAGCTTAACCGGGACACCGATAAACAAATCCTGCTGACCGTATTCTCCCTGCAAATACGCTGCACAGGGCAGGATTTTCTTTTTATCTTTCAGGATGGATTCTGCCATTTCAACCGCAGCGGATGCCGGTGCATAATAGGCGCTGCCGGTCTTCAAAAGACCCACGATCTCCGCTCCGCCGTTGCGGGTCCTGTCCACGAGGGCATCGATGCGGTCCGGGGCCATCAGTTCTGTGATTGGAATTCCCGCGACGGTTGAGTAGCGAGGCAAGGGTACCATGGTATCCCCGTGTCCACCCAGCACGAAGGCATGGGTGTTTTCAACCGAAACATCAAGTTCCATGGAAATAAAGGCTCTGAACCGCGCAGAATCCAGCACGCCGGCCATTCCAATGACCCTTTCCTTGGGAAAGCCTGCGGCCTCGAAAGCCACATGGCACATGGCATCCAGCGGATTGCTGACAATAATAAGAATGGCCTCCGGTGAGTGCGATGCCACTTCTTTGGTGACCGCCTTTACGATACCGGCGTTGGTGCTGATAAGATCATCCCGGCTCATCCCCGGCTTTCTGGGTATGCCGGCGGTGATGATGACAATATCGGATCCGGCAGTATCTTCATAGCTATTGGTGCCCGTCAGATGGGAATCATGTTTTTCGATGGGAGCCGCCTCGTTCAAATCCAGAGCCTTGCCCTGGGGAACGCCTTCGACGATATCCACCAAAACAACATCACACAATTGCTTTTCAGCCAGTCGTTGAGCTGCAGTTGCCCCCACATTACCGGCACCGATTACGGTAACTTTTTTGTCCATTTCTATATCCTCCTCTGTTTAAAGATTGCATTGCCTCCGGTTAAAAAAGAGAACGATTGTTAACACAAATCATTGTATTGTCAACCTAATTTATATGATCAGCCCTTGTTGACAGGAGATATCAAAATAGTATAAGTATTACTATATAACACATGAGATTACACATGATTTATAATTTGTCTTTCAGACCCCGTGTGATTGTGATATTATAGAAAGTTGGATTTTTAAAGAGTTAATTCAGATGGCGATAGTTAATTTAAAGAAAAGACAAATCGAGTGTAAAATCGTATATTACGGCCCCGGTCGGTGCGGTAAAACGACCAATCTCGAATATATTCACAAAGCTTTTAAAAATCAAGTCAAAGGGGACATGGTTTCTATCAACACCGATGGCGACCGGACCCTTTTCTTTGATTTTCTTCCCCTTGAGCTCGGGAAGTTGAAAGGGTGTGATGTTCGGGTCCAGTTGTATACCGTACCGGGACAGGTGCGTTATGCCTCGACTCGAAAATTGGTCTTGCGGGGAGCCGACGGAATTGTCTTCGTCGCTGACTCCCTTGAGGTTCGGCGTGAGAAAAACATGCTGGCATTAAAAGATCTCCAGCAGAACCTGAAGGAATATAGTATCAGTATTTTTAAAATGCCCCTGGTTATGCAATATAACAAACGCGACCTCACCGATGCCAATATTACCCTGATGCCGCTTGAGAAAATGCAGCATGATTTAAATCGACAGCTAAAGGCGCCTTCCTTTTCGGGCAGTGCCTTGAAGGGTGACGGCGTTGGAAAAACCCTTAACGCGTGCCTCAAGTTAGTGTTAAAATCAATTCAAAGTGAACTTAATTTGGGTGGTTAATTTTTTAATATGTCCGGTGATGTAGCATTTGCAGGCAATTTGAGTTTTCTGAATCTGGGTGAGCTGCTGCAGTTACTTGGCACAACCGGAAGTTCCGGCACCGTATCCATACATAATGCCCACGTTGCGCAACCCGGAATCATTAACATTGACAAAGGCAACCCGATCAATGCCGCCAGTGGTTCCAAAACCGGTCTGGATGCCCTGTTCTCCCTGTTTGGCTGGTTAGACGGACAGTTCGAATTCGTCGAAGAAGCGGTTACCTGCGAAAAAACCATCACCAAAAGCCGGATGGAAATCATTCTGGATGGACTGCGACTGCTCGACGAGGGGCAGGTGAAGATCATCGGACCGGCAGTCGCAGGGTCCAAGCCCACCGACACCGCAGCAAAATCGGGGTCTCTGCCGTTGATAAAAGGTCCCCTCGTAGACTATTCCTATGTCGTTGACGAAGAAAGCTTTTACGACGGCGATGAAATAGTCCAGGAAGGCAATCACGGCAACTGGATCTGGGTGATACTGGAGGGGATTGCCGAAATCGTTAAAGAAACGCCCCGGGGAACCATCAGCCTTCTCAGAATTGGCGATGGCGGATTTTTGGGCAGCGTTGCCTCACTTTTGCTGGCTGATAATGTTCGCAGTGCCACGGTTACGGCGGCCGGAAACGTTCAACTCGGCATGCTGGATTCACAGTTGATGACCAGTGAATTGGCGAGTCAATCCATCGATTACCGGGAATTCATCCGTGCCCTTGACATTCGACTGAAATATGTCACCAACATGATCGTGGATATCTATGCCGGAGACCAAAAGGCATTCGAACTCATTGAGGGCAAAAAACCGCTGATTAAGCAAGGCCAGGCTGAAGAACGCCTGTTTAAGATTACTTCCGGAGATGCCATTGTCGCCCGGGAGACCGATAACGGCATTGTTCCGCTGGCCCACCTTCAAAAAGACGACTTTTTTGGACACGTACCATTTTTGGATATGGGCAATGAACCGCATGCAGCATCGGTTTTTGCTTCACCGAACCTTAAATTAGCTGCTCTTGACCCGAAGGCCCTGCAAAAAGAGCATGAACAGCTTTCGTCGACCTTACAAAACGTTTTAGCACATCTGGCAACCAGTATTTCCGTGACCACGCTCATCGCATGTGATTATTTCAAAAAATCGTTGGCTGATTAGTCTCTGTCATCCTAACTGGATACAGGGCAGCCGGCTGCAAGTTCAAACAAATAGAGGTCGTTTTACAATTCTAATCTCCAAAAAAAAGAAAAAGCCATGACTTCTGAAAACAAAAGAAAACACGAGCGTATCCAGTCCCTTAACCTGTCTTATATATGTTTGGATGAAGAACGCGAACATCATCAAGCAGGGTATGGGACGAACACTGAACATTTCCGAATCTGGGATTTTGCTGGAAACTCATTTTCCCATCGAACCCGAGCATGTTGTTCAGCTGACCATTAGCCTGGAAGAAGATCTGCTTGACCTTAAAGGCAAACCGGCTCATGTCCGATCCTGCGACGATGGGAAATATGAAATCGGGATTCAATTTATTGAATTGGATCAAAATGCCACCGACCTGTTGAAAAAATTTGTAAGTAGCGGCGGCGTCCCAAAAGGGCCATCTGACACCGATAACGAATAATTGACCCTATCCATAGACAAAGGAATTTGCAAAATGAGAGCGCCTATCAGCGAAACGAATTTTGAAGATTTAAATCTGGTCAAGAGGGGAAAAGTAAGGGATATATATGACTTGGGCGAGCACCTGTTAATGGTGGCCACAGACCGTATTTCAGCATTTGACGTGATCATGCCGGATCCTATTCCGGATAAGGGAATCATTTTGACCCAGATTTCGCTGTACTGGTTTGAAATGATGAAACCGATTATTGAAAATCATGTGGTTTCCGCTGATGTCGATGAATTTCCGACCGCCTGCCGGCCTTACACAGAAGCCCTTCGAGGACGCAGTATGCTGGTTAAAAAAACAGAACCCCTGCCCATCGAATGCGTGGTCAGAGGCTACATATCCGGTTCTGGCTGGAAATCCTATCAAGAATCGAGCAGCGTCTGCGGAATAACCCTGGCCCCGGGACTGCAGGAGTCTGATCAACTGCCCGAACCTATTTTTACACCATCGACCAAAGAGGAGCTTGGGGCTCACGATATCAATATCGATTTTGATGAAACCGTGAAAAGAATCGGCAAGGAGCGGGCATCAGAAGTTAGGGATCTGAGCCTTGCAATATATAAAAAAGGGGCTGAAATGGCCCTTGAGAAGCAAATCATCATTGCCGACACCAAGTTTGAGTTTGGTCTGATCGGCGACGACCTTATTCTCATCGACGAAGTGTTAACACCTGATTCCTCGCGGTTCTGGCCCAAGGAAACCTATCAACCTGGCGGCGCACAACAGAGCTTTGACAAACAATATGTGAGGGACCATCTGATATCCATTAATTACAATAGACAACCACCGGGACCTAAGCTGCCGGATGATATTATTCGCAATACCCGTAAAAAATATTTGGAAGCACTTACCCAGCTCTCCGGCGACAGTCATGGACTTGGATTGAAAAGCGAACCGTAGAATTTCGAATATCCAACCGCAGAATATCGAAGGAAAGAATCGCAACGCTCTGTCCTTTTAAAAATTGACACAATACCTTACTTCGACATTCGAAATTCAGGATTCGATATTCGATATTTGCTTTTTCATAAACCTCGCAATGCCATAGTCTCTTCTTCGATCAAACTGCCCGCTTTGACGGCCAGCGCGGCGCTGAGACCTGACACATAGCCATCGTTATGCCAACTAAAGCACTCCCTCCCACTCAATTAAAATCGATACCATTAAACCGGATAGATACAACAGATGATACCTATCGTATCACAACCCGGACAGATGGTGATGACCTGCTGGTATCCATCCGCAATGAAGGCGTGCTGAACCCACCCTTCGTGATCGAAAAGACAGCCGGGTTTACCATCGTCAGCGGGTTTCGGCGCCTAGCCGCCTGCAAAAAGCTGGGTCTGGAAGAAATAACCGTCCGTGTTCTCGAGCCGAATCTGAGTCCTCTGGATTATCTGCGTTTGGCCATTGCCGACAACACCTTCCAAAGACCCATAGACCTGATCGAAACATCCCGGTCTCTGCACAAACTTTCCGTTCATTTAAACAGGGGGGCGAATCTCATCGAGTCAGCATCATCACTTGGCCTGCCATCAAATCCATCCGCCATAAAAAAGATCAAAGACCTCTGCCTGCTGCCCGATCGAATTCAAAGCGCACTCCTGGCCGACACCATATCACTCTCCATGGCCATGGATCTAAAAAAATTGGCACCGGAATGCGCCGTGGCTTTTTCACAGCTGTTTGAGGAATTCAAATTGAGCCTCAACAAACAAAGGGAAATCATGACCCTCGTCAAAGAAATCGCCCGGCGAGAAGATATCTCAGAGCAAATGGTATTGGAAGACCGGCAACTTCAGGACATTGTCCATGACCAGGACCTGGACCGTGGCCACAAAGCCCGGCAATTGCGGATCTATTTAAGGCAGCGGCGATTTCCCCAAATTGTGGAAGCGGAATCTAGATTCGAATATCAGCGCAAACAGCTTGACCTCGGCAATGACATTAAAATGATACCCCCGAAAGATTTCGAGGGCACCACCTATACCGTTAGCATGTCGTTTAGCAGTATTGCCCAGCTCAAGGCGCTTCACGCCAAATTAAACCGGATGATCAACCATCCCGGCCTTAAAAAGATTATCGAATGCAAAGAAAATTCCTCCCAATAATAAATGAATAAATATTACTTGACAAATCATATCTAATAACTGTAGATAAAATCATCAAATAAATTATCTTCATAAGATTATGGGAATACAGGAAAGAAAACAGCGGGAACGGGAAAGAAGGCGCCAACAAATTATCGTGGCTGCCAAACGGGTGTTTTCTGAAAGAGGGTTTTCAAAAACCACCATGGAAGACATCGCCCGGGAAGCTGAGCTGAGCCCCGGAACTCTGTATCTATACTTTAAAAATAAAGACGAACTCTATGCCTCCCTATCCTTACGCATTTTACAATATATGAACATCCGGTTAGAGGATGTAAAAAAAGAAAAAGACAGCGAGCCCGCCCAAAAAATTGCTTCAATTAAAGAAGCACTTTATGACGTCTACCAATTTGACCCCATGATTCTAATCAACATGTTTCACTTACAATCCAGTGAAACTCTGAAAAACATATCATCGCCGCTGCTCGACAATATTTCAGAGTTATCCCGCAATTCTCTTCAGATTCTGGCCGACATCTTTAAAGACAGTTCCGAACGCAATGCGGTTTTGACCCGGCAACCGACTGCTGTCGCTGACATCGTGTGGTCGCTGTTTACCGGTGTTGTTCTCTGGGAGGAGAGCAAGCGGATGATTGATGATGACAAGGACTATTTGAAAGACACCCTCGATATCGCCTTTGAAATATTCGCCCGCGGTATATCCAGCTAACCTGTCAATACCTATTCACCGCTCATGTACATAGCCACGAACTCCACTCTTTTATGTCTATTTCGATTAAAATCACAAATTACAAATCGCAAATAACAAACAAATTCCAATGACCAAAATTCAAATCACCAAACTTTTGATAGGTAAGCATGTGAGCCAAAGCGTTTTTAATTAGCGATCAAATGATTAAGCAATAATACAACGCACTGGCAGTGGATGTTTCGGTCATTGGATATTGAAATTTTAGATTTATTTGTAATTTTGTGCCTGTGATTTGGAGCTTTATTTTCAGCTCAATCTTCTCACTCAACTAATCTGGATTTGGTTTGACATTGCCTTGTTATTTTCCATTTGGTATAGATCGTTTCCTTATGTCCATTCAAAAGCTTTACATTGACCGGCAGATTGCCGATTCACCTCAAGTCGCCCTCATCGCTAAACGTCTCGGCCTGGTGGGTGAGATCGTGCCGGACGCTCAAACGGTCTATGACGCGGTCTCAGCGGCGACAGATCCGGTGCGGCAGGGCAAAAAGATGCTGTTTCTGACCCGCAACAAAGGATCCTTCATAAAAGAATGCCCCGGTACGCGCGCTTATACCTGCTGCGGTTATAAAATTCTGCACATCGGATCTTTCTGTCAAATGGATTGCGCCTATTGTATCCTGCAATCCTATTTTCACCCGCCCATGCTTCAGTATTTCGTTAACCACGATGATCTGCTCCAAGAACTCAACGCCGTTTTTTCCGATAAACACATCCATAGAATCGGGACCGGTGAATTCACCGACAGCTTAATCTGGGAATTGTGGACCAACCTATCAGGCCAACTCATTCCGGCCTTTTCCGCCCAGAAACATGCCATCCTGGAACTCAAAAGCAAAACCACCGCCATTCAAAACCTGAGGCAGCTTGCCCATAATCGAAAAACCATTACATCCTGGTCTGTGAATACCCCAAGGATTATTGCCCAGGAAGAACGGGGCACAGCTTCACTGACAGCCAGACTCAAAGCTGCCGCAACATGTGAATCCTGGGGCTATCCGCTGGCTTTTCATTTTGACCCCATCGTTTTATACGATGGCTGTGAAAAAGATTACGAACGCACGCTAAAAAAAATATTCTCCTTTGTATCGCCGGATAACATTGTCTGGATCAGCCTGGGAAGTTTTCGCTTTATGCCGGCCCTAAAACCCATGATCGAAAATCGTTTTCCCAAATCGAAGATCATATATGGTGAATTTATCACCGGACTGGACGGCAAAATGCGGTATTTTAAACCCCTACGCATGAAAATCTATCAAAAAATCATCGCCTGTATCCGGGACCTGGCACCGCAGACATTTATCTATTTTTGCATGGAAGATGAAGAAGTGTGGCAAAAATGTATGGGATTTTCCCCCTCTGAACACGGGGGGCTCGACAGGATGCTGGATGAGCAGGCTATTAAACACTGCGGACTCATAAAAGGATGAACATCGAACGTCCAACATCGAATTTTGAAAACAAAAGAAATTAAACTGCGGAGCGGAGCGACATCATTATTCGATGTTGGACGTTGGACGTTCGATGTTCGATGTTCAGTCTGCATTATCTTTCTTATCTTATTTGCAGCTGCCGAGTATGTATCGGCCGAGACGTGGGTTACCGTAAGGTGGGTCAATGACGGAGACACGATTACCTTAACCAATGGCAAGCGGGTGCGCTACATCGGCATCAATTCACCGGAAATAGACCATGACAAAAAGAAAGCCCAACCCTTTGGCTATGCCGCCAGAACATTTAACAAACAAATGGTATTAAACCGGAAAATCCGCCTTGAGTACGACCTGGAGCGTCAAGACCGGTACGGGCGTCTGTTGGCGTATATTTTCTTACCGGACGGAATATTTTTAAATGAGCACCTGCTGCAAAATGGTTATGCTTTTTTTCTGTATCGCAAGCCCAATTTAAAATACAACCAGCGCCTGTTGAAAGCCCAGCAGGGGGCGATGAAAGCCCGCAAGGGCTTATGGAATAACTGGACAGAACAAAAGAAGCGGTATATCGGAAATAAAAATTCCCGGCGATTTCATCTGGAAAGCTGCCCCCATGCGCGGACGATAAAGCGGAGAAACAGGACCTATTTTTCCTCCAAATGGGAGGCTTTCAAGGTTGGTTATGCCCCGGCAGGAGGATGTATAAAGGAATTCTGGAGCTATGGGGAGAAGGATTAAGGGATTGAGGAATATAGGACAAAAGATCGTCAGGATACCAGGAATTCCTAAATTCCTAAATTCCTAAATTCACAATCCCTAAATTCTACTCCCTAAATTCACAATCCCTCAGTTCCTATTTTTCATTCTCTTTATTTTTTTCCGCTATGATTTTTTCGGCAAAGTGTATCGGCACCTCATCATAGTGAGAAAATTCCATGGTGTAAATTCCGCGGCCACCGGTCATGGATCTGAGATCCGGCGCATAAGTTAGGAATTCCGCCATCGGTACATTGGCTTTGATGACCTGATTTTTTCCGGCACTGTCCATACCCAGAACCTTGCCCCGCCTGCCGTTAAGATCCCCCATTATATCCCCCATATAATCTTCCGGAGTCGTAATCGTAACGTTCATTATAGGCTCCAGGAGAACGGGTTGGGCGTCTTCACATGCTTTTTTATAAGCAATAGAACCGGCAACTTTGAAGGCCATTTCTGATGAATCAACGGCATGAAAGGAACCGTCGTCCAGGGTAACTTTGAAATCCACACAGGGGAACCCGGCCAGAACACCTTTTTGAGCGGATTCGACGATGCCTTTTTCAACCGCCGGAATGTAGGTTTTCGGAATTGAGCCACCCACAATGGCATCGACGAACTCAAAGCCCTTGCCCCGGGGCAGGGGTTCCATCTGAATCCAGCAATCGCCGAACTGACCATGGCCGCCGGTTTGTTTCTTGTGCCGGCCCTGGACCCTGACTTTCTTTTTTATCGTTTCCCGGTAGGGAACCTTGGGGGCATTCAAAACGGCTTCGACGTTAAATTTTCTTTTAAGTTTGTCGACGGCGGTTTCGATATGAATCTGACCCAGACCCGATAAAAGGATTTCTTTGGTTTCAGAACGCCGATCTAGCTTTAGCGCCGGATCTTCTTCCAGCAATTTGCTCAGCGAAATGAATATTTTGTCTTCATCGCCCTGGTTCTTGGCCGCAATCGCAAAGGAAATCAGGGAGGGTAGAGGTTCGGCACACGTATAGACGATCTTGGCAGCATCATCACAAAGGGTATCGCCGGTTACGGTTTCTTTAAGCTTGGCCATGGCGACAATTGCACCGGGACCGGCACCGGTTGCCGGCTTTTGCTCTTTGCCGGTAATTGTCAGCAACTGGTTAAAACGCTCTTTTTCTTCCTTGCTGGAATTATAGAAGGTTCCATCGCTGCCGATGGATCCCGAAACCACCCTGAATATGGTCAAACGCCCGGCATAGGGATCTGCCAGGGTTTTAACAACATAGGCAGAAAAAGGTGCCGCCGGATCCGGCTCACGTTCAATCTCGTCACCACTTTTAGGATCGGTGCCCTTTTTGGGACCGCGATCCACGGGCGAGGGCAGGGCGCTGACAATTAAATCCATCAATAAATCGATTCCGATATTTCTGGTAGCCGCACCGCATACAACCGGCACGAAGGTCCGGTTCTGGGTGCCGGTTCTGAGGGCAGTTTTTAAATCCTCGTCCGTCAGGGTTTCGCCTTCAAGGTAGCGCTCAATCAATTCATCATCGGCCTCGGCGATATTTTCGATCAGGTTTTCTCTCTCGCTTTCGACCAATTCCTGCATATCAGCCGGAACATCTGTTTTTTTGGCCTTACCGTCCTCATCGTAAACGTATGCCTGGCCGTTGATTAAATCGACAACCCCTTTAAAGTCGGCTTCCGCACCAATGGGCAATTGCAAAATAATCGGTTTGGGTTCAAAAAGTTCGGCCGCCTCTTGAAAGGCGCGGGAAAAATCGGCCCGCTCCCGATCGAGTTTGTTGATAAAAATAGCACAGGGCTGGTTGTATTCCTTGGCAAACTCCCAGGCCTGCTCGGTTTGAACCTTTATTCCGTCCACCCCGTCAATGACGACAATCACCCCATCAGCCGCCTGCTGGCAGCTTAACGTGTCTGAAAAGAAGTTCTGATCCCCCGGAGTGTCAATGAGATTGATCGTATGTTTTTTCCAGCTGTATTGATGAAACCCGGAACTGATACTCGAGGTGCGCTTGAGTTCTTCGGGTTCAAAATCCAACGCCGTGTTGCCGTCTTCCACGCGGCCCATTCGCTTGATCGTCCCACTGTCAAACAGCATGGCTTCCGCAAGAGAAGTTTTCCCGGATCCCGAATGGGCTACCAGGGCTATGTTTCTCAAACTTTCTACTTTTTCACTCATTTAAGCTCCTCTCTAAATTAAACATATGCGAATTTCAGGTATTGGATGAAAATGCGGGGGAATTGTTGAGGCTTGCGTTTTATCCCCTTTGAAAATTTTACAAGGTGATATATCTAACTGCTAAACTGGAAAAAATCAAGCCCAAAATCAGATCCAGACAGACGGTTTTTGCCTGTGAATTAAGATTTTTATGAAGAATTTTTTTTCCCGGTATCTTTATGCTGTAAGAGAATGAAAAACTCGCGGTTACCTTTGGGGCCGAGGAGCGGTGATGGTACGACATTTTCACACTCCAAACCGGTTGCGGCAAAAAACGAGGACAGATCTTCGATCACCCGGGCGTGAAGTTTGGGATCCCTGACGACGCCGCCCTTTCCCACCTGATCCTTGCCGACTTCAAATTGCGGTTTTATCAACGCCACTATAAAACCTTCTTCTTTCATAAAGGGCGTCACTGCTGGAACGACAATCTTCAGAGAGATAAAAGATGCGTCAATGGTGGCAATATCAATGGCTTCAGGAATCATCTCGACGGGCATATGCCGGATGTTGGTGCGTTCAATGGTCACGACCCGTGGGTCTTGCCTGAGTTTCCAGGCCATTTGCCCATACCCCACGTCGACTGCATATACGCGCACCGCGCCATTTTGCAGAAGGCAATCGGTGAATCCCCCGGTGGAAGCACCCACATCCAGGCAGGTGCAGCCGCTGATGTCAAGGCTGAGTTCGTTCAGGGCCCCTTCCAGCTTCAGGCCACCCCGGCTGACATAGGGAATATCCCCCCCCTTCAATTCAATGCTGTCAGCCTCAGAAATCAAAGTGCCCGCCTTGGCGGCAGGCAATTTGTTCACCAGGATTTTGCCGGCCAGAATCAGGGCGCGGGCACGCTGCCGGCTGGGTGCCAGTCCCCTGTCAACCAGCAACAGGTCGAGTCTGCGTTTAATTTGTTTCATACGAGAGGTTAACTCAAAAATGAACATCGAACATCGAACATCGAACGTCCAACATCGAATAAGGTATTCTGTCAAATAAAATAGAGACTGAAAAAGGCAATCTACCCCTCGAAATTCTTCGAACCAGTATTCTGCTGTCTTGGGATCCAGTCTTCATCATGAATCGATTGTTTTAAAATAGATTAAGCGCAGCGCTATCAATATTGGATGTTCGATGTTGGACGTTCGATGTTCGACGTTCGATCTTTTCACTGCTCCGGCCCCTTGAAAGCTCATAAGGGGTTTCAGGCACCTGGCACCTGCCTGCCCTCCGTAGCCTGAAAGGCGAAGGGGGGACACCTGAAACCTTAAATCCGGGCCACGAATTTCACAAGTCAAAATTAAGTATTATACTGGCAAACCTTTAGGAACCCTCACGGCCCATCATCCTCACCGCTGCCTTAACGATGGCAGCTGCATCAATGCCATATAGAGACCGCAGAAGTTGCTGGGGTCCGTGCTCGACAAAGGTGTCTGCCACCCCGATTCGTTCAACCTGCAGGCCATTGATGCCGGCATCATTCAATGCCTCCAGGACGGCGCTGCCGAATCCACCCTGCAACGCATTTTCTTCCACGGTTATCACACGCGGGATCTTTGCCACCAGAGATGATATCAGCTCAATATCCAGCGGTTTAACAAACCGGCAGTTCACCACGGCAGCTGAAATTCCCTGTTCTTTTAATATACTGCTGGCTTCAAGGGCATCACCAACCATCTTGCCGATGGCCAGAATGACAATATCATCCCCGTTTTCTATTAATTTCCCCTTTCCCAGGGGCAATGATTGGGGCACCGCGTCCAGGGGAGCACCGGTGGCAGACCCCCGAGGATAGCGAATCGCAGTGGGGCCGTCATACTTGATGGCAGTGGCCAGCATGTGCTGCAATTCATTCTCGTCGGCGGGGGCCATGATGACCATGTTGGGAAGGCACCTAAGGTATGACAAATCAAACAGTCCATGATGGGTGGAGCCGTCTTCACCGACAATGCCCCCCCGGTCAATGGCGAATACCACCGGCAGCCGGTCCAGGCAGACATCATGCAGGACCTGATCATAGGCGCGCTGCAAAAAAGTTGAATAGATGGCCACCACGGGCCTTAACCCTTCAGTGGCCATACCGGCGGCAAAGGTTACCCCGTGCTGCTCGGCGATACCGACATCAAAAAAACGATCGGGGTAAGCCTCGGCAAATTTGGCCAAACCGGTCCCTTCGGGCATGGCGGCCGTTACGGCTACGATGCGTTTGTCCTTTTCCGCCAGCTTGATCATGGTCTGACCGAAAACCTCGGTATAGGAAGGTACCGTAATTTTGGGATCGATGCAGTTGCCGGTTTCAACCTCGAAACACCCACAGCCATGAAAATAAACCGGGTTTTCTTCGGCCGGAGCGTATCCTTTGCCTTTTTGGGTGGTCACGTGGAGCAGGACGGGTTCTTTGAGGTACTTGATATTATTTAATATATCAATCAGGTGGTTTAATTTGTGCCCGTTGATGGGGCCAAAATACTCGAAATTAAACGCTTCAAACAGCATCCCCGGGGTCGTGAAGGTCTTAAGCGATTCTTCAGTGCGTTTGGCCCACTGGTAAACGTCATCGCCAATTTTCGGCAGGGATCTTAAAAATTCCCCAAATTCTTTTCTGGCCTCCTGGAGCCTCTTGCCGGACAGTTTACGGCTTAAAAAGGAGGATAGGGCGCCCACATTGCGCGAAATGGACATGTCGTTGTCGTTTAAGATGACAATAACTTCCCGGTCCTTAAATTTATCCCCCGCCTGGTTGAGACCTTCATAGGCAAGACCGGCTGTCATGGATCCGTCTCCAATAACAGCGATAACCTTGGATTTTTCCTTTTTTAAATATTTGGCATGGGCCACTCCCAGGCTGGCCGAAATGGAGGTGCTGCTATGGCCGGTTGAAAGGGTATCATAGGGGCTTTCAGCAATTCGGGTGAAACCGGCAATACCTTTATGCTGACGCAGCGAATGAAAATTATCACGGCGGCCCGTCAGCAATTTATGGGCGTAGGCCTGGTGCCCGACGTCCCAGATCAATTTGTCGTTGGGCGTGTCAAAAACATAATGGATGGCAATGGCCAGCTCAACAGCCCCCAGGCTGGAGGCAAGATGGCCACCGGTTTTGGACACAACTTCAACAATGACCTTACGGATTTCCTCGGCTAGCAGCGGAAGGTCTTTTCGGTCAAGCTTCTTTAAATCAGCGGGAGAATTAATATTTTCCAAAAGGCTCAAATTTCTAACAGCTCCTTCAGCGTTTTCTTTCAATAATATATCTTGCAATGGCACGCAGGGGGTCTGCCTGTTTATCAAAAGTTTCAAGTGCTTGCAATGAATCTTGCACAAGTTTCTCAGCAAATTCCCTTGAGGCCTGAATGCCCAGGACGGAAGGGTAGGTGCTTTTTTTCCGCAGGCTGTCGGTCCCTGCGGATTTACCCATCAGCTCCGGATTGCCTTCTACATTTAATATGTCGTCAGCCACCTGAAAAGCAAGACCGATTTTACAGGCATAGCTATTGAGCAAGTCTTTTTGGCGCTGATCTGCCCCGCCGAGCAGCGCGCCGCAAGCAAGGGAGGCTTCAATCAGAGCCCCGGTTTTTAAGCGATGCATGGTTTTGAGATCATCGGCGGAAAGGTTAAGGCCCTCTGAGGCGATATCGAGCATTTGGCCCTGGACCATGCCGCGAAAGCCGGCCGCCTGAGAAATTAATTGAATAACCCGCAACCATTGGACGGCCCGGGTTTCATCTGTGAGCGCTGCGGACGAAAGCACCTCAAACGCCAGGGTCAGCAACGCATCACCTGCCAGGATCGCGGTGGCCTCGTCAAAGGCTATGTGGCAGGTGGCTTTTCCCCGCCGCAGTTCGTCATCATCCATGGCGGGCAAATCATCGTGAATCAGCGAATAGGTGTGAATCATCTCCAGGGCGCAGGCCGCTGTCAACGCATCCTCCGCCAGGCCGCCCACAGCCTCACAGGCGGCCAGGCACAAAACCGGTCGAATTCGTTTGCCGCCGGCCATTAGAGAATATTTCATGGCCTTTACGAGGGTGGGAGACGATTGAGACCCCTGAATCATCTTCTCTAAAGAGGCATCAACAATCAGATTTTTTTGTTTTATATAAGACTTTAGTTCAAGCATAAGTAAGAGTTCATTCGTAATCAATTTTGTGCATTTGGCGGCCAAGCATTTTCGCCACCAAAACACTAAGACACCAAGATAAATTACAACAAACTGTTTTGCTTTGTGCCTTTGTGGCGACATTTCCGGTTTATCCAGGTTAGAATAATATATCACCCTTGATCTTCTGTAACGAGGTCGTCATTTTCACCGGGAAAGGGCGCTTCCGATATCTTTCCATCCGAGTTCTGCATTAATATAGTAATTCTTTTCTCGGTTTCGTCCAATTTTTGGGAACAAAATTTTGAAAGCTGAATGCCGTCTTCAAATGTTTTAATAGCTTTTTCCAATGGCATATCACCGGATTCCAGATCTTGAACAATTTGTTCAAGCTGCTTCATTGCCTGTTCAAATGTCTTTTTGGCCATTAGTGGATTTTCCTTTTACCCGGCAGAACAGTCGGCCCTTAGCGACCCTTACCTCAAGATCCTGGTTGAGTGAAACCGCCTGTGGATCTTTTACCACCCTGCCACCCGGAATGGTGTGGGTGATACTGTAACCCCGGGACAAAATGGCAACGGGACTCAGGGCATCTAATTTTGCCGTTAGCTCGCGAAGTCTAATTTGTTTTGAATTATTAAATATTATAAATGATTTAATTAAGTTATTATAATTTTGCTCAAGTTGTTTTTTAGTTTTTTGTATCAAAAAACGGGGATTATTGGCGCTGAGCCTCGCCGTCCGAAATCCAATGTTCTCGCGATCGCGGCGGAGTTGATATACAATCGTTCGGTTCAGGCGTAATTGAAGATCATCGATTCGAAGCCGCAAATCTTCTATTTTGCGACGGGGATCAAGCAGATGTCTGGATATTTCCTGAATTTTTTTCTTTAAATTTTTGAAATATTTAATAATTTTAGAATCCAGAAGGGCCTCTATCTCTTTGCAGCGGCTTTCAAGAGCTGATTTTTCAGGAACCACCAACTCGGCTGCGGCCGAGGGTGTCGGTGCCCGCACATCAGCTACAAAATCTGCAATGGTATAATCGGTTTCATGGCCCACAGCAGATATAACAGGAACCCGGGAGGAAAAGATCGCCCGGGCGACCAATTCGGAATTAAAAGCCTGCAGATCCTCCAGGGACCCGCCACCACGCGCCAGTATGGCCACATCGCATTCCTCCAGACGGTTGAGCACATCCAGGGCGGAAACAATGTCATCCACAGCACCGGCACCTTGCACTTTAACCGGGAATAACTGGATGGCGATATTGGGAAAGCGTCGATTCACCACCTGCAAAATATCATGGATAACCGCACCGGATCGGGATGTTATTACACCGATTTTATTCGGAATAAATGGCAATTTAATTTTATAGTCGTCTTTGAACAATCCTTCATCGGCCAGCCGGTTTTTAAGTTGCTCAAAGGCGACCTGCAAAGCGCCGACACCCGAGGGCTCCAGGTATTCCAAAATAATCTGATAGGTGCCGCGGGGTTCGTATACACTGATGCGTCCCATACCGGTGACACTCATACCGTCTTCAGGCTCAAATTTCAGTTTTCGCTGCTGTCCGCGGAACATTACCGCACTGATCTGGGAAGCTGCATCTTTTAAAGAAAAATAATAATGGCCCGAGGCAGGGATGCGAAAGTTGGAAATCTCACCAAATATCCAGACAAACGGAAAGCTTTCTTCCAATAACGCTTTTATATTGGTGTTCAAATCGGAAACAGAATATATTTTTCGTTTGATCCCGCTGCCGTGGTCGGAAACAGGTTGCTGGTCTTCAAACATCACGAACTTTCTATTAAGAGTTTGAGTTTTGAATTCTAAGTGTTTTTTAAAAACTACTTTATTATTCCTTTTGGTCCAGGATGGCTGCCAAAATTGGCTATCGGTTTCAATCGCCCTGGCCCGAATCATTTGCTTAACGTCTGATAAGATATATTATGTAAACTTTTTAATATAGCCTTTATGGGGGGCCTTTAAAATGCTGAAAAACACCCCCAACACCCCTTCTGATCGCTTTATTCGGTTTTTGAATTTTCAGCGTATTTATTTATTAATTCACGAACGGCCGGAATCACGTAAACGTCTTCATGGGGCATACGGGCAAGTTGGGCGGCCAGGACATTTATTTTTTTGTGAACGGATTTGTGTTTGTCCATGACGAAAAGGTCCTTGCCCCTGACCTTACACAGGCCGCTTTTTACTTTTATGCCGGATGTCCGCAGGTTCTGTTCGGATACGGTTGCCGCCAATTTTTCGGCCAGATCTTTGAGTTCCTGGTATATTTGCTCGGGTTTCATAATCCTGATCTTGAAAAAAACGACGCCTGTGTTATATTTACCTTAATATAGATTCAGGTCATTAATTCGATTTAAACCTTATTCAGGAGGAAATTAATGGATTCCGTACCCTTGAAACAGACGCAGATTCAAACCCGCGTCAATGAATTTATCCGCAGCGTGTACAACTGGATGGCAATCGGCCTGGCGCTTACGGGCTTTGTTGCCTATTATGTCGCCAATACACCTGCCCTGGTCGAGGTAATTTTTGGAAACAGGCTCTTGTTTTTCGGCCTCATTATCGGAGAGCTTGCCCTGGTCTTTATGATCAGCGCTCGAATCCAGAAAATGCAGGCCTCCACAGCAACTGCACTTTTTGTCATCTATTCTATTTTAAATGGTGCAACGCTCTCCTTTATTTTTCTGGTTTATACCGCTTCATCCATTACTTCAACATTTTTTATCTGTGCGGCTACCTTTGTTGCCTGCAGCATATACGGATGGACCACCAAACGGGATCTAACCTCCATGGGTGGATTTATGACCATGGGGTTGATCGGCATTATTATCGCCTCGGTGGTAAACATGTTTTTCCGCAGTTCGGCCATGAGCATGATTATCAGCTATATCGGCGTTATTGTTTTCGTTGGCCTGACAGCCTACGACACCCAGCACCTGAAAACCATGGCCCTTAATCAGCCTGACAACCTTGAAGCCGGGGTGGTCAGAAAAGGCGCTATTTTAGGTGCTTTAAAACTGTACCTCGATTTTATCAACCTCTTCCTGATGCTGCTTAGAATCCTCGGCGGCGGACGGGATTAAACCCCAATCAGACGTACAACGGGCCGGCGCAAGGGGTGAGCAAACATTCTCACCGCTTCTCCGGCTCTTTTTTTTTGCAGCAATCGGAATCAAATATTATTTTTTATAATATCAGATAGTTGTTCGCATAATTTACGGGTTTCGGTCTCACTTGGCCCTTCTACCATGACCCGACAAAGGGGCTGGGTTCCGGAATAGCGCACCAGCACCCTGCCCCCCTTCCCCAGCTCGGTTTCCACGGACTTTATGGCATCGGCAATAGCCGGCACGGTATTGAAATCCGGTTTGGTTTGGACATCCACATTGATCAGCACCTGGGGATAGACGGTCATAATCTTTTTGAGCTCGGACAGCTGTTGGTTCTCAGTTTGCATGGCTTCGATCAGTTTCAGGGCGGTTAACATCCCGTCACCTGAGGTGTGATCACCGGCAAAAATCATGTGCCCCGAATCCTCACCACCCAGTACAGCCCCGGTGGCCATCATTTTCTCCATGACATAGCGGTCACCAACATCGCTGACCTCATGATGAATATCCATATTTCGCAGCGCAACGCCGAGGCCCAGGTTGCTCATGACGGTGCTGACAACCAGATTATTTTTTAACCGCCCCTTTTTTTTCAGATCTCTGGCACAAACAGCTAAAATCTGATCCCCGGATAAAATCCCGCCTTTTTCATCCACGGCAATCAGTCGATCCCCGTCACCGTCAAATGCCAGGCCAAGGTCGGCTTTGGCCCCAAGTACTTTTTCGACCAACGCTTCCGGGTGTTCGGAACCGCACCCGTCATTAATATTTTTCCCGTCGGGCTGGATGCCCAAGGCTTCAACCTGCCCCCCGAGTTCCGAGAACAATTCAGGCGCGATTCGGCAGGTTGCCCCATTGCTGCAGTCCAATATGACTTTTAATCCTTTGAGTAATGTATTATCAGATAACGTGCTGTTAAGAAACGAAATGTAACTTTTAAAAAAATCGGTTTCCATCGAAATCCGACCGGGATCCAGTGCCGGTTGACCGGGGCTGGCCGTATCATGTCTCAGCACCCGTTCTTCAATTTCCGCTTCTTTCTCATCGCTAAGTTTGTACCCGCTGCCGTTGAAAATCTTGATACCGTTGTCATAATACGGATTGTGGGAAGCCGAAATAACAATACCGGCCCCGGCCTGCACCGAGGATGCCAGAAACGCAATCGCGGGGGTGGGAATCACCCCTGCGAGACAGGCATCAGTTCCCGTCGAACAAATCCCCGAGACCAGGGCCGATTCCAGCATCGGTCCCGATAAACGGGTGTCCCGTCCGACGATAATCTTTGACCGGCCGCCTGGTCCCGTGAATGTTTGGGCTACCGCCCGTCCCACCCGTTCGGCCATTTCAGCTGTCATGGGGTATTCACCGGCCTTGCCGCGAATACCGTCTGTTCCGAATAGTTTTCCCATAATCGATCAGGTGTCCCTCAGCCCATTTAGTGTAATGTAGCGCAAACGTTGCCATTCAGTTTATCGCCAATCCAACCCACACTGGTTTTGAAAATTTTATATATGATAAAAGCGACTTAGGCAATTAAAATATTCGGATAGCGCGGACTTCCGAATTTGCCGAAAGTGCCCGGGATATCCATCGATATGATTGAAAAGGATATTTTCGTCTGGACAAATACCATTAGTGATTGTAGGCTGAATTATAGTTTCAGGGTTCACGGTTCAGAGGTTCAGGGTTTGCCTTTAATCTGAACCGCCTTGCCTGGTCTATAACAACCGAATGTTTCTCGTCTGGTGGCCATTGCAGCGCATTAGGAACACGCTTTACTTGATCAGACGCTGAACCCCGGACCTGTGAACGGCTATATCGAACTCAGACCGGAGTGTTTAAAACCCCTTTACGAATGCTATGAAAAATCCCAATTTCCTGGTTCAGGTCCTTCCGATTCTCACCATTATCCTGTGTATTGTTTTTTTCATCATTTATAAAATTCTCACCCGCATTAAAAATCAGGCCAAGGGCTATCCCGATGGCGGCAAATCAGCAGATTTCAAGCTGGCGACCCCGCACAAAAAGTCGGCAATTGAACGGGTAACCTTAAAATGTCCGGCTTTAATTGAAAGGTCCGGGGGATTCACCAAAGTCGGAATTAAAGAAATCAGCCTCAACGGTGCTTTTGTGACCTGCCCAAAACCTTTTCCGGTCGGAGAAACTTTTCAAATCAAGATGATTTTTGACGAAGGAAAAATCTCTGGCACTCCAGGCGGATGTACTGTGGAACAACGATAATGTTCCCCCGGATCAGATTGTTGCCCGGGGTATGAAAGTGAGATTTTTGCAGCTAACCGGGGATGAACAGCTATTTTTAAAGGAGATACTTTCTACAGCGTAAAAGCGGTAACGTTCTGATACCCTCCAATGTTACATCTCTAAAATCAAAGCATTCGATCCTATTGTTATTGAATACCACATAACGGACCTGGTAAAGACGATTACGCCATGGCTCAACCTGATATTCAAGCCCCAGATGGATAATCAGCGCGTTCCCCCTCAAATATCACCGCGTATTTTTAATCTTTTCAGCTGGATAAACAAATCGTGTTCAGACTTCCGGCCAAATTAAATTTGACAGGAGGTAAATAATTCTGTATTCTGTATAGAAATACTACTCATAATGAGGTTGTTTTTGGAAAACTTACTGTCAAACCTGATATCCTCCAAAACCCGGGTTAAAATATTGATGCGTCTCTTTTTAAATCCCGGAACCCAGGCCTACCTGCGCGAGTTGGCCAAGGAGTTTAACGTTTCCACCAACGCCGTGCGGGAAGAACTCAACCAACTGACCGGAACCAGCCTGCTGAAATCAGAACGAAAGGGTCGTAATGTGTTTTACCAGGCCAACACAGACCACGCCCTGTTCCCGGAACTCAAATCCATGGTCAGCAAGGTCATGGGGATTGATCGGGTGATTGACGGCATTGTCTCCCGGCTAGGCGATTTGGAACAGGCTTACCTGATTGATGATTATGCTGAAGGTAAAGATACCGGTATCATTGATTTATTATTAGTGGGGAATATCGACCACTATCATCTTAACGATCTAAGCAGAAAAACTGAACGATATATAAAAAGGAAAATTCGAACTCTGATCTTGAGTGAAACCGAATTTGAAAATTTTAAAAGCAAACTTCGATCACAACCGAATATTATAATTTGGGCATCAAAATAAAAGAACCGTATGTCATCTTTTGTTTCAAATGTTGCTAAACTTTCAGCCGGCACTTTAATCTCCCAAGCGATTGGAATTCTGGTCGCTCCAATTCTATCAAGGCTTTTCGCTCCTGAAGCATTTGGTTTATTTGGCCTTTTTGCATCGATTTTTGGTGTCTTGGGATCTATCGCGTGCTTACGGTATGATTTGGCAATTATGTTGCCCAAAGAAGATGAAAAAGCAGCTAATCTTTTTGCTGGCACCTTAATATTTTCAGCCCTTATGTCCTGTTTTTGCGGTTTGCTGATATGGATAGCCGGAAACCAGATTCTGAACTTTTTTAATGCCGAGCAATTAAGCAGCTATGTTTGGTATATTCCCCTGATGGTGTTTTTGATTGGCACTTTTTCAGCAGCCAATTATTGGAATTCACGAACCAAGCATTTTGGAAGACTTGCATTTGTCCGAATCATTAATTCCTTTACTAACAATTTGATCAGACTAACAATGGGTTTTGGGGGATACGTTGGTGGCGAAATATTAATTGTGGCTGCATTCTTCGCACAGATTATTTCTAATATAATTCTGTATTTCAAAATCTGGGTTTCAGACGGAAAATTTTTCAGAAATCACATTCGATTAAAAGAAATATTTAGCCTCTCCTCCCGTTACAGGCGATTCCCGCAATATTCGGTTTGGTCTGGTATCCTTGTGGATTTCTCACTAAAACTACCCGTTTTTACAATTGCATATTTTTTTTCGCCGAAAGAATTAGGATATTTCGTATTTGTCCAGACAATCGTGCGAGTGCCATTCAATCTCCTTGGAGATTCAATTTCAAAAGTTTTCTTTCAGAAAGCGGCGAGTATAAAAGGAAACGCTGCGGAGCTATCCAGCTGGATCGAAAAGGTTTTCTACTTTCTAACAACTTTTTTCATGCTGCCTGCCTTGGTCATTAGTATCCAAGGCAATGACATCTTTAAGCTGATTTTCGGGGCCAACTGGAGCGAAGCTGGATTGTATGCTCAAATTCTTATTTTTTCAATTTTTATAGAACTTATCACCGCTCCCTTTGGAAGCCTGTTTAGCGTGTTAGAAAAACAAAAAGAAGCTTTGCGATTTAACATCTTATTAATGACGTTGCGATTCGGGGCACTGATTGCTGGGGGCCTCACCGGCAATATTTTGATTGTCATTTCTGCTTATGTCGTGGCTGACATAATCGCCAGGAGCATTAAATTCGCATATATCTTTAGACAGTCTCGCTTTGAAATTACTAAGGCGTTTGGAATTGTCGTGAAAGCATTCATAATTGTAATTCCTTTTATATTTTGTTTGATCCTTCTCAAATATATATTTGCGTTTGGTGCTTTAGCAAATTTTTGTGTTGCCGTGCTATTGGTAGCGACAAATTATTCCATATTGATGTTCAGAAATGATCTGATTAAAGCCTTTTTGCTCGACCATTATCCGAGTACAATAGGAACATATTAAATGATTGTTGCAATTGGAAATTCACCTAGTTCCGGAAGTACTTATATAGCTGATCTGATGGACAGCCTTCCCTATGCGGTGTGCGGTCCCGAGATCAATTTATTTTCAGCCAAAAATTATTTTGCAGAGTTTAATAAGATAAAGAAAAAAGGCTTCTTTTCATCGTCTTCTCCAGCCGTTTATCAAATGAGACAAAGGTTGCTTGAAGACAAGCTGTGCAGTTGGGGAATCGATAAAGTTTTGCTGCGACATATTTTAAACAGTGCTTCATCTTTCAAAGATTTTTGTCATGAGCTTTTTAATGCTTTTGCCGGAATACGCGGAAAAAAATGTACCATGTTTTGTGAAAAAACACCTCAAAACATACACTGTGCTAAGCAATTTTTAGATACTTTTGAAGAAGGTATTTTCCTGCATATTGTGCGAGATCCACTTTATGTTTATAAATCTCTCATTAATAGAAATTTTCCTGCGTATATCGCTGCAAGCACTTGGCTCATCGATGAAAGCAGTGCATATCCTTTATTTAAACATCCCAGATTTATCACCATTTATTATGAAAAATTGGTCCAAGATCCATTCAATACCATTTGTAATTTACTGAAAAAAGTTGGACTCGAATATGATCCTACAGATCTTCAGACAGATTATGAGAACAACTCATATCGCAAAGCAGTTTCAAGAAAAATTAAATCTTGGTCAATTAATCAATATGGAGTTAGAGGAAATGCTAATATTGGCAAATCAATTACTGAGGAAGACTTAAATGCACTCAAGTTTATGCTGACATCTAAAGTTAGTAAAAGGTATGCAAATGAATTCAATATTCCTGATGTTTGCTTCACAGATCTCATTACTTTTCATGGATATCAATACCGCAATGACGATTCTTTATCATGCAAACACCATCGCTTGTATGAAGCCAGAAGTGCAAAATTATTATTAGAAAAATATTTACGTGATCTGAGACATCGTAGTTGCAATATTGATGCTTTTTTTTCTTATCTTAAACCAATAGATTCGGATGAACATAAATGTGTGGAATAGCGGGTATACTGTCCTTTGACTGTCAATCTCTGCCATTTAGCAACATACAGATGATGACGGATGCCATGCGACACAGAGGACCCGATGACGAGGGATTTACGTTTTTTAAAGACGATTCTGAACATGCACGTATAGTTGGCGGAAACGATACTCCCGAGGAGGTGTTTTCATCCTCAAATCCGTTTCATCCAAACGAGCGCTTTGCCGGCAAGACGCCTGAGGATACGTTTTTAGCTTTTGGACATCGGCGTCTGTCAATTTTGGACCGATCCGCTGCAGGTCATCAGCCAATGTTTACGGAGGATGGAAGATACTGCATTGTACATAACGGTGAAATATACAACTATCAGGAAATTCGAGAGAAACTACGAAAAAAGGGGGAATTTTTTTTCAGCAACACCGATACAGAGGTTGTGCTTAAGGCTTACCGATCTTGGGGCGCAGATTGTCTTCAACTATTCAACGGCATGTGGGCATTTGCTATATGGGATAGTCATAACAAAACGCTGTTCTGCTCCCGTGACCGGATTGGGATCAAACCATTTTACTATTATTTCACCCCTCATCTTTTTATTTTTGCATCCGATATTAAAACACTTATTGCCTCGAATATTTATCACCCTGAACCAAATTGGCAAGGTGTCTATCACGCGATGAGTTTTCAGTGTGCCCCTCGACCCATGACCTGTTTCAAAGGGATACGTGCGCTTGAACAGAGCCATTATATGGTCATAGGCCGTGACGGTCTGATGGGAAAATATCGGTTTTGGAGTATTCCAACTGGAGAAATTGATCATTCTAAAAACGAAAAATACTGGGAAAATCACCTTGAGGATATAATCTGCAAGGCTGTCAGACGTCGACTTGTTTCAGATGTACCTGTCGGAACTTTTATGAGTGGAGGCATTGATTCAACGATGATATCGGCCATCGCGGCCCGCGAGCATGAAGGTATCAAGGCTTTTACCTTGGCATACGAAAGCAATGCATCAGATTTTGATGAGCTCCCTCAAGCTCAAGCAACGGCGGCCATGTGGCCCATGCAACATATCTGGGAAAGAGTCCTGTTAAAAAATAGTTTGGCTGATCTCGATCAGATTATACGCTGTTATGAGGAGCCCTTTCCATCATTAGGAGCAACCTATATCGTGTCTCAGCTAGCCCAAAAATACCAAGTACCTGTGGTTTTGAACGGACTCGGTCCCGATGAATTATTTTGTGGTTATCACCGGGAATATTTACTGGGCCTATGGAATTTTTTATCCCCCTGCATACCGAAGCTCCGGTTATTTGGCCGACAGAAGAGCAGATATGCAAAATTTTTCCAATTGATGGGCAGCAAGGATGTCGTCGAATTTTACATATCAAGGTTCTCGGTCTTTTCTGAATATGAAAAACGTGAGCTCTTCTCTTGTAGCGAAGTGATCAATTGGAATTCTTATGAGACCTTCAGGGAGTTATATGGTTTAGATTCATTGCATTTCTCAAGCCCAATCGAGTCAATTTGTTACATGGAAGTAATTAATTACATTGGAAATCACCATGTTTATCGAAATGATCAATTTACCATGAAATGGTCGATTGAAAGCCGTTTCCCTTATCTCGATCACGAACTCGTTGAGGCCGCCTTCCGGATTCCAGATAAATACAAAATCGCAGACAAACAGGGTAAGCATATCCTGCGAAAAATTGCTAAAAAATACATTCATCCAAATTGTATTTCTGCGCCCAAAAAAGGTTTTAGCCTGCCTGTGGCGTATTGGATGCGAAACGAATTGAAATCGATGGTGAAAAATAAATTGGAAGAATTAAAGAAACGAAATATTTTAAACAATAAAAAAATAGATGAACTTCATTACCGCTTCTATGCAAACAAAGATGGTTACGAAAAACTCTTTTTCTTATTTTCAATAGAGCTATGGATGGAAACTATGATTGACGGTACGCAAACATCAGCTCATTTTCAAAACTAAAACGCATGACATTTTGATCAGGGATAAATTTTATGGATATTCTGAAATCATACGATGCAACTTTCGTTTTTTTAGGACAGCGTAATTATATCCAGGGGTCGAGTATGACCCATGGGTTATTTGAAGCTGTTGAAAACTGGTCCCTGGGATCTGTTGAAAGGGTGCAGCTTAATGTGCACTCCCTTTTGAAAGAACAGGGCCGGTACAACCTTTTTCACAGTGAATGGGAACAGGCCTCTGTGAAAAAAGAATATAATGCGATATTTCGCCTGCAATGCAAGAACAATGACTATTTAGTGGAGCTAAAGGGGCGTGGAAAACCGGTAATATTTTCGGAACCATATGATGAGGAAAAAATGATTGCCGATTGTGAAATTATTAAGCATCGTAAATCTGCAGCGCTCATATTGAATCCCAATACGCTGGTAATTAATGCTATAATTGCACTGAATAAAAAGCTGGTCAACACCTTATTCCCATCTGAAGAATACAGTCAATGTTCTTGGCCAGATATGATTTGGCTTGGGACAAGTGGGCTGACTTCGCCAGCTTTATTGGGAATTGAAGTCGTTGGAAATATCGGCGCAAGTAATACCAATTCCGCGATAAGATTGGCTGGTGAGCCGGTTGGTTCTGTTTACTTCTCAAGGAAAACAAAATAAATGATCGGAATTAACAACATCGGGCGTCACATCGCCTCAGATCTCGTAAACAATCTTGAAAAGACCGAAAAGCATGCCGTCACCCAAGATTTTATTACAGAAAAGGTTGGAATAACTTCGGTGGCACGTAAAAAGCCAGCAGAAAAAGCTTCGGATCTTTGTGGCATGGCCTATGATGATTTGGCTGCACGTGTGAATCAATCTGCTTTGGACGATATAGGATTTCTTTGCGTCTGCACCCAAAACGGCGATTATCAATTGCCTCAGGTGTCTGCTATTTTGCAATCCAAACTCGGAATGTCAAAGAGATCTGCCTCATTCGATATCTCATTGGGTTGCTCAGGTTATGTTTATTCATTGCATATTGCCAAGAGCTTTATGGAGTCAAATCGCATCAAAAAAGGCTTGCTTTTTACCAGTGATCCTTATTCAGGCATTATAGATTCTAACGACAAACATACAGACTTACTCTTTGGCGATGGTGCTACGGTAACCCTGCTGACGGAGAAGCCTGTTTTTGATATGGGCTATGGGGTATTTGAAACAGACGGAAGCCGTTTCGATCATCTTATTAAACGAGATAACGAATTTCTGGTGATGAATGGAAGGGGTATATTTGAATTTGCAATGAAAGAGATACCGGCCATATTAGATGAATGTCTCGAAAAGAACAGTTTAAAAAAAGAAGAGGTTGATCTTTTTTTGCTTCATCAGGCCAGCAGATTTATCATTGAAAACCTATGTCGGCGTATGAAGCTTGCGATTGAAAAGACACCTTATGTGATTAAAGATTATGGCAATACCATATCTTCCAGCATACCTATAATGTTGAGAGATTATCTGGAAGATTCGACTAAAATAAATATTTTGACATGCGGATTTGGCGTTGGGCTATCCATTGCATCGTCAATTTTAAGGAGGAGGTAAATGACAACGGTCACCCAAGAAGAGATTATCGTTATCATTAAGGGAACAGGTCTAAAAGTTGATTGGGAAAAGTTGAATCTTGAAGAAAGCCTTACCGACCAGGGGCCGATTCACTGGATATGATAAGCATTATTTTTGCACTAACGGAAAAATACGATATTGAAATTACGGATGACTCCATTTCCAATGGTGACTGGTTGTCCGTCCAAAAAATGGTTACAAATTTGAATACGTTATTGCAAGAAAAATAGAAATGCGTGGACGACTAATTTGGCGAATCTGGAAAGCAGAACATACCGAGCAGGCGATGAGCATGGAATCGTCAAGCTTTACAACAAAATAACCGGACGTTGCCGGACAGAAGCACAATATCGATGGGAATGGCTCCAGACGCCCCATGGCATTGGCAGCATATGGATAATTGCTGAGTCGGTATCCGGAGCCATCGTTGGGCATCACGGGTTGATTCCGATACACTTGGATTATTTTGGAAAAACCTTTCTGCTTGGTAAGACGGAAAACACGATTCTGCACCCAAAATATTCAGGGACCGGCATTTATTTTATTTACGAGAGGCGGTTTTTACAAGAAGGCCAAGCAAAGCATGATCTGCTGTGCACAACTTTTGCGCATGGCACGCCAGGCAAGATACGGAGAAAACTGGGCTATAAGGGGGTCGGAAGATATTTAACATATACAAAAGTAATAAAAAACACCTATATAAAAAAACTGATGGTTTCCCTGATAGAAAAAAAAATACCCCATCGTAGTTTAAGAATTTTTTTTAATGGTATTGCCCATATATTGAGCTACCCTTCGACGATTTTCTTTTCAAAACTGAACAAGATTTATAAAACCATAACAGTTGAAAAAGTTGAGAATATCGATTCGATTGGGGGGGAGATAAATCAGTTTTGGGATCGCAATAAAGATGGATTCGGCATTACCATAAACCGCACTTCTAACTATTTGAAGTGGCGAATTTTTGAAAACCCTTATGTGAAACACGAATTTCTGATAGCAATAAAGCAGGGGAAAATAGTTGGGTATGTAATTACAAAACCTTCGCCAAACGAAGCGAATGTGGGCGTGATTGTCGACTTGGTGTGTGACCAACATGATGAGATACTATTTAATACCATATTAGATGCCGCTATTAAGCGCTTAATAGAGGCCAACGCCCATGCCGTGAGCTTTACAACTTTGGATTCAAACAATTTTCTCAATAAATGTTTGGCAAAAAATGGTTTTTTACCTATCCAAAAGATAGCGGCTTTCTACGCAAACAGTTTACCTCGGATATAGGCGCTGAAGAAACTGAGCTGTTGGTTAAAGTCATCAATAAAAACATCAACCATGCAAAGATATATAATCCGGATCACTGGTATTATACAGATTTGTTCCATGAGGGCATTAGTTAGGTGGGAACATGGATCAGATATGTCCATCGATTACAAAAAACTCCTCAAAGGCCGCTATGAAGCAGAACGGCTCCCTAAAGATTTTTCTCCAGAGCGGCTCGTCCCGGACTTTGCCTTTAATGAGCTAAATCCACGCGGTCTGCTTTACCGGCCTGTTGTGGATGAGGATTATCTGCAAAATGGCGGCCAAAAACCAACCTGGCCGGAAGGGAAACCATTTGCGGTTTGCTTAACTCACGATGTCGATGATGTATCCTACTTTTCGATCAGGCAATCTTTACGGCCTTTTACGACGTCACTGCGCGGTCCCAATATTACCCAAAAAAAATTAAAGAGACTGTTTAATCTTGGATTTAATACTTTACGGGCTGCCAAAAACCGGTTTAGAAGCGATCCGCTTCACTGTTATGAACGCTGGCTTGATACTGAAGAAGAATTTGGAGCCAAATCAACGTTTTTTTTCTGGCCAGGCTGGAAAAATGTGACCAAACATCACGCGACCGATCCCATCTATGACTTAACTGATCGCATCACCTTTAATGGTATCAGATCAACCGTTGCCGAGGTGATACAGGAGATACACCGCCGCGGCTGGGAAATCGGACTGCACGCCATCCTGGTATGCTTACGATGATGTGGATGAACTGAAAAGGCAGAAAGAAGCATTAGAAAAAGCTTTGGGTTACCCAGTCAACAGCATCCGTCAGCATTACCTGCATTACGACATTCGACATACACCCCGGGTGCATTCTGCGGCTGGCTTTAAGTATGATTCAACCCTGGGCTTTTCTAAAAACCTCGGGTTTCGTTTCGGCACATCTTATCCTTGGAAGCTTTTTGATCTTATATCCCAAAATGAACTGCCAGTATTAGAAATTCCGCTGATTATACAAGAGGTGGCTATGCTCAATACCTCTAAGGGAATGGGCATCGATTCAAAAATGGCTCTCCGCTATATACTCCTTTTAACCGAAGCGGTTGAACGGGTTGGAGGGGTATTAACCCTTCTTTGGCATCCGAATGAAATCATTAACCGCGAAAGCTGGACGTTGTATCTAGAAGACTTTAAATTATCTTCGAGGAAAAAAAGCCTGGATTACCTCGCTGCAGGAAGTCGGTGGTTGGTGGTTAAGATGAAAGATACTCCTTTGATAAGCGTTTTGATCAGTGCCTATAATGAGGAGGCATATATCCGGGAATGCATCGATAGCTGCCTTAACCAGACCCATCGCCACCTTGAAATCATCCTGGTAAACGATGGGTCCACTGATCGAACTTCTGAAATCATCAATTTGAATTACAAAAACAACCCCAAAATTAAAATTATTGAGCTAGAGAAAAATCTCGGAAAAGTAAACGGATTCAATTTGGCCTTTGCAGCTTCCAAAGGAGAGTACCTGGCATTAATGGGTGCAGATGATATTTGTTACCCCCGCCGAATGGAAATCTCCCTAACGCATTTAAGTGATACCTGTGGTATGGTTTGCTCGGATTTGGACAAGATAAATCCACATGGAAAAATTATCGAAAAAAACATCGTCGGTAACCAATATGATAACCCAGGATTAGAACCTTATTCGACCAAAAACTTAATCGAAAAACCAAAAGTGTTCGGGGGCACCCTTTTTTTTACCAGACAAATAGCCGCCAAGCTATTTCCTCTGGATATTCATTTAAGTCACGAAGATTGGTATATCCCGATAAAAGCATCTCTCTATACTAAAATTGGGTATCTGAATGAATCTTTAATCGCCTATCGTCTGCATTCAAATAATTCATCTTCCAATGCCGAAAAGATTTTTCATAATTACGAAAAATGGCTTTATTTAAATACCCGAAACATCGCCTATTATCAAAAGCTGATTGAGCTTGTTAATAAATATCCAATCGACACCGATGTAAACGAAATTAAATTCTACTTGGCAAGATCGCGCCTGCTGAAAAAAAACGGCAATTACAAAGCATACGTTGAATACTTACCAGAGATAAGGGGTTTAAAAAGGAAGTTATTGTTCTCGTTACACCGTTATCCTTACTCAGTTTACCTTCTGGTGATGCTTCGGCGGCTTAAAGATTACTGCATCAAAAAAATAACTGAACGATGAAATTTATTTGTTTCGCCAAGCGAAGACCGCAACAAAAAGACCTTGTCACAAGGCCCTATGGCCGGTTCTATTATCTGCCTTACCTGCTGGCCCAAAGAGGTCATGACGTCTCAGTAGCCCTATTAGACTACAAACCAGATCGTCCTCTTGTTTTTAATAAAGGGGGCGTTCAATGGAGTTGTAAAAGTGTTTTTAATTGGAAATCCTCAGGATATTTCGGAACCATAAATTCATTGATTCGAAAAAACCGACCCGATTGGATTGTCGGCTTCTCCGATACATATTACGGCATTCTGGCAGCCCACTTCGGCCAAAAATACGGAATCCCTTTTGCTATTGATGCCTACGATAATTACGAAAGCTATCTTCCATGGTGCAAACCGCTGCATCTGTTATGGCGAACCGCCATAAAAAAGGCTGACGCTGTCACCGCCGCCGGCCCTCAGCTGGCCCAATATTTAAATCGATTTCGACCCCATAATAAAGTTCATATCGTGCCCATGGCGGCCGACCCCACTGGTTTTAAACCCCTGAATAAAAGGCAATGCCGCAACAGGCTGAATTTGCCGCAGGATAAAAAACTCATCGGCTATTGCGGCAGCATGAATCAAAATCGTGGCCTTCAAACCGCATTCAGCGCCTACGAACTCGTTCGTCGTGAATACCCGGACAGTCTTTTAATCCTTTCGGGACACAGGCTGGCTAAAACGCGTCTTCCAGCTACTGCCAGGCACCTCGGTTATTTGCCGGACGATCTGATTCCTATTCTTTTAAATTGTATGGATGTTCTGTTGATTCCCAATAACCTGACGAAGTTCGGAAACTTCAGTTACCCCGTAAAACTCTACGAAGCAATGGCCTGTCAGATACCGGTGGTTGCCACAGCAACAGAACCTGCGAAATGGATCCTTAATAATGAGAAACAACATTTAGCACACCCGGGTGATGCCGATGATATGGCGCAAAAAATAGTAAACGTGCTGCAACGGCATATAAATTCTTATGAGAAACTTAATACCTGGGAAAATTCATGTGATGCCTTTGAAAAGGCCTTGTTGGAAGAATCTTGAGGGCATGAAACCAAATTAAGGGGCTGCTAAAAAAGCCGTGATGCCTTTTTTGAGATAGCTTCTGCTCTATTTTATAACCGAACGGATGAGTTTATCGTATTGAATAGCGATAATTTCCCAATCAAATCTTTCCAGGACATATTGCCTGCCCTGTTTTCCCAGTGCCAATCGCAGATTGTCGTCTTCTAACAAGAGATTGATTTTTTCTGCGATGAAAGTGGCATTCTTTTGGGGGACAACCAGGGCTGATTTGCCATTTTCAATTATATCCCGCATGGCCGGCAAATCCGTGACAACGGTTGCACATTCACATCCCAGCGCCTCCACCAGGACCAATCCGAACCCTTCACGATCACCGTCACCGGCAACAACCGACGGAAAAACAACCACATCAGACGCGTGATAAATCTCTGCAAGGGCTTCATTTGCAACAGCCCCCAGGAATTCAATGTGTTCACCAATGTCAAGTGCAAAAATGTGATCAAAAATTCTTTCCTTTTCCTGGCCATCTCCGACAATTCTCAGAACCGCATGGGGATGTTTTTCCAAAATCAAGGGCAGCGCTTGGATCAAGTATTTGAGTCCCTTTTTTTCCACTAGCCGACCGACAAAAAGCAGTGTCCCGTTCGCCGGCCGTTGCACGGCTGGAACAAAACGGGAGCGCAAATCCACCCCCATGGGTATCACATGTATCCGGCTTTCAGTGATTCCCAATTCTTTGAGCACAGCCTTCATCGCATGGCTGACAACTGTCACCGCAGCCGAACGCAGGGCGACAAACCGTTTCAACCGGTTAAACACAAAACCTTTCAGGCCGAAAAGATCGCCACCGTGAGAGGTGACAATAACCGGTGGGGGTGATTTAAAAAATAGGCCGGCAAAAATAGCAATCAATCCCTGGGGAATCAGCCAGTGGGCATGGATACAATCAAATTGGTGGCGGCTTAATAAACGAACCAGGACAACCAGTTGCGCCACAATAAAAAACGGTACCAGGGCTAAGCGCAAAGGGTTTTGTTTTAGATTCGCCAAAATTCCGCCATGGTACGCCAAATTTTCCCAGCGTGAGAAAAAATAGCGGTAGCGGGTTACGCGAATGCCCTCCATTGTTTCTTCGACGAGGGCGCCGGGTGCATGGGGCGCCAGAACGTGGACAGAAAAAGCTTTGCTTAAACGTCGGCACAATTCATAAACAAACGGCGGTTCCACATCACCACTCCAGCGGGGAAAGGTGGAGGTCAGCACAAGAATATTCCCCGGTGCTGCATGTTGCTTCAAAACCTTATAACCTCATCTTTTATGGTCACCTTTTGGTTCCTCTACCCTTTCAGGCCGGGGGGTGGCTCGGCGTTCGAATCGCATCTGGGTAATCTGCTCTGATATCAGACTCATCATGAAAATCATGACGGAGGTTACGAAAAGCAGCGCACTCATATTGGTAAATCGGCCTTCGGTAATATAGGAATAGAGATAGCGGCTTAGGCCAAGCAAAAACATAACCATACTGACCGGAAGGAACACCCGCATGGGAGAGTAAAGGGTACTTATTCTGATAATAATCATAAAAAAGCGGACACCATCGCTAAACAGGTTAATACCGCTCTTGCCTTTCGTTCGTTTACCTGTCTCAATGGGAATGTATTTAATACTATTTCCGGATCGGAGAACACCTAGTGTAATCGTTGTCGGATAAGAATAGGTATTGGGGAGCAGGTATAAAAAATTGCGGGCAATATCTGCTTTAACTGCACGGAAGCCGGACGTGAGATCTTGAATTGGAAATTTTGTGACGTATGACCCCAGCCAATTATAGATTTTATTTCCAACTGCACGACCCAATGATGCCTGGCCGGATAGTGTTCGCGCACCCACCACCATGTCATATTCGGGTATATATTTTAGTAATCTATCGATATCTTGTAGACTGTGTTGTCCATCCCCATCCATGAAAACGATGATGTCCCCGGAGGCAACCCGGATTCCGCTTTTGATTGCCGCACCGTTGCCGACATTATAAGGGTGGCTGTAAACCGTGGCGCCGCCTTTTTTTGCTTCAGCTGCCGTATCGTCAACAGAGCCGTCATTTATAACGATGATCTCAAAATCAGGATAAAGGGATTTTATTTCGGAAACAATATTTCCAATACTGCCAGCCTCATTATAAGCCGGTATGATAACGGTAACTTTTTGATTGCTCATCGTTGTGATCGACCTTCGATAGTGATTTATAGTGTTGCTGCCCGAAACTGTTTTTAAAGTTGGGGAGTGTTTTATTACCTTCTGAAATTATAAGAAATAATTCAATTCAATGTCAAGCTAATACTCGTTTTAAAAGGATTTAAAGCGCCACGATATTACCTTATAAGGGGATTATTTGAACACCGTGGGCGCTCATATTAGAATCCATTCAGTGATTTTATCAGCCGCCACTTTTTATAGCCCCTTTTTATGGCTTTAATAATGGCATCGGTTGATTTACTCACTTGTAACAGCGCGAAGGCTTCATCAAAGTCTCCTTTTATGGAATACGCGATTGCCAGCTTCCGAAGGGTATCATAATCGCCGGGGTTTTTTTTCAATATTTCCATAAACCGCCGGATTTCATGATCGATTTCGCTTTGATCCTGAAGTGATGATACGATCTGAGCGTATCCCTCGAGGTTCAATTCCACCATTTTGCCTTGACCCGTCGTTAAGTTGGCACAAAGCCTGAGTGTTTCTGAAAAGTGATAAATCGCTTTTTCGTAGGTTTGTTGAACAATCAGCACATTCGCCATGCTGTAGTGAGCTTCGGCAAAATCAGGGCTGATCTCAAGCGCATCATTCAGCCTTGGGATCGCTTCCCTGAATTTTCCCCGGGTTGCCAGGGCCCGGCCCAAATCGCTGTGAAGGGTGGCTATATTCGGATTTATATCCACAGCCTTTTGGAAATGGGCAATGCTCAGGTCAGCCCTGCCCTGCCGTGCGTATACACGGCCCAAAGCAAAATGAGCAAAAAAATTGCTCTCTGTGACCCGCAGTGCGTGTTTAAAAAGGGCAATGCTGTTGGACCAGTACCGGACCTGTGAAAAAGTGACCAGACTCAAACTGACCAGCGTGATGATGGCGGCGGCACCCAGAAACCTTTTTTTAATGTGAAAATGCGCACAAATTTCAGGAATCCCCCAGGCGATGACAACAAACAGGCCGATAAGGGGAATATAGGTGTAGCGGTCGGCCATGGCAAAATCACCGATTTTAACCAAGCCGATGACCGGCAGCAGGGTCCCTAAAAACCACAGCCAGCCGACTATAAAAAAAGGATATTGCTTGGCCCAGCGAATGGCGAGCACGGATGTCAAGATCAAGGCCAGGAGGGCGCCGGCAATATGAATGGCTGAAAAATCTTTGGGAAACGGATAAAAAACTGCCAGGTTAGTCGGCCATATCATTTTGCCAATATAGGCCGTATACGACACGATGGCGTTGGCGATCCGCTCCAAAATCGGATAATGATCGGAGGACACCAGTCCACCGCCTCTTTTCTGAGCCACCAGGGTCATGGCACTGGCTGCGGCCGACAGGGCCAGCAGCGGCGCCTTCTCGGCCAAGAGGCGAAAAAGGGAAATAATAGCCCCCTGGGCTGATGTTCGAAAATTCAAGCGTTCGAGGGGCCATGCGTCCAACAAAACCAACACAAACGGCAGTGTCACCAGCATTGGCTTGGCCATGAGGCCCAGGACAAAGGAAAGACAAACCATCAGATATCGTAGGAGGCCCGGTCGCGCCACGTAATGTATGTAACATCCCATGGCCAGCATCCAGAACAGTGCGCTCAACACGTCTTTGCGCTCGGCAATCCATGCCACCGACTCAACATGCAACGGATGAAGCGCAAAGAGGGCGGCCACAAAGGCGCTTTGCAGGGTGGCACCCGTCATCCTTTTAAGGATAAAAAACAGCAGAAAAGAATTTAGCACATGCAGAAGCAGGTTGGTAAAAAGATAACCTCCGGGTTTCACGCCGAACAGCTGGGTATCCAGCATGTATGACAACCAGGTCAATGGATGCCAGAATTCAGCTCTGGTGGTTGTGAATGCCCATTTGACGCTTTCCCGATTGAGGCCGGACTGAACATGGGTATTGTCAAGGACGTAAACATGATCATCTAAACCTATAAATTGATGATCGTTTAGGTCCCAATAAACGAGGACTGTCAAAGATGCCAAAAACAGGCAGATGATAATGTTTTTTCGCATACTGTTTGGGATAAGACGGACCTGTGGATCGAATCCAGATATAAAATTATGTATCACCGGCAGCAGGGGAAAAATTGAGATGACTGATCGGCTCAGTCCACCTTTAGCTGAAATAAGCCATAGCCCCCGCTGGAAAAAAGCTGTTTGGTTCGATGATTGAAAAAATCCAAAATCATCCGCTGTTTTTCACGATTATTGATCCGCTCGGAAGACCACCGGTTAAATAGGTCAAAACGAACAAGAAGGTGACTAAAGCCCATTTGATTCATTTTACGGGCCATCATGGCGGCCGAATCGGATGGTTCAACCAGTTTTTCAAACAGTGATCTGCTGAAAACCATCTCCCGGTCGCTGTAATACAGACGATTTCCCAGGAAAAGCGCCAGAATTTTGGCCTCGCTGGGCAGGTTCCGGTTGGCATACTGGATGACCGGATACTCCGAGCGGTAGCGGGCAATATAGTCATCCCGGCTTATCCGTCCGCTGATATAGCCAAATGGCTGAACGATTTTGAACTGATCATGGATGTAAGCCGCGTTTGCGCCCAGCATGACAACGGCCGCCCCAATCCCCATCGCGGCTGCCAGCCTGGTGCGCCCTGGGCTTCGTTGGCTTCCGACCCGGTCGACGATTCGTTTCAAGCCGATCACGGACAGAATGACCAATGGGGGAATAGCGGGGGCGATATAGCGAATTCGTATGGCAGCCTGGGAAAAAGCGTATAAGATAAAAAAAACCGCAAAGGCCGCCAGGATACGCTTTTCAACTTTCAATGCGTCGGACTCTTTTTTGGAAGGCCAAAATGCAAACAGGGGCAGAAAAAACAAAAATGGGTTGAGTTTGCCGTCAAAATATTGCGGGGTGTCATCCTGACCCTGGAAAAAAATTCTTACCGGAAGCAGCAGAATCTGCCACCATTTTTCATTGAAAGCCACTTTTCTGATAGCAAAGATGCTTGAACCGGAAGACGATTTCCCTGGCTTTTTAATCTGCTCGGCGCTTGAATTCTGCATGGATGAAGGGCTCGCCTCAACGGCTTTGGCAGATTTGGTTGGATTAAACCGGCTATTGTAAAGGGGATAAACCGGATTGGACTGCCAGATATAATTTCGAACCATCCAGGGGGAAAAAACCAACAGGGCCACCAAACAGAAGAGTGCGCCAAATCCCAGGGCTTTTAATTGTAAGGTGGCAGATCGTCTCCTACCTGCCGGGTCCCCGCCGGAAGCGGTCTTCTTGGTCTGGCTTATATAGATAAAAGGCACGAAGGCTGTTAACAAAAAGAGTACGATCAGCCCATTGTATTTGGTACCTAAGGCCAGACCGCAGAATATACCGGCAACAACTAAAGGCATGCTCCGGAACCGCTTCTCGATCCATTTAAACAGATAGACAAGAGCGGCGGTGGAGAAAAAAATCAACCCCAGATCCACATACACCGTAATGGATAGTTTGACAACAACCGGCATCGAAAGGAAAAACGCCGCTCCGCACAAACCCCACAGTTTGCCGATTCTATTTTTTAGGTAGCCATATAGAATACCGGCTGTGAGCAGCGCAAACAGGAAATGTATGAATTTCGGGGCGATGTCATTGCCGAAGTATAGAGGGATAATGTACAGAAAGTCCAGGTTCATGGGGTAGTAGGAAAACTCCATGGTGGGAATTTCATATACGCCGCCATGCTGCAGGTATAACTTGGGAACGGCAAGGTGGTGGGTCAGGGCGTCTCGGCTGACGGGGGGAACCCAACCCAGAAAACCGACGGAGATAACCAGCGTGGATATGAAGAGAATAAGCAGGATTTTCAGGTAGAAGTCAACCGGCCTGCGATTCGTTTTTGTTTTTATCATTGCGTCCCCGATGCCTGACTGAACCCGTCATCGCTTCATGTATTATAACAGATTCTAAGAGTCGGTGCCAATTTTCCAAAGAAGCCATCTCCAAAAATTAGAGATGGTGTCTAGTGTGCTGTCCTATAAATAAGTCACAACATGATGGGCGCTCCCTCGAAGTAGGCTGTGTCGCAATTGACCAAACTGCATCTGCTGCTCTTTAGTCATTCCGGACTTGAGGAGTTTATCCCGCATAGTGATGCGGGGGAATCCAGCGCTTTTTCAGCTCATTATACTACCGCATGCCGGTCTTGAGCACTTCGGCCGGTATTTGCCCGAGGTAAACCTTGCCGTTGATGACATAACCCGGGGTGCCGCTGATACCGAGCCTGTTGCCTTCCCGTATGTCATGCTGCAGATGGATACGGGTCGAACGGTCGTTCAACGAGCGTGCCAATTCTTCCGGGTTTAAATCCAGGCTCTGGGCCAGTTCTTTGATGTTCACCTGTTTTTGGTGGCCGGCAAATCCATACAGCTGGTCGTTAAATTCCCAGAATTTATTTTTGGAGGCCGCATACACTGCCAGCAGGGCCATTTTTCCGGATCCCCGATGAAACGGCACTTTTACAATGGGATTGAACTTGTGGTCCATGGGGTAGTTACGGTGGACAATTCGGATTCTATCGGGATATTCCGTCACCAGGCGCCGCAGAAAAAGGTGCATTTTTTTGCACTGAAAACACTGGTAGTCGGTATACTCACTGATTTCGAGTACCGGGTTGTGCGCCCCGATCCAGGGATGTCCGGCGGAGGTGGTTCCACGGGGAATATCGGCGGGAACCGGCGGCGGTTGAAAATGCCAGTAAACCGGAAAAACAATCCAGGTCGTTGCAACGGCAGCCAGGAAAATCAAGGCCGTCAGGCCGCTTTTCACCCGATGTTTCCATAAAAAGCGGATATCTTCCATTGTGTCGGTCAGCAAACCAGCATTTGAAAATCTTCGCCGTATGATCCAGGCATAGAATAAAAGCGCCAGGTTGACGCCGTATGAAACGATGCACATGATGCAGTAACTGCCGATCAGGTAGCTGGAAATCAAGGCCAGGACGACACTGTATGCGCTGAAAGCCAGCGACAACCAGAATACCAGCGACCAAATTCGACTTTTCTCGGTCGTTCTGCCCGCCACCGGCAACAACAACAGTAGCAGCAGCGAGTATCCAATAATCCCCCATACGGGCACCGGCAGGTCCAAAAATATGGAATAGGGACTCTGGGAAACCGTATCGCAGTTAATCGCCCTGGAAATGGCGCAGAAACTCTTGTAGCCGATATCCGTATATACCCGGTGGTGGGAAACTGAAAGGTAGATGGAATCCAAAAGGCCGGCGATAGCCAGGCCGACCACGGGCCAGAAGTAATAAGCAAACGCCAGGGGTTGAATCGGGCGTGCTTTTTTCAATTCAGAAGAGGTCGTCATCGGTTATTTTACCCTCCCCCCAACCGGTCGTCCCCAAGCGGATGGATAGACCTGGCCATGAGTTCTGCGGCAATCACCGGCGCCAACAATGCTGTTGAATATGGGACCAGCCGGTCAGAATCCGGCCGCCTTGCCAAAAGTGTTTCCATGTTTGTCACCGGACTGACGGAAAACAAACTGTCAATGAAATAGGAGGCTTTAGATTTATCACCGGCACGCAGACTGTTTTCAACCAGGCACAATAAAACGGTCGTGTCCTCCGGGGAGCGTTTGTTCATCCGCTGCAAAATTCTTTCGGCGGCTTCAAGTTGGTCCGTGCGACTGAATGCCATGGCAAGATTCACCGCCGTATTACGGTTATCAGGGGAATTTTTCCATGCTGCCATCAAATAGGTCAGCGCTTCGCCGGGTTTGTTCTGCTTTAGCAGGATAAAGCCTTTCAGGTTCAGATAGGGCGAATAATAATATTTAGACAGAAGCAAATCGGCATATTGTGAGGCCTGTGACCATTGGCCCATCTGCACCAGGGCTACAACCCGGTTATGTAAGGACTTCTCATGGCCGGGATACACGCTCAGCGCTTTTTCGTAATACCCCAGCGCCCGGTCATATTGTTCCAGTTTTGTATAAATATTTCCCGAATTGTTTAAGGAAGACGCCAGGGACTGTTTGGGATTGGGATCATAGAGCGCAAGTGCCTTGTCGTATAACCCCAGGGCCAAATCGTAGTTGCCTGCTTGCATGTGGTAAGTGGCTATATTTTGATACGGTCGGGCGCTTTTGGGCGCCTTCAACATTGCATCTTCCCATAGGGATTTTTGGGTGGCCCAGACCCGGTTGCGCGTATGGGTATTTAGGCCCAATCCCATTAACAGCAGGACAAGGCAAGCTGCCACTAATCGAAAAAGTCCGTGATGGTATTGAACAAGAAAGTCGAGCAGTCGTCTGGCGCCTGCCGCCACCGGCAGGAAAATAAACAGCGACGGCAGGTAACTGCGGTGCTCAAAAAGGAGTTCCAGCGGCAGCACGCTAGATTCGATGAGCTGGTTCAGAAAAAAGAAAAGAACCCCGAATGCCGCCAGGGGCCGTTTTTTTATGTTTAACACGCCAAAAACAAGCAGTAGAAAAATCAGAACCATTGCCGGCAGTGTTGTCCAAGGGGCGACCAGTGATGTCGAAATGACCACGTCATGTTGAATCGAAAGACGGCCTGCAAGTGGCCAGAAAAGCTGGGAGAGATAAAAAATCAGGATTCTCGGTTCGGTCAGCAACCGCTGCCCGACAGAAAACGGGCGATCGGCATATCCGTTAAGAAAAGAGAACAAATCGCCTTTCAGGAAAAACAGGCCGACGGTTAAAAACACAAAAACACCGCTTGCAACGGCATACCAGAATTTTCGCTTCTGCGATTGCGGCCGGCCGGCGTCCTGGAAAAAAACAGCTTCCACCAGCAACAGGCCCAGGGGCAATATGGCAGCATTTTCCTTGGACCCCATGGCCAGAAAATAACTGATAATACAGGCGCTAAAAACCATTCCCCGGTAAGCCGGTGAATTGCTCATCCTGGCTTTGATGTAAAGATAGATGCCGAGAAGGTAAAACATGGCCGCCAGTATTGTCATGCGCTGGACAATGTAATCCACTGCCTGGGTGTGGACCGGGTTTACCGCCCATAGCGCGGCGGTTAGTAAGGCAATAAATTGTTGATTGCCTAAAAAATGTTTTGCCAGGTTCGGAGTTTTCAACAGAGTCAGTACGGTGAGGTAGAGCAAGAAGGCCGTAAAAAAATGAATGGTGATATTGACGAGGTGATAACCGTGAACGTCCTGCCGGCCAAAATACCAGTTCAGTGCAAAGGTCAGACAAGCCACCGGCCGGTACAGCCGGTTATGTTTAGCCGGCACCGGGTTGGCGAAAAAAGTGGCAGCAATTTCATCGGCACCCAAATTTTTGAGGTGCAGCCGGGAATTTTGGGTTATATTGGGAAGGTCATCCATGTGCCAAGCGGCATCGAAGGTGTTGCTGAAAACAAGGAAAATCAATGCCAGCAGCAGCAATAGGGCAATTGTTTTTCTTTCAGATAGTATCATTTTTTTAGTATTGGTTCGGGTCAACTTGTGCCGCTAATCTCGTCAGCAGTTTTTATAAAATTACGGTAAACCACCGGCGTTACCAGTTCTATCGATGGGGATATTAGATACGGATCGTCAAAGCTGCCGCTTAATCCGTTAATAATGGTATTCACGCTGAAGGTGGAAAATAATCTGGCCACGTTACGTTGAATTTCAGCAGCCTTGCCAGATTTTACGCTGGCTTCAATAAGATAAAAATAAGGGCGAATGTCACGCGAAGAAACTTGAATCGCCCGGTTAAAAAACCATTGCGCCTGCCGGTAATGGTGACCCGAACTGAGAGCTATGCCAAGGTTCATTAATACTTTGCGGTTGTTGGGTGCTGCCTTCAGGGCCTGACGCAGATACCCAAGGGCCTTCTCACCCCGGTTAAGTCTAATTAATATAGCCCCTTTGAGTAACAAATAAATCGGCCGGATATGTTTCCCGGTCATCAGCTGGTCGATGGCCTGGGATGCTTCTTGCCATCGTTGCATTTTTATCAGTGCCATAACACTATTGTAAGCAGCTGATTCAAATCCCGGATAGGTTTTCAATGCCCGTTGGCAAAGTTGCAACGCTTTTGCGGGATCCTGCCGGCTGAAGTAGATGCTGGCCATGCCGTTTAATGCCATGGCTTTGGAGTGTGCGGGGGTGGCGGCATCCAGGTTGAGGGCTCTGCTGAAAAGCTGCAAGGCCTCATCCAAACGACCCTTCCGGACATAATGGAACTTTGCCAAATTATAGGCCGGGCGGGCCCTGCCGGGGGCTTTTTGCATCGCATCTTCCCACAGGGTTTTTTCCGTGGCCCAGGCCATGTTGCGGATATAGCTGCTGGCAGTCAATAAAATCACCAAAACAACAATCCCCCCGCACACAACCCTGGATGTCGAGGGTTGTTTGATTCGGTAATAGTCAATTAATTTTATCAAACCTACCGCAATCGGCCAAAATAAAAATAAAGACGGCAGATAATTCCGATGTTCAAAAATCAATTCCAAGGGCAAAAAAGAGGATTCGATGAAGTGGTTTAAAAAAAAGAACAGCACAGAAAATCCAAAAACCGGCCGCTTCCTTAACCCGGCCAGTGCCAACCCGATTAAACTTATGATGAGGCCTATTGCCGCAAGCGTCGTCCAGGGCTGCAAAAGCGATGCTGAAATTTGGATATCATGTTCGATGGATAAGCGCAGGGGGTTTGGAAAAAAGAGCTGGGATATATACAATATGACAATTCTTGATTCAGTCATCAAGCGCTGGGAAAGGGTAAAGGATCGTTTGCTGTGCCCTTTGTCTAAAAAGGTGGCACCGTCCCCCAGGGTAAAATAAATTAAGGCTGACAGAATTATTATGGAAGAAATAATAGTTGAAAAAAGTATTATTTTTTTTCTTGTTTTCGGATTGTCCACGTTCTGGAAAAATAGAATTTCCAGTAGGAACAGTGACAGCGGCAATGTAATACTGTTTTCTTTTGAGCCCAGGGCCAAAAAAAAGCCGATGACACATAAAACAAAATATATATTTTGGTGGGATTTGACCGTACTGATTCGACCCTTCAGGTAACAATAGATTGCCATAACATAAAACATGGCTGCCAGAGAGGCCATGCGCTGAACGATATAAGTCACCCCCTGGGTCTGAATCGGGTTCAGCACCCAGAATACAGAAGTCAGCAACGCAATAAAAAAAACGCGGTTCTCAGAATGGCCTCGCAGTCTTGGCGATTGATATAAATTGTAAACGGCAAAAAAGAGGAAAAAGGCGGTCAGAATATGAATACCTATGTTTACCACATGAAAACCTGCCACCTGGCCTTTTCCGAAATACCAGTTTAAGCCAAAGGTTAAGCAGGCAACCGGCCGGAAGAGTTTATCAGAGCGTGAAAAAAAAGAATTGTAAATTGATTCAAAGGATAGATCGTTAAAATGCAACTGGGTGTTTGTAACAATGGTATCATAATCATCCAGGTGCCAGGATGATGTCAGTGTATTTGAATAGGCCAGGATAGGTAGAAGAAATAGGGCAACAAATAAAAACCATTTTTTATTATTAATCCAAATGTCGAAAAATTCCATTTCCTAAGTAGTGGTTTTTGGATAATTATAGCATGAAAGGTATTAAACTCAACAGGTTTTCAGCAAAAACCCAGCCAGGGCAGACTCCCTGCCCTGGCCAATTAAAAAGGGGGGAAATAGCATCCCCCCCCCTTATTCATCATCGTTTCAACTTAACAGCTCATATGCATCAATTATTCGCTCATCTTTTTGGTGTAAACACTGGAGGTCCAGTAAGGATCAGCATCCATATAATTATCTGGGCAGTTACCACTGCCATCGGTAACCGTAACGTAGATGGCGTCAATCGACCCTGCGATGCTTGCTGAATTATTCCCGCTTAAGGTAATATTAATGTCAGCAAGATCCGGAACTGAGTCATGGGCCGGGATCGCGAAATAATCCGCAATAGCGGCTGTAAGACTATTGGCATCCGATTCTGCCCGGCTGCAATAGGCCTTGTTACGATAGGCAATGAAGTTCGGAATGGCGATGGCCGCCAGGATACCGATAATCGCGATAACGATCATCAGCTCGATAAGTGTAAAACCCTTTGAATTGCTTCTTAGTTTCTGTAACATGGTAAAACCTCCCGTTGATTTGTGTTGTGTTGGTTATTATTGGTTAATCGTTCGTCCCTAAAATCAAGCAATCTGAATCATTTACGCCTTAAATTTTTTGTTTCGCCCTCCCCCCTTTTTGGTTTCTGGTAATTTGTTTATCCATGATTGAATTGTTGAATGATTGTTTGCCAAGAGTTAAAGCAATTGGCATGCCAAACGATCTCATTTGATAAAATAATTTTTAACTTACTGAAATTGCATATTAAAATTAATGTTCTATATTTTCATCGGATTGGATTGGCCTGGCAAGATTTGACCAATTACGCATATTTGTCTGTGGGTGACAAAATTTGTCATCCCGAATTTTGGTTCATCGCCCCATGGAGCCCATTCACGCCACGTTCATTCCCGGGCTGCTTATTGTATCGGTCAGTGATTAAAAAACTTTATGAAATTTATAGGTTTTTTCGTTTCCTGAATCGCAGAAGTCGTCTGCAATATCAGATTAAACCGGGGAAGGTGTTAATAAAGGTATCAATCCGGGAGCAGAGCGGAAGGTTTTCCATCTGATTTCAACTAAGATTTGGGAAAGCGGCGACTATTTTTCAATACCCAGCTTGTCCAGGCGGTAGCGCAGAGACCGAAAACTGACGCCCAGCAACTCGGCAGCTTTGTTTTTGCTGCCATTGCTGCAATCCAGGGCTTTTCTTAAATAACCGCGCTCGATGTCCTCCAAGATGCCGTCAAGCGATACGCCCCGGGAGACTTCATCCAGGTCAAAGCGCCGGTCTTTAAACCCCTCTATCCAACGCCGTTTGTGCAGCGACAGGGCCAGGCTGTCGGGCAGAATAATGTTGGTGGTGGAAAGCGCCACACTGCGCTCCAGCAGGTTTTCCAGCTCGCGAATATTTCCCGGAAAATCATATTTGTTTAACAGGTCAATGGCGTAGGATGAAAACTTGCTGATTTCCTTGCCCATTTCCTGGGAATATTTTTCAAGAAAATGCTGGGCCAAAAGCCGCAGGTCGGTTTTGCGTTCCCGCAACGGCGGCACTTTAATTTCGATCACATTCAGGCGGTAAAACAGGTCTTCACGAAAATTGCCGGCGATCACCTCTTTTTCCAGATTTTTATTGGTGGCCGAGATGATGCGGATATCAACGGAGATATCTTCATTGCCCCCCACGGGTTTGAAAACCTTTTCCTGAACCGCCCGCAGCAATTTGACCTGAATCGGGAGGCTGAGTTCCCCGATTTCATCCAGAAATATGGTGCCCCGGTGGGCGATTTCAAACAGGCCTTTTTTATCCTGGGTGGCACCGGTGAAAGAGCCCTTTTTGTGACCAAAGAGCTCGCTTTCCATCAGGGTCTCAGGAATGCCGCCACAGTTGATGACCACAAAAGGCTGATCACTGCGCTCGCTTTCCTGGTGGATGGACTTGGCAATCAACTCCTTACCGGTGCCGCTTTCACCGGTAATCAAAACATTTGTTTTGGTTTTGGCCACCTGCAGGATCAGCTTATATATGTGGTTCATGGCCGGACTGTTGCCGATGAGCAGACCGAAATGCAGATTTTCTTTAAGCTGGTCGTCAAGCAGCTCTTTTTCCTGCTCAACGGTTTTCAAATCCAGAGCCTTGGCAACGGTCTGCATTAATTCATCTTTATCAAAAGGCTTGGGAACATAGTCATAGGCTCCCGCGTTCATGGCCTCCACGGCCGTTTCGGTGGTCGCATAGGCCGAGATCAGGATGACGACCGTATCCGGGTTGTATTTTTTAGAGGCATGCAGCACATCGAGGCCGGAAATATCCCCGAGTCTGATATCACAGAGCATCAGGTCATATTGATTTTTTTCAAGCAACCCAATCGCGTTGCGGCCGTTTTCGGCGCAGGTGACCTGATAGCCCTCTTTGGTCAGCATCATTTCGAGCACTTCGCGCATGCTCAACTCGTCGTCTACCACCAAAATATGGGGTGTGTTTTCTGTCATTGTTATCAATCCGGAATGCGATTTTTTAAAAACAAGATTGTAATGAATTCCTAAAAAATACCAACCGCGTCACTCCGGCGAAAGCCGGAGACCAGAGACCAAGGAAAGGGCTGGATTCCGGCTATCGCCGGAATGACAATAATATGAAAATTGAAAAATATTTTTCAAATTTTGCCGAATTCATAAACCACCCGGCCGCCGACCAGGGTGAAAATCGGTCGGCCCTTTAATTGCCAGCCTTCAAAGGGCGTATTGCGGCTAAGAGATTGAAAGTTATCGGAATTTACTATGTACTCCACATCTGGATCAAGGATGGTGATATCCGCCGGTTGTCCGACTCTCAAACCGCTCTCAAGCCCTAAAATCCGTGCCGGATTGGTCGACATTTTTTCAACCAGGCAGTCAAGCGTCAGCACCCCCTCCTGAACCAATCGAAGGCTTAAAGAAACGGCGGTTTCCAATCCGATGATGCCGTTGGCGGCTGAACTAAAAGCAACATCTTTCTCTTTGCTCGAGTGGGGGGCATGATCGGTGGCAATCGCATCGATGGTATCATCTGCGAGTCCCTGGCAAATCGCCTCCCGATCTGCTTCGGTGCGCAACGGGGGATTCATTTTCGCAAGGGTGCCGCACTCGCTAACCGCCTTTTCAGTAATCGTAAAATAGTGCGGGGCAGTTTCAGCGGTGACGCGAACGCCCCTGGCTTTGGCATCGCGGATGGCCCGCACGGATTCCGCCGCACTGACATGGGCAATATGAACCGGCGCCCGGGTCAATTCGCTCAGGGCGATATCCCGCAATACCATAATGCTCTCACTGGCACCGGGGATTCCAGGATAGCCCAGGTTTCGGGCGACCGCCCCCTCATGCATGGCACCATCAGCCGCCAGGCTGATGTCTTCGCAATGGGAAATAACCATCAGACCACTGTCCCGGGCCGCTTCCATTGCATGGCGCATCATGCGGCTGTTCATCACCGGGTTGCCGTCATCTGAAACAGCGACCGCACCTGCCAGTTTCAATTCTTCAAAATCACACCGGGTCTTTCCCTCAATCCCTTTGCTGACAGCCGCCACCGGGAAGACACGCACCAGCTTGAGTTCCTCGGCCCGGGTACGGATATATTCGGTTATCTGCCGGCTGTCGTTGGTGGGGGTGGTATTCGGCATGCAGCAAACAGCGCTGAAGCCGCCCCAGGCAGCCGCCCGGCAGCCCGACTCGATGGTCTCTTTGTATTCATGTCCCGGTTCCCGCAAATGAACATGCATGTCAATCAAACCGGGGGTAACGATTTTGCCGGATGCGTCAATATTCCGAGACCCCGGATGTTGGGTGTTTGACGCAGGCGTCCCGTTTAATCCCGCCCCATTTTCAACTATCTGGACAATTTTACCCTCTTCAATCAGGATGTCGGCCATGCCGTTAAAATGGCCGGGATCGATTAATCTGCCGCCGGTTATTCGGATTTTCATGGTTTCTCTCCCGCACCACTTTAACCGTAAAGTTCCTGGTGACTGTTTGAAAGAATCAGGACACCGGAGACAATTTTAATTAATTCAATAAACATGCCACTATTTCAAAAACTGTCCCAGACGTTTCCACCTGACGCCAAAATTCTGGCTGTCCCACGACCAGTAAATAATAAATGCTTTGCCGTTGACCGCTTTTAGATCTACGAATCCCCAGAACCTGCTGTCATAGCTTTCATCCCGGTTATCCCCCATGACAAAAAGCTTGTTGTCAGGAACGGTCAGGGGCCCGAAATTATCCCTTGGTTTGCTGGCCCTGGGAAAGACGCGCGGATCGGTGTGAACCCCAAATTTATGATTCACTGGCTCGTGATTCACGTACAGCTGTTTATCCCGACTTTCAACCACATCTCCGCCGACACCGATAACCCGCTTGATAAAATCCTTATTCGGGTCCACCGGATATTTGAATACAATGATATCGCCGCGCTGGGGCGATTTGAGGGGAAGGATGGTTTTGTTCCAGTAGGGCATTTTAACCCCGAATATAAATTTGTTGACCAGAATATGATCACCAATTTGAAGGGTCTGCTTCATGGAACCTGACGGTATTTTAAAAGCCTGAACCACAAATGTCCGTATGAACAGGGCGATCAGAATTGCCACCAGAATGGCTTCAATATTCTCTCGAACATGGCCTCGTTTGGGAGCCGCTACCGCTTCTTGGGTTGAATTGTCTTTTTTCAAGTTTTAAGTGACCTTTCTTTACTATATATCTAAAATAGCTAATAATATTCTCGTTATCAGATTAGCGAAAATACCGGCAACCACATCATCGGCCACGATCCCCAGACCGCCTGACAACCGTTGGTCAATAATCCTGATTGGAAAGGGCTTTAAGATATCCAGAATTCTGAACAGGATAAAACCAAGGACGGCGGTTGTCAGGGTAAACGGCAACCCGATGAAAGTGACCACCATGCCGGCAATCTCATCGATAACAATACAACCGGGGTCTTTGCGCTTTAATCGTCTCGCGGCAGCGCCTGAAATCCAGATGGCCAAAAAGATGAGAACCAATGCCGCCATAATCGCCGCCGACAATTGAATTCCGGCCAATAGAAAACAAAGCGGAAGCCCGATCAAAGACCCAAAGGTTCCGGGCGCAAACGGGATATATCCGACATAACAACCCGTTGCCAGAAAGACGGCCGATTTATTGGCAAAATTCATGGCCCGTGTCTATAATCTGGGTCTTCTTTTGTCAAGCTACTTACTTGAATGTCGATTGACCAATGACCAATGACAAATGACGGAATCGCTTGACTCTGTCTTTTTATATTAAATTTAACGGCTGTTGGACCCCATCGTTCAACCAAGGGGCCCTTTTACCGGGCAGTATACCCTAATTGGTCATTGGTCATTCGTCATTTGTTTCAGCCGCTTCCCTCGTTACTGTTTCATAAACCACTTTGAGGGGAAGATTTTCCTTGAGGGCAATTTGCCGGCAGACTTCATACTCGGGCACCAGACGGATATTGCCCCGGGTATCCCGGATGCGCTTTACCGTTATGACGCCGAAAGTGGTCTTTATTTTTAACTGATCCCGCCCCAGCAATCGCCGCCGGGATTGGTAATAGCGGACCCCGGTGGTGGTCGTTTCCGAAAGCACTCGATCGATAAGACGATCCCGGCTGTCATCTTTGCATAATACCTGGAGCATGGTGCCGGGCCTGTTTTTTTTCATATATACGGGTATCCAGTATACATCCAGGGCTCCGTCTTCAAATAGCCGCTCCATCACATAACCGAATAGCTCCGGATTCATATCATCGATGCAGGTTTCAACGATGGTAATTTGCTCTTCAGCCAGCTTCCGGTCCCCGTCAGGGACCGGGTTTCGACTCCGCCGCCAAAAGGATTCTAAGCAGATTCGGCCGGTCTTCGAGATCCCGCCGCCCTGCCCCGTATCCGATCCGGGCAATGACCATCTCCGGCAGGGGTTCAAAACGCTGGGCCAGGCTGCGGATGATGGCTGCACCGGTGGGGGTGACCAGCTCATGGGGGATATCCGTACCATAAACCGGTACCCCGGCCAGTATACCCAGCGTCGCCGGCGCCGGCACCGGCAGTTTGCCATGGCTGCAGGTCACAAATCCCCTGCCGAGGGGAACAGGTGAAGCCACAATATTATTGACCCCGAGATAATCGAGGCCAAGGGCTGAACCAACAATATCGACCAGGGCATCGACACCGCCGACCTCATGAAAATGCACGTGATCGACCGTGCAATTGTGAATCCGGGCTTCTGATTCAGCCAGCCTTTTGAAAATGGCCAAACTCGTCGATTTGACCCTATCGGACAAGGGAGAATTTTCGATCAGGTCCCGGATATCAGAATAGTTTCGGGAGATTTTACTGTCCAGGACTTCGACTTGAACCGCGGCCGCCTGAATGCCGTGGCGCTGGACCGAATTGACGACGATATCAAATTCAGCCAGAGGAACCCGCCGCAGTTGCTCTTTCAGCCACTCCAGGGGAACTCCCAAATCAAGGAGAGCCCCCAGCGTCATGTCTCCGCTGATTCCGGAAAAACAATCAAAATAGGCAAACATAGATGACCCTTATGACAAAGATATTGACAAAATAGGATGCGAAGTTAATATTACCTAAATTGATCGCTCAACTTAGGTATCAGCAATTCTTAACGGAAGTGCGCAGCTGGCTGGTGCGGCTCCCGGACTTCAAATCCGGTGTGGGGCGTTAATACCGTCCCGGGTGGGTTCGATTCCCATGCACTTCCGCCAACATCCCTATTCATATCAAATAGTTATTGTATCCGTCAAGCCTTTAATCCACCCACATTTCAACGACGTTAGTTGACCGGTACCGTTTTCCCTTTGTGTAAAAAATTATCTGCTAGCCGGATCCTTTTTTTCTAATACCCTAATTTTTATATTATTAATTCACATTTATATCAAGCTGGAAAGGTCATGAATCGCCCTCACCTTTCCCATTGACTTGGCCCTGGTTAAGTGCCAAAAGCCCCTATGACCGATTCACCATCAAGAACCTATTGGAAAATTCTCATCGCCCTGAGCCTGGTGCACTTCAGCGGTGATTTCTACAGCGCTTTCATCAATCCCCTGTTTCCCGTATTTAAGGACAAGATGGGCCTGAGCCTGGCCCAGGTGGGTTTTATTGCGGGGATCTCCCGCTTTTTGATGTTCATTGTGCAGCCCATGTCAGGCTACTGGGCCGATCGCCATCCCTCGCGCAGTTTTATTTTGGCCGGATTGCTCATGCCCATCGTTTTTATTCCGTTGACGGGAATAACAACAGATTTTTACGGGTTATTGCTTTGCATTGTCATCGGCTCTGCGGGGTCTTCCCTGTTTCATCCGCCGGTCACAGGTATGGTGCCCCTGTATGCCGGCCGCAAACTCGGGCTGGCCATGTCCATCTATAACACTGCCGGCACCCTGGCCTTCGCGGTGGGGCCCATCTGTATTACCTGGTATGTGGCCCGGTTCGGCCTGGGGGCCATGCCGGTGACCATGGCCATCGGCCTTATGATCTGGGTCTATTTCTACTGGGTCATTCCCAAACCCAAAGGGGACGACATGGCCCAATACGGGTTTATGGAGACCCTTCGCAAAACCCTGGGAAGTGTCTGGCAGCCGATCCTGTTGATCTGGATCGTAATGGTTCTGCGGGCGCTGGTGGGGCAGTCTTTGATGACCTTTATGCCGGTTCTGTGGGTGCAGAAAGGACATACCATCGTCTCCGCCGGGGTCCTTTTTTCCATTTTTACCTTTTCAGGAACGGTGGCCGGCATTGTCTGCGGCCATCTTTCGGACCGCATGGGGTACAAACGCCTATTATGGATCACCCACGGCCTTATGACCCCGTTGCTGCTCTTGTTTTTAACGGTCCCCGGCAAATGGATCTATCCGGCTACCATACTGGCCGGCGGCTTCAACATGGCCTCCCTGCCCCTCGGCGTGGTGATGGCCCAGAAAATTGCTCCCAGGGGCCGCTCCATGGTGGCCAGCTTGATGATGGGCCTGGCCTTTGGTACCGGCGGAATCCTTTCTCCCATCGTTGGTAAACTGGGTGATATCTTTACCATCCAGAGCGTGCTCATGATACTGGTTTGCATCCCCGTGCTCTCCCTGATTCCGATTTACTTTATACCGGAAGTCGGCGATCAGGCCCATGACCAAAAGTGAAAAATAATACTTTACTAATTATTCAGCTGGTTACAATGCAGATTCTGACATTTCCATGATCAGATCCAGCTGATAGGCACCGCCATTTCACTTGCAATATATCTAATAACCGAATTGATCCCCGCCTCAACGTTATGGACCGTTGCTTGTGGAGGTCGCTACCCCGAACTTGGTCTACCTTCGGCGCGGCCAGAGACGAGTAAACCCTTGAAGCCCTGAACCCCTGAACGCTAAACCTTTATCATTCTGGCGACGGCTTCGATGTGATGGGTATGGGGAAACATATCCACCGGCTGGACCTCGATCAGCCGGTAACCGTCTCCCATCATTCCGATATCCCTGGCCAGGGTGGCCGGGTTGCATGAAACATAGACAATACGCTCGACACCCAGTTCAAGCACCTGCTTAACAACATCCTTGTGCATCCCGACGCGCGGGGGGTCGATGATCAGCACATCCGGGCGGTTTTCGATTCGAGAGAGACACTGGCGGATGTCACCCTGGATAAAGGTACAATTGGTCACGCCATTTTTGCGGCAATTCATCCGGGCATCGGCCACCGCACTTTCAACAATTTCGATCCCGAGGACCTCCCGGCAATCCGCGGACATCAGAATCGGGATGGTACCGGTGCCGCTGTAAAGGTCCAGGACGGTTTCATCCCCGGTAAGTCCGGCATATTCTTTTACCGTGTCATATAGACGTGCCGCCCCGCGGCTATTGGTCTGGAAAAAGGAATTGGCCGAAATCTCAAATTCAAAATCACCGATTCGATCGGCGATGACCTCGGTTCCGGCAAGCACCCGCTCAAATTCGCCCACCGCCACCCCGGCCTTGCGGGCAGTGACATTGTTGATCACAGACACCACCTGGGGGTAATGCTGCACAATCCGGTCTGCCAGAGGTTGAACCGCCTGAAGATCTTCTGCCGCAGTCACAATGTTAACCATCCATTGATCGTAGGCCACCGAGTGCCTGAGCACCAGAAAGCGCCAGAATCCTTCATGGCTGCGCAATCCGTAAACGGGCAAGCCGGATGATCGCATATAGGCTCTGACTTCCTCCAGCAGGGAATTGCCCAAATCCGGCTGCAGCAGGCATTGGCTGGTATCGATCACTTTGTGAAAGGTGCCGGGCACGTGAAGCCCCAGGGCAAAATCCCGATCGATATCATCGCGGTCGAGTTCCTCAGGCAAAAGCCAGCGTCTGTCCGCGCAGGAAAATTCCATTTTGTTGCGGTAGCCAAATATAACCTCGGAGGGGATGGTCGGATGAACCACCACGTCCTTGATGAGCCCGATATGCTCCAAAGACTCCGTCACATGCTGGCGTTTATAAATAAGCTGTTGGTCATACGTCAAAAATTGCCATTTGCAGCCCCCGCAGAAACCGCTGTACGCACAGGGTGCCTTAATTCTGTAAGGTGAGGATTCGATAAGCTCTACCACCCGGGCTTCGGCATAATTTTTTTTCTTTTTGTAAATACGGATTGTTGCCCGGTCCCCGGGTATGGCCTGGTCAACAAAAACCGCCAGGCCGTCTAACCGCACCAATCCCCTGCCGCCAAAGGCAACATCGGTAATATCAACGTCGATTTGCTGGCCCTTTTTTATTTTCATGACTCACGAAATTACAGGTATTGATTTCAAGATATTTATAGCATTAAAAGTAGGTTCAGGTTACATTCGATTCAGGATTGGAATTTTGGTTGGATCGAAAATTACCTTCTAAATTCCAAATCCGCAATTCAAAGAATTACCCAGAACCTTGAAAGCCAAACCTCGAACCTTACTACCTTAAAGTCATTCTAAAAAAGAAAGGCATCGATGGTAACAACAGGGAAATTTAATATAGAAAACATCAGCTTCGAGGCCGATGGCCTGAAATTGAAAGGCGTATTGCATTCGCCCGATGTCAAAGGGTCACCGGTGGTTATCGGCTCCCACGGGCTTTACAGCAGCAGCAGCTCACCCAAACAAATTGCGCTGGCCGAACAGTGCAACCGCCTGGGCATGGCCTATTTTCGGTTCGATCACCGCGGCTGCGGCAGGAGTGAGGGCGAATTTAACCGGGTAACCTCCCTGGAAGCACGCTGCAGGGATCTTATTGCGGCCGTGGGGATTATTCACGGCAGAGTTGATACCGAGGGACGCCTTGGTCTGTTCGGCAGCAGTATGGGCGGTACCGTTTGCTTGAATACCGCCGGTCGACTGGCCGCCGACTGCGTGGTGACATTTGCCGCACCCATACGCAGCGATCTGACCGACTGCCAATCTGAAGTGCCCCGATCCGAAATCGTATTCGATGCCGCCAAACGTCGGTTTGATATTACCGGGGGGCTGTCGGATATCAGCAATATTCTGGTATTTCACGGCGATGCGGATGATGTGGTTCCGGTTTCACACGCCCGGGAGATATACAGCTTGGCAGGCCAACCCAAGCAGATGATTATTCAAAAAGGGGGCGACCACCCCATGAGCAATAAGGAACACCAGAAGGAATTTGTCCGCGAAACGGCGGCATGGTTTAAGCAGGGATTATTTCCAGTTGCGTTCTAAAAACGATCCGATCGCATCCGGGTAGCCGGAAGTCTGACTGGAATCGCTGTGACCGACGCCCGGGGCCACATAAAGATCCGCCTGCCCGGGGGCAAAGCTGTCTCTAAGGGTCAGCGCAAACGCCAGCGGAAAACGACGGTCTTTTTCACCGTGAATCAGCATCACCGGCATTTTGACCGATGGTGCCAATCGCGCCGGGCTAACCGTTTCCAGTTTATTGCCGTAAAAGCGGTTCAACCAGAAAATTATCATCGGCCCGCAAAGGATCCCAAAAAAAGGATTGATCCATTTGTAAAGGCTTAGCAGCCCTTCCTGGGTATGCGCGTAGCAGGCTTCCAGAAACAGAATCTTTATCTTATCCTGATTTCTGGCAGCTGCGATAATGGCGCCCCCTGCTCCGGCCGAATGGCCATAGAGTCCCACCGGTTCACTGACCCAATCGAGAACAGCCTCGATATCTTCAGCAAACCGGGCCGCATTCATAAAACGCCGGGGGCTCGAATGTCCGTGGTCCCGGGCGCTGTGAATGATGGCGGTAAATCCCCTCTGACCAAAAAACCTGGCCCGGGCGACCATGCGGTCCCGGTTGCGACCCCACCCATGGGCAAAAATAACCACGCCCCGGGATGGACCATCGGGTTCAATTCGCCATACTTCCAGAAAACCACCCTCAATCGACGGTATTTTTGTATTGGTGGTTCGACCCCAGTCCGGTTTATCCTGCACCGGGTTTCGGGGAAATTGTTGCACCAGGTAGGTCAGAAACAAAGTAAATAGTAGGTACAGCACCAGGATGCTGACCAGAATATAAAGGACTGTCATCATTAATTTCTTAAGGTATCAGCAGCTTGCGTCTTAGTAATTCAAGGGCCGCAGCTGCAAAGATCCGTTTGTTCAATCGACGATTGTCTAAGGTAAAATGGTAGCGACGCGTACTGACGGAATCCAAAGTAGCCAGAGCGATGCAAACCGTTCCCACCGGCTTGTCGTCTGTGCCCCCCCCGGGCCCGGCGATTCCGCTGGTGGATAGACCATAGCTGGCGCCGGAGATGCTGCGCACCCCCTGGGCCATCTCCCGGGCGGTTTCCTCGGATACGGCGCCGTGGATGTCCAGGGTCCTGGAGGCAACCGCAAGGATTTTCATTTTGGCTGAGTTGGCGTATGTTACCGCAGATAATTTAAAATAATCTGAACTGCCCGGCACTTCGGTTATGAGATCGGCAATCAGCCCACCGGTGCAGCTTTCTGCCACAGCCAGGGTTTCACTGCGGGCCCGCAGCAACTTGCCCACAACCTGCTCCAGCGACTCACCCGTGTTTGATAAGATCTTATTTCCCAGCTGTTGGGTGACCCAGTCTTCGGCTTTGGCCAATTGCGACCGCAATTCATCTTCATCCGGGCCGCTGCCATAAAATTTGACATGCGTCTCCGGAAATTTTGCCCTGAACCCGAGCTTGATCTGGGGGAAGCGTTCCCCGAACCCTTCCAGGTGCTCGGCGGTTGCCGATTCGCCCAAGCCAAAGGTGGACAGGGTATGGATCAGGCGAACACCTCTGTCCTGACCCTGCAATTGCATCAAACGGGGTATCACTTCGGTGGCCAGCATTTGGCGCATCTCAAAGGGAACTCCGGGCAAAAAGAACATCTCGCAACGCTCTATTTTTAGTTGAAAGCCCGGGGCAGTACCGACCGGATTGATCAGGCAATTGGCGCCGGTCGGCAGCAGGGCCTGCTTTTTGTTACCAGGGCTCAACGCCCATTGGCGGGCCTTAAAAATGGCCTCCACCGAGTCGAGGGCCCGGGGGTCCAGGACCAACTCAACCCCTGCGGCCCTGGCGGCAGCTGCAGTTGTCTGGTCATCATCTGTCGGGCCGAGCCCGCCGGTTACAACTGCGATGTCCGCCCGGCAGGCGATTTCCCGGAGGATGGATACGAGGGCGTCAGGATCATCACCCACACTGCTGTGCCGGACCACCTCAATGCCCGCCTCTTCCAATCTCCGGGCAATGTGGGCAGAATTACTGTCCACCATTGCCCCGGTTCGAATCTCATCGCCGGTGGCTAAAATTTCTGCGATCATAGTATCCGTCTCTTATTTGAAAAAATGCCTAAAGTGCTAAAATTATGGCGTCGCTTCGCTCCGTCTTTTGCATAAGTCGTTGACGCTGGCCGTATGGGAGATCAGAAATCAGAACAATGAAACGACAACTTAGAGTGAGTTTCTATTTCCATAAAATAGATAAAATTCATTTACTTTAGGCATTTTAGGCACTTTCCTGTGCTCATTCCGGCGGGTTCAAAACAAACATCGTTGCGGATACATCCACATCGGTCCAGTACCGGTTCACCACGAACTGGAGGTCAAGATCATCACCGTTGGTTATGCTCAATGAGGCGGGCACCTGATATCCACCTATGGATTGCATTTTATCAAATCCGGCACGGTATACCAGCGATCCGGTTCGATCATAAAATTCGGCATGATGGACCCTGTCCTTGTTTTCATCCAGGAATATTTTTTCAGTGACGCCCCACCATCTTCTGCTCAGCACCAGAACATAACCATGGCCGGAAGCCGACCGTTGAAGGATAGCGGAGTGATGTTCGCGCAGGGGTACCCGACCGGCCAGCAGATGTATGATATCAGAGGTCTTGATGGGTATGGTCGTTACCCGTTTCAGGTTGGAGTCAGAGGCGGGAATCTTTTTATAGATTGGCTTGCCCGGCCGGGCTTCGTAGTAATAAAACCATTTCCCATCACTGGCCATTTTTATGGCCGGATGTCCGGATACCAGAACAACGATGTTGAGTTTGGTTGTTTCCGAGGCGACCCAGGCGATTCTTTCATCAATCCGGGTGATTTGATTTTGCCGGACCTTGATTTTCCCGATGCCTTTATAATTCCTCAACTCACGATTCTGGTAACTCAAAAAAGAAATCACCGCCTGTGCTTCATCCCTGGCGGCCGCTTCCAGGGGGTCCGCGGGCGGGCGGGAGAGACTGGCACAACCGGCCAGTAAAACCGCCGCACTCAACAGGCACATCACGTTCTTCAGGTCGCGCAACACAATCAAGTCCCGTTGTCTTTTAAATCCCGAATCTTTTCTATGAGCGCTTCGGTGTCTTTGTCCTTCATTTTCAGCGATTTCTCGTAAGATTTTAGTGCATTGGGCTTGTCGTCCAGCTTAAGATAGGCGTCACCCAGGTGTTCCAGCATGATGGGGTCGTCCGGAACCAGCTCAATCGCCCTTTTCAAATATTTCAAAGCCTTGTCAAATTTTCCCTTTTTGTAATATACCCAGCCCAGACTATCAGTAATGTATCCGTCATTCGGCTTGTATTTTAAGGCCTCTTTGATCAGGCGCTCGGCTTCATCCAGATTCAGCCCTAAATCGGCATAGGTATAGCCAAGATAATTCAGGGCATTGGCATGCTTCGGATCTAGTGATATCACCGTGCGCATGGCTTCCATTGAAGCTTCTTTTTTGTTCCACTTGTCGTAGACAACCCCCAGGCGAAAGTAATAACGGGCATTGTCAGGTTCTATTTCAATGGCTTGCTTTATAAGCAGGGCGGCATTTTCATAATCTTCGAGTTCTTCGTAGAAAGTGCCCAGATAATATTTAAAATCGGGATTGTCCGGATCTTTTTCAATGGCTGACTTTAAAAATGTAACGGCCGCGGCGTTTTTTTTCTGCTCCTGATAGATAAACGCCACATGCACCACTGCGTCTTGAAAAAACCTGGATTCCGGAGTTACTTTTTTAAAATGGGCCAGCGCCTGGTCATTATTTTTCAGCCCGTAATGGGCGACACCACCCAGGTGGCGCAAATCAGGACTATCCGGCCGACCCTTTAACATGCCGTTGATGACGATCAGGGCTTCAGTATATTTTTTCTGGTCTACAAACAGTTGAATGGCGACGACAATGACCTCGAATTCATTCTGGCTTCTGAGTCCCAGCTTTACCAGCATGTCTTCGGCCTGTTTTTTATCGCCCTTTTGATAATAATAATAGGCCAGCTCCATGGAAGCGCGTATGTTATCGGGGTCATTTTTTAAGATATCCTCATAAAGCGAAATGACTTGGGCAGTTTTTCCCTGGGTTTTGTACAAATTTATCAATTCAAATAGCGTTTCATGGCGCTCGGGCATTAATTCGAGGGCTTTTTTAAATTCTCTCTCAGCATCTTTCACGTTGCCCTGTCGGGCGTGAATTTTACCAAGAAAAAAATGGGCGGTATAGGATCCAGGGAAATTTTCAGCCTGTCGATTAAATATGTCCTTGGCCTGCTCGAGTTCGCCGTCATCCATGTAGAGTCCGCCCAGCAGCGAATAAATTCTCTCCTGCTTCGGGTCCAGGGTTAATATTTTCTCATAGGCTGCAATGGCATCTTTATTTTCTTTGCGAACCTGTTTGGTGCCGCCATAAATAATGAGTGATTTTATGTCGTTGGGATCGTTTTGCAGCAATCCTTCCAAAACTTCCAGGGCTTTATCATCTTCCTTATTCTGGATATAAACCGTGGCCAGCTCACGTTGAAGATAAAGCGATTCAGGATCATGCTCGATAGCCTTGCGCAACAGTATAACCGCTCGGTCCAAATTGCCTTTTTTGCGTTGAACCTGGGCCGCCGTAAAATAGAAATACTGATTCTCCGGTCCGTGATAGGTGCGGCGCTCCACCGGTACGGCGGTCGGTGTCTGTTTGGGTGTATTTACGGTACAGCCTGCTAAAGCCAAAATCGTAAATATAAATATGATTCCATTATGGCAAAACTTCTTCATAGTTTAGCTATCCATTTCCTAACCGCTCAGGGGTTCAAGGTTTAGAGGTTCAATGTCCGGGGTTTCAGGTCAAATACGAACCGTTAATTCTTGCCATCCAAATCCCGCCATGACGGAATTTTGCGCCAAGGTGTTGCTGTGCAGTGGATTATATTTGACTCGTGGACTGGAATCTGCCGTGTCGCTACCGCTCCACGGCCGGAGGCCAAAAGTATGAGTTCGTCAGCCGGGCAGGGTCAACGAAGGAAGCCAAGGCTGAACGGTGAACCCTGAACCTGTGAACGGTTGTTTTATTTCTAATCGACAGCACCATCTTCGGTATAAGAGGCAAAATCGGGTATTTCCTTTTTAAAAAACTCACTCATTTTTTTGATGATATTTTTTTCCACCTGGCGCACCCGTTCCCGTGAGATTCCATATCGGTCGCCTATCTCCTGCAGGGTAACAGGGTTATCGGAAAAAATTCGCAGATCGAAAATTTCAATTTCGCGCGGCGTCATCTTTTTTCTGAACTCGGCAATTTTGTTATGGAGCAAAACTTCAATTTCTTTTTTCGAAACCTGGTCCTCTATGGATTCGGTTGCGGTACTTAAAAATTCGATCCTCTCGGTATCCGAATCATCTTTTAAGGGCGCATCCAGGGAAACATCCCATCCATCCAGTCGCTGGTCCATATCGACAATTTCTCTTTCTGAAACCCCCAGTCTTTCTGAAAGCAGTTTGGGTTTTGGCTCAAAACCTTCATCAATTAGTTTTTGTTTTTCCTTTTTAAGCTTAAAAAATAGTTTGCGCTGCCCCTGGGTGGTTCCGATTTTAACCAGGCGCCAGTTATCCATGATGAATTTTAAGATGTAGGCTTTGATCCAGAACGAGGCGTAATAGGAAAATTTGACATTTTTATAGGGATCAAATTTTCTCACCGCCTGCATCAAGCCGATATTGCCTTCCTGGATAAGATCCAGAAGGTTTTGCATCCAAACGCGCTGGAACTCGAGGGCAATTTTAACCACCAGCCTCAGGTTGGAGGTAACCAATCGGTAAGCGGCATCCTTGTCACCGTGCTCCATGACCAGAATTCCGAGTTCTCTCTCCTGCTCACGGGTCAACAGCTTATAATTGCTGATTTCCGTTAGATAGCGTTGAAGCGGATCAAATTTGACCAGTGCTTTATCCGAGGACCGCGTCGTCGATTTGGCCTTGCTTTTCGCCGGTTCAGTCTTTTTGGGGGCTGCCGGTTTTTTAGCGGCTCTCTTCTTTCTAACCGTTTTTCTCTTCATAATTTCAGTCCAGTATTTCGGCAAATATCAATTCACAGCCCCAAGCGGTCATCCTGCAAAACTACCGATAAGGGGATTGAAATTGCCGCTTGCGGCTCTATATTTCAGGTGGACACGGGTTTGTGCTTGTGATATGAGATTTTTCCACGTGCGCCTGTAGCTCAGCTGGATAGAGCAACGGACTTCTAATCCGTAGGCCGCAGGTTCGAATCCTGCCAGGCGTACCATTTATACCAAGGCTTTAGGAGCATTTTCCCGAAGCTTTTTTTGTTGGAGTCAACCGAGAGTCAACAACACGTGGCACACTTGGTCCTCTATCCAAGTTAAAATTTATGTCTGTCTCGAACAGCATTCCTTACCTTATTGAGAGTATGGTTTGGATCAAAAGGTTACGATAAATCTATGACGTCAGAACGAAACGATGAGTTTAGGTGAATCTTAGAAGAATGTCAAGAAAAGTCGGGAACCTAACTTGTTCGATAAATATGAGTTTTTGCCTCTTTTTGTACCTGTATTCTTGCAAAAAGTCAAGGTCTGCTAATTCTCCCCTACCCTCCATGTACGTTTAAGCGAGCATCCGATTCGACGACCCTTGTTACAACCAAACCATCTCCCTTGGACAATCAGTGTCTGGGAATTAAAATAAACTTTCCGCTTCCAATTCATACTAAAACAGTATACATAAAGAAATTCGCATAGAGGCGCTCGCAGGGAGGTGTAAACTCGCTGCCCAGAGCCTCACGACTTCTGGCCTCTATGCGCACTTTTTTATTTAATAGAAATCTTTCTCATTAATCAAGAAGAAATTCGATACTGAAAATTTGCAGCATTGCAAAAAGCAGTGTAAACTTTTTTTATAAAAACTTTTAAGAGTTCATAAGTTTAATGATCATTCATAAAAAAAGCGGAAGCGTTAACCCGCTGAAAATTATTATTATACGGTTCGTTCTACAATTGGCTCGTTTTTTGCTTAAATGATGGATATGAAGGATATTACTCTGATCAGAAATCGTAAAGGTTTTACACTACTTGAATTGATGTCGGTTATGGTCATCATGGGCGTTATATTCTCAGTGGCTATAAAAAAATATGACGATCTCTCCGACTCAGCCAGTATAACCGCATTAAAAGCAGGAGTTCGAGAACTCAATACTCAGGAATCCCTAGTCTGGATTGATATGAAATTATCAGATACGGGTTGGACAGCGGACGTTGATGTGTATAATGCCGTTGAGAAGAATCTTGGCCAAGGTTATAGGTGGAATCCAGGTCCGGCCATTACCGGTGGAACTTTGCACTATCAATCAGAATCGGTTACCCTTGTCAGAAATCCATCGACAAGACAAGACGTTGGTTCTTGGAATTAGAAAATATTTATCAAATCCTCTCTTTAACACTTCTCGTTAGAACCTATTTTGTTCAAAAAATTGTTTCAAAGCCATCATTAATGAACCCTAATACGGAAGCTCGATCCTTCTGAATTTTGGGTTAATATACCCCGACGCCACTCCTATCAAAATTCACCCGCTCCCAAGCTCGATCTATCCTATTCTGAACCCATGCTCCACCCCTACCATCTCCCCTTGAAATTCGGTTTCTGTCAGTTAGTCATTGCATTAATCTATCCTTTATGAACAAAATTTCAGAAGTATTTAGCCTTGTTGGAGCATGGCATCAGATTAACATACGGAGCAGTATCATGAGAGCAACTTTCTGGTTCGGTATTATGGTTTTTACGTCTTTGTTCGGCTTTGTAGCTTGCGATGGTTGGACAGGTGATGACCCGGCTTCGCCCACTCCAGATCCACCCCAACTAACCGCTGTCAATCCTACAGCTAATAAAGGTGCGAATCCGACTCTGGATTTTGTTCCTGCAAAAATAAGTGCTTTTTTGCGATGGATAAGTATTCTTTATTGACAGGGGCCTTTTAATGGGTGCCATGATCTGTAATTTGGTCAAATGTCAGATATGATTTGAATATCACATGTTTTTGAAGATTCCAAAAGTGCTGATCAATAGCTCGGTACTTTTAGCTTTTTCCACTGGATGTATGATATCCACACTTTTTGGGATGGCAATTTGTTGTAGGTTTGCAAAAGATATATCCAATAATCCGTTATGTTTGATTCATAGCCGGTACCCGTAACAAAATGATGATTGACTCATAGAGTTTGAAAGGGTCATTATCTGTCTGATATTTCTATTAAAACAGTAGAAAGGAGACAGAAAATGATCCTTTTTGATTTTCGATATCAAGAACCCTGGGCTAAAGATACGATAGTCTTTCCAAATTTTATCGAGCACACCCAGACCCAGAAGCGTCAAGATCAGCAAGCAGAGATCAATCGCCAAACGCTGGACACGCTGTTAGCCATTATGATCGGGGGATCAAGCCCCTGTCATGCAAAAGGAAGTTCCCCGCCAGCAAGTAGTCAAATCAGAATGCTTGAACATTTAAACCCGAATTGTCGATTACGATGTAATGAGATTTGCCGCTTTGAATGTAGCTATTAAAATAAAGAGAATCTAACTTAGCCTCAAGCTCATCTCCATCGTTTGAATCGAAGAACAATTAATGAATATCACATCTTTTTTGCGATTTCGAAAGTTCCGATTTTTTGATGGTACTACGTAGATATCTGCAATTTGGTCTTATAAGCGATTGGTTAGTGGTATTTACACTTTAATAAATAAAGTGGCAGGGTCAGAATGACCCTGCCATATTTGGTCTAGATTTTCAAAATACGTTCTATTATCTACTTGCATGTTTACCTGTCATCGTCGTCATCACCATATGTTTAATCATCTGCAACTATGATTACAAATCCATAGAAGTGAACCTCATCCCCTTCACAGGCAGATAGACCAAAAACCCTGATTTCGTCATTATATATTGGCTTTTCAAAGTTAATTTTATCACCGTTTTTGAATATAGTTGCGAAATCTTGAACCTGAATGATCGTTTCCGATGCTCCTTGAAGCTTGATTTTGCGAGAACCAGGATCCGTTGTTTCAATAATGCCCTCGATCACTTCATCCTTTACTTCCACAAAATCGGCGATATCCGGATCCGTTTCATTAAATGTGATACGTGCTTTTCTTGGTTCACAATCGACCAAGTCCGCCAATAGGTCTTTGTCAATTTCGCCATCATCTTCCAATGCGACGTCAGCATCGTCTGGTAGGAAGATATTGATGGGATCAGTTGCACCAGGCGGAATAAATTTGAGATCATAACCGGAACCTTTTGGCTCCATTTCTACGATAGTGCCATAATTTTTTTGCTCTTCTAAAAACAGAACAAAAGAGAGCAAATCACCTTTTGATATTTTACCGATAGCCCGAACACCTATACCGGGTTTTATCGCATCCCGGTCGACTTCAGTTTTGCAATCTTTCAAAATCAAAGTTTGGTGATCAACCACAACGTCAATCGTTTCGTCAACTACGACCTGACCATAGGGCAATTTCATTTCAAATAATAGATCACCATTTTCGGAAATAATTTTGTTTACTGTACCATAAAGTTTAATTAAATCACCAATTGCGATCACGGAAGCCAGTAGACTGGCGTCTTCTAACATTTCACCTCTTACTTTTACTTTTTGTCCAACCTTCAGTTCATCTGGAGTAGTAAAGCTTCCATCTTCATCAAATACTATTGTATCCTCATTGACTCTAATTTTGATTTGGCAACTGGAATCGTGCGAAAGCCTTAATTTGAATCCTTTAACTACTCCATCAACCTCTCTAATCTCAGTGATGGTTCCATCAAGCATACGCGGGCACTTATTTTCCGGGGGAATATTTCCTATGTTTGTTACAGTCGCTATTATAACCGGTCTAAAGATACACTTCTGTGAGTTACCAGCAACGTGTAAATTCAGTGATCTCTTCGCATGAATGTCAATTTCGAAAGCAAGCTTATCACCTGATTTAACCCATATCGGACCTTGTGGATTAACTTTAATAACGCCACTTGGTATTTTAATGTCGAGGTCATCGCAAGGTCCACCATCTGTTTCAATATAATCAACACTAAGGCGGATTTGATTGTATTTTCCAGCTGGTATATCCTTAACAGTCAGTAGAAAAGGCTTTTTTTGAAGATCAAGTAAGTCAATTGGTTCGCAGGTGTCCGATTCGAATAAGGTTACCGAGCCTGGTTCCAAGGTGGCTTTCTTGATGCAAAGGATAATACTATCATATTCAGATGTTGGGGCGTCCTTGATGAAGACAGCCGCT
>CAVXZZ010000018.1:0-224092 GCA_963766255.1 uncultured delta proteobacterium
GTTAGCCGTATCAATCAGTTTTCGACTAATCATGCTGCCTTCGCCCTACGAATGCGGGCTCGGCCTCCGGGGATTCTCACTTTCGGGGCCACCTGTGCGTTCACTTTCGTTACGGCCCGGTGACTCGCTCACATCCCCTAAGGATTGCTTCGTCAATGGGCTTCAGATAATCGGTCTCCCTAATACCTGCCATCCAAGCTACAGGGCTTCTGATTATTACCCTCGCAGGACTAACTCCCGCTGAACATACCAGCCTTAGCTGGACACACAACCGTACGTGAACCTTTCGGTTCATACGGCTCCTGCCAGCCATCCTCTTGAGACCTCACGGTCTCAAGCCGACGCAGAAAGAAACCCGGTTCCTCCCAGTTGCCTGGTGACCATCGCTTGCCGCGAGCTGGCTCATCCCCTCCGCTCCAGCCCCATTGCAGGACCTTCAACACTAATACAGGATCATCCGTCCCCTTCATGCGCATCGATACTTTCCCCCTTCGTGGATCTCACTTATAGGGTTTTCTCTTAACATCACATGAAGAGTTGTTGGGTAGATCAGTCGTTACCGACTTTCACCCCCGCAGATCCCACCGTGCGGCTTTCCCGCAATGGGCTCCTCCCGAAGGTAACCCAAGATCAGCTGAGGCAATCGTTTAGGTGCGAATGATTCTTGGAACTGGGAGAGGGAAAACCTTAAGAAGCCGATTAAATCGTTCCCAGGTCATCGCATTTTTCTGACTTGGTCGGCACAATGCCCGGAACCACATCTTGCGAACCTCATAGGCAAAGTTCGATAAGGCACGCGAGTTCCCGAGAAACCCGTAATCGGCATAATGACCTCTTAGGACAGCAGCCAACCAGCGATGCTGTTTCTTCAACGGCCAATGCATCCGACGCCTGGCTTCGATCCTCAACTCCTTGAGTTTACGTATTATGCGCGCGCCTTGAGTCTTTCTCATAATAAAGAAACGTCCCTTCTTATTCATCTTGCAATAGTGCGTGAATCCAAGAAAATCGAACGTTTCCGGGCGTCGCATACCCCGTCTCTTTCTCCTCTCGGATGCAAACCTGCCAAATTCCAGAAGACGGGTTTTCTTCTCATGCAGACCGAGACCAAACTCTGTTAGCCGTCTATTGAGCTCACCCAACATGCTTTTCGCATCCGTCTGTTTCTCAAAGCCCATTACGAAATCATCACAGTATCTCACGATGACGACCTCTCCTTTAGCATGGCGCTGACGCCACTGATGAACCCAAAGATCAAGACTGTAGCGCAAAAAGATGTTGGCTAAAATCGGGCTGATTCCAGCTCCTTGCGGTGTACCTTCCAGTGTCTTGAACCATTTGCCGCTCTCCAGGACCCCAGCCCGCAGCCACTGCCTTATTAACCGCAGTATCCGTGGATCGGCTATCCTGTGTGCAACCATTCGCAGAAGCCACTCGTGGTCAACCGAGTCGAAAAATCTGCGAACATCTGCGTCGAGCACCCAGTTTATTTTCCGTTTAATTAGCGCTGCATTGAGAGCATTCAGCGCCTGATGCGGGCTTCGTCCCGGCCGAAAACCATACGAAAAGCCGAGAAAGTCGACTTCGTATATGGCACTCAGAACCTCGGCTACCGCTCCCTGGACAATCTTGTCTTCCAGAGCCGGTATGCCAATCGGTCGCTGGGCACCGTCCGCTTTGGGCACGTATACCCTTCGCACTGGTTGAGGGTGGTAGCATCCCGAGTGCACCCGGTCGCATAAATCTTTAAGATTAGCTTCCAGGTTTACCCCGTACTCTTCCACCGTAACCCCATCGACACCGGCGCTGGCCTTCCGCCGTTGCCGGTTAAAGACTCGTCTTAGGGCCTCAACGTCCAGTGGCTCAATAGCACACCCCGAACGACTGCTGTCTACGCTTCGAACGCCCTGTTACCATGACGCTCGCAAGACTCGCTCCCGGCCTGCTCGCTAAGCTTTAGCCGGACGGGACTTTCACCCGCAAGATAACACAAGCTTCTCCCAGCTCACCCCACGTTCCGTGCAAAAGCCTGACTCAGAGTCACGCCACCTTTACGCCGAAGGCCGCTTAGGCAGTAAAGTTGATCAATAGCAGATACACGCAATCCAGCATCGAAAACTGGAATTGATTATATTACAGGTTTTTTGAACTCTCATTTTTACCGATTGGAGGTATATGTAACCGGGTAGTAAAAATGCAGGGGCAGCATAGACCCGGCTTCTGCTTCCTGAAAGTTGTAAATGAAAACTGTAAATAATACGCAGGTGTTTAATGCTTTTTATTGTTTTTCGCCTTGTCCCTTTGTTAATTCTTTAACGCGAAGTTTTATTCCATATGTATAAATTAATATAGCAACTATACCAACCCCTAACACAAGGCATGTGATAATAATAATTTTCATTTTTTTATCTCCTTTTTTTGTATTTATGATGAAGGTTGGCATTAGCTACATACCGCATTACGATGAGCAACCGAATTCTTTTTCTCAACAGATTAGGATTCTTGTTTATTAAACTTGAATCTACAAACCTACTTGGCATTTCTTGATCACAACGTTGCAAATAATGCAGACATCATACGGATATCAAAACATTTTTAAAATAAGTCCTGTCACTAATAAAAATGCTCCGCATATTAAGGTTGTAAAAAAGAATCTTCTCCCCTCATCCTTAGACGAAGTATCATCGTTTTCGTATTCTTCTTGGGGTCTAACAGAGGGGAGTGAAAGTTTAGAAAGTTGAGCAGGAACCGTATTCCCTGCCAAAAGCAATGCGCCGAAAAGTGCCAGACCCAGGGAGCCATATATAAATCCGGTTCCAATATTTTCTATTGATCGCCATCCAAAAACGAAACAAATAACCAGAACGATAGCAGCAGATATAAAGTAGACAATTAAAATTTTACGCATTATCTGAGCAAGGTTTTGCGAAGAAGTTGAAACTTTCTGGGCAGTAGCTTTAGGTTTCATAATTTCATCTCCTTAGATAAAATCATAAAATTTTATGGTATGTTGAAACTCGTGACATATTGCCAATACATGAAATTTAAATAAATTGCAGATTACATCCGTATATCAAAGCTTTGGGGGTGCTGCCAAAAGTTTTTGCTAAATAACAGATACCCCGGGACAACAACAAAAATAGCAGGTTAAATTTCTTCAGTAATTTGAATTATTTTAAATTCGACATCTTCAATGTCATTCCAGGTAAGTTTTCTTCCCGGTCCGTCAAACCAAAGTCTAACTCTGTTATCCTTGCTAACTGCAAGACCGATGGCAGTAGTAATTTCAGGGATAACTTTTTCTGCTTTATAAAATCTCCAATTTGATGATGCATAAGCTATCTTTAAATTTTGTGGTGGAAAAGCGAATGGTCGTTTGCTCATTAAACCGTATTCAATTTCTACTGTTTTTGAAATCTGCATATATTCATAGGTTACGGATTTACCATCAGCACTGATCTTTGGCTCAGAAAGATTTACAAGAGTACAACCGATAAACGACCAACAAATTGCTAAACAAATAATTGCCCTTTTCACGACAACCTCCCTACTTTTCCCCAAATAGTCCTTATCAATATTTTACTATAAGTGACTTGTGCTATCGTGATAATCACAAGTTGAACAAAACTACAGATATCATCAACCACAGGCCATATCAAGAGGGAGCAAGCGGTAGACTTTCGCCTATCCCTTTGGAGACCTCTTGGTTCTGCCGCTTTATTTTTCTACTCCTGCGCCATCGCAAAAAGCCTGTCAGCCACATTGGTAGCTTTCCTCATTGATTCGGGGAAAAGGTGGGCATAACGCTGAGTCATTGATAAACTACGGTGACCAAGAAGTTCTTTAAGGTGGTAGATGTCCACTTCGCCAGAACTCGCCAGCAGACTGGCATAGCAGTGTCTTAGATCATGGTATCGGATGGAGATACCCGGCCTTCTTTTTAATTTCCCTCCAGTGACAATCTATCCAGAAATATTGATTCTTACCGGATGGCGATGGAAGCACCAAATCATCGGGGGACTGAGGAGGATTGAGTATTTCAGCTTTTGATAGGATTTCCATGCAGCTATCGTTCAGAGGGTAACCTTTGATAACGATTTTAAGACCTTATTATTAAATGATTCAAGTTCTACCTTATCACATGGATTGGTTCCTCGATACGGTTCCTTGCTGATAGACCAGATGTAAATCCTCCGAAGCAATGCCAGTACCTGTTTAACAGTTGCCGGTGCAAACTTGACACCCCTGCGAGTCTTCCTCTGGCGCAATTGGTCAAGGATGTCCTGAACCTTTTTCGTGTTGATCCGATCCATTTTTTGACCAGAAAGAAGTGGCTTCAAGTAAAGGTTCCACCGGGACTGATCATCTTTCCAAGTCCTTTTGTGTACTTTCGCCCACTCCAGGTACTTTTCCCACAGCGAATCAATGGCAGGCGACTCAAAGAGGTCGAAGATTTCGCCTTGGATCACCATAACCTTAAACTTCGCCTCAATGCTGCAAGCAAGCCGGAGATCATCCACCTGTTTAGTCTTCCACCTACCATCAGGCACATTCACCCTCACCTTATACGCAAAGTGGGAGTGACCACAGGTACAAGTTCTGGTCTTCAGCTTGTCAGTCTTCTTACAGGCCATACTGATCAGGTTGACTGCCACGTTGACCTCCTGCTATAAAATATGGAATAAGTGCTTATATTTCACAAATGGTGGAGCCTACGGAGTGATAGTCCGTAGGAGGTGAAGTCAACATAGAGTCAACTAATAGTGATGTCAAGAGCAAATTGGTGAAATTGGATGTAGGTGGGGTTTTGTTTATTTATTAGTAATTTCGGAGGTTTGCTTAGTTTTCTGAAGGTTAACTTTGGGTCTTACAGCTGCCTATCCAACGGACTTTTAATCCGTAGGCCGCAGGTTCGAATCCTGCCAGGCGTACCAACAAACCCGGACCCTATTCCCAGGCAACTATGGTTTTAATTAAGGAAAGAATTCCCCGTTGGCATCGAACAGTTTGTGGGCCCATCGTCTTTCCCTATTTGATATCCTCTGTTATAACGACACCACTACACAGTAAATATGAAAAATTTCAACGTATATTTCTTTAAAGGTATATAGCGCATGGATGGTTTCAGCTGGTTAAAGCTTGTCAAATACGGCGGGGTTTTGATTGCGGCAATAATTATTGGAAACTGGTTTTTGGCTGAAGTCAAAAAAGCCCACAGGCAACAGCAGCCATGGTATAAACCGTATTTATCCGTACCGGGCCTGATAATTCTGGCCGCTTTGAGCCTGCCGCTGATTTATCTAATGATCGTCTGATAGTACTTGACACCGATGAGGAATTGTTGCGCGGGTTCAGGCGAATGTTTTCGGCACCACCTCACTTCTGCCAGATATCCGTCATAAAATTCGGCATCAATGGAATCCGGCAAAAACTTTTCCATCATTATATAAATATCCGCCCCGGGTTCAACCGCATTTTCGGCCTCAAAACACATACCGCCTTTACCGTAGTTACAAAGACGGGCAGGATTAAATTGGTCTGAGTCCTGAAAGGCATATATAATCGAGGAGTCAAGATCGTAACGCACATACTGCCTTTTTTCATCAGAACGCGTCATCCATGCCTCGTCGGTTTTGGGATGGATTAGAAATGTTTCCCATTCTGTGATATAATTTCCAGAATACAGGCATCAGAATACACCGACCATTTTTTTCTTCGCACCCACGAAAAAAATGCAATGACAGGAAGCAAATCGACCTAAACCGTTGCCAGCGGGTATCTGATCGGGGCATCAGGTCCGATATCCAATAGGATATTATCATCCATCGGCCATGACCTGTCAAACAAAAACGCATTTTAGCAGGCAGCCAGCCTTGATTCAAAACCATTGATTCAACAAAAAATATTTAGCACAAATCCTAAAATCAATTGGTTCGGTGGCGACAATGGTATGCCGGTCGATCGCAGCCCCTTAAATCACGGCCAGTTTCATTTAAGTTTATTTAGATATTACCGATATTACCCTTATGGCACAATGCCCGATCCCGGCGATAAAAAACAGACCAATTAAGACTGAGACCGCCGGCGGTGAACATGCCCATGGCACACCTGCCGGTTACAGTCTATCAAGAATGGATGGATCAACCAAGGCGCATAAATCATAGCCGAAGGAGTTATTCAATATGGGAAGCAATAATCTTATTTTTTTAGAAAATCTGGAATGGTTTGATGAAACCGGGCAGGAACTGGTCCACCGTTTGCCGGAAGAGGGCTCCGGCGAAATAAAATACGGCGCCCAACTAACGTTGCGCGAAAGCCAGGCCGGTGTATTTTACTACAAGGGCAAAGCGGTCGGAGCGTTTGGCCCGGGGCGCCATACCTTAAAAACAGCCAATATCCCGCTGCTGACAAAAATTGCCAGCTTGCCCTGGGGCATGAAAAGCCCGCTCAGAGCAGAAGTATACTTTGTAAATCTAAAAATTTTCACCAATCTGAAGTGGGGAACCCGGGATCCGGTGGCCTTCAAAGATTCCGAGTTGGGCCTCATCCGTCTGCGTGCTTTTGGCGTTTTTAATCTTCAGGTGGCTCAGCCGGTACTTTTTATCAACCGCCTGGTGGGAACCCAGGGAATCTATACGACAGAAGATGTTGAGGAATATTTAAACCGGGTCATCATATCCAGATTCAACGATCATATGGGCGAAACCATCGATTCCATCTTGAACCTGCCGGCTCAATACGATGAACTCTCCAAAGGTCTTTCCGACCGTCTGCAGGAAGATTTCGGTCATTTTGGCATCAACCTGACCCATATCTACATCAGTTCCATCACCCCGCCACCCGAGGTCCAGCAAGCCATTGATGATCGCAGTCGAATGGGCGTTTTTGATGACATGAACAAACTCATGCAGATGAAAGCTGCCATGGCCATGGAAAAGGCTTCGGATGCCGAAGGTGGATCCGGCATGGGGATGGGCGCCGGAATGGGTTTAATGATGCCGGCCATGTTCGCCCAGTATTTTGCAGGTGGGTTGCCGCAATCCGGAAAAAAGGAAGATCAGCAAAAATTTGAATGCCCGGAATGTCATCAACCCATTCCGGTTGACGCCAAGTTCTGCCACCAATGCGGACACCAGCAACTCGTTTTCAATCAATGCACCGGCTGCAATAAAAATCTGACCCCGGGTGCCAAATTTTGCCCCCGTTGCGGTAAATCAGTGGCCGACAAACCCCAGACCAAATCCTGTCCAACCTGCGGCAATGACAACCTGGCGGATTCGACCTATTGCAATGAATGCGGGGAAAAGCTGTAAATCAAATGATGGGTTTCAGGTTTCAGGTGTCAGCATCTGCCCGACAGAAAATTCTGAACTATCGATACTGACACCTGACACCTGAAACCTTGAATTGATAGAGATCCCTTAAGATCCTGAGCAAGATGAATTTGAATTTTCCTACCGGAGTGCGAGGAGTTCGTTATCAACTTTCTGATTGAACATCAGTGTCCCCAGTGCGGAGCACCCGTAATTTTGGAGGAAACAGACCGTCTGGTTGCCTGCCAGTATTGCCGGGTTAATTCGTATTTAATGGTGGATGATTTTTTCCGCTATGTCCTGCCCCATAAGGCCAAAGAAGATCAAGATCTAATATATTTTCCTTACTGGCGATTTAAAGGAATGCTATTTTTCTGCGGACCGTCCGGCGTAACGAACCGCTTTGTCGACGTCAGCCATCAAGCCATCGAAACATCCCGATTTCCCATCTCAGTGGGGGTCCGCAGTCAAGCGATGAAACTGCGTTTTCTGTCGGCAGATATGGAGGGCCGTTTTCTGAAACCCCGGCTGCCCTTTGAAAGCGTGGCAGCCAACTTTGAGAATCGGTTCGGTAAAGCCTTGCCCAAACCGATTCTGCACCAGGCGCATATCGGAGAATCTCTCAGCCTGATCTATTCACCGTTTTACATCAAAGATAAACTCTACGACGCCATCATCGACAAGCCGGCTTCGGCCCAGGCGTGGGAGGATGCAAATATCGAAGATTTTGACGGCGGCAGCCCGAAATGGCATCTTCGCTTCGTATCCACCCTGTGCCCCAATTGCGGCTGGGACCTTGAAGGCCAGCGCGATTCCCTCGTCATACTATGCAAAAACTGCAATTCTGCCTGGTATCCGGTGGGGCGCAAGCTAAAGCAGCTAAAATTTGCCCGAATTCCGGACGCGGGAGACGATACCCTCTACCTGCCCTTCTGGCGCATACGGACCGAGATTTCAGGCATCAGCCTTCAATCCTATGCCGATTTGGTTCGAATTGCCAACGTCCCCAAAGCCATGCAAAACGGCTGGGATGAGATTCCCTTTCGCTTCTGGATCCCGGCCTTTAAAGTACGCCCCCAACTCTTCCTGCGCCTGGCAAGCCACCTTACCGTATCCCAGCCCCGTGAGGAGCTGATACCGGAATTGCCGTCCAATCGGATCTATCCCAGCACCCTGCCGGTCAAAGAGGCCATTGAAAGCCTGCCCATCACCTTATCCGAGTTTATGAAACCGCGTAGAAAAATGATGGAAAGATTCCATGACATCCTTATCGAAGCCAAAAGCTTTACCCTGATCTTCGTACCGTTTAGTGAGGAACACCACGAGTTTATTCATCATGAATACCAGATCGCGATCAATAAAAACGTCCTGGCCCATTCAAAAAATCTATAATAATCCAAATCCGCTCTGATCACTCCCCATTGAGTGCTTTTTGCATTCACATTTTTATTTGGTTTATAAACGAACTTGATTTAAACTCCTTGATACGCTATTAGAACCAACTATTTGAGTAATCCACGATTTTTCAAAGCATACCAGGCCCGCCACTCCGGCCAAAGCCGGCACCATATTTTTGAACTGATTGCCGGCGGAAACACACTATGCAAATTAACTTTGGATATCTATTGGAAGGCGCCAAATCAGCCAGGGGATTGGCTGTAATAATCGATGTATTTCGGGCTTTTACCTGTACATCGCTTATGTTCTCGCTGGGTTTAAAAAAATCCATTCTCGTGTCCCAGCCCCATGAAGCGATAGCGCTCAAGCACCGCCATCAAGACTATATCTTGGTCGGTGAAGTCGGCGGATTGCCAGTCGAAGGATTTGATCTGGGAAATTCCCCGAGCGAAATCATAGGCCAGAAATTATCATTTTTTTCCGACAAAACCGCAGTGCAACGGACTTCAGCCGGAGTCCAGGGCGCTTTGGCAGCCCTTGAAGTTGCCGATGAAGTTCTCGTCGCCAGCTATACTGTCGCCCGGGCAACTGCGAAATACATTCTTTCCAAACATCCGGCGCAGGTCAGCATAGTGGCCATGGGCTGGAATATGCAAGAAGAGGCCCCGGAAGATAACTGGTGCGCCCGCTACATCGCTCACCTGCTTGGAAAAGGCGAATACAATCACGACCAGGCCATGCGGGAAATTATATTCAACAAAACGGCACAAAGATTTCTGGGGGCAGATGAAACTAATTTTCCGCCAGAAGACCCTGTCCTGTGTTTGCAACGCAATGTTTATAATTATGCGTTGATAGCGCAACTCGAAGATGGCGCGGTCATTATCCATAAAAAGGATATTTCATGACAATCGACTACCAATGATGCTTTTAATCCTTCTATCGCCCTTAATTGGGTTTAGATGTTGCAACAGGTATATAAATAGTTAGGAAAGAATCACTATGGAACATTTTGGATATTCAGGAAAACTTCTGCGGGTCAATCTTGAAAATGGTGAGATTTCAATAGATCAACCGGAACCGTCATATTATAAACACTATTTGGGGGGGCGTGGAATCATCATGACCACCCTTTTAAGGGAAATCCCAGCCAATATAGATCCGCTGGGACCGGGTAACAAATTGGTCTTTGCCCTCGGCCTGCTTACCGGCCATAAAATAATCGGTTCCGGACGCTGCAGTGTGGGCGCCAAGTCGCCTTTGACCGGCGCTTGTGGTGAGGCTGAAGCCGGCGGCATGTGGGGGGTCGAATTGCGGCGGGCCGGCTATGATGCAATTATCATCGAAGGCAAGTCCACTGATCCGGTATATCTCTGGATTTATAATGACCACGTCGAAATTCGGGATGCCCGACCCATATGGGGCGGTGAAATTGGGGATGCCATGGCGTGGTTTGAAAACGATATTGGCCAAAAAAGATATCGCACAGCCCTGATCGGACCCGGCGGAGAAAATTTGGTGCACTTTGCCAATATTATCGCCGATGCCAGCCATGCCTTCGGTCGCTGCGGCCTGGGTGCCGTGATGGGATCGAAAAATTTAAAGGGCGTGGTTGTTAAAGGCAGCCAGCGGCCGACAGCGGCGAATAATGAACAAATCCTGGCCTTGAACCGCATGATGAAGAGCAGGTACAAATCCACGCCGTTTGTACCCTATGGCACCGGTGCCGCCATGGATGCCTTTGAAGCCGTCGGCAATCTGCCGGTGCGCAATTATTCCGGCGGAAGTTTCCCGAATGTCGAAAAAATTAGCGCCGTCACCCTAATGGAACAATATGGTGTGGCCATGGAGGGCTGCTTTAATTGTCCGATCCGCTGCAAGAAAAAAATTAACATCACCGATGCGCCCTGGCCGATTGAAACCATCTACGGCGGTCCGGAATATGAGACCCTGGCCTCGTTCGGTTCCAACCTGTTAATTGATGATCTGCCGGCCATTTGCAAAGCCCACGAAATCTGCAATCGTTTCGGCATCGATACGATTTCAACCGGCGCCACCGTGGCATTTGCCATGGAATGTTTTGAAAACGGCCTATTGACCCCGGAAGATGTCGAGGGACTGCAACTCAACTTCGGCAATGCCGAAGCCATGTTGAAGCTGGTGGATCAAATTGCCCGACGAGAGGGTATCGGCGATGTCCTGGCCATGGGTTCCAAAAAAGCTGCCGAGATCATCGGCCAAGATTCGGCCAACTATGCCATGCAGGTCAAGGGATTAGAGATTCCCTATCATGAGCCGCGCTTAAACCAGGGACTCAGCATTCATTACAGCATCCATGCCGTGGGTGCCGACCATGTCTCGGGTCTGATCGACAATGTCCTGGTCGGCCAGCTGGAAAACTGGGATCGGATTGACCAGGCGGAAGAACTCCCTCCCACCGAGTTGAGCTCTCGCAAAACCCGCATGGAATATGAGCTGGGGCTTTACAGGGGACTGTTTAATTATATTGGCATCTGTGCATTTATGCCCTGGAACATCACCGACCTCAGGGCAGCCGTGGAGGCGGTCGCCGGCTGGCCGGTGACATCCTGGAAACTGATGAAGGCCGTCAAACGCGGCATAACGCTGATGCGCATCTTCAATTTGCGCGAGGGGTTCAGCCACGAAGATGACCGGCTTCCCGAACGCTTTTATACTGCCCGGTCGGACGGACCTTTAAAAGATGTGAAGATAGATCCGGAAAATCACAGGCAGGCACGGGAACTGTATTATCAAATGATGGGCTGGGGTACGGACGGTGTGCCGACGAAGGCCTGTCTGGCGGCGCTGGATATTGAGTGGGCCGCCGAATATCTATAGCACCAGAGCCGTTTCAAAGATGGCGGCGGGGGGAAAGTATCTCAAACCCCAGCTTTTCCTGGATGGTGCCCATAATGCCCTTGGGCACAATCAACATGATTATGATGGCGACAACCCCCAGAACCAGCATTGACACGCTGGCGTAGTCGCTCAAATATTGCTGCAAAAACACATAGATGACCGCACCGATGATAGGCCCTTCGATGGTGCCTATGCCACCGATGATTACGATGAACACCAGAGCCACAGTCCACTCGATTCCGAATGCCTTGTATGGCTGAATGAACATCATGTTCAGGTAGAGCACTCCGGAGATGATGCCGGTACAAAATGAGCTGATCAAATAGCAATACAGCTTGTTTCGAAACACCGAGACTCCGTTGATTTCACTGGCTCCGGGATCGTTGCGCATGGCCATCAGGGCCAAACCCAGCCTGGACCGCATCAACCAGTAAACCAGGGCCACCGATCCGACTGCCACCAGCATGGCCAGGTAGTAAAGCTGGGATACGCTGAGCTGTCTGGCCGGCTTGATAAAAAGCCCTTGCCCCATCTCAACATATTCCCAGTTGGAAAACCAGATGGCCAAACTCTCTGCCACCACCCAGGTCCCGATCGAAAAATAGATCCCGCTCATGCGGAAGATGGCCGGGCTGATGACCAGGGCAAAAAGCAAAGCTATCACCCCGCCGGTCAGCACTCCCAGCCACATGGGGTAACCGTAATAAAGCACGGTCACGGCCAGGGTGTAGCCGCCCAGGCCGATGAAGATCTGTTGGCCCAAAGAGACCAGGCCGGAGTAACCGCCCAAGAGGTTCCAGAATTGCCCCAAGGCCATGTATAAAAAAACAAGCATGAGCACCAGTTTGGTGTATTGATCGCCAAATAACGAAACCGAGCCCAGGACCAGGACTACCAGGACCAGCAGCGCAATGCGGATTTTGCTAATGGTGGTCATCTCAGCCAGCCCTCCCGGCCCGGCCCAGGAGTCCTTGAGGACGCATGGCCAAAAGCGCCAGCAGGATAATATACCCCGAAAGCAGCTGGTATCCCGGTCCGAATATTTTGCCGCCCAATAGCTGGGACAGGCCCAAAACAAGCCCGCCCAAGAGCGTTCCGGCCATGCTGCCCACTCCGCCGATGATGATCACGCCGAACGCGATGATCAAATACTGCGGCCCGGTGTGGGGGTAGAAGATGCCGGTGGTGCCCACCAGGGTGCCCGCAACCGCGGCTGAAGCAATCGCGATTCCCATGGCCCAGGAGTTGATGTTTTGGGTGTCGATCCCCATAAGTTGGGCCGCATTTTCATCATCGGAGGCTGCCCGAATGGCCAGGCCCAAACGCGTTCTGGAGAAGAAAAAGTGCAATAGGATGATCAGTGCCACCCCCACCATGCAGGCCACCGCGTGGATGACCGGTATGTATAAAAGATCGGTTATGCGAAAAGACATGATCGCCAGGGGGGTTTCCAATAAGCGGGCATCGGGTGAAAACAAGACCAACAACCCATTTTGGATGATGATGGAAAGTCCGAATGTCACAATCAGGGGCGGTTCCATGCCCAGGCCCAGGACCCGGTTCAACCCATATTTCTGAATCAAAAACCCGACCAGGAACATGGCCGGTATCACAAGGATCAAGGCCGTCCAGGGCGTCAAGAATGGCAGACCTGAAATCAGAATCATGGTAAGGTAGCTTGCCACTATCATCAAGTCGCCGTGAGCAAGGTTGACCTGCTTGACGATGCCGAAAATCATTGACAGACCGACCCCGACAGCCGCATACAGCCCTCCAAAGAGGATGCCATTGAATATCGACTGCAAATAATCTTCCATGGGCTTGCTGCTCCTTGCTAGTGGGCCCCTTGTGCCGACCCGTACCTGTCTATACTCCGAAATAAGCCTTTTTGACCTCTTCTTCTGTAAGCGCAGCCGGATCGCCGCTTAGGGCGATGTGCCCCTCCTGAAATATATAGGTCCAGCTTGAGGCTTTCAAGCTGCGCTTTATATCCTGTTCCACCAAAACCACGGTGATGCCTTCCCGGTTGATCTCCTTTATCTTTTCATAGATGTCCTTGATGGCCAAAGGCGCCAGTCCCAGGGAAATCTCGTCAAAAAGAATCAGCTTGGGCTCGCTCATCAAGGCCCGGCCGATAGCCAGCATCTGTTGCTCCCCGCCGGAAAGGTTGGCGCCCAATTGATTGGCCCGCTCCCTAAGGATAGGGAACAGGTTGTAAATCTTTTGGCAGGCCGCTTGCGCCCGTTTGCGGGCTCTGGGGGTGTAGGCGCCGATGAGCAGGTTTTCTTTGACGGTCAAGCGCGCAAAGATGTGGCGCCCCTCGGGCACCAGGGCGATGCCCTCGGCCACAGTCTGAAAGGGCTTTAATGCGGTGATATCCCTGCCCATGAACTCGATGCGTCCCCTGCTGGGTGGCAACAGCCCGGCGACTGACTGTAAAGTGGTGGATTTTCCAGCTCCATTGGCTCCGATGATAGAGATGATCTGGCCGGCTTCTACCTTCAGGGAGATATCCCAAACCGCCTGCAGGTCACCGTAATGCACATCCAGGTTGTCAATCTTCAAAATTGTATCGCCGCTCATCGGTTATACTCCGCACCCAGGTACCATTCCATGACCGCTTCAGAGCACATCACCGACCGGGGATCGCCGCACATGATGGTGCGGCCCTGGGCCAAGGCCAAGAGTCGATCCGCACCCGCCATCATGTTCATGATGTGTTCGATCCAGATTATGGTCACGCCCCAAGACTGGATGGTCTTGATCACATCCAAAACTTCGCGGGCTTCAGCCTCGGTCAGGCCGCCGGCGATCTCATCCAGCAGCAGCACTTTGGGCCTGGTGGCCAGAGCCCGGGCCAATTCCAGGCGCTTGCGGTCCAAAAAAGACAAGCTGCGGGCAAAGTTATTGCGCCGGTCCCAGAGATCTGTGATCTTCAAAATTTGGCTGACTTCCTCTTTGCAATCCTTTTCCCGCTGGCCTCCGCCAAAGGTGGTACCCACCAAAAGGTTCTCGTAAACCGTCATATCTCCGAAGGGCCGTGGGATTTGGAAGGTGCGTGCCAGGCCCAGGTTGCAGCGCTTGGCTGCCGCCATGTGCGTGATGTCCCGACCCTCAAAGACTATCTGGCCGCCATCGGGCCTATAGATCCCCGTCAGCAGGTTAAACATCGAGGTCTTGCCGGCCCCGTTGGGACCCAATACACCCAGAAGCTCGCCATCTCTGACTGCAAAGGAGACGTCTGCAACTGCCTGTACCCGCCCGAAGGCTTTGGTCAAATTTTTGGCTGTCAATATTTCATTCATTTTTCGGTAACGGGTAGATCAGTTTTGCGGTCGTCGGAATCCCAGGGGTCTTTTTATTATATACAATTTCAACATCCCAGGGAAATTTCTTCCCCTTGACCCACTGCCCACCCACCAGGGGTGTTTCCGAATAATGCTTGTCATTGTATTTGATGTGACCCACAATGGTGTCCAGGTCGGTCTCGCCGATGGTCTTGATCAAGACCTTTTTATCCAGAGTGCCGGCCCGTTTCAGAGCGTCGACCGCGATCTCGAACCCTGCGTACTTGAAGCCGATGGGCGCTGTCCAGGGCTTGTTCTTCTCCTTTGTCCAGGCACCACACAGCTCCCTGGCGGATTCCCCTGTCAGGGAAGACTTAAAGGGATGGAACGGGCTCCACCAGTTTTCGGTCAACAGCCCCTGGGGCAAATTGCCGCTCAGAGCCGCCACATCGGCTGGGAACAAAATGGCCTTACCGATAGTGGCCATCCTGGGATAGAATCCCTGCTGATGGGACTGACGCCAGAAGGTGATGAAATCCGGCGGAATCAAGACGCCACAAACAATCTGCACCTCCTGCTTCTTGAAGGCGCCGATGACGGCGCTGAAGTCCCTCATGAAATAAGGAAAGTGACCGGTATCCACGACCTTGTAGCCTTTGGCCCTGGCTTTCTTGGCGAAGATGGGCCCCCAGGACTTGCCGTCCGGGTCATTTGGCCAGAGTACGCCCACGGTCTTGTTGTGTTTATCCGCAAACTGGTCCCACATACCGATATAGAGGTCGGCAATTGCATCCACGGTCCAGAAGGCATGGTAGTTCCACTCATATGGCCCGCCAGATAGCCAGGAGTCCACCGGAGCGTCCAGAGAAATGCAGGGCATCTCGAACCGCTCGCACATGGCGACTACAGGATTGACCGTGTCCGGGGTGTGCATAACCACCATCAGGTCGACCCTGTCTTTGAGAATCAGTTTGGAGGCCGCGTCCCCGGCCTTTGTGGGATCTGACTGGGTGTCCACCAGCTTGAACTTGACTGGCAGTTTTCGACCGGCTTCCTTGATAAAGATACCGCCCGCCCTGTTGAGGGCTGCCACTGCCCTTTCATTGGCCCATGGCGAAGCCTCACCGAATCCGGCCAGAGGTCCGGTGGAGGGGTTTGGGAGCCCAATCAAAATGTGATCCCTTTCCGCAGGGGCATTTTTCACCCAGGGCGGGAAGACACTGGATGCGCCAACTGCAGTGCCCAACAAAACAGCGTTTTTAAGGAACGTGCGCCGGCTCATAATTTTCGACATGGAGATCCCCCTTTCGGTTTGCTCTGAAGAATAAAAGCGTAAAAAGCGGCAGTGTCATGTGTGAATCGGTTAAATTGAAGCAAACACATCGCATCTTACTTCGTCAACAATTTTATGCCGACGGCAAGACATGCCAGTCCGCCGATACGAGTGATGTCAATGGGATTCTTAGGAATTCCGAGCAATCCTATTTGATCGATAATCAAGGCCGCTGTCATCTGGCCGGTGATCACCGCGGCGATGGTCACAGCCCCGCCAATTTTCGGCACAACAAAAAGAACAACCGTAACAAAAAAGGCTCCCAATAGACCCCCGATCCATAAATTGGGTGGGGCGGCGGCAACTCTTAATACACTTCCTCTTCCTGCAACCAGAGACACCACCAAAAGAGATAACGCACCAACTGTAAAAGAAATAAAAGCACTTTCAATGATACCCACATATCTGCCAAGGGCAGCATTTACAGGTGGCTGGAATCCATTGCACATACCGGCAGCAACTGTCAGTAGGATCAAACCCAATTTTTCCATATTTTTACCTCCGGTTCTTTAAGTTTGCGGGGAAGACGACGCCTGTATTGCACATATGAACACGGTATGCAATAATGAAGACCGGTGCGCTGTGGCCCAATTAATGGCCTATTCATTTTTAAGCCATTTTAAATATTCTTTTGCTTTCCGAGATCCCTTACCATGATGTCATCAAAAAAACCGGCCCTGGATAACCTGATCGATCAGTATCTTAATTACTTGCTGACCGAAAAAGGTCTGTCCCAAACCACTTTAGACGCGTATAGCCGCGACCTTCTCCGGTACCATTATTTTTTGAAGCAAAATGGTTTTGATAACATCACCAAAAGCGACACGGCCTTAATCCTGAAACATATGATCGCTCTGCGAAATGCGGGATTGGGCGCCCGATCCAGAGCCAGGCATCTGGTTTCCATCAGGGGCTTTTATCGATTTTTGTTTAACGAAAAAATTATCAAGAATAACCCCAGCCGCCTGGTGGACCTTCCCAAATTGAGCCTTAATCTGCCGGATGTCCTTGGGGTCGATGAAGTGTCACGCTTGTTAAAAACCCCGGATACCGGCAAGCCGCTGGGGGCCAGGGATGCTGCCATGCTCGAACTTCTTTACGCGGCAGGTCTCCGGGTATCCGAACTGGTCAATCTGAAATTGCAGGATATTAATCTGGAAGCCGGATTTGTAAGGGTCATGGGCAAAGGGTCAAAAGAGCGCATTGTTCCCATTGGACAGCATGCGAAAACGAAGATCGAAGATTACATCGCAAATTATCGTGGACCGGCTCTCAAAAACAAGCTCAGTCCCTACCTTTTCATAGCCCGGGCGGGCAAACCCATTTCACGACAGGGGTTTTGGAAGCTGCTTCGGCGCTATGCCGATCTGGCCCGGATTCATAAAAAAATCTCCCCCCACAGCCTGAGGCATTCTTTTGCCACCCATCTGCTGGAAGGCGGCGCAGATTTAAGGGCCGTGCAGGTGATGCTCGGGCATGTGGATATATCAACGACGCAAATATATACCCACGTCACCCGCAAACACCTCAAAGATTTGCATCAGAAGTTTCATCCAAGAGGGTAACCATGGTAGAATCTACCCCTTAAAACTTTAGCATGTTACAGATGTTTGACTGCAAATACCTAAGCTACTGGATCAATGAAACCATGGAAATCCCAAACACCAAAAACCAAATCTCAAATAATTACCAATGACCAAAATTCAAAACACCTTATCGACCGGTATTGGTTTCAAATAGCCTAATTACCGTCAGACAAAGCCAACTGCAGCCACAGGTATTATTGCGGTGTAGTTTTGGTCATTGGATATTGAAATTTGGAGTTTATTTGTAATTTGGTGCTTGTGATTTTGGGATTTAATTATTCTATAAAACTGTCTTAATTACTAGTGTAGGATCTTATTCGACATGGCTTTGGCAACACCCGCTCCCGTTTTACCTTGACATCCAGCACATTTTCATCTAAATGAGTTCATCTTATCATTCTGAAATAACAACCTAAATCGACCCTTTTTAGCATACAGGAAGAACTTATCGTGCCTTCACAAGATACAAGCGTAAACCAGAAGGGTTGGTGGTATCCGGCAAAAAATCAGCCGTCATCCGATGCTGTTGCTTTCCAGGAGGCCCTGCACCAGGTTACCCGCCCCTTATATGTTGTTAACCTAAACGGCCGGCCGGCCATCGCCCAGGACGGCACCATAACCCTTGGCGCTGACAGACCGGAGGGCTCCGGCGGGTTGCCGTTGTTAGGCTATGCACCTGCTTTGCATCCCCGGAATCTGGGCGATCCGGCATTTAAGGAAACCCACAATCTAAAATATGCCTATGTTGCCGGTGCCATGGCCAATGGGATTACATCCGTCGCGATGGTCGCAGAAATCGGCCGGGCCGGAATGATGGGGTTTTTCGGTGCCGCCGGACTGCTGCCCGCTGAAATTGAGGCGGCCATCGATGCCCTCAAGCAAAAAATGGGGCATCATCCCTATGGATTTAACCTGATACACAGCCCGACGGACCCCGGGCTTGAATCCGCCACCGTCGATTTGTACCTCCGCAACGGGGTAAAACTGATCAGCGCATCGGCATATCTGGGGCTAACGCTGCCATTGGTTTACTACCGGGTTTCTAACCTGAACCGGGACGGCCGCGGCAGCGTGATTTGCCCGAACAGAATCATTGCCAAGGTGTCGCGGGTTGAAGTTGCCCGCAAATTCCTGGAACCGCCCCCCGAAAAATATTTGAGACAGTTGATCGAGGGCAACCTGATTTCCGCGGATCAGGCGGCCATGGCCGCCGAAATCCCCATGGCCGATGATTTGACGGCCGAAGCTGACTCCGGCGGGCATACGGATAACCGACCGGCCCTTACGCTGCTGCCCACCATGCTCGCCCTGCGCGATGACATATCATCCCGAAACGGCTATAAGATCCCTGTGCGGGTCGGTCTTGCCGGCGGAATTGCCACTCCGCACTCAACCGCCGCCGCCTTTGCAATGGGCGCAGCTTACGTCCTTACCGGATCGGTAAACCAGTCATGCGTGGAGGCCGGCACATCCGACACGGTCCGTGAGATGCTCGCCGAAGCAGATCAGGCAGACGTCACCATGGCGCCGGCGGCCGATATGTTTGAACTGGGCGTCAAGGTGCAGGTGCTCAAGCGCGGAACCATGTTCCCCCTGCGAGCCGGCAAACTTTACGAACTGTACAACCGCTACAACCGGTATGAAGAAATACCATCCGATCAGCGTGTCATTCTGGAACGGGATTTTTTTCGTTGCAGTTTTGAGGATGAATGGGAGCAGACAAAACAATTCTTCACCCGGCGCGATCCCCGGCAAATAGAGCTGGCCGAACAAAAACCAAAACACAAAATGGCCCTCGTATTTCGATCCTACCTTGGACGCTCTTCGAACTGGGCCAATGCCGGCGATCAAACCCGCAAAATTGACTATCAAATCTGGTGCGGCCCCGCCATTGGTGCCTTCAATCGTTGGGTCAAGGGCAGTTTTCTTGAAAAGTGGCAAAACCGTCAAACCGTTACGGTTGCCATGAATCTGATGCTGGGGGCTGCCCTTACCACCCGGGTGAGCTGGCTGCGGCAACAGGGGATTTCCCTGCCCGCCGGGGTTGATAGGTATTATCCACTTAAGTTACCGGAAATTTTGCAGTTATTGGATGAAAGACTTAATGTATAAATATGATTTTGGCTTTTTAAAATTTATTAACCACGAATGGACACGAATAATCACGAATTATTGCAGCAGTCAAAAGCAGGCGCACTTATAATGAGAAGATCCATTTCGTGAAAATTCGTGTTAATTAGTGGCTTATTTCAAATAGTTTAATTATTACTAATTCGTTCACGTGGCTGTCACGAAAAGATTAAGTGGCGGCTTTGTCGTCGTTCAGGAAATTTAAAAATCTATCATGCAGGATGCTGATATTTAAAACGCGATAGCTTGCAACTTCATTTATTTGCGCTGCTTTCTCGTCAGAATTGATGAACCATTCAGTAGAACGTTTCATATGCAACGGATTGCCCCCGGTATCGATCCATTCATCCGCGATAACACCTTTGATACAGTACAAAAATTCTGAATCACGGATATCGGCATCTGCGGTCCGGCAAATAACAATTTGATAGTATTGAATGGCCAGGTTGTTTTCCCGGGTAGAAAGGGCATCACCGGTATAATCGAAATAAAACTTGCGGGCAACCAACCAGTCGTGCAAATCGTGCAAGATTCGTCGGGCCTCCGAAATGGTAAATTTCAGATCCCCCACCAGATATCCCCCCAGAAAGACGGTAAAGGCTTGATCGGGATTGTATTGCCGCGCATATCCCGACTGCAAACCACCCAGGGGATCCGGCGGCAAAAACTCCCGGGACCATCGCTTCCACCGGGTCAGTTTAATATCGAGCTTTTGTGAGAGCTCCTGGCTGGTAAAGAATTTGATCATAGTAAAATTAATCCGCCTCCAGCGGAGATATTGACTATTAAATGATGATAAGCATGAATTTCAATAAGATGCGGACGATTGGAACAATCCCGTACCACGCATTGCGCAACCCGTATCCCCTCCCCCGCACCCTGCACCTCACAACCCGTACCTCGCAACCCGCAACTCGTAACCTGCAACCCGTACCTCGAAATACTTATACACTTGATATATCAATATGACAAGTGATTATTTTCAAGCAAAACCTTGAAATTAATTTGGATTAATATTATATTGGGTGTTCGAAACTCACCTGCCAGGTTTACCAATGCAAACCGGCCGCGAAGTGATTATTCCAAAATTTACAATCAAAAGCGATTCGGTTTTGATAATTAAAGGACACCCTTTGTATGCCTGATAAAAATTCAGTGGCCATAATCGGAATGGGATGCCTGTTCCCTGAATCCGCGGATCTCAAGGATTACTGGCAATTGCTCTACCATGGCAAAGACGCCATAACCGATATCCCGGAGTCCCATTGGTCACCGTCTGAATATTATAACGCTGATCCCAAAAGCCCGGATAGCGTACACTGTAAGCGGGGCGGCTTTTTATCGCCCATTTCATTTGATCCCTCGGAATTCGGTATCCCCCCTTCGTCACTGGAGGCAACGGACACCTCCCAGCTACTGGGGTTACTGGCCGCAAAAAGGGCACTCGAAGACTGCGGATACGGTGATGATCAAGAATTTAATCGGGATCGGACTTCCGTCATTCTCGGGGTTACCGGAACCCAGGAACTGGTTATCCCTTTAAGCTCCAGACTCGGCTATCCCAGGTGGCGCAAAGCCCTTGAGGAGTCTGCAATTGATCCCCATAAAACCGAAGAGGTCATCCAACGAATTTCGGATTCTTACATTCCCTGGCAGGAAAACTCCTTTCCCGGCCTTCTGGGCAACGTTGTCGCCGGCCGGATAAGCAATCGCCTGGATTTAAGAGGCACCAATTGCGTGGTGGACGCGGCCTGTGCCAGTTCGATAAGCGCCATCCATCTGGCTCTCCTCGAATTGCAATCCGGCCGAAGTGATATGGTGGTCACCGGCGGTGTGGATACCTTAAATGACATTTTTATGCACATGTGTTTTGCCAAGACCCAGGCGTTGTCTGCCACCGGCGATGCCCGGCCGTTTTCAAAGGACGCCGACGGAACCGTGCTCGGCGAAGGAATCGGCATCCTGGTGCTAAAGCGCCTGGAGGCTGCCGAAAATGACGGCAACCGGATTTATGCCCTCATCAAGGGCCTGGGGTCTTCCAGTGATGGAAAATCCCAGAGCATCTACTCACCGAGGCCGGAAGGCCAGGCCCAAGCGTTGCGATCAGCCTATGAAAACGCCGCCATCAATCCTGCCACCGTCGGACTTATTGAAGCCCACGGCACGGGCACCCGGGTGGGCGACAAGGTCGAATTTGAAGCGCTTAACAAAGTTTTTGGGGAATACGGCGCCAACGGTTACAAAAGCGCCCTGGGTTCGGTTAAGTCGATGATCGGTCACTCCAAAGCTTCCGCCGGTGCCGCAGGATTGATCAAAACGGCTTTAAGTCTCTACCACAAAGTGCTTCCCCCCACTTTAAAAGCCGAATCCCCGGATCCCGGGTTAGACATTGAAAACAGTCATTTTTACTTGAATACAAAGACCCGCCCCTGGTTTGCACCCAACGGAAATCCCCGCCGGGCCGGCGTGAGCGCCTTTGGTTTTGGCGGCAGCAATTTCCATGTGGTCCTTGAAGAATATCATCCTGAGAAGTCAGAAATATCCTGGGATGGAAGTGTTGATATCATTGCTTTTTCAGCCGACACCATTGGCAGCCTTGCCCGCAGCATCAGAAACTATCAAGAAGAGAATGCCACGGGTCATTCCCAGCGAGAGTCTGCCATCAAGGCGGCAGAATCAAGAAGGCGCTTTTCAGCGGCCGATCCCTACCGGCTCCTGATTGTTCATGATCAAGACTCGGCGCTATCCGATTTATTGGACCGCGCACTGGCAGGGCTGGATTCCGGAGATGGCGGTAAAAAAATTATCTCGGAAAATATCTTCTTCGGTGGTCCTGAAAAACCCGGTAAATTGGCCTTTGTCTTCCCGGGTCAGGGAAGCCAGTACCTGAATATGGGCCGTGATGTGGTTTGCACATTCCCCTCGGCCATGCAGGTTCTGGCAAGTGCGAACAAAAAATTTGACGAGAAAGGCCTTCTCAGCGATCTGATTTTTCCACAGACAACTTCCGGGGAGCAAAGCCGCCAGGAGCAGGAAGCGACCTTAAGAAAAACCCATATTGCCCAACCGGCTATCGGCGCCATAAGCCTGGCCATGCACGATGCTTTACAACGTTTTGATGTCAGACCCGATGCCACCTGTGGACACAGTTTCGGAGAATTAACGGCCCTGTGCGCCGCCGGCTGGATCGATACGGATACCCTGCTGGAACTTGCGATAAAACGGGGCCGACTCATGGCCGAAGCCGGTGGAAACCAAAATCCGGCAGAGGGCGCCATGCTGGCGGTTCAGGCCCCCCTGGAAGACCTGGAAGATTTGTTAAAAAATTACAGCCCCGAGGTTGTCCTGGCCAACCGCAACAGTCCCAGCCAGGGAGTTTTATCCGGACCGACCGCAGCCATTGTTGAACTCGAAAAAATATGCCGGCAAAAGAAAATCAATACCATTCGCCTGCCTGTTGCGGCCGCGTTTCACAGCGACCAGGTAAAAAGCGCCGGCCGGCCCTTTCAGAATGCTCTCAAAAAGGTAGCGATACACCCTACGGCCATCAGCGTATTTTCAAATACCACCGGTAAGGCCTACCCCACCGAGGCAAGCGCGATTCAAGTCCCTGTTGGCCAACCATTTGGCCCGACCGGTCGACTTCGTCAGCGAAATTGAGAATTTGTATGCCACCGGCGTCCGAACGTTTGTGGAGATCGGTCCCAAGTCGGTGCTGACCGGACTGATTTCTGCCATCTTACAGAATCGGAACGCCAAAGCCTGGGCGCTGGATGCTTCGGCCGGAAAGAGATACGGGATCGCCGATCTGGCCCGGCTGCTGGGCCGGCTCGCTTCTCTGGGCTATCCGGTGGCATTAACCCAATGGGAAAAGACGGATGCAACTGTTCGAAAATCCCGGATGAATGTTCTTTTGAGCGGCACGAACTACAGAAATCAGAAGACCCGTCTTCGCCCTACGGCTTCGACGCGGCAAGCGGAGAGCAGCGAGCAGACGCTGGCAACCGATCATCACCAACGATCTAAACCGTCTCAACCAACCAAGCCAACTAACGAGCATAACAACAACATGAGCAAAGATAACAGCAAACAACCGGCATTTATTCTGGATGCTTTAAAGGTGGTTCAACAGGGGTTGAAGTCAATGCAGCATCTTCAATCCCAGACAGCTGCCGCCCACCAGAAATTTCTGGAAGCCCAGACAGAGGCCAACCGGTCATTGCAGGCAATGATGCAAAATACGCAACGTCTGGCGGAACAATCTTTGGGCCTTGTTCCCGAACCCGTGCGACCGGGTTTTTCGCAGCCGCCCCATGAAGAACGCCAACAGGAATTGCCAACCCCGGAAAATATAGGGGCAGCAGCGAATGCCGATGGTTTTGCCGAGGGCATAGTCCCGGCAGTGACGGATAATTCACCGTTCATGCCCAGCGGTTCAGCCGGTGAAAACCCACCGGAAACGGCCGCCAATGGATATGCACCGGCTCCGGAAATCCGTGACGCCAACCCCGGGCAACTGCAGCCCCACCATCCGGTTCGGCAATCTATTGAAGCAACCATCCTGGAAGTCGTCAGCCAGTTAACCGGCTATCCAACCGAAATGCTGGGGCTGGACATGGATATCGAGGCTGAACTGGGCATTGACTCCATCAAACGGGTGGAAATTCTGTCCACCCTCGAAGAGAAAATGCCTGATCTGCCCACCGTATCTCCCGAAATTATGGGCAGCTTAAAAACCCTGGGGCAAATTGTTGAATATCTGGCCGAAACAGATAATGGCAACGGAGTTGCCGACAACTCAAGCCATGCGGCCGCATCTGCCGACAACGGTGCCGCAAGCATCGAGCCCCCGGCGCATGCCGATCGAGCGCCGGATGTTGAAGCAACCATGCTGGAGGTGGTCAGTCAGCTAACCGGCTATCCGATCGAAATGCTGGGGCTGGACATGGATATCGAGGCTGAACTGGGCATTGACTCCATCAAACGGGTGGAAATTCTGTCCACCCTCGAAGAGAAGATGCCTGATCTGCCCACCGTATCTCCCGAAATTATGGGCAGCTTAAAAACCCTGGGGCAAATTGTTGAATATCTGGCTCAATCAAGAAACCCTGAGGTCCATCCGGAGACCATCGATGAGACTCCGATAACGACCCCATCTTCTAAAGCCGACAACGAACTCGAGATACCGTATTCCCGGAAGCAATCGAAACCGGATGGGGATGCGGCACCAATTCCCCGCAACGTGGTGTCGATCGTGGATGCACCCGGCCCAACGGCTTCCCGGCTGTCATTAACCGAAAACCGCAAAGTATTCGTAACTGAAGATAATACCGGTCTGTCCGAGCAAATAGCTGAGGAACTGACCCGTCAGGGCATCAGCACGGTCAGGGTCTCGCTGGATATACTCAAATATAAGAAACAGCTACCGGCCGCCGCCGGCTTGATCATCGTGCAGGACCCGGAGTCCGATGCTGTCGATAAGGATTTAAAAAATGCTTTCGCGCTGGCCAGGTACCTGGCGCCCAGCCTGATCGAATCGGCCGATCAAAATGGCGCGATATTTGCGACGGTCACCCGCCTTGATGGTGCCTTTGGCTTAAAAGGCAGGCCGCTCACCCAACCGAACCAGGGTGGCTTGGCCGGACTGGCAAAAACCGCCGCCATTGAATGGCAGAATGTTTTTTGCCGTGCCATCGATATCGCACCGGACTGGTCGGATCAGTGCCAGGTTGCGAAGGCGATTGTAACGGAGGTTTTATCTCCCGGTCCGATCGAAATTGGTCTTGATTCAAATCAACGCTACACCGTGACCATGCAACCTGAGCCCTGCCCGGCGGGTCATATCAACCTGGTGCCCGGTGATGTGGTTGTTATCAGCGGCGGCGCCAGGGGTATCACGGCAGCTGCTGCTCTGGCACTGGCCAAAGAGACTGCCCTGACACTGGTTCTTTTGGGCCGATCGCCGAAACCTGTGGCTGAACCAGGCTGGCTCTCAACCTTAAGTGATGAAGCCGCCATAAAAAAAGCCATTTTGGAAAATGAATTCAACGGTCAGAAAGTTACCCCGGCCGAAGTCGAGAACGTATTTAAAAGCCATATGGCAAACCGTGAAATCGCAGCCAACCTGGCTGAATTGGAATCGACCGGCGCAAAAGCCTACTACTATGAGACCGATATTCGTGATTTCACTATGGTTCAAACCGTCATGGCTGACATTCGAAAAACCCATGGTCCCATTGCAGGCATCATCCATGGCGCGGGGGTGCTGGAAGATCGTTTGATTATCGATAAGACCCTCGACCAATTTGAGCGGGTGTTTGACACCAAGGTCAAAGGGTTGGAAAACCTGTTGGTAAACACCGGCCAGGATCAGTTAAAATATCTGGTATTATTTTCATCGGTAGCAGCGCGAATGGGCAACAGGGGCAGGCCGACTACGCCATGGCCAACGAGGTTTTAAACAAGATAGCCTTGAATGAGGCGGCCAGCCATCCGGATTGCCGGGTTGCCGCGATTAACTGGGGCCCCTGGGACGGCGGCATGGTCACCTCTGCTTTGAAGCGTGAATTCGAGCGCAACGGTATCGGCCTGATTGGGGTCGATCACGGTGTCCAGTGCATGCTCGATGAAATGAAAGCGGGTTCAAATAAATTCTGTAGAGGTCGTTATCGGCGCTAAAATCACCGCTACCGCCGCAGATTTCCACCAGGAAATTAAACGTCCGGAGCTGGTAAAACCCTCACCAGCTGTAAAAAAACAGCAACTATCCCTCTCCTTTGAAAGGGATATCGGCATCGCCCATTACCCCATTTTAAAATCCCATGTCATTGACGGCAAACCGGTGGTGCCAATGGCGTTAATGACCGAATGGTTCGCCCATGGCGCCCTGCATGAAAATCCCGGTTTGGTTTTGCATGGCCTGGATGATATTCGAGTGCTAAAAGGGATTCGTCTGGAATCTGAAAAAAAGCATATCCGACTGCTTGCCGGAAAGCCTAAAAAAACGGGTGACTATTATGAAGTCCCGGTGGAATTAAGGGACGGCCAGGAGGCCGGTCGGGACATTATCCATTCAAGCGCCAGGGCCATTTTGAGCGATCAGTTACCAGTGGCACCATCTTATCAGTTTTCCAAAGCCATGGTTGCTAAAGCCTATGGTAAAAAAACTGAAGATGTTTATGATAAAATTCTTTTCCATGGAAATCAACTCCACGGAATTCGAAAAATTGTCAGTTGCTCATCCCGGGGAATGGTGGCGCATATATCGCCGGCCCCTGCCCCGGACGAATGGATATCAACGCCACTGAGAAATCAATGGATTGGCGATCCTCTGGTTCTTGACAGCGCATTTCAAATGGCGACAGTGTGGTGTTATGAAGAGAAGGGAATTGTATCATTGCCAAGCTACGCCGCATCGTACCGGCAGTATTGTTCTCAATTTCCCTTGGACGGGGTGAAGGCAGTGCTGGAGATAAAAGAAGCAACGAGCCGAAAAATGCGCGGGGATTTTACCTTTCTAGATTCCAACGATGAAATTGTAGCAATTCTGTCCGGATTCGAGGCAATTTTAGATCCATCCCTACTTAAAGCATTTAAGCCGCAGTATAAGGCTTCCGCCTAAGAAATGGAAGATATCTGTTATTCGTTATTGGATCAGACTGCCTTTTCAATGCCTCTGTGAATATCTGCCGGAACTCCACAAAAATCAATGGGCTCCATCGTAGCGACAAAGCTTTTGCATGCAGGGCAGTATTTTTTTGGTTTTCCGCGACCGCTCCACAGTAGCTTCATTCTATGGGCTGCGCCGCATTTTGGACAGATACACTCGACTGTAAGACCGTCACGATGATTGTCACCGCCGGGGTGAACACACACCAGCTCATCCGCCAAACAGTTGCTATTGCTGATTACAGGCATTTCCATATCTCCTCTTAAGGTTATTGGTTATTTTAACGACCTCGATAAGAGTCAGGTCAACCAAGCCAATAGTACGCTATAATCACCTCCCCTTGATTCTCACATATTTTTTGATGAGTTCTTCGATGGCCTCTTCCAGGAGGACGCCGATGGATTTATCCTCATCAACTGCAAGATGTTTTAAGGCCTTTAGGCGCTCAGCATCGATTCGGGTGGAAAATGTTTTTTTGTGGCCCATATAAGTATTATTATAATATTTATTTCTTTATTTCAAGTATTTTTTTTAAAAACTTATAAATATTTATATATAAATATTTTTACATCATTATAAATTATAATAAAAAATTAAAATAATAATAATATATTTATGATTTTTTGAAGGTGTTACAAGTTTGAATCAGTTGGATCAAAACCGAATATTATGGGGAGGGTTGTTGAATGCCGTGCAGATTTGAATCGGAAATGGCAAGCCGGTCTTGGCCTGCCATAATAGGAGTTATTAAAAGCCTTATGAGAATACAGATCCCAACTAAGTCATCAACCGACCAGCCCCGCCTTTTGTTTGACGCGCAACAGCCCCGGGCTGCCAAGCCTATAAATTCTTGACACCGAAAAGTGACTGCTGATAGGCTGAATACTATCTGAGAAATGAACCTTCAACGATGCTTAAAAATTCTGGAGCTTGAAACCGTCGTCTCCCTTCAAGAAGCCAAGCGGGCCTATAAGGATCTGGTCCGCGTATGGCATCCGGATCGCTTTGAGAAAAATCCACGCCTAAAACACAAAGCGGATAATAAACTCAGGGAAATTAATCTGGCATATAATTATTTGCGATCCCATATTGAGTCACATCAAGCCGGAGCACTTACCCCATCCCGGGGCAGATCCCCGAATTCGCCGTCCGGGATTGACGGCGTTAGCGCCTCCAACAAAGCAGGAAGCCATCAGCCTGGAAACAATTCACGCGCGACGGCGGGAAACAGCGCCCCGCATCGCACCCCCTCTGCCGTCCCCATTTCAAGGGCCGTGCCTAAAGCTTCTTCCATCGGCCGATACGTTCTGCTGGCCTTTCTGTGTGTCTTTCTGGCTATTTCAGCACTCGTTGTCTATCTTTTGTCCAATACTGATAAAATTGCTTCCAAGGCCCGGGGCGTGGCATCTGAAGCCATGGAAAAAATCATAGACCGACTGGAAAAAAACCAGACGATTCAAAAAAATGATCCATCGGTTCAACCATTTATTCAAGAACTGAAGCGGACAGCCCAACCGGATGAATCAAAAAATAAATTTGAAATCCACCTTGGCAGCGGCAGTATAATTATGACCGAAATGTGGTGGGAAGAAAACGATATGATCATGTATAAAGTAGATGGCGGATCGATGGGAATTGAAAGAAGCAGAGTAAAAAAAATTGTTAAACGATAGTCTCCCCCAACTTATGCCACTGTCCTTTGGTAACTCCCAGGTTGATGATACTCAAGGAAAACAGTTTTGATGCCATTGTAATAGGGGCCGGACCGGCAGGATCCACCGCGGCCTATCTTCTGGCCAAAAGCGGATTACAGGTTCTTGTGCTGGACAAAAAGGTATTTCCCCGTGACAAGCTGTGCGGCGGCCTTTTGACGCGCAAGACCGTCAGGTTGCTGGAGGACCTGTTTCAAACCTCCCCCGATTACCTGGCTGCCCATCAGATTATCTCACACCAGAGCACCCGCTATGGCGTAAATCTGCGTGAAAAGTCATGCTTTCGCGGAAACCTGGAATATCCTTTTTATTTTATCGACCGACGGGTTTATGACTCTTTCTGGCTAAATATGGCTTGCAAAGCCGGCGCCGAATTCCGATCCGGAGATAAAGTCATTTCCCTGGACCGATCAAAAAATCAGGTAATTACCGGCAACGGACATAGATATTCAGCAAGGGTTATCATTTGCGCAGACGGCGCGCCTAGCAGGCTGCAAAGATTGCTCACCGCCGGGGGGCATATTAAAAATCGAAAAAAATCGGGATTGGCCACCACCCTGGAATTTGTTGTTTCCAGCGATCTGGCACCGTCGCTGCCGGATTACCCGGTTATCTATTTCGGCAACATTCGGTGGGGATATGCCTGGTGCTTTCCAAGAAGAGATCTTCGGATTCTGGGCATTTGCGGGTTAAACCAAAAGTCGGGTAAATATCTAAAACGCAGTCTGACCCAATTCTTAAAAACGATAAAATTCCCAACTGACCAGATCGGTAGCATTAGAAGTCATGCCCTGCCCTATGGCAATTACCTGACTCAGCCCGGCAGCGGCAATATTTTGCTGATAGGCGACGCCTGTGGCCTGGCCGACCCGCTACTCGGTGAAGGAATTTATTATGCTCACAAAAGTGGGCAACTCGCAGCGTTGGCATCCATACAGTCATACCACAATCCCCAGGAGGCCTTCAGAGTTTACAGGCAACAGCTATATGAGTCTATTATTCCGGAGCTCAAATTTGTCCGAATTATACGCCAGCTAATATTCTCTCTTCCGGGATCCTGGCCTGGATTGATTTTATCTCTTCTGCTTAAAATCAACCCTCGCAAATGCGAAGAAACCATCCAGGGCCTGCGATCTTATAGATGGTTTCGTCGGGTCAGTCCGGACAACCGAAAGGGAAATCGCTTCAAGGTAAGAGGCGATCTCAATAATAATTAAGATACGCTTGCCTAGACACTTTTTCGGTAGTTATTCTGACACCGATAACCCCACCCTGCAGAATCAATCGCCGACGCGCCCTGTCACGCACAACTACCATTTCAATCTGGTTATTCGCTGATTTTTTTTTAACCTCTTTTACAAGCTGAGCGGCACTGTTGATCCGGATACCATCATATTCAACAATAATATCGCCTGGCATCAGATCCAATGCTTCTGCTTGCGATGATTCGAGCACGCTTTTTATCACTGCGACCGTAACGGTTTCTTCCCGCCTGGCCGGTTCGGTATCGGAATCAACCGGACCTTCAATGATGCGTTTTGATCCGGGAACCACCATTACAGTTCTTAGTTTGTCATCCGCAAACTCAAAAGCGTAATTTTTGATGTTTAAATGTCGCAGTAGGCCCTTGACTAGTTCTTCCAGGGAATCAGCTTTAGATGCAAAAGTGATTTTATCATTTCCGAGTGATTCCAGACCGTTTATTGCAACGCCTAATTCCTTGTGACAAACTGTCGGCAACGGCATTTAAAGATACATCTCGAGCCCTGATAAATAGGCTTCCATTTTCTTTCCCGGTAATTTGATCGGAGGCAAAGGCCCAGTCAGGCGTGCACGACACGGCCGACAATAGCAATACTGGACCCACGATTGTAAGCAACAAAAAAATGCCCGTCTTAATGTATCGAATCATTAAGACAGGCATCAAATGGCTTGGCTGTGTCATGCCCTGAAACTAGGCACCGACATATATTCCACGCCCCGATTTCTTGATCTTGCCTTCTTTCGAGGCGCGAAATACAATGTTGCGAACTTTTTTATCGTCAAAGCCTGTTTTTTTCTTCAGGGTGGGGACATCGACACCTTTTTTGGATCGCTTAACAATTTTTAATATCTTATCGGTGGCGGTTACCTGGCTGGACTTATTTGCGGCTCCCGCTTTTTTAGCCGCTGCTTTTTTGGCCGGTGCCTTTTTGGCCGGTGCCTTTTTGGCCGCGGCTTTTTTAACTACCTTGGCTTTCTTAACGGCTTTCTTTTTGGTGACTTTTTTCGCCTTCGGCATCGGCTCATGAGCCTTTAATAATTTTTCCAGCTTTTTTTCCAGTGCCTTGATATCTCTTTTCACTGCCTGCAAATCTTTCTTTAAAATTGCCATTTTTCTTACTCCTCCTTGACGGTTTTATGGAATTTTTTCGTTCAAAGCAGAATTATCATCAAACGACTATAACTGCATCTATATTTAAACGAAAATACTATATAGACAATTTACATCAGAAGAAGTACTATTGTCAAGCAATAACCAAATAATCTCAAAAGAATTAGGTAGATTAGGCAAATTCACTCCTTCTTGATCCATTTTTGACGAACCACTCAACTTGAAATCAGTCTATATTTTATAGTAAAATATTTGACTTCACAATCAATCACCCGAGAGGCGCTTTCGACTGGCAATATTGTTAGCAACTAGAAAGCCTCCTTTTTGAGAGACTCAGGTATCGCGATCCTTTCGCTGCTCACCTGCATTTTGCTATAGTTGGAGCAGCTGTTTTTCTTGCCTTAAGCATTTGAATTCGATATATAGAAAGCTTTTGGAAACATACAAATTTTTTTCTTTAAATCTGTATCCATAAGTGATGACCGCGACCCCATGAACCCAAACGCACCCATTGCCGTGGTTGGAATGGCCGGGCTTTTCCCCGGTGCATCAAACCTGGAAGACTTCTGGCAAAACATCATCAACCAGGTCTCCGCCGCTGTCGACGTCGGCGAAGATCGCTGGTCTGTGGAACCCGATTCCATGTATCATCCGGGTATTCAAGCCGACAAAGCCTATTCGAAGCGGTGTTGCCTGATAAATAATTTCAATTTTGACCCGGCAGGTATTAACCTTGATCAACACCTGATCGAATCCCTTGATCCGCTTTATCATATCGTTTTGCATTGCGGGCGCGAAGCCATTGGCGGGCTCGGGCCCTCATCGTTAAACCGTCAACGAACCGGTGTCGCTCTGGCCGCTATTGCATTGCCGACAGACGCCACCGCAGCAGTCACCAATGATATTCTCGGGGCCGCTTTTGAAGAAAACTTATATGACGCTGCGGCCCCGGACATGTATAGAACTCCAAATAAGGTTTATACCCGCGGCCAGTATCTTGCCAGCCGGGTTACCAGCCTGCCCGGATCTATGCTGGCCCGCGCATTTGATCTCGGCGGCGGCACCTTTACCTTAGACGCTGCCTGTGCCTCCTCCCTCTATGCCGTCAAACTTGCCTGTGATGAACTCAGCGCCCATCGGGCCGATGCCATGCTGGCCGGCGGCGTCTCAAGGCCCAATTGCCTGTTTACCCAGGTTGGCTTCAGTCAGCTGCGTGCTTTATCACCCTCCGGACGGTGTGCCCCCTTCGACCGGACTGCCGACGGCCTGGTAGTAGGAGAAGGAGCCGGGATCCTGATTCTCAAACGCCTGGCAGACGCCATCGGTGACCGGGATCATATCTATGGCCTGATCCACGGTGTTGGGCTTTCCAATGATATGCGTGGCAATCTACTGGCACCGGACAGCGAAGGCCAGGTGCGCGCCATGCGCCAGGTTTATGAATCCAGCAACTGGTCAGCCCAGGATGTTGATTTAATCGAGTGCCATGGCGCTGGAACACCGCTCGGGGACCTGACCGAATTGCAGAGTTTAACAAATTTGTGGGGAAAAACCGGCTGGGAAAAAGGTCAATGCGCGATCGGTTCGGTTAAATCCATGATCGGGCATTTGTTGACGGCCGCCGGTGCCGCCGGCCTGATTAAAACCCTTCTGGCATTGCAAAACAAAACTTTACCGCCGTCCTTGAACTATGAAACGCCGCCGCCCAACAGCCCGCTGCAGGACGGTCCTTTTCGGGTCCAGAGTCAGCCGGCACCCTGGCCGCGCAGGCAAGACAATATTCCGCGGCGAGCAGCGGTAAGCGCCTTTGGTTTCGGCGGCATCAATGCCCACCTGTTGCTGGAAGAATGGATCCCGAATGCGGATCTGGGATCGCGGATTGCGGATTTAGAAAGTTCAGCGAATCAGAAATCCGAAATCCGGATCCCCCAATCCGAAATCCGAAATCCGAAATCCGAAATCGCAATAGTCGGCATGGAAGCCGTCTTTGGCTCACTGACATCCTTGCGCGGTTTCCAGGAACTGATTTTCAACGGGGATACCGTTATTGACAGCCGCCCGGAGCATCGCTGGAAGGGATGTGATGCAATTGCCGGTCGCTATCTGGAAGATTTTAACTTTAGCGGCGCTTTTGTGAAGGAGTTGTTCATTGCCCCCGGCGAGTTTCATGTGCCGCCGAAAGAAATCCCGGAAATTCTTCCCCAACAACTGCTGATGCTGAAGGTGGCTTCCGCGGCCATGAAGGATGCCGGATTTCCGCTGCGTGAAGAACGGCCTGCCATGGGGACCCTCATCGGCATTGATTTTGATTTTGAGGCCACCAATTTTCATTTACGCTGGCATCTGGCTAAATTGATTCCACAGTGGATAAAAAAATTTGAATGGGATCTGTCCACTGAAGAACTAAACGCCTGGATAGAGGCCCTGCAAGATGCCTGCAGCCCGCCGCTGACCGCACCGCGCACCCTGGGTGCTTTAGGGGGGATTGTCGCCAGTCGGGTTGCACGGGAATTTCGCCTTGGAGGTCCCAGTTTTGTGGTATCCTGCGAAGAAGCGTCCGGTTTAAAAGCTCTGGAAATCGGGGTCAGGGCCCTGCAGCAAAATGAGGCCGAAGCATTTTTGGTGGGAGCCGTGGATCTAGGAGGTGATGTCCGCAACATTATTCTGTCCGATCAAGCCAAACCATTTTCGCGTAACCATCAAATTCGACCGTTTGATAAGGCGGCAGACGGCACCCTGCCAGGCGAAGGGGCAGCGGCAGTGGTCATCAAGCGCCTGGACCAGGCCATAAAAGACGAAAACCGGATTTATTCTGTAATAAATGGGATCGGCAAGGCCAGCGGAGGGGGTATCGATAACAGTATGCCGTCACTGGCGTCCTATACCCGTTCACTGAAACGCTGCTTTCAGGACGCCGATGTTGAACCGTCGGCCATCGGTTTGATAGAAACTCACAGCGGCGGCAATCCGTCGGAGGACAACCTGGAGACCCAGGCACTGCACCAGTTCTTTTCAGATGGTGATGGCTCCTGCGGTATCGGTTCGGTCAAGGCCAATATCGGACACACGGGGTCTGCTTCCGCACTGGCCTCAGTGGTTAAAGCTAGTTTGTGTCTTTATCATGAAATGGTTCCCCCGTTGCCAAATTTTAGAGTCCCCCGGAATTCACTCTGGCATCAGGAAGGATTTCACATCCCGATCTACCCTCAGTTCTGGTTAAGAAATCGCCAGGACGGTCCGCGCAAGGCCATGGTTGCAGCCATGGCACCCGACGGAAATTGTATGCATATCATCATGCAAGGTTATGATTATCAGAGCGGAAAGTGAAATTGCGGAAGATGTTTGGCAGAAAGTTCAACTGGAAAGAAAAAGGCCGCTTGGCTTTCAGGCCCCGGGGATTTTTGTCGTTGAGGGAAAGGATAAACAGGATCTGCTTGCCGGTCTTGAGTCTCTCAGTCAACATGTCGAAATGCAGTTAAGCGCTCAAGGCCAGGACGCCCGGGAGCGGATCACCCTGGAAAAGACTGCTCGCCTATGGCATACAACAAACGGCCTCAAAGCAGCGCAGCCCCGGGCACTGTCCATTGTGGCCGAAAATTTTTCCGAGCTGAAAAGGCAAATTGCAGCCGCGCAAACAACGGTCTTATCAGACAGCCCCCGGAAAATAGAAGGCCGCAATGGCATCCACTATTCACCCCACCCTATCGGCCCAACAGGAACGCTGGGGTTTGTTTTTCCGGGCTCCGGCAGCCATTATATCGGTATGGGCCGCAGCATTGGCATTCACTGGCCGGAAATATTACGCCAAATGGATGCCCGCACTCAGCAGCTTAAATCCCAGCTGCTGCCGGCCTGCTATGTTCCCTGGCGGGTTTCGTGGCAGTCGGGGTGGCAAAAAGAGGCTTATGAGAAAATCATTTCCGATCCCCTCAACATGATTTTCGGGCAGGTCGTTCACGGCGGAGTGGTTGCTAATCTCGTCCAACATTTTGCGATTACCCCCTCGGCCGTAATAGGCTACAGCCTGGGAGAGTCGGCCGGCTATTTTGCCATGGGCGTCTGGCCCGAACGCGGTGAGATGCTTCGGCGCATGCAACAAACCGATTTATTTACCCATCAACTTGCCGGCCCTTGCAAAGCAGCCCGCAGGATGTGGGATATCGCCCCGCAAGAAAATGTTGACTGGTGCGTGGCGGTTGTAAACCGCTCGGCGGATTCAGTGCGTCCGGTGGTCGACCGCTATGCCACCGCCCGTTTGTTAATTGTCAATACACCGGATGAGTGTGTCATCGGGGGACGCCGGCAGGATGTGCGCGCCGTTATCAAAGCACTCAAATGTGAAGCGGTTTACCTGGATGGTGTGGTCACGGTCCATTGCGATGTATTAAAGCCGGTAGCTGATGCCTATCGGCAACTGCACCTGTTCCCGACCCGGCGGCCTGAAGGTATTCGTTTTTACAGCTGCGCCCTTGGCCGCGCCTACAATCCGACCAGCGAAAAAGCGGCATCTTCCATCCTTAATCAAGCTTTGCACGGTTTTGATTTCACCGCGACCATTGAGCAAGCCTACCGCGATGGGGTTAAAATATTTTTAGAAATGGGCCCCTATTCTTCGTGTACCCGTATGATTCGCAGTATACTGAAAGATGCCCCCCATCTGGCTATATCTGCCTGCAACCGGGGAGAAAACGATTATACCACCCTCATTAAAGTCCTGGCGGCCCTGATTGCAGAACGGGTACCGGTTGATCTGGATAAACTCTACGGAACCCGGGCCTATTCACCGGATATGGTTGCAACGGTCGAAAAAACTCCGGACCACGTCATAAAAGTCCCCGTCGGCGGAAATGCACTTTCTCCGCCCTTGCCTGATTTCAGTCAACGGAGATCAGAGGACAGAGGGATTGGAAGTGGGAATGGGGAATGCGGGCTCCGGCCGGAGGGGCCTACGCCCCGGAGGGAATTCGGAATCGTGGAAGGTACAGAACAGAGTCAAAGAGCGGATATCCCGAGTTCCAGAGGCCAATAACCTGAAACCAGAAACGGGTACTCCCATTTCAGGATTGATTGAAACGGCGGATCAGATTGCACGCAGCACGGCAGAAGCCCATCAGAAATTCTTGGAGCTTTCCGAAGAGGCGTCCCGTTCCTATGCCGAAGCCTTTAATCTTCACACCAAACTCCTGCAACGCGCCATGGCGGAATCCGATACCAGCAGTTCAAACATTCCGCATTCCCCATTCCGCACTCCACATTCCGATTCTCCGCATTCCGCATTCCCCCTTCCGAATTCAAATCCTCTTTTTCCCGCCGACAGTGCCTGGAATTTGCCACCGGATCCGTCGGCAATGTGCTGGGACCCGAATTTGCCATTGTAGATTCTTACCCGGCCCGCGTCCGTTTGCCGGATGAACCCCTGATGCTGGTGGACCGCATACTGACGATCGAAGGCCGCAAAGGGTTCCTGGGACCCGGCCGGATCGTCACCGAACACGATGTTTTGCCGGCGCCTGGTACCTGGACGGCGGCCATGCGCCGGTTTGTATCTCCGTCGAAGCGGGCCAGGCCGATCTTTTTTTGTGTGCCTATCTGGGCATTGATCTGGTAGTGGAAGGCAAGCGCACCTACCGGCTGCTGGATGCCACAGTCCAATTTCATCGCGAACTGCCGGTCCCGGGAGAAACCATTCGCTATGAAATTGAGATTTCGAAATTCATTCGTCAGGGAGAAACATATTTATTCCTGTTCAGCTTTAAGGGCTACATCGGTGACGTGCCGCTGATTACCATGACCAACGGTTGTGCCGGATTTTTCACCGATGAAGAAGTAAACAATTCCGGCGGCATCATCCTCACCGCAGAAGACATGCAGCCGGTTGCCGGGAAAAAGCCGACCGATTGGCTGCAACTGGTGCCGATGCAAGCCGAAAGCTATGATGACATGGCGCTCCAGGCTTTGCGGGAAGGCGATCTGGACCCCTGCTTTGGCAGGCATTTTAGCGGTATTTCCCTGGCGGAATCACTCCGGTTGCCGGCCGGCCGCATGAAATTGATCGACCGCATCCTGGAATCTGGATCCGACCGGCGGTAAATATGGTTCCGGTTTGGTACAAGCGGAAGCAGACATCCATCCCGATGACTGGTTTTTAACCTGTCATTTCGTGGACGACATGGTCATGCCCGGAACCTTGATGTATGAATGCTGTGCGCATACGTTGCGAGTATTTCTGCAGCGCATGGGCTGGGTAACCGCAAAACCGGGGGCCTATTATGAACCGGTCATGGGTGTTGAAAGCACCTTAAAATGCCGCGGTCCGGTTACCCCCGCCACCCGCAAGGTTATTTATGAAATTGAAATCAGCGAAATCGGATACAACCCACAGCCCTATGTCATTGCCGATGCCCACATGTATGCCGATGGTCACCGGATCGTTCATTTCAAGGATATGTCCATGCAAATGGGCGGCATCAACCGGGAAGAAATTGAAGCTTTCTGGGAAAAAAAGGAACTGCCGCCTTCAGCGGCCGATGGCATTCGATCGCGGCCACATGCTGGAGTTTGCAAGCGGTCGTCCGTCTAAAGCATTCGGCGCCCCTTACGAACCTTTTGACAAGGACCGGTTCATCGCCCGCTTACCCCGCCCCCCCTATCTTGATGATTGATCGTGTTCGTCACATCCAGCCCCGGGCCTGGGAATTGAAACCCGCGGGGTGGATCGAGGCTGAATATGATGTCCCGCCGGATGCCTGGTATTTCAAGGCCGATCGCACCCCGGCCATGCCGTTAAGCATCATCATGGAGATTGCCCTGCAACCCTGCGGCTGGCTGGCAGCCTATATGGGCTCGGCCCTTAAGAGCGATAATGACCTCAGATTCAGGAACCTGGGCGGTAAGGCAAACCTTTATCAGGAAATTTTGCCGGATGCCGGAACGCTGCGGATCAAATCCCGCTTAACCCAGGCTGCGGAAGCGGCCGACATGATTATTGAGCACTACGATTTTGAAATCCGGCAAGGGGATCGCCCGATATACGCCGGCAATACGTATTTCGGTTTTTTCACCAAAGAGGCCCTTGCCCAGCAGGAGGGCATCCGCAAAGCCGATCTGAAGGTATACAGCCCAACAACGGAAGAAATAAAATCCAGCCGAGCAGCTGAGCTGGTCGACTATGCCCCCCTGTCGCCCCTGGACCCGCAATCCGACCCGTCCTCCGGCTTGACACTGCCGGCCAAGGCAATTCGCATGGTCGACCGTATCGAAACCTTTTTGCCGCAGGGCGGAACCTTGGATCTGGGATTTATCCGCGGAAGCAAACGGGTTGATTCCAGCGAATGGTTCTTTAGGGCCCATTTCTATCAGGACCCGGTATGTCCCGGTTCATTGGGTATCGAATCGTTTATCCAGTTGCTAAAGTACATCGCCCGGGAGCGCTGGCCGCATTTGATTGAAACTCACCGCTTCAGCCTGTTAACCGAAGACCCACACAGCTGGATCTATCGGGGCCAGATCCTGCCCCATAACCGGTTGATCACGGTCGAAGCCTCTATTACCGGCATCCAGGATGACCCGGTGCCCAAAATTACCGCCGATGGTTATCTGCAGGTTGACGGACTATATATCTATAAAATGGAAAATTTTGGCATTCAACTGCTAAAAATTTAATAATAAATTTTTTATTTTAGATAACTGAGAGGTTGAAAAGTTTTCTTTCAGAGCCTTGGTCAAAGCGGAATGAATTGTCACTTCACCGCAAGCAGGTGCACTGTCTGAACGTATTAGGGATCGTTTCGAAAAAACAAGACTTATCTCAAAAGGTGATTAGGTTATCTATTATCGATTGACCACCTAATTTATTGGTGGGATATTAAAAATTCGTTTTTTCGTTATGAGCCCTTATGCGTGAGTTTGCACCAGCTGGAGGTGAATTGATGATTCATGCAGCGCTTCATGCAAAAACTCCTCGATCGCTCAAATAATTTACAAATAGCGGATATCTTCTATGCTGTATTCTAATGTTTACATCGACGCTTTCGGCTATGAACTGCCTCCCAATGTCGTTACTTCCGAAGACCTGGAAAAACGCCTGGAACCGGTTTACGAAGCACTTCATTTCCAGCAGGGACAGCTGGAGGCGATCACCGGTATCCGCGAAAGCCGACTCTGGGATCCGGATTTTAACATGCACGCCGGTGCTCTTAAAGCCGCTCAAAAAGCCCTGGATGGTTCCCGTATCACCGCCAATGATATCGGCATGTTGATTTACGGCGGCGTTTGCCGGGATAATCTGGAGCCGGCCACCGCCTGTGCGGTCGCCCACGGTCTGGGTTTGGGTCCGGCCACCCAAATTTACGATGTTTCCAACGCCTGTCTCGGAATTTTAAATGGCATGGTGCAGGCGGCCAATGCCATTGAACTGGGTCAGATCCGGGCCGGCTTAATCGTATCCTGTGAATCGGCCCGCCAGATCATCGATATCACCATCGATCGGTTGCTCAAAACCAAAGACATGGAAGTCTTCAAAAAAACCATCGCCACCCTGACCGGTGGTTCCGGCGCGGTTGCAGTTCTGCTGGCGGACCGGTCTTTGTCTGAATCCGGCCATCGGATTTTAGGGGGCATTGCCCGCAGTGCTGCCGAACATCACCGCCTATGTGTGTGGGGACCGGACACCGGCATTCCCGCCAGCGGCTTACACCAGATGGAAACAGACTCCGTCGCTGTCCTTCAAAATGGTGTGCCGCTGGGCATTGAGACATTCAAAGCGTTGCGCCAGGAAATTGGCTGGTCTGATGATCAGCCGGATAAAATAATCTGCCATCAAGTGGGCGCCACCCATCAGCGCAATATCCTGGATGCCATCGGCATCCCGCCATCACGAGACTTTACCACCTTTAAATATCTTGGAAATATCGGTACGGTGTCCTTGCCGATAACTGCCGCCATTGCGGATGAAAGAGAATTTTTGCTGCCCGGCGACCTGGTGGGGTTTCTGGGAATCGGAAGTGGGCTCAACTGCTTGATGCTGGGGATGGAATGGTAAAAAGAGATTTTGGAATTCGGATTGCGGCCTCCGGCCCGGAGGGAATGCGGAATTAGGACAATTAGGCGATTGAAAACATATTAACAATCAAACGGCTATGTTTAAACGAAAACCCATTGACATTGAGAGCTTCAGACATCTTTATCCGTTTCAATCCCACTTTATGGATATTAACGGCCTAAAGTATCACTATGTTGATGAAGGCAGCGGGGAGCCGGTTGTGATGGTCCATGGTAATCCGACCTGGTCCTTTTACTACCGAGAACTGATTAAATCCCTGAGCGGACGATATCGCACCATCGCCCCGGACCATATCGGTTGCGGTTTGTCGGACAAACCCGACAGCAAAACCTATGATTATAAATTCAAAACCCGCGTGGATGACCTCGAAGTCTTGATTGAAAATCTCAAGCTAAAAGGAAAGATTACCCTGGTCCTTCATGATTGGGGTGGTTTTATCGGCATGGCCTATGCGTTGAGACATCCGGAGCGTATTTGTCGAATCGTATTAATGAACACAGCGGCATTTTTACCGCCCGCAGGCAAGCCCATCCCGAATGACACTTAAATTAATTCGCAGTTTGAAACCCTTGGCCACATTGGCCGTCCAGGGTTTTAATCTGTTTGCCCTTGGAGCCCTTTTCAAAAACTCTTACAAGGGTCTCTCTAAAGATGTCAAAGCAGGTCTTATCGCCCCTTACAATTGCTGGAACAACCGTGTTGCAACCTTGAAGTTTGTCCAGGATATACACCTGACTGAAAATAATCCGAGCTACAGACTGGTTAAAGAATTAGATCAAAACTTAGAATTGTTTTTAAATTATCCAATGCTGATTTGCTGGGGAGAGCACGATTTTGTATTTGATCTGGATTATCTTGGCGAGTGGCTGCGCCGCTTTCCCGGTGCCGAGGTTCATCGTTTCCCGGATGCCGGCCATTACATCCTTGAAGATGCTCCCGAAGAAATCATCCCGCTGATCGATGGTTTCTTGAATAGACACCCGGTGGCAGATAACAGAGAACAAAAGAATTCTTAGATTTGAACAAATAGGCTAAGCGCAAGGCGCAAAGAGCATAGCGTTGGACTTTTCAGATGTTCTGATTCATCGATCTGTACGCTATGCGCCATGCCCTATGCGCTCTGCCTGGCAGAAACCCGTAACCCGTAACAAGTAACTCGAAATATGAACCCAACGGATTACAATCACACCGATTTTGTCAATATCGCCACTTATCTAAACCAGGCGGCCCAAACCCAACCCTATAAACGCGCGGTGATCTATCCGGCCGGACGGGATAAATACGATCGGGTTGCCTATGCCCACCTGACCTTTTTGCAGCTCGACCAGGAGTCGGACTACCTGGCCCACGGACTGGAAGCTGCCGGTATCACTCGGGGCATACGAACCGTTTTGATGGTTAGACCCAGCATCGAATTTTTTGCCCTGATCTTCGCCATATTTAAAACCGGGGCGGTGCCGGTGGTGGTGGATCCGGGGATGGGAATCCGAAGAATGCTTGCCTGCTTTAAATCTACGCGCCCCCAGGCATTTATCGGTATCCCCCTGGCCCATGTGGTACGCTCGGTTTTCCCCGGTTTTTTTAAAACCGTCAAAACCTGGATCACGGTGGGGCGGCGCTGGTTCTGGGGCGGCCGCACATTAAAACAAATCCGCTATACCCATGCCGGGCCTTACACCATTACCAGAACCGGCCGCCATGATACGGCCGCCATCCTGTTTACTACCGGCAGCACCGGACCGGCTAAAGGCGCCGTATATACTCACGGAAATTTTGATGCCCAGCTCAAGCAGATAAAAACCCATCTGGACATGGCGCCCGATGAAATTGATTTGTCCACCTTTCCCCTGTTTGCCCTATTCTATCCTGCCCTGGGCGTTACCTCGGTGATCCCGGACATGGATCCCACCCGGCCGGCCCTGGTGAATCCTGAGCGTATCATCGAAGCGATTGAAAATCTTGGCGTGACCAACATGTTTGCCTCACCGGCCCTTTTAAATCGTGTCGGCGCATATGGCAAAAAAAATGCGGATCAAACTGCCGACGCTAAAGCGTGTCATTTCAGCCGGTGCGCCGGTGTCAGCGGATAATATCGAACAATTCAGCGCAATGCTGGCGGAAGATGCTGAAATCCATACCCCCTACGGGGCGACTGAGGCAGTCCCGATCATATCCATCAAGAGCAAGGAAATACTGGATGAAACCCGGCAACTAAGCGAAAAAGCGTTTGGAATCTGCATTGGACGACCGATCAACGACATCGATATCCGCATCATCAAAATCACGGACGAACCCATTGACCAATGGGCAGAGGACCTCCGGGTCTCCCCGGGTGATGTCGGTGAGATAACCGTCAGAGGCGAATTGGTCAGCCGGCAATATTTCGAAAACCACGCCGCCAACCGACTCGGCAAAATAAAGGACGGTGACGATATTATCCATCGCATGGGCGATGTCGGCTGGATCGATCAAAAGGGCCGCATCTGGTTTTGCGGCCGCAAAAGTCACCGGGTGGTTACCGCCCACCGAACCCTGTTTACCATTCCCTGTGAATCCCTGTTTAACCAGCATCCGCAGGTGTTTCGCAGCGCGCTGGTGGGGATCGGCCCGCCAGGTCGGCAAAAACCGGTTATCTGCATCGAACTGAACAAACCCGATGATCGGTCAAAACCAGGGTCCATGCTAGAAAATGAACTCCTGGAAATTGCTGCCGCCAATGAATTGACACAACAGTATAAAAACCATATTGTTTCACAAAGCGTTTCCGGTGGATATCCGTCACAATTCGAAAATATTTCGTGAAAAATTAGCCCGTATGGGCGGAGAAAAAAGTTAAAATGACCCAGAATGAATCCCTTGATAAACACAAACCCGAAAAGGTTCTCGTAACCGGTGGCGGGGGTTTTTTAGGTAAGGCCATTGTCAGTCGTCTGGTCGACAGAGGTGATCAGGTCCGGAGCCTGGCGCGAAGTTATTATCCGGATCTTGAAAAAATGGGGGTTGATCAGGTCCAGGGAGATATATCCGACCCTGATACGGTTGCCAGGGCCTGCGATGATAGAACCATCGTATATCATATCGCTGCCAAAGGCCCTCCCTGGGGAAGGTATGACGAATATTATCAAACCAATGTGGTTGGAACTCAAAACATCATCGACAGTTGTCTGGCGCAGGATCAAACGAAACTGATCTACACCAGCACTCCCAGTGTTGTTCAGAATGGCAGGGACATCGAAGGCGCTGACGAATCCATGCCCTATCCCAAAAAATTTGTCTCCCACTACGCAAAGACCAAGGCCATTGCCGAACAGTTGGTTGTAAATGCTTCCCGTAATAAACTTAAATCTATTATTTTACGTCCAACCAAAATCTGGGGCCCGGGTGACAATCAAATCCTTACACGACTAGTTGCAAGGGCTAAAAAATTAAAACAATTCGGTGACGGCAAAAACCTGATCGATACCACCTACATCGATGATGCCGCAGATGCGCATATCCTTGCAGCAGACAAGCTGGAGGAACATCCTGATCTTTCCGGCAACATTTATTTCATCAGCCAGGGAGAGCCGGTTCTTGCATGGTACATGGTCAATGAATTCCTGAAGGCAGCGGGGTGCAGCCCTGTTAAAAAATCGGTGCCCTTCAGGGTTGCATGGGTAGCCGGGGCCTTGCTTGAATTGATTTACAGTATACTCCATCTGTCGAAAGAGCCATATATCACGCGATTTCTGATCGAATCGGTTTCGCTATCCAGCTGGTTTAATATCGAAGCCGCCAAAAGAGATCTTGGATATATTCCCAAAATCGGAACTGCAGAAGGATTGCGTCGGTTAGAAGAATGGTTGAAGGATAAAGTCTGAACAGCAGCTAATCCGGTAAAAGGTCATAAAAATAGAGCATGGTGTCCGAACGCGTGATGATGCCGATGACCTTGTCCGCTTCCACAACCGGCAGCCTGCCGATATCATGCTTGACCATCATGCGGGCGGCCTCAAGGGGGCTGCGGCCGGGGCTGATCGTCTTTACATTTTGGGTCATAAATGCCTTTACCGGCGCTGTTAGCTGGGATTCTTTTTTTATCCTGCGAAAATCCCGTCGGGAAATCATCCCCACCAGGGCACCTTCACTGACCACCGGCAAACCGGTGCATCCCTTTTGTCTCAGAATTCGGGCAACATCATCCATGGGGGTATCAACAGATACCGTGATCACAGGAAAAGACATGAGATCGCTGATCTGTACCGAGGCCTGCTGATCACCCATGATAATGTCTTTAATCTGCTTTTCCGCGGCGTCGGCATTAATGGATTTTAACAGAGCGGCGCCGGCATTTGGATGCCCGCCACCTCCCATACTACGCATAACGGCACCGACGTCAAAGCCATTAACCGAGCTGCGGCCGATCACCATGCAGCGCTGGCGATCTGAATCTGAAAAAACCCCAAAGGCAACATCAACGTTTACAATCTCCATATACATTCGGACAACAACGGCCAGGCTGTCAACATGCCCGCGAACCTCTACTTTATTGATACTCACCGCACGGCCTTTGATGTTGGTGCGCTCGGCAGATTCGAGCATTTTAAACAGAATATCCTTTTGCTTCTCACCATAGGCCGGTCGTAAAAAGTTACTGATGATACTCAAATCTGCTTTTTGCTCGAGCAAATAGGCCGCCGCGTAAGCATCTTGAGCCGTTGTTGAAGGAAACGTTAAGTTGCCGGTATCTTCATAGACTCCGGCTAAAAACAGGGTCGCTTGAATCGGCGTAATCAATTTTCTTTCTTTTTGAATTTGCCTGATCAGCAGGGTGACATTGGCACCGGAGGGTTCCTGGCATTGGAAATCAGCCTTGATATCACCTGCGTTGATATGATGATCCCATAAAAAAATTTCAAGATCTGCCTTGTTTCTGAGGCTTGCCATTCGGTCCAGCCGTTCCCAGCGATTGACGTCAACCACTATCAGCCGGGTAATTTCCCCCGGGTCAATGTCATCTATCGTACTGACCTGCAAAAGATCCTTATGGATGGATAAAAATGCTTTTACGTTGGGATTTAAGCTTTTTGGCAAAATCGGAATGGAATCGGAATATATCAGGGTTGCGGCGATAACGCTGGCCAGGGCATCAAAATCTGTGTTCTTGTGGGTGGTTACGATTTGCATAAGACCCAAATTATATCGAACTGACGATAAAAAGAAAAGCAAAACAATGATCGTGTCCGGTCGCAGACGAACGCTTGTTGACAGATCCTGTCTGTCTGATACAAAGATAGAATTCAAAGTGTTCGAATAAACAGTCAATCAAAAATGGAGTCCACTCATGAATCAAGTCATCGTGTCAGTTCTGGGGCACGATCGCCCGGGAATCGTGGCGACAGTTACCAGTGTTCTGTTTGAGTTCAACTGCAATATCGAAAACGTCAGTCAAACCATTCTGAAAACAGAGTTTGCGGGGTCATTTATTATTTCCATGCCCCCGGATCTGACCCAGGAAGAACTCCGCCAGGCGCTCAATGAAGGTCTGGCCGCCATGAATATGCATATTCATATCGAATCCGTCTCGGAACAAAAACCAGGTCTTGTTTCCGGTAATGCCGAACCCTTTGTCATTACCACCAAGGGACCAGACCGCAAAGGACTTGTGGCCAGTATCAGTGCCATCATAGCCCGCTTCGGCGTCAATATCACCAACCTGCAGGCGGTGTTCAAAGGCGGCAATGAGCCCGGTGACAACATTATGATATATGAAGTGGACATCCCCGTTGATATTGATCGACAGGAATTCTACCGGGCTCTCAGGGCTAAGCCGAAACCCTGGCCCTGAGCATCAGTATTCAACACCGCAATATTTTTGAGACCATCAATAGAATTTAGTGTTGCAACTGTATTTTTCTGCCTACTGTTGCAAGATCTTTTTGTGAAAAAGTCAAGCGGCCCCAGGAAATGCCTAAAATTAAAAATGCCTAAAGTTTATGCGGATTCGAAGATTAGGACCAAAGACAGTAAACAGATGTCAGAAGACGGAAGGAACTACAGATGCTAACCGATCGAGAAATTATCTCCACTTTGGAGATGCTGGAAAACGAACACCTGGACGTACGCACCGTGACTCTGGGAATCAATCTGTTCGATTGTGCCAGTCACGATCCTGAGATAGTTAAAAATAAAATTTTTTCAAGAATCACCCATTTGGCCGAAAATTTAGTCCCGATCTGCGACCGAATTGGCGAAAAATACGGTATTCCGGTGGTGAACAAACGCATTGCCGTCAGCCCGATCGCGGTTGTGGGGGCCGCCCTTTCGTCATCACAAATGGTGGATATCGCCAAAACCCTGAATGCGGTGGCTGAAGAAGTCAATGTTGACTTCATTGGCGGCTTTTCGGCCCTGGTACAAAAAGGCATCGCCCGCGGAGACCGGGCCCTGATTGAAGCCATCCCCCACGCTCTGACTGCCACCGAACGGGTTTGCGCCTCTATCAACGTGGCATCCACCCGCGCAGGCATCAATATGGATGCGGTACTGCTGATGGGCAATACCATCAAACAGGCGGCCAAACTGACCGCCGACAAAGACGGCCTGGCCTGTGCCAAACTTTGTGTGTTTGCCAACATTCCCCAGGACATCCCCTTTATGGCCGGGGCCTACCTGGGAATCGGCGAAGCAGATGCTGTCATCAACATGGGCGTCAGCGGTCCGGGGGTTGTAAAAAAGGCGATTGATCGGGCCCTGGAAGCGAATCCCGATTTAGATCTTGGTCAAATATCCGAATTAATAAAAAAAACATCCTATAAAGTAACCCGCGTCGGCGAGTTAATCGGTCGCGAAGTGGCCGACAGCCTGAAAGTCCCTTTTGGTGTGGTGGATCTTTCCCTGGCCCCTACTCCTAACGTCGGGGACAGTGTCGGAGAAATTTTTCAGAGTCTGGGCCTTCGCAGCATCGGCGTACCCGGAACCACCGCTGCCTTGGCGCTTTTAAATGATGCCGTAAAAAAAGGCGGCGCATTTGCCAGTTCCCGGGTCGGCGGATTAAGCGGCGCATTTATCCCGGTCAGTGAAGATCTCAATATTTCGGAAGCCGCCCGCAAGGGTTATATCGGCCTTGACAAACTCGAAGCAATCACCAGTGTCTGCTCGGTAGGCCTGGATATGGTCGCCATTCCGGGAGACACGTCCGCTGAAACCATTGCTGCCATTATCGCCGATGAAATGGCCATCGGGGTCATCAATAATAAGACCACGGCAGCCCGCCTGATACCGGTGCCCGGGAAAAAGGCCGGTGACAACGCCTATTTCGGCGGTCTTCTCGGCCAGTCCACCATCCTGCCGGTAAACAATGGCCAAAGAGGCCAACCGGTTTATCAGGCATGGGGGTTTAATACCTGCCCCCATACAAAGCCTGACCAATTAGTCCGATATCCGATCAAAAACATCCCGGTTCGCCAAATGAAAAAAGCACGAAATTGAATATAAATTTCGTGCTTTCATTGTGATTATTTCAGGTTTCGGCTGCGAGTCTTATTTTACCGCGACCACCGGACATGGCGCCTCGAGGATAATGTACTGTGCCGTGGAGCCCATCAGGAGTTTGCCGACTTTTGATCTTCGTTTTACGCCGACGATAATTTCATCTACCTGGTTTTCTTTTGAAAATTCTACGATATCCTCGCCCGGGGACAAACCGCGAATTAACAGGTGCGTGTCACAGGCAATTTCATTTTCATCAAACAGGGATTTGGCCCACTCCAGCAGCTTTTCAGCCTCGGCGATTGCTTCTCTCTCACCTTCAGTTCCCTTTTCCATGGATGTAACCACCGCCACCGATGCGCCAAATGCCTTGGCATGGGTTTTTGCCAGATTTAAAGCTTCTTTGGCCGAATTCGATCCATCATACCCAACTAAAATTTTCATATCACTCTCCCCGTTCAGGTTCAAATCCTGACATTGATGTGCCACCCGGTCAGTTGACTATCTATATTAATCTGATTGCATAACATATTCATCTGAAAAATGCCACAGAATATGTCCACTACCCCACGGCTGAAAAGCCAGGTGGATGAAATTTCAAGTTATTGTGCTGATATCACAAAAGATACACCACCCAATGTGTTTTCACGTGAAACCGATCATATTTATGTGATTTTAATTTCCGGTATCATGTGTTATGAGGGTGGCGCTGAGGAATCATGCTGTACGAAAAAGCATTGAAGCCGGGAAGCTTGAAAGCCCGAAAGCTGGAAGGCTAAGACGCTTTCCAGCATCCAGGCTTCCAGGCCTCCAAGCCATTTTGCATGGCTTTCGAACCAGCAACTACAGAGCGCATTCATCTAGTTCCCCAGGAAGTGTCGGGTGGAGATATGATAGAAGTCACAGATAGCATCCGTCTGCATGAAAACGAAATCCAACTGGATTTTGTCAGGGCATCCGGGCCGGGCGGACAAAACATTAACAAGGTGTCCTCTGCCGTTCAGCTGCGTTTTGATGCCGCCAAATCCACTGCCTTAAGTGAGGAGGTCCGCAACAGATTAAAACAGATCTCCGGCCACCGTATGACGGCAGATGGAATTTTGATCATTAAGGCTCAGCGCTATCGAACCCAGGACCGCAATCGCGAAGACGCCATCGATCGCCTGGTCACCCTAATCCGCCAGGCCGCTGAAAAACCCAGGCAGCGGCGGCGAACCAAACCGTCTCGGGCCGCCAAACAAAAAAGGCTGACTTCCAAACGCCATCGAGGGGAAATCAAACGCCGGAGACGCTCCGTTGGCAGCGCGACGGAAGATGCTTGACATTTCTTCAGGCAAACAATTATATATCCGATGCCAATCAATGCAGTATTGGCATATCCCAAGAGATGGTTTCCAGACCATTTCTAAGATTTCATTGCTACTCCCCCTTGCATAACGTTTTAACGTCCTGCGAAACAGCATAAGCGGAATTGCATGGATTAAAGTCAGCGGCAGGGTCTTGAAGGCGGAAGACGTTAATGTCAAAAAAAATTCAAGGTAAAAACAACTATCTTATCGGCATTATTTCAGATACCCACGGTCGTTTTCCGCAATCGGTCTCAAGGGCCTTTCAAAAGACCGACCTGATCATCCACGCCGGAGATATCGGTGATCCGCAAATAATCGATGCTCTGGAAAAAATAGCTCCGACCCGGGCCGTGAGGGGCAATATGGACATGGGCCAATGGGCCCGCCAGCTGCGGCAAAATGAAACCATTGTCATCGGCCACAGGCGCTTGCATGTAATCCATGATGTCTACAACCTGGATATCAAAGCAGAATCCGATGCTTACCAGGCAGTTATTTACGGACACACCCACCGCCCGCAGGTGGAAAAGCAACACGGCGTCCTGTTTGTCAATCCCGGCAGCGCCGTGCAACCGAGGTTCGGCTATCCCCCGTCAGTTGCCTTGCTGGAAATAAAAGAGGACTCCCTAAGCGCCCGCTTGGTTGATCTAAGCAAATAGGAACTCCACTCCATAAGCACAATGCTACTTTTGCTCGAAAAAGCCCGGAAATGGAACATCGAGAGCCTCTGCCCCGGCAAAAATATTGGCGTAATGAATTGATGGGAAACGTTAACTTAAGTAATTCAACTGGAGGATAATAACCATGGGCGGTTTATTCGGAAGTGTCACCCAACAAGATTGTATCAGGGATCTATTCTACGGAACCGACTACCATTCGCACCTTGGGACCAAGAGAGGCGGCCTGGCAGTAAAAAACGGCAGCGAATTTTCCAGATCGATCCACAATATTGAAAACGACTACTTTCGATCCAAATTCGAACCCGACCTGCCCAAATTGCAGGGCAATAAAGGCATCGGGGTCATCAGCGACCATGACCCCCAACCCCTGATCATCGGCTCCCATCTGGGCACCTTTGCCATTGTCACGGTCTGCAAGATCAATAACATTGATGAACTATCGGCCAGGGCCTTTCAAAATAGACGGCATTTCTCAGAAATGAGCGGCAGCGAGATGAGCCCCACCGAATTGGTCGCCATGCTGATCTCGGAAAAAGATACTTTTGAAGCGGGCATCCAATTTGCCCAGGAATCCATCAAGGGCTCATGCTCCCTGCTCCTGCTGACGGCAGATGGCATTTATGCAGCCAGGGACAAACTGGGACGGACACCGGTTATTATCGGCCATAAGGAGGGGGCCTATGCCGCGTCATCGGAATCCTGTGCCTTTACCAATCTCGGCTACGATATTGACCGCGATTTAGGACCCGGTGAGATTTTCATGATGACGGCAGACGGTTATGAACAGAGAAAAAAACCCAACGACAAAATGCAAGTCTGCTCCTTTTTGTGGGTATACTACGGATACCCTGCCTCCAGTTATGAAGGCATCAACGTCGAGGCCGCCAGAAACAACTGCGGCCGGGCATTGGCACAGAATGACACGGTTGAAATCGATTTTGTGGCCGGGATACCGGACTCGGGCATCGGTCATGCCATCGGTTACGCCTCAGCCAGATGTATCCCCTATATGAGACCCTTTGTAAAATACACCCCAACCTGGCCCCGAAGCTTTATGCCCCAAAATCAAAGCATCCGGGACCTGGTTGCCAGAATGAAATTAATCCCGATACGAGATCTGATAGAAGGCCAGAGGATTCTTTTCTGCGAGGACTCCATCGTCAGGGGCACCCAGCTCAAAGACAATGTCCAGATATTGTACGATTATGGAGCCAGAGAAGTTCACATGCGACCGGCCTGCCCTACCCTGACATACCCCTGCGACTTTTTAAACTTCTCCACCTCCCGGGCCACCACGGACCTTGCCGGCCGCAGCGCCATCGAACAGCTTGAAGGCGCAGACGATAAATTCCTGGCGGACTACGCCACCGACGGCTCGGAAAAAAACCTGGCCATGATCGATCAAATCCGGCAACGTTTGAGACTGACGTCACTGAAATACCAGAGGCTGGACGATCTCGTCGAAGCCATCGGACTGCCCAAAGAAAAATTGTGCACCCACTGCTGGGATGGTAGCAGTTATTTCTAGTAGTGTCGTTAAAGCATAAAATGACTTATCGTTATTAAGATCAGGTAACGGCTACATACTGAAGCCTTGAACATCTGAATATATTATCAAGGGATTTTGAAATATGGAAACATGATATTTCTATGATCACTTGTGAGATATCACCAATTTTCATAAGTTAAAGATCAATTAATCACTAAACGCTGATATTTGGTTTTCTTTTGTGATATCCCAAATTTTCCTATAGCGAAATTTCAGCATATTTAATCCAATCTACAAAATCCCAAAATTACATATTCCGTCAGCACATCTAACAAATTTCCGGCCATTTCAAATTTTCGAATCAGGCACGCATGTCACAATTTTAGGTCCATCCAAATTTGTTATATTAGCTGATGAAATTCACAATAAAATATATCCGCACAGGTTATAATAAAAATTATGCTAAACTCCTCTTAACACTTCCAATCTTATAGTTCATCCAGAATATTCGAAAACGATGCAAGCAAGTGAGACACCGCCAGCAACTATCCCAGATTTGTAAAGATTTACCCTCCATGTTATACCGACAATGCAATTGTTTATGTTGGATTTTACTCAACCATTTGAGGTAACGTATGCAGAAGAAGGTAGGAAGAAACTATCCTTGCCCTTGTGGAAGCGGTAAGAAATTCAAAAATTGTTGTCTCAATAAATTAGAATCAAAAAAAGAAATTCAGGGTGAAGCCAACAAGAGGGCAACCAAAGTGCCTGATGATTTAGTGAGAGAAAAAATTAGGATATTTATGGAAAAGGGAAATTTCAAATCTTCCTTTCAATCAGCTATAAATCTTTATTAGAACACGACAGAAGAGGGACTGGATCCTCCTGAAACAATTGAAGATGCTGACATATCCGAAATCATGGAGTGGTTTGTGCATGATTACATTCTTCCCGATTATGGGAAACCCCTTATTGCTGTATTTTTTGACACCGATCCAAAGCTTTCAAAAAATGAGCTCCAGATTCTAAAAGATTGGCAAATGACAAATATCTCAGTGTTTCAAATGTTGAAGGTTGAGATAGGCTCCGGTATGCATGTGGAGGATATTTTTACCGGTGAAAAATGTTTCATCCATGATGTCAGTATTTCCAAAGTCGCCAGGCGATGGGAACTGTTGATAGCCAGGAAGGTTTGGGTGTTAAACGAGTGGCAGTTGTCCGCAGTGGGACGCATACTGGCTCCCCAAGATACCAAATGGTTTTAGCTTTTGCAAAATTAGGTCGAGATTGTTGGCAACTCTTTTTTTGAAAACGCGGTTAAACTCTTGGTCCAAAATACCAATGTAAGTATTTGTTGAATGAAGATCTAAACCGGCATATAGTTGCATCGGGCACCTCCTTCTTTGGTTTGGGGGTTATGATTGGGTTAACCCGCCTATAACAAATCGCAATCTGTTTTGCGATGGGGAGGTGCCTATTATATGATTATCGAGATGCCACAGGTTTTGAAAGGTTAAATTTATTAAGGAGGCAAATCCAAAGTCACCTATTATCTTTATATTAAATTTGAAGGCTCTATAGCCGAAGGGGGGATCGATGAACGATGTTTTATTGGGGAAAACCATTTTGATCGTCGATGATGAACCAGATATTCTGGAATCAATAGAGGAATTATTGGATATGTGTGTTATTGACAGTGCGCCAAATTTTGATACCGCAAGACGATTTCTTAAAAGCAAGTCTTATGATGGGGCTATTTTGGATATTATGGGCGTAAATGGTTATGAACTTCTTGAGCTGACACGTGAAATCGGGATCCCTGCTCTAATATTGACCGCTCATGCCCTTAGCTCCAAAAATTTTGTAAAATCCATAATAAATGGAGCATATGCATACATACCCAAACATGAAATGACTAACATATCTGATTATTTATCGGAAATGATTGAGGCTTCAGAAATGCTTGAGTCTAAGGAAAAAGACCCGGTGAAACCTAATAAATGGTTTAAAAAACTAACACCATATTTTGATGAAACATTTGGTAACGACTGGAAAGATAATCATAAAGAAGATCTAAAGAATTTTGAGCTGACATACGATCGAGAAGAATTAGCAAAAGTTTTTTTTCCTTCGTAAATGGATTTTTAGTCAGCTTTGCGCATAGAGGCCAGAGGTCGTGAGATCCTGGACAGTGAATTTACACCTCCCTGCGAGCGCCTCTATACGCATAATTATTTTTGCAGGAACAAAATCCAGAGTCGGATTCGCACCTTTTAATTGCCTGCGCCCGGATTTTCAAAAGTACTGGTTGCAAATGCTGTAAATCGTCCAGGGTTAAATGGCGCATCTGATTGCTGCTGACTTTTTTCGCACAGCAGCGCGCAATCAATGATTGCAGGCTGAGAATATGAGCGGTTTTATGCTGGACTAAAAACATGCGTTTGCGCGCCAGATCGCGCACCGGACGATCTTTTTTAGGATAGATGTAACCCTATTAGGTCGAGATTGTTGGCAACTCTTTTTTTGAAAATGCGGTTAAACTCCTGGTCCAAAATACCAATGTAAGTATTTGTTGAATGAAGATCTAAACCGGCATATAGTTGCATCGGGCACCTCCTTTGGTTTGGGGGTTATGGGTGGCGTTAACCCGCCTATAACAAATCGCAATCTGTTTTGCGATGGGGAGGTGCCTTTTATATGATTATCAAGATATGTCAGGTTTTGAACCACCGATTTTTTACCAATTATCTCAATGTTTCATTAGTTGTGTGATATTTAATTTTTTGGCTAATTTCACACCAAATTTCCACCCCATTTTACATATAATTAATTCTTTTTTGCTTGACTAATGCCCCATAATTATTTTATGAATGTCATTAATAGCCTAAATCTCCTGCAGATCGACCGCTCAACTTCACTAAACCTGCTCTTCAAGTTGGCTATTAAATTCCTAATTATTTAGCCTATATAAAGACCATCCATAAATTCCTCCACGGATATTAAAATGAGAAAAGTTGATAAACTATCTAACCTCTTTAAGATAGCACCATCCCTCCTTAAAGAATGGCATCCAACCGCAAACGGCGACTTAACACCAAAAAGGGTGATATTAGCTTATCCTGAGGAATTATGGTGGATATGCCGTGATGGTCATGAGTGGCAAGCTACAGCCAGACGCAGATTGAAAGGTAATGATTGTCCCATTTGTGAAAAAGAAGCTGCCAAAAAGAAGGCCGATCTTTCTCTTGACCTTCCAACCATTGGCAAAAACAAAAGAAAAAACAGACGGTTTAAGACTAAAACCACAGCAGTAATTGAAGTTCCGGAATCTGGGCATTGGGTATATGCCGATATGACAAACTTTAGCAGACATGGTCTGAGTTTTGAGTTAGAAGCGGCGATCAAACCCGGAACCGTAATTAGAATAAAATTTGACAAGGCGCTTGTATCATCCAGGTTAGACAAATCATTAAAATCTTCTTTCAACAATGGTTACCAAACCTACAATTCAACAGTACGATGGTGCAAACCAATGGATGACGATCAATTAGTTTCAAATTTTGGTATAGGAGTAGAACTATCTTAGTTCAAGATAGTACACTTAAGTTTCAACTGGTTATTCTTCCTCAAACACATCTCTATCGGATTTTATTCCCTGAATCTGAGCTTCTGCGGGTTTCATTTCGTCAATGGCATTCTTTTCTGAACTTAGCAAAAAAATATAGAAAGGAAAGGGACATGGCGATTGGAGTTTTAATAAAGCGAGTAACAAAGCATGGTGAGGATGCGAAGGTGCTTTTGCCTCATATAGTAGAATTGAGATCTCTTGGAGTCCGACAGCCTGGATACATTTCAGGCGAAACCTTTTTTAACTTAGATCGCAAAGATGAATGCCTGGTGATAAGTAGGTGGACAACTTTAGAGCAATGGCAGCAATGGATGCGGGATCCGCGTCGTATCGAGTTAGATGAAAATATTGAAAAACATCTTGGAACCAAAACAGAGTATAGTATTTATGGCATAGGCCTCTGGTAGTCCCATTCCTTAGCATCGCCAATTCATGTATCTATTTATGGGGGTATCCATTACAGATCTGTAACGATTTATGGGAAACTGATATTTGGACTTCTCTCAATAAATCACCACGTCTCAATCCGGTGTATAGGGCAAATTGAACCAGCAGTGCTGCACGCTTGTTGTTCCATTCCTCCAACATAGGCGTTATGCGACATACAACCTTTTTCCCAGTGATTCCTTACTTTCTTGCCGATAAAGGAATCTGGATATTTGCGCCCAATGTTGCAGCCAGGGCAGATCTTGCTCCATTCCGCAAACATTGTTTTCATTTCCATCTTTGTATCCTTTCATCATGCGCACTCGGCTGCCGTATTAAAAAGCTCAAAAAAGTTGATATCCTGTCGGGAACTGCTGGGTACGCAGTATCTAAATAAGAGGTATGCGCCATTTTTGACCCTCTCAAAATAATTACGGCCTCTAAGGTGTCGTTATTCCAAGAAGAGATACACGTACACCCGAGAAGCCGCTTAAACGCCCCCAAACATTCCTTTTTAAAATATAACCTTTGGAGGCCTTAAGCCATCGCATGGTTTATTAGAAGCTATCTCAAAAAAGTCTTTTGTCCCAAACTCTTTGTTGGTGCCTTGTGTGAAATCCTCGAAATACTCGAGTATTCCTCCGGTTTAACACGCGACCCCGCCTCGATTTTGAACCAAAATCCTTTTTTTGAGATGGCTTCTAAACAAGTTATTGTGATATCCCATCGGAGATGTGTAAGGCTCTGAATCTTGGAGTCAATACTGTATTTGTCATATATTACAACTCCAAATCTCCTTGATATATTTAAACCATATTTCGAAGCGCAGCTTAACCGAGTATCGAATACTGGGGCTTTGTTTAGCAAATTTTTTTGATAGTAATAATAGATCTTTGGGATTGAGTGAAAGGCAGTTCGAATTTTTCAACTGCAATTGGGAAATGATGCTGATTTTGATTGGATTTATTCAATTTTTCAAAAGCAATTGACCCCATCTTTTCCACCTCTGTTTGATCCACCTTCCCTTTTAATGCGATCATGACGCCTTGCTCTGACAGCAAAGGCAACCCATGCCGGGTAAAGGACTCCAGATCGGTCAAGGCACGGCTGATGATAAAGTCAAAGCGTTTAATGTATGCCGGCTCGGCCGCAAGATTTTCGGCGCGGATGTGCAGCGCTTCGATGCCTTCCAATTTCAGGGTCCGGATGGCATGTTTTAAAAAGTTAGCTCTCTTGCGGGAGGCATCCACCAGGGTGACCTTCAATGAGGGAATAACTACCTTGAGCGGGATGCCGGGAAAACCGCCACCCGATCCAATGTCCAGCAGGGTTGCACCCGGTGATATCAGCCTGGCAGGCGCCAGCGAATCCAAAAAGTGCTTAACGGCAACTTCAAAGGGATCGTTAATAGCGGTAAGGTTGGTGGTTTTGTTCCAGTGAAGAAGCTCTCTAGCGTGGGCCCCAAACAGGCCGGTATGATGCCGATCAAGATCAAGGTCGAAAGCTGTAGCTCCGTCGATTATCAATTTCGACCATTCTGACGATCCGATTTCCATAAGATATCTTAACTATAAAATATAGAAGCTGCTTTAAAGCCTTAGATGAGGTTTTAAAACAGCTTCTATTAATTGATGCAGACCCGCCGGACTTCGGCCATATCCGTCTGTCCCTGAAACATCTTCACAATACCGTCCTGTTTCAGGGTAGACATACCCTCTTTCATGGCCTGTTCAAAGATCTGCTCGGTATTGGCCTGCTTTTTAATCATCAATTTAATTTTGTCGGTGCCTTCCATTAACTCATGGATGCCCATCCGGCCGCGGTAACCGGTACCGGAGCAGCTTTCACAACCGCCGGCTTTATATAGCGTCATATCGGAGTCATATTCGACCCCGGTTGCGCCAAAATACTTTTTGCCGTATTCGGAGATCAGTCACCTCAAAGTCATCTTCGGTAACCGGATATTCTTCACGACAGTTGGTGCACAGCCGGCGGGTCAGCCGCTGGGCCATAACACCCAGAAAGGCATCGGAGAAATTAAGCGGGTTCAACCCCATATCCAGCAAACGGGTAATGGTTTCAGGCGCACTGTTGGTATGCAGGGTGGAGAAAACCAGATGGCCGGTCAGCGAGGCTTCAATGCCGATGGAGGCGGTTTCCTCATCGCGCATTTCACCAATCATGATGACATCCGGATCCGCACGCAAAAAAGCCCGCATCATCCGGGCAAAATCAAGTCCGATTTTAGGTTTGACCTCGGTCTGTCTCAAACCGGCCTGGGTGATTTCAATGGGATCTTCAGCCGTCCAGATTTTAATGCCCGGTTTGTTGATATGGCCTAGAATGGCATGCAGCGAGGTCGTTTTACCGGACCCGGTGGGGCCCACGGCCAGAACGAGCCCATAAGGCTTGGAAATGATATTTTTCATCACCTGCAAGTTGCGTTCGTTCAATCCCATCTCGTCCATTGCCATGGCACCGGCCGAAGCCAGGATCCTCATGACCACATCTTCAAAACCGCCGGCTGTCGGCAGGGTGGCAACACGCAGTTCAAAGGCCGGCACCCCTTTGCGCCGAAATTTGATTTTGCCGTCCTGGGGCAGACGCCTTTCGGCGATATCCAGATTGGACATGATTTTAATCCTGGAAACGATACCGCGAACCATGGAATTCGGTACTTTCATGTATTCCTGGCAGACACCGTCGAGCCGGAACCGGATGCTCGTGGCCTTGGTAATGGGCGAAGGCTCGATGTGAATATCGGAAGAATTTTTACGGTAGGCCGCAATGATGGCCTGATCCACCAGTTTGACGACCTGGCTGGAAGCCTCATCGACATCGTCGCCCATGACTTCTTCCTCTTCCTCTTCAAACTCCACATCCGGCAGCATGTCAAAATCGTCCAGGACATCATCCATGGCGGCTTCACCGGACACCTGACCTCCATGATCAAAGAAATGCCGGATAAATTCCAGGATATCCTCCCGGATGGCCACTGAAAAGTGAATTTTGCCGGTCTTCATCAGGGCTTTGATATTGTCGGTCTTGTTCAGGTCCCTGGGATCATCGACCAGAATTTCAACCCCGTCTTTGTCCCAGCTGAGCGGAATCCACAGTTCGTTGAGCAGGAAGGATTTTTTGAGATTGGACAGCAGTTCCACCGGTACCGTAAATGCAGGGGTCGAAAGGCCTGAAAGGGCAGCCGTAGAATAGGGAGAAGGATTTGCCGATGGCTTCCTTTTTGATCTTGAAACTGCTCGATCAACACAAATTCCACGCTTTTCTTCATCTTTTTGGACAGCGCAAAGGCCTGCTGCAGCTTGTCGGTGGTGACCATGTTCTCCCGCAGGAGATAGTCATATTTGGAACCGGAAGCAAAACTGGCACTGACCGAATCCAGGCGTTTTTTAATTTCGGCGTTGCCGGAATCCAGCTTGGAAGCATCACTGTAGAAGTCATGGGCCTGATCGCGAAGATCGCGCTTTTCCAGCTCCCGTCCGATCGCAAAATTAATAGAGGCAAAGGATTTCTTGTCTATTTTCAGCCCTTCGACCAGTTTTTTAAATTCTTTGACGGCCTTGGATGGCGAATGCATCTTCAACAGGCTTTCCACAAGGCCGGGAACGATTTTTTCGGCAGGGTACTCTTCTTTAAACATTTTCACGTATTCAGCAATTGCTTCACCGTGAAGTCCCATTTCCTGAAATGCCGACGCACTGTCAAGAATTTCGGAGACGTCACCCTGACTGGAAAACGATTTTTTTAACATCGAAATGTCTTTGGCGGAAACGCCCTTGGGCTTGGTATCCGCCATGATCGGCGATTTCTTTTTTCAGCAAACCAATGCGCTTTTTGATTTTGTCCTGGGCCTGGGCATCCTGGGGGGAAACAATCGGAAGAATGCTCTCATAAATGTTCAGCGAGTCGTCATACAATCCCATGGAACGACACACTTCGGCTTCATTGATTCTGGATTCTATATCGGTTCTCATTGCTGTTTATAAACCTCTCATTCGTTTATTTCTTAAACAGGCGTCTGATGCCTTTGGCGGCTTTAGCCGGCTTTAAAGATGGCAATAATATGTCGCACTGGAGTCGCATCATGGCAATTGGCACAAACAGCCCCATCAGGACTACCAGATATCCGATATCCGTTCTGCGGATGTACAGCCGGCCTTTTTTAAATATCAAATCGGTTTCTCTCATTCCAGCCAGCGACTCAATGAACAAACTCCAGTCCCGGCTTTCAATACCCTCAGGTTGGGCCTGATTGAATTCTTTATACACCGGATCTCCGGCAAAAGAGAACATCATGAGGCCCTTGACGCCCTCCATATTTAATATATCCTTGAACAATTCGCGCATACCAAATTTCCAGCAAAAGTATAATAAGCTATCTCACAAAGGCGCACCTCTGATAATTAAGATCGATGCGTCATCCTGCTATGCAGGAAAACTCATTCATTCAGGACCCGAAGCAGTTTGTCCCTCGGGCATTTGGGACTGACAGATATCACCGTGGTGTTTTCCCCGGGCAGCACGATAAAATCGTTTTCTTCACCACTGTCAATATAGCCCATCTCCAGTTCTCCGATATTAAAAAAAATTCCGGCTCTGGTAAATTGCAGAACACGACTGTCCCAGGCATTGTCCTTGTAAATATCCTCCAAACCACAGGAGGGTCCCAATCTGGCTTCAATTTTCTCTTTAATCGCGCCGATGAGGTCCACCGGTTCTGGTTCAAAGGGTTCAACTTCCTCCATCACAGCCGGTTGGATATCCTCGACAACGTCTTCGTCTTTGCGCCGCGCAGCTTCAAGAATGAGATGCTGCATCTCGCTGTGGATTCGCCTTTCTTTTAAGGCGCATCCGTTTTGAATGGATAAATTTACCTGGTCCCACGAAAAAATCTCGTAAGCGGCATTTTCACCCTGCAAATCATTTACCCTGGCATCGAACAACTCACCTTCCTGGAAAAAGAGAATCCCCTTCTTTGTGGAAAATTTATCTTCCAGGCGAATGGTGCAGGTTTTCTGTTCCATTTCCACCAGCTGCAAAAACATACCAGAAGACACATTGTGCAATGTTCCGCCTTCTGATTCCTTCCTTAGGGTAGTCATAATCTGACGCGCCAGATTTTCTATCAAAAACGGTTTCGCAATATATCCCACCGCACCGCCTTCGCGCGCCAGATGCTCCATTTCAGGGGTACTGTATCCGGTGATGATGATGACGGGAATATCTGGATAGTTCTCCATAATATGGGCCAATAGCTCAAATCCATCCATTCCGGGCATCTTTAAATCGGTTACAACAAGCGAGACCGTACTTGTCTTCAGGCTTTCCACGGCCTTGAGCCCGTCTGCAGCCATCAGTATGGAAAAGGAGTCCTTATATTTTTGGAACCCCTCTTTCAGAGCGATCAACATTTCGTAGTCATCGTCCACCAGCAGCACATTCTTGATCATGGAATATCCTTGACTGTCTGGGCCCAGGAAGATTTGTCTATATCAACTATTTTGACGCCTGCCACGTAATCCATGGCCTCATATTTTTTAATATTACCAATTTTTTGGGCAATCTCATTCATTTTCTTCATCTGATCATGCACTTTTTGAACTTTTGGGAATAGGGTCCCTTCGCGATCCAGTTCTGACAGTATTTCATTGAGCAAATTGTTAACAATGGTCAACGGTTGATTCAAACTGTGGGCGACGCCGCCTGCCATTTCAAGTACGCCCTGAAATTTTTCATCAATATTGCGCTCTTTTTGCCTGTTAACGATGTCGCTGACATCACGGGCAATACATTTAATGTGATGGGGCTGACTGTCATTTCTAACCAGATAGGCGTGCCAGTCTAAATGTCTTTTTTTATTGGCCCTGTTGGTGACCGCGAGAATGGTCTCATTGCGGCCTAATTTAATAATGTCCGCAAAAAAAATCAGGAAAAATTCTCTGTCTTCAGGTGCAAAAAAGCCGGACACCGGTTGTCCGAGCATCTCTTCTCTGGCAAAGCCCATCAATTGAGCCCCGGCCTGATTGATATCAATTAACCCACCGTGTAAATCGACCACGATGACACCATCTTTCAGGTTATCGGCCGTACCATCCATTCTGGCGACGTCTTTGTGGACTTCAGTCTGAACGGTAATGTCCCTTAAAAAACCGTCTAAATGAACCACCATTTCATCATCGTCTAAAACCGCTTTAGCCGAAACGGCACACATGATGGGAGTTCCGTCCTTCATTTTGAAGGCGATCGGCAAATCAGACAGACGTCCCCGCTGCAAAATAGAGTGAATGAAGACGCCGCGGTCTTTTTTATGGCGATAAAGCGCAATCTCGGGCGAATCAATGAGTTCAGCCGCTGATTCAAATCCAAAAATATTGGCGAAAGCCCTGTTGCAGTATACAATTTTACCTTCTAGCGTCGTACGGAAAATTGCCGCCGGAATGCCATCAAAAAATTCAGCAAATCCCCGGGCAGAAATACCATAATCACTGATAGAGGGTATATGAGTCATCTTTAAAGTTTAACTCTAAATTTCTCCAGTTGCCGCGCATATTTGTCTGACCATTCTGTGCAGGTCTCCAGCAATTGCGGGAACACACCCAATTCCTGCGCCAGTTCCCGGATAGAGTTTATAACACCCTCTGTTAACTCCTTGTCACTGGCCGCACCTGAGAAGTCAATTTTCCGATTGGCATAGTCAAACTCGCCGGCAAATGGATCTAAAAAGGCATATTTTTCAGCGTTTTCCACAAACTTCTTTTTTAGAATCTTCGTAAAATCGGTTCTCATTTTTTTTCTGGCGATAACCGTATTTTCAAATATCACCAGTAATTCTTCCAACATGCTTAATACGGCCCCGGAAGTTCTGGAAAAGCCGGCTCGAGATTGGCCCTCGCCCCTCATTTTTGACAGGGGAATCCGGCAAACATTAAAGGTGGCGGGGGTTTCCTTGGTTTTGCGAATCAACAACTTCTGGTTCTTGTGGCTAGGTCCGGCTTCTCCATTGCCCCAGGAATAAGAGCCACCCATGATTTTTCCGTTAATGATAAATATCAAGCCGCCTTCTTTACCGCCGCTAATGCGGACATCAATGTAACCGGTCAGCTTCTCAGAGCTCATCTTTCGAATGAGACCTTCAAGGTCGGTGAACTCGGTGCTGAGATCCTCATATATCTTTTCAGCGGAGGGAATGCTGGCCCAGAAGTAAACCTCCTCAAGGGAAAGCTGATAAATATTGACCGTAAAATTAAATTGTCCGCCGGCATTGAGGAGGTGCTCAACTGCCTGGGCCCCGACCAAGTCCATGTCTTTGTCTTCATAAAAGGCATTTAGCAGATCATCCTTGTCGAAAAATATGACCCCTTCGGCCCCATGGGATTTGAAATATACACCACCGGATCCGATTTCACCCTGGTAATGCTCGAGCAATTTTTTCATATCCAGGTAATAGACGTTCAGGTTCTCTATTACCGGCTTTTCTCTTGGAATAATGACCATTCTATATTCTTAGACTCCTCAGCGCATCTTCACTGACCGGATCCTATGGCAGTTGCACGATCGAACTCATCAGAAAAAAAAGCGGTCGCCAAAGGCCGCTTTCGACAACTTTTTGTCGATCGCGGAAATATTTGCCATGGAAAGGCCCTTAGCGCCGACGACGCAACCGGTCAATGGAAAGTCTTATGCTGTCCTGCATTCTCGCGATTGCTTCAGCAAGTTCTCCTATCTCGTCTCTTGAAGTTGTTTTAACTTCCATCCCGAGCTCACCGACACTGATGCGGTCAGCGACATCGGTCAATGATTTGATTTTTCCGGTCAACCGATGACCATAAACCGATACGATGAGACCGATAAGCAAAAGGGTGATCCCTAAAACAGCCCATGTGATCAACCTGGCCCGATCTGTTAATTCTTTAGCACGGGCCTGCATCCGTTTCAGCGGGCCGGTAAATTCATCCATATAGGTGGTGGCCGCGACCACATATCGAGTTCCGGCAACCGGCGTGCACACCATAAACTTATCCCGGAACTTGCCGTCCTTATCCTGCCAGGTATAATATCCCTGGGATTTCCCCCCCCCCTTGACGCCGATGTAAACTTTCCAGAAACCGGGGAAACTTTGTCCCAGGGGCTTTTTGAGCTTACTCATATCGATGCCGATTATTTTTTTGTTAACGTGGGCCCAGGTGCGCCAGACCCCATCCGACCCCGGCAGTTCATAAAGCGCCGTATAACCGGTCAGTCCCACTTTTTGAACTGCAAGGGTCCTAAAGCCCATGTCCTCATTGAAATCTTCTCGGATTAAATCCTGATGGCTTAACAGGTATAGTTTGCATTGCATCGCAACACCGGCTGAAATATCGGCAATCTTTTCTTCAGCCATCTGATTGACAAACTTGGAGCTTTCCCGGGTCAGCAGGTTTGACATCGTTTCGAGTTGCCAAAGATACAGCAAGCTGGCACCGGCCATCAAGATGATAGGAACCAGCATAAACAGCAAAAGCATTTTGGAACGCAAACCCAGTCCTTTGGTGCGGCGGTGTCTGGATTTTACCGGAGCCCGGTTTGTATCAGCCATTGGGGCGGTTGAGCTATCGTCGATGGTTGTTGTTATGGATTCCAATGTAGGCCGGGGTTCGATTTCAGGACGCTCCGGCGGCGGTTCCGGTTTTGACACCACAATCAGGTGGGTACAGGACCGGCATTTAAAGCTGGCTGCCTTCCCTTTAATCTTGGAAGTATCTATCCGGTATTTTTTTCCGCACTCTTCACAGATAACAATCATACCATTTTCTCCCTAAATGATTGAATAATTTCGATTGAAAAATGAATATTTCAGGTCCGTCTTTTCCCCGGGTTGGAGGCCGGTGGGTCTGGGTTAGGCCTTCGCGTATCCTTTGGCCCGAATTATGTTAACCAGGTTTTTAATAAAGATCGCTTTTTTCTCTTCACGCCTGATTTCGCCGGCCAATCTATCCACCAGCTCCGAAACCAGGTAACTCGGGAAACTATTGACGTCATAGCCGAGGTCCTGAACTTCATCCTCAATTAAAACGCTTGCGATCGGGCCGATGGCCAGGGCCAACTCATCCAGCAGGGCGCGAAAGAACGCGTTATCCACCGGGACAACTCTCTTTTCAACCTTGTCGATAAGCCCGAGTTTCAAAAGATAAGTAATGACTTCCCTGATGGCGCCCATGGTCAGCCCGGTTTTTCCGGCCAGGGCTCCCAGAGTGGTCTTCCCGTCCAACTCCATGAGGACAATCAGCGTTTGGCCATCCAGGGAAAAATCGCCCAGGTCGTCTCTGACCTTACGCTTGTATATCATAGAAGATATATCACCTGAAGACAAAACCATGGCATCACCTGTACGCACGCAATATTTGAACGGCAATCGGTCCTGGATCGATGCGGCAGGTCAACAACCGATCGCCAGGTAGAACTGACCGCGGGTGGTTGGAATTCTCACCATTGGTCCATCCTGCGGCAAGCGCGGCAATCATGGGAATTTATTGAGTTCGCAACGCTTTGATCTCCTTCTTTAAGGCGCTGATTTCATCGTGAATGTATTTTTTAATATGGTCAACGGCTTCAGCCAGAGTTTCAACCGAAGGTTCGCGCTAAGGTTACAACCTCTGGCTCCGGTTCTGGTTCTATCATCGGCGCTTCGGATATTTCTGCTTCTGCTGGTTGACCAGACGGCTCAGTGAGGGTTACCGGCTGCTCTTCTGCTTCCTGAACAACTTCCGGTTTGACGGCCCTGGCAGGCTTGGCTTTCGCCGTTGGTTGGGCTGCAGCTTTGCCCTGGGAAATCTGGGATCTTAATTCTTTGTAGCGATTCATCTCGGCGCGCAGGATCTTTTTTTTGGCCGTATCGGGCATTTCCCGGGAAAGCACTACTTTATCGAGGCTCGAAAAAACAGAGTTCAGTATTTTAAAGGTTTTGGGATGTGATTTGGCGCGGTTTGTTTTGATGTAATCGCCAAGGGAATTGAGGATTTGAAGAAACGTTAGTACGATTTTATCATGCTTGTAGGTCAGCTTCAGATCCTTTATCTGCTGCAGTAATTTTCCCAGAACCTCATCCGTTATCTCCCAGTCAATGGATAGAATGATGTTCTTTAATTCCGCCAGCGGATAATGCGCTGCAATATCATTTTCTTCAGCGTCGGGCGGCGCTAAGTTGTTATCACCAAACAGATCGTCCAACCGATTTTCAAGTTCGGAGCTCAATGTATCGACATCTTTTGAATCGGCCAATTTGCTATCTCCTATTTCAAATCTTTTTTAATGGATGCTACGGTCAACGATATAATCCTCTTTAAGGTTGCAACCACATTGGTCCCTAAAACGGCGCTGGCTGCAAAAGAGGGTATCTTCAGCTGACTGTTCAAATCTTTTTCAAGAGTTGGCAGGGGTAAAAGTGGGATGCCCTGCTCTTTAAGATCCATTTTATTGTACTGCATTACAAAAGGGATTCGGAAGATGCTCTTCTTATAGGCGGCCAAATTTTCTTGAAGATTTTTCAGCGAAAGAATATTTTTCTCTCTTCTTACCGCCATGGCATCGGCTACGAAAACGATACCATCCACGCCCCGTAATACCAGCCTGCGGGTCGCATTGTATTTGACCTGGCCGGGTACGGTATATAATTGAATTTTAACATCATAACCGTTAATGATGCCAATATCAAAAGGGAGGAAATCAAAAAACAAGGTCCGGTCGCCATGTGTTTTGACCGTGACCATTTCGGTATTGATACGTTTAGCGAATTTCTTATATACGTATTCCAGATTGCTCGTCTTGCCACCCCTGCCGGGGCCGTAATAGACGATTTTAACCTGGATTTCCTTATTTTTCAGATTAACAAATGCCATCAGAATTAACCGGAACGAATTTCAAAAGTCGAAGCGTAATCTTGAATCCGAATGCAAAGGTACCTGTTTACAGAGCCACTAAAGGCTCCAGAATAATTTTTAATTGTTCAACGGATTCAGAGACTTTCAATCGCAAGAAACCCAACGAGATGTCGTTGCCAAATATGGTGATCAGTAGAAATTCGGTGGTTATTTTGTTGAAATGAATATTTTCGTTTTTTCCTTTATGAAAAAGCAATGAGAATTCATTTTCACCGATAATTTTGGCCATTGCACTGACAGCACCGAAGTTGCCTGCTGCCAGAGCAGCCAGCGAGTAAATGTCATGCTGTTTTTCGCCGTTGTCCAAATTGGCAATAATGTTGCCGGCCATATCGATTAGAAAGACACACCGTACGCCATTGTCAATGAGGTCCTGCTTTAAAATATCTTCAATTTTATCGAGCTGTTTCTGACCGAGCGTATAGGACAATTGCCATCCTCCCTAAAATGTTGATGTTGATAAAAATCTATATCTTTATTAATTTCGGTAACTTTTGGTAAAACTTTAATTTTTCTCCAAAAAACAGCACAGGTGGGAGCTGACTTGATCAAAAATGAGCATATTTCAAAGGTCACAGCTTTGCAGGCGCCAAAGACCCTTAGAAATGATGGTAATCCAATCTGGAAAAACGTGCCTTATACTTCTTAAATTACAAAATATATAGCATTTTTACAAGATAAATCTTTCAGTCATGGGTAGCAGCAAATTTGGGGATGGGTTACCGGGGACTGGCATAGTGCAGAATTATGGCTTGTCATCGCCAGCGCCGGTTGGGCTAAACTCCATTTCGATCTTGAGGTCTGATCCACCACTGGATGAAATTTTGGCTTGCGGAAATCTTTTTTTAAACACGCTTATCATGGCGCTATTCTCGCGCAAAACAGTGGCACAGAAACCGTTGTAATGGTTTTCTCGTGCTATTTTTTCTAAAATTTCAAGAAGATAAGAGGCGATCCCCCTGCTTTGAAAATCCTCCCGCACCACAAAGGCCACTTCTGCCCGGTCATCGCTGTCCTGGGCATATGAACCAATGGCCATTATTTCTTTATGCCCCCCCTTCTGAACGAGGCCCAATATGGACATGTTTTTGTGGTAGTCCACGCTGGACCATTGTTTCTGTACGACCTCGTGGGAAAAAGTTCTCATTTTATAAAAATATCGCATATATATGGTTTTTTCTTGCAGGGAGTAAAAGAAATTGCGATAGGCAAATTCATCTGATGGCAGAAGCGGTCGAAACTCCACAACCTTCCCGTCTTTTAGTTTTAAGGTATATTTGTAGCCTTCCAGAAACAGGAGGTCCTCGGTGGTGGGTGGCAACTGGTCTGCAAAAATATAATGGCGCTTTTTAGCGACTTCGATGAGCTCTTCACGGAATTTGGGATGGGCAATCTGGGCCAGCTCCATGACGCGCTGATAGATTCCTTTGCCCTTCAGTTCGGCAATACCATATTCGGTAATTACAAAGTTCACATCTCCCCGGGTGGTGGCCACACCTGCCCCTTCACTCAGATGAGGAACAATGCGCGACACTGCCCCGTTTTGTGCGGTCGACGGCAGGGCAATAATTGAAAACCCTCCTTTTGACATCGAACTTCCGCGCAAAAAGTCAACCTGGTCTCCAATTCCACTGTAGAACAGATACCCCGTGGAATCCGAACATACCTGTCCGGTGAGATCCACCTCCAGCGCCGAGCTGATTGAAATCAGATTATCATTGCGGGCAATGACCGTCGGGTCATTAACAAACTCCGATGACCTAAAGTAAAAAAGTGGATTGTTATCCACATAGCGATAAATCTTTTCAGATCCCATGCACAGCGAGGTTACCACCCTGCCCGGCAAAAGGGTTTTCTTTTTGTTGGTAATTACTTTCTTCTCAAACAAAGGAAGCAGACCGTCGGTAATTAACTGGGTATGGAGGCCCAGATCATTTTTCCCGTCCAGGTATTTCAAAATGGCATTCGGCAGATTGCCGAACCCAATCTGGAGGGTGGACCCGTCGTCGACCAGTTGGGAAACATAAAGGCCGATTCGGCGAGAAACTTCATTGTCCTTTATTCGCGGCAAGGCTTCAACCAGCGGTTCTTCATGGGGTACCAACCAATCGATATCATCAACATGCACAAAACTGTCTCCCCAGGTACGGGGCATTTTGGGGTTTACCTGGGCGATAACAACCGGAGAATGCGCGACAGCCGAACGGGTGATGTCAACCGAAACACCGAGGCTGCAATAGCCGAATTTATCAGGGGGGCTGACCTGAACAAGGGCCGCATCGAGCCCGATGCGATGACTGGCAAACATCCTGGGAATCTGGGAAAGATATTCGGGAATGTAGTCGATCTTACCTTCAAAGGCAGCTTTGCGCATGGATTGACTGATAAAAAACAATTTTAAGGAAAATCGGCGGGTAAAGGACGCATCCTCCACAAACTGGGATAAGGTAGACGATAGCATCTGATAGACCATAATATCTTGAAGTTGCTCGTCTTTGACCATAGCATGGATGAGATGCTGGGGTTCTCCACAACCGGTTCCGATAAAAACGCGACTGCCCCGCATGATTTTTGAAACCGCTTCTTGTGCAGCAACAACTTTGGAAGCGTAGCGGTCTTGCCAATCCATTGACTGCCTCCTTTACAAAAAGTGGCGTTATCCGTTATTCGATAATGGTTTAAGGCGCTCCTCAGATAATATAGATCGAAGCGCCATCCAGCTAGTCTGGGACAGGAGTGAAATCCATTTTTAATTTTCACTCCATAATAGAATTTGTTAGCAAGATTGTCACCTAAATTCTAGAAGCTCTTTCAAAAATGCATCTTATATCCATCGGTTTGCGGTTGACCAACGGGGGCGATATTGCTACTCTGGTGTTCTTCGCTGACGGGGTTAAAAAGGTCCTGACGGAGACAAATCATGAAACCGTCTAAATCTTCCGGTTTTTTCAAACCCTTTAAAAATTTAGATACGCATCTTGAAGTCAAGAAAATCAGGCTCAATCCGCCACCGGTCCTGAAAAAAAAGGAATCGAAAAACCGACCGATGAATCACCGGCAAGAGCGGGCCATTTTCAACGATGCCATGGCCGATGTTAAGAGAATTTCAAGGACTAACTGCTCGGCTTTTTGCCACTCAGAGCCAAAGCCCCCGCCCCCAGAACCAAATCCCGAATGTGAATCCGTTCAGAAGCTAAAGAACCTGGTACGCGATGGAACTGGATTTGTGGTTTCCCTCACACCCGAATACATTGAAGGCATGGATAATACGGTAAATCCCACCATTGTTCATCGACTGCATAGGGGTGATTTTTCAATCCAGGCCCATGTAGATCTCCACGGGCTCAACGTTGAAGCCGCCCGTGAAATCTTTGATAGATTTATGCAAAAAAATATTGCCGCCGGTAAAAACGTGGTCTTAGTCATCCACGGTCGGGGGCTTTCATCACCCGCCGAGCCGGTACTAAAATCCAAAGTCTATCAATGGCTCACTTCCAGCCCCTGGCGCAAATGGGTTGTGGCCTTTTCAAGTGCCCGGCTGTGTGATGGAGGTGCCGGCGCCACCTATGTGCTTTTTAGACAGCGCCCGCTAACCAAACGATTCAGAAAGAAGCGGCCGAAATACTGAACCGGGCTGCATCTGTCGCTGAAAATTTTGTTTTTATTTGAAAAAATGTGAGATTAATATACAATTATGATTATAATAGTTTACGGTTACTTATGATTTCGGGATTGTGTATTATGAAACAAAAAATCCATCTTTTAAAGCGAACCAGTTTTCCATCCCATTCTTTTTTCGATCATCTGCTCAGGGGAACCGAGTATTATCGACTTCAAAATTTTGAGCGGGCAGCCGAAGAATGGGGGGCGGCGGGATGGCTGAACTACGAGACACCCATTAACATCAGGCGCGATAGAGATAGAATTTTTTTAGGGGGCTTTATCAGCGAAGTTCCTTTTCTGTTTTTTCTCTACGCGGTGTATGCCAATAAAGTTAATGGGGTTGGTGCCATCAAAGCCAACGGAATCTCCAAAAACTTAATCTTCCAGGAGGGGCGCCTGATACGGGCTGCCACGAATCGCAAGGAAGAAAGAATCGGCAACATTATTTTACAAAGAGAAAGCCTGGCCCCAACGATGTTGGATATGCTGGTCAACGATGCCGCCGTGCAGGGGAAAAAAATCGGACAGTATCTGGTTGAAAAAGGCCTGCTGTCCCTGGATGCGCTTCAGGAAATTCTTTCGCAGCAGATGGAGCAAATATTAGTTGATATTATTTTGTGGCAACGTGGGTATTTTTATTTTCTGGAAAGATCTATTGGCAAAGAACTCATCGTCAATTACGACCCCCTAAATCTCGCTCGGGTGGCAACTGACAAAGGGCTGAGTCTGGAGGAGTTTCGAAGCAAAATCCCAAGCCGCAAACTTATCTTCCGCCCGTCACCCTATGCTGAAACAAGACAGGAAAAAATCCAGCAGCGACTGACTGATACCCATAAATTCATATTCTCGCTGATTGATGGAACCCGCAACATTGAACAGCTGGCACGGTTTAGCGGAATTGATGAGAATTCAGTTATCGAAACCCTTCACCAATTGAATTTGGCCGGGATGATCAGACAGTCACAGGAAATAATCGAATATGAAGACAAAAAATATAATGAGATATCCAATATTTTAGATACACTGCTGGAAATCTATTCTTATCTCCTTCACCTGCTGATTGCAGAACTCGGCAGGCGGTCACGGGATGTCGTCCATCGGGCCCTGGTCGCATTAAATAAGCGCCATCAGGCCATGTTTGCGGATATACCGCTGGAAAATCCAGACCGGGTTAGAAAAAAAATGGTACTCAAAAATATGGCCTATTACTATCCTGAGCCAGCCCAACGATATCTTTTTATTGAAGCCTTCTATGAACTGATTGGAAATCTACGCACCGAAATACACCGGTATCTGGGTGAAAAATTTGCTTCCGATGCAACGGTCAAGATTCAAACCGAGATAAAAAATATTGAACGGTACGCCAAAGAGACGGCCATGAGAAGTCATCTGCTCGAGACATTCGACCGCCTTTCTGAATAGAACCGGAGGAACCATGCCGAACATTTCTTTTGATTTTTTGACCCTGCTGATTTTATTCATTTTAACATTTGCTATTTACTGTGTCATCATGGCCGTTTTTATCAATGCCAAGCGGAAATATAAAGGCGGGATTGTCGGCCAGGTGATTCAATTTATCATTGCCACCATCGGCCTATTCCTTCTGGCTGATGTGGCGTTGATATTAATCCCACAATTAGGGTTTCAAATAGGATATACCGTCCATGTCATTTTAAAGATAAGCGCCATGACATGTCTGGCCATCGGAGGGCTTAAATTTTTCGTGAAATAAAACGAGACCGATGCAAAATATTCATTTTGTATCGGTCTCGTTTTAGGTTTCAACAAACGCGTTATACTGGACCCCCGAACGTTGGGCTCGATTGACAAAGGATTCGGTAAATTTGCGCTGGGAATCGGTGCCTTCCTTCAAATCCACCAGCAACTCTTCGGTCATGATGGCCTTGGTCCGGCCGTCTTCAATAAAAATAATCCCGCGGTGGTCGTCCACCGGAAACCAGACTTCTATACAGCCCGAAAAACTTTCATATTCAAGCTTATCTAAAAATTCTGGAAGATTAGAGTATTTTGACGACAGATTTTTATGCTGCAGCCTGACGGATAAGCCGTAAGCTTCAGACAAAAACTGCATGTTTTGCAGGGGTAACTGGGTAACCTTAATGGTGCCGCCTTTATCCTGTCTGGAACGAACCAGAATGCGTTTGACAGCTCGGCCGCCGACATTGCGCTCCTCCTCCAGAGCAACGAGGCCATTGACAACATCCCCTAATTGCAGGAAAAGCGCACACTGGCTGTCGGAAAATTCGAATTGTAAATAACCGCTGAATTTCTGGCCTTTTAAAAATAGCAATAGCTCATCGATGTCGACAAATGAGGTTTTTAGATTAACCCACATATCGTTGCCTTCCAGCAAAAGCATAAGCCTTCTCCCCTGTAGCCTGTTTGGTTCCGGTTAACCCCTTCTAAACAACTATCACGAGCAAAACAGCAGTGTCAATAAGGCTCAAAATTTTTTCGTGATAAAACAAATAAATATATTGACAAATCACGTATTGCATCTTAGTTTAAAAAGTTTAAATAAACCGAAGCTTGGCACACAATCCCTCATTCGGTAGCGGCGCTCCGATGCGGGATTTTTTATAAGCTGTTTCTAAATTGGATTTTGAAACAGCTTATTGTATTCATTACCATTCCGGTATCTATCCGGATAAAGACACCGAGGGAAACCTTCAAAAGGTTAAGGAAAAATGGAAAAAGATATTGCAAAAGTCAGAAATATCGGCATCAGTGCCCACATCGATTCCGGTAAAACAACCCTGACCGAAAGAATTCTGTATTACACCCAGCGGATCCATGCCATTCATGACGTCAAGGGCAAAGATGGCGTAGGGGCTACCATGGATTCCATGGAATTGGAGAAAGAGCGTGGTATCACCATTGCATCTGCGGCCACTTTTTGTGAATGGCGCAATCATGAAATTAACATCATTGACACCCCCGGCCATGTCGATTTTACCATTGAGGTAGAGCGTTCACTGCGCGTTTTGGATGGCGCCGTATTGGTTCTGTGTGCAGTCGGTGGTGTGCAGTCACAATCCATAACGGTCGATCAGCAGATGAAACGTTACAAAGTGCCGTCTGTTGCCTTTGTCAATAAATGTGACCGCAGCGGTGCCAATCCTTACCGGGTGATGGATCAACTCAAGGAAAAATTGGGGCACAATGCCGTCGCCATGCAGATACCCATCGGGCTTGAAGCTGATTTTTCAGGGGTTGTAGACCTGGTTTTAATGAAAGCAATATACTTTGACGGCGATAACGGAGAAACGGTTCGGATCGAGGACATACCCCAGGATTTGATGGTGGAAGCCCTTGACAAGCGTGAAGTGCTCATGGATGCCGCATCCATGTTCTCCGAATCGCTTACGGATGCAATTTTGGAAGAGCAGGAAGTTACCGACGACATGATCATCGAAGCGGTGCGCAACGGGGCCCTGGCACGGCAGTTGACCCCGGTATTTATGGGCTCTGCCTACAAGAACAAAGGGGTTCAGCCCCTTCTGGACGGAATCACGAATTTGCTGCCCTGCCCCACGGATATTGAAAACCATGCCCTGGACATGGAAGCTGATGAAGCTCCGGTGCTCCTTGCCACGGACAAACAAAAGCCGCTGGTGGCGCTGGCCTTTAAGCTGGAAGACGGTCCCTTCGGGCAGTTGACCTATATCCGGGTTTATCAAGGATCGATCGGCAAAGGTGATACCATCATCAATATCCGCACCGGCAAGAAGGTCAAAGTCGGTCGGGTCGTCCGCATTCATGCGGACCAGATGGAGGACATCGACGGTATCCAGGCCGGCTACATCGGCGCCCTTTTCGGTATAGACTGCGCATCCGGCGACACCTTTGCAGCACCGGGCATCAGCTTAACCATGACGTCCATGTATGTGCCGGATCCCGTCATCTCTCTGGCCATCACGGCCGAAGATTATAAATCCGAAACCAACATGTCCAAAGCGCTGGCCCGGTTTACCAAAGAAGATCCGACATTTAAAGTACACGTCAATGACGAAACCGGAGATACCATTATTTCCGGCATGGGTGAGCTGCACCTGGAAGTCTATATCGAGCGTATGCTCCGGGAATATTCAGCCCGTGTGACCCCCGGCATGCCCCGGGTGGCCTACCGGGAAACCATCACCCGCCAAGCTGCCTTCGACTACATCCACAAAAAACAAACCGGCGGCTCCGGCCAATACGGTCGCGTAGCCGGCTACATGGAGCCCGTGGGTGATGAAGATTTTGTCTTCGAAAACCGCGTAGTGGGCGGCTCCATACCAACCCAATATATTTCGTCCTGCGAAAAGGGTTTCCGGGCCTCGATGGCCAAAGGTCCCAAGATGGAGTTGCCCGTCACCGGGGTTAAAATAGTCATCAATGACGGCGCATCTCATGCAGTTGATTCTTCAGAGATGGCCTTTAAAGCCGCCGCCCGCGGAGCGTTTTTGCAGGCCTATGCCAAAGCCGGGGCGGTTATTCATGAGCCCATAATGAAAGTTGTTGTGGAAACCCCTTCGGATTTTCAGGGCGCCATTATGGGTTCGTTGAATCAGCGACGGGGCATGATCGTTGGCTCCCAGGATGAAGGGGCTATGTGCGTGATAGAATCCCAGGTTCCACTGGCAGAAATGTTTGGATATTCAACCGTACTCAGATCCTTATCCCAGGGACAGGCCCAATTTACCATGGAATTTGCCCTCTACAAACAGGTTCCGCAAAGTATTGCCGAAGAACTGGTAAAAAAAGCGACTGAAGAAAAAAAGAATGTCGCATAGGCGCGTTGCGGGTTGCGGGGTACGGGTTGCGGGGTGTGAAGTTCAGTAGATTGAGAGCAACTCAATTTTCATTCAAAATATAGTGTTAATGGTTGCAAATTAAAGCGGTTATATGGCAAACTCCAAACAATCTGACAAGGTAGGATCAAAGAAAAAAGAAACTGGATCTGTCGCGTTTTTTGACCCGTCAGTCTTGCATCTGCCGGGAAGCCATCAGTTGCAAGCCTCATCAATGCTCGGGCCGGTCACCGGGAGTGACAGCCGGCGAACTGCCGCCTCTAAAAGGACCGGGCAAACAGCCGCCAAAACCAGCGACCGCCATCAATCCCCCAGGCCGGCCGGGGTTATTTACATCAAAGAAAGGTATTTCACCATGCTGAAAAAGGATCTCATCCTGCGAAATCCGTTACGTGTCATGGGATATGAAAATGATGACATTTTGAACACCGGACAATTCGGCGCTGTACTGGCCCGTGCGGGTGTGGGCAAAACGGCTTTTTTGGTTCAGCTGTCGCTGAACGCCCTGCTCAGGGGCAAAAACGTTCTTCACATCAGCCTTGAAGATCCGGTCAACAAAGTCAGTTTGTGGTACAAAGAAGTGTTCAACCTGATTGCCGATCAATATCAGGTGGATCAGATCGACCAGCTCTGGGATTCTTTGCTGCCCCACCGGTTTATTATGACCTTCCGGGTGGAGGGTTTCAGTGTGCCCAAACTGGAGGAACGGCTGGCCGATCTGATGGAACAAAATATATTTAAGCCCCAAATGATTATTATCGACGGGTTCCCGTTTGACGAATCCGTGCACCAACCGCTGTCGGAATTCAAGGACCTGGTTAAAAAACATCAGATGCACGCCTGGTTTACCATGCGCACCCACCGCCACGAAGATCCGGGACCCGACGGGAGACCCCTGCAGCTTGAACAGGTCTCCGACCTGTTTGAAGTGGCCATCCAGCTTTTGCCGGAGGGCAAGGAAATCCATGTAAAGGCCGTCAAAGGCGGAGAATCGTTTGCTGAAGATCTAAACTTGAGGCTGGATCCTTCCACCATGCTGCTGAAGCCTCAATAAAGACCTTAGAAGCAATCGATGTTGGTATTGAAATATAGCAGTCCTACAGCTCTCTCCACCATATATAGTGAAAATTAAGATCCGGAGCCAGGGGGTCAATGCCCAAAATTCCGGCCTCCACGGATTCACTGCCCGCCAACGGAATCGTACTGCCAATCGATACCAGCAATTTCTGGCCCGTGGGTGTTATAACGGGCACCGGATTGGAAGGTATTCCACCGCCGATAAAGAAAACATGGGTGCCGGCGGTGTCCGCATCCGAGGTTTTCACCAGCCCGAACCGGGGTTCCGACCAGCTTTCTCCCAGTTCGCTTATCACCCCATCCGGTGCAAAGGTGTTGTCGGCGCTGATCCGCCATAAATAAGGTACTGAACCACCAGGGGCTGGCTGTGCAACACATCACCGGTTATTACCTCGCGATTTTCAGTTATGTCGAGGCTGGCATTATCCTTTAAAACAATTGCCCTGGCATCGCGCCAGGCCAACCCGCCGACGGAACAAAACTTCTTTTTTTTAAGTGACGATCACACCCAATAAAAAAGCCCTGCACCCTTTTGCAAGCCTTTTATAAAATAAAGTAAAACATAAAAAAAGGCCCACAAGCATTTGAAATTACTTGTGCACCTTTATTCGTTCTGTGGAGGCGGCATCCGGATTTGAACCGGAGAATGGCGGTTTTGCAGACCGCTGCCTTACCACTTGGCTATGCCGCCCTTAAAAAAAAATGGAGCGGGAAACGGGATTTGAACCCGCGACTTCGACCTTGGCAAGGTCGCACTCTACCACTGAGTTATTCCCGCTCAGCTGAAATATGTCACTTAACTATTTTAAATAACTTTGTCAACAAAAAAGCATAAAACTATTTCTTCATTAAGCGGTTGCTATTTAAAGCAAAACCCTTTCTTTAACCACCCAATCATGAAAATGAAACGACACGAAAAGATGTTCTTTTGAGTTCTTGTTTTTTGTGCTTTTGTGATGCTTTTTTCAGGATCGCCCGGGCTAAGGTTTAAGAAGGTTTCTAAATTTAACAAAATAGTCAATTCCGGACCAGAGGGTGAAAATCAGCGCACCCCACAGAAAAAAGGTTCCGATGGCATGCGCATCAAGGCCGAAAAACGGATAATGGATCAACAGCGGTATGGCGGCCGCTATCTGGAAACCCGTCTTATATTTTCCAAGATTGGATGCCGAAACGTCTTCTCCCTTTTCGGCGATGATATTGCGAAGTCCGGTCACGGCAATTTCACGGCCGATAATAATGCAGACCACCCAGGCAGGCACCCATCCAAGGGCGGTCAACATAATGAAGGCGGAAGATACCAGGAGTTTGTCTGCCACCGGATCCATTACTTTTCCAAGATTCGATACCAGGCCGAATCTTCTGGCAAAATAGCCGTCAAAGTAGTCGGTAATGGCTGCGGCGCTAAATATAATCGCTGCGGTAAAACAGGCAACCCGATTGGGAAACAGCATAAGGATCACTATGATCGGAACGGCTGCTATCCGAAATAAAGTCAGTGTATTGGGATGACTCAATATGCTTTTCACGGGTCTTTTTTCTCTGTATGGGAGGCGAGGAACTTATCTTTGCACTGGGTGCTGCAAAATTGCAAGTCTTCTCCGTTAAATTTCAAATTGACGGCATTTCTTTTGGGAAAATAGGCCTCACAATAAGGATCTTTAATCATAATATCATCGATCTCCCCGGCCTTTTTGCCCGTAACCGGTTCCGATGAAGATGGGCTTGGAAACATCCAGGACTTCACAGCCCGGTAAGCCACATATCCCACAACTGCCAGAATGATAAATCGAATCATGTATATTCCGTTATCCTTTGTCCGGTTTCATCCAGGTCTGCCAGCAAGGACTGCACCGTACGACCCAGGACCGGATGACTGATATGCGGATCTATATCACAAACAGGCTTTAACACAAAGCGTCTTTTGTGCATCCGGGGGTGCGGAATCACCAGCCGGGGATGATCCATCACCCGCTGGTCATATAAAATAATATCCAAATCCAGCACCCGCGGCCCGAAGCGCACGACATCATGGCTCCTGCCGGCATGGTGCTCAATGGATTTAAGGTTGTCCAGCAACTCCAGCGGATCAAACGTGGTGGTGATTTTTACCACATAATTGACAAACCAATCCTGATCTTCATAGTCAACTGGTTCGGTTTTATAGACAGGCGATTGAACAATAAGTCGACAGGCTTTATCACGGATCAGTTCATCGATCCCCTTGCGGCAGTTTTCCAATTTGTCGCCCAGATTGGACCCGACGCAAATGTAGGCTATGTGGTCTTCCACAAGTTTGTAATTCCCCATGGTTCAAATTTACCGCGTGTATCGCCAAATCAGTTCAGACCAGTGAACCGCAGAATATCGAATATCGAACCGCAGAATTACGAAGGTCGGAATCGCTACGCTCTGTCATTAGAAAGAATAAAAATCGATAGAATTCCTTCCTTCGACATTCAATATTCAACATTCGATATTCGAAATTCTCTTTTATCTCTTCCAGGCATCTTCCCCGAGCTCAGCCGTATAAATCAGCCGGGCATCCCCTTCCAGGTAAACATCGGTGAATATCTGGTTATTTTGCCGAAAGTAAATGGTCAAGGATTCATTGCTTCGGGTTTTCAGGCTGATGGGGGATGGCCAATTTGTTTTGCAGGCGGCCACCAGGGCGCTTGCTATGGAGCCCGTTCCGCAGGCCAGGGTTTCATCTTCAACCCCCCGCTCATAGGTTCGAATAGCCAATTGCCCGGGATCTCGCGGGCAGATAAAATTGACATTTGTTCCAGCCGGCGCAAAGGCTTCATGGTTCCGTATCTCCCTGCCCAGTCCAAAAACATCCACTTCCTCAACGGAATCCTCCATGACAACAACATGGGGGACGCCGGTATTAACGCTGCTCACTGTCAGGGGGCCGTTTTTTAGATCAATGCTATAATCCAGCCGAAGATCCGCCGGCTCGGGAATCTTGACCTTGGCACCGCCGCCGATTACCTGCCCATTGATTATTCCGGCTTCGGTTTCAAAGGATAGGTTTTCACCGGCAATCCCGTTGAGATATGCAAACCGGGCGGCGCACCGCGCTCCGTTTCCGCACATTTCGGCCAGGCTGCCATCCGAATTAAAAAAGCGCCACCGAAAATCGGCTTTTTCTGAAGATTCGATTAAAATGAGCCCGTCTGCCCCCACCGACATTTTGCGGCGGCAAACCTTTCTGATAAATTCTGTTAATCCATTATCTGCAACAACCTGCGCGCGATTGTCGATAATAATAAAATCGTTACCGGTTCCGCTCATTTTGGTAAAAGGGATGGGGTTCATTATCGTTGTCCACTTTTGGTGATATATCAAATTTCCTTGGGAATAATATTCCGATCAATCAAAGAAAAAATGAAGAATGTCGATTGACGATTGACGAACGAGGGTATCGCTTCGCTCTGTCTTATTTAATTTATAAAGGATAGAATTCCTTAATTCGACATTCTCCATTTGTCATTCGTCATTCAATTTAAAAAATCTGGTACCGTCTCACCCCGAACCAGATCTTCGTAATTTTCACGGGCTTTGACAACATCGAAACGGTCACCTTTTACCATGACTTCGGCCACCCGTGGGCGCGAGCAATAGTTGGAAGACATGACAAAACCATAAGCCCCGGCGCTCATGACCGCCATCAGGTCACCACTTTCTACATTCGAAATGCTTCGATCAAGGGCCAGAAAATCGCCGCTTTCACAAATCGGGCCGACAACATCGGCGACCATGCTACCTTTTTGGGAATTTACCACCGGTTCGATGGCATGAAAGGCGTTGTAAAGCGTCGGCCGCATCAAATCGTTCATGCCGGCATCGACAATAACAAAATTTTTTACTTCGCCTGATTTGCGGTACAACACTTCGGTGACAAGAATCCCGGCATTGCCGACCAAAACGCGTCCCGGCTCCAGGACCAACTGCAGTTGCATGTCCTTAAGCTGGGAAATAATGGCGCCGGCATATTCCCGCAGCGACGGTGGCGTTTCGTCCGAATAGGTGATGCCCAACCCCCCCCCCATATCCAGGTAGCGAATATTGATTCCCATGGACTTCAATTCACCGATCAGGGCGGTAAGGTTTTTCAGGGCGTCCTGAAACGGTTCCGCCTCGGTTATCTGGGAGCCGATATGGCAGTCAACCCCCACGATCTCCAAATTCTCGAGCTTAGCGGCAACCCGGTAACTGTCAAGCGCCACATCGGATGCAATGCCGAATTTATTTTTTTTCAGGCCGGTGGCCGTGTATGGATGGGTTTTCGGATCAACATCGGGGTTCACCCGAATCGACACGGGCGCTCGCTTTTTTAATTTTCCGGCACGGCGGTTAATCTGCTCCAGCTCGGCCAGGGATTCGACATTGAACATCAGGATACCGGTATCCAGGGCATAATCAATTTCAGCAACCGTTTTTCCGACACCGGAATATACGATGCGGTCCGGAGAAAAACCGGCTTTGAGTCCCCGGTATAGCTCACCTCCGGATACGATATCCAGACCGCAACCAAGATCGGCGAATAATTTTAAAATCGCCAGATTGGTGTTGGCTTTGGCTGAATAACAGATAAGCTTTGAGACACCTTCAAAGGCCTCGTTGAAGACCTGGAAATGACGTGTTAACGTTCCGTGACTGTACAAGTAAAAGGGGGTACCGATTTGGTCGGCGATTTCCTGTACCGGCACCTGCTCACAGTACAGCATATTATCGCGGTATTTGAAATGATGCATATTTCACCTGCTCTATTCTCTTAATTTTAATTCCTTTATTTCTTTGTATCTCCGGTTGAAAAAGTAAATTCAACTATGTTGGAGGTTTTTGATCGAATTCCATCGGTACTGTATCCGTGGACCTTGTAAACATACCGGTAACCGGGTTCGATGGTTTGGGTAAAGGTTATCGACTATCTTGCCGGATGGATCGGAACCCGGCCCCCTGGCCGGCACATCACCAACATTTTTGTACAGTATCGGGCAATTGGGACAGGCCGCTTCCAACTCCGGCTGCTGCGAACGATAGATTAAAAAACCGGTTATGGGTAATCGGGCCTTTTCATCGGGCTGGGGAATGGTCCAGCTCAGCTCAACGGTATTGTTGCTGATGCTGTGAGCCAAATCCCTTATACTGGGAGGCATGGAACCGGTTGGGGGCTTCGGCGGACCCTTCTTGCCACAGCCCCATATCATGCTAACCGTCACCAATATACTCAAGACGGCCAGGGCGGTCATTGCCGGGAGGCCTATTTTACCGTTGGATATTTTCATCAATCGTAAAGATGCTTTTTTTGCCGCCCAGCCATTGATTGGCTGCAGCAATCGCCTGGGCGACCCGCTTCGCAGCGGTGCCGCCATATGAAGCCCGACGATTTATCATTTCTTCAGTTGTTAGAAAAAAGAAAATATCGTCTTTGATGAGCGGGCTAAAAGACTGCAGCTGCTCCAGGCTGAGTTCATGGAGTTCCTTTTTCCTGTCCAGGGCAAACCGGACCGCTTCCCCGGCCAGACGGTGCGCCTCCCGAAAGGCCACACCGCGCGTCACCAGGTAATCTGCCAAGTCGGTGGCGTTCAAATACCCACCGGAGGCGGCCAGGTGCATATTCGGCTTTCTAAATTTAATTTTTGGCAGCATCGCTGTATAAATTTCAATACAGGCTCCCAGGGTATCCACCGTCTCAAACAACGGGGCCTTGTCTTCTTGCATATCCCGGTTATAGGCCAGCGGCAGCGACTTCATCAGGGTTAAAAGGGTCGTCAGGTTGCCGATGGCGCTGGCGGTTTTACCCCGGATCAGCTCGGGTACATCCGGGTTTTTTTTCTGGGGCATAATACTGCTGCCGGTTGCATATGAATCCGGCAGTTCTATGAAACTAAACTCCGAAGTCGACCACAAAATCAGCTCTTCCGACAATCGACTGAAATGAACCATGCACAGCGCAGCCGCTGCCAAAAACTCAATGATGAAATCCCTGTCGGCAACCGCATCGATGCTGTTGGCGGAAATGGATTCAAAACCAAGAAGCTCAGCCGTATAAGCCCTGTCGATGGGGTAAGTGGTGCCGGCAAGTGCCGCAGACCCCAGCGGCATCACGTTTATGCGTTTTAAGCAATCCTCCAGACGCTCGATATCCCTTAAGAACATTTCATAATAAGCCATGAGATGGTGGGACAAAAGAACCGGCTGGGCTCTTTGCATATGTGTGTAGCCCGGCAATACGGTTTCAAGATGTTTGTGGGCCAGATCAACTATTACCTTCTGCATCCGACAAAGCCGGTCAATCATGAGCGCTGTTTCATCGCGCAGATACATCCGCGTATCCACGGCAACCTGGTCATTGCGGCTTCTGGCAGTATGAAGTTTTTGTGCAACCGGTCCTGCAATATCGACCAGGCGGGACTCTATGTGCATGTGGATGTCTTCCAAGCTGTCGTCAAAATCAAGAAGATTTTCATCGATTTCCTGTCTGATTTTTTCAAGCCCCTGAATGAGAACATTGGCTTCATCTTCAGTGATGATTGAAACTTTGGCCAGCATTTTACAATGCGCGATACTGCCTTGAATGTCAAAGGTATACAGCCGCCGATCCACCTGAATTGAAGAGGTAAAGGTCTCAACAATATGGGCTGTTTTTTCTGAAAATCTGCCTTGCCAAAGTTTGTCAGACATAAATTTATCTCGGGTTAAATTCAGGGGATTTAGAAGATTATATCCTCAAACTACAACCTGTTGTTTTATTTAGCATAAAATACGAAACCCGAATATCGAAATCCGAAACAAATTAGAATACAAAATGACAAAAATTCAAAACCAACAAGCGATGGGAAAATGCCGCACCGCCAAGGTTTAAAACATTTGAACATTTGAATTTTCATATTGTTTCGTATTTCGGACTTCGCATTTCGGATTTGTGAACAATTTGAAAAATACTTCAACTCTTTTTTTCATCCTCCACCTGCCCCAAAAGATCATCGAGGCATTCAATCAAAGCATCAATTTCCTCTTTTTTGACAATCAGGGGCGGAACAAACCGCAAGATGTTTTCCTGGATGCAATTAATCAAAAATCCGCGCTGCAGGCATTGATTTACCAGGGATTCGCCGTTGATTGCAAGCTTAATACCGAGCAGCAATCCCATTCCCCGGATATCAACAATAACGTCATGCCGCTCTTTTAACCACCAAAGTTTTTCTTTAAAATACCCTGCCGTCTCGCGCCCCTGATCAATAACATTTCCCTGCACAAGGGTTTTGCAAACCTCAAGGGCTGCTGCGGTCACCAGCGGAGTGCCGCCAAATGTCGTTGCATGGGCTCCGGGACCGAATGCTTCGGCCACCTGTTCCCTGGCCAGCATGGCGCCAATGGGCAAGCCGTTGGCCAGTGCTTTGGCCAGGGTCATGATATCGGGTTCGACCTCAAAATGCTCATAGGCAAAGAGCCGGCCCGTCCGGCCCATGCCGGTTTGGATTTCATCAAATATCAGCAGGACGCCCCTATCGTCGCAAATTCGCCGCACGGCTTTGAGATATCCGTCATCCGGACAACGCACGCCGCCCTCCCCCTGGATCGGTTCAAGCATAACCGCGCAAGTGCTGGAATCAATTTTTGACGCCAGGGCATTAATGTCATTAAACGGGACATAATCAAACCCTTCCAAAACCGGATCAAATCCTTTCTTGATTTTGTCCTGTCCGGTTGCCGATAGGGTTGCCATGGTTCGTCCGTGAAAAGAATGCTCCATGGTAATAATTCTGAACCGGTTGTTTTCAACACGATCACTGAAGTACTTGCGGGCCAGCTTTATAGCTGCTTCATTTGCTTCGGCACCGCTGTTGCAGAAAAAAACACGATCGGCAAAACTTTGCTCGACCAGCCAGGCGGCTAATTCAACCTGGGGAATCGAGTAGTAAAGGTTGGATACGTGCGTAAGTGTTCGGGCCTGGTCCGAGATCGCCTTGACGACCCCTGGATGGGAATGACCCAGGTTGCACACGGCAATTCCTGCCACAAAATCCGTATAGCCGCGTCCCTCTGTATCATAGAGAGTGCACCCGCTGCCCTTTGCCAGAACAACGGGAAACCGTTTGTAGGTTCGCGCAATTACGCGGTCCGCCAGTTCCATTATCTCGGTCGTCATTTCCCTCTCCCTATCTAATCAAACTAATGGAGTACTGGAGTGATGGAGTATTGGAGTGTTGAAAAAGATATCCCCCTATTCAACCATTACTCCATTACTCCAGTACTCCAACACTACTATTTAAGTGCAATTGAAAGCCAGTGCTTGGATTAGAGCTATTTTCGACTATAAATCCGAAAATTACAAAATATACCGACTCAAATCCTCATCATCCTTAATTTCTTTTAATTTGTCTTCAACATAGGCCTTGTCGATGGTCATCCTCTGTTCCCTCATATCAGGCGCGTCAAACAATACATCTTCGAGCAGGCGCTCCATGAGAGTATGGAGCCGGCGTGCCCCGATATTCTCTGTACGGTCATTGACCTCTTGGGCCATTCTGGCAATCTCAGAAACAGCATCATCTTCAAAGACGACATCGATACCTTCGGTTCTCAACAAGGCCATGTATTGAAGCAACAAAGCATTGCGGGGTTCGGTAAGAATCCTGATAAACTCCTTTTGCCCCAGAGAATTCAGCTCAACACGAATCGGAAACCGACCCTGCAGTTCCGGTATCAGATCAGATGGTTTAACCATGTGAAAAGCGCCCGAACCGATAAATAGAATATGATCCGTCTTAACCGGTCCGTATTTGGTTGTTACGGTGCTGCCCTCAACGATGGGCAAAAGGTCTCTTTGCACGCCTTCACGGGAGACATCAGGGCCCTGGGTACCGTTTTTACCCGCTATCTTGTCAATTTCATCCAGAAAGATAATTCCCGACTGCTCGACCCTGGCAACAGCTTCCTTGACGACTTTTTCCATGTCCACCAAGCCCTGGGCTTCTTCCTGGGCCATCATTTCAAGGGCTTCAGGCACCTTCACCCGGCGCCGCTTGGTACTTTTCGGGAACATTCCGCCCAGCATATCCTTAAAGTTAATCCCCATTTCTTCCATCCCCGCATTGGAAAAGATTTCCACCATGGGTGTGCTGCGATCGGCGACATCCAGATCCACATAACGGTTGTCAAGTTTGCCTTTGCGCAACATGCTGCGTAGTTTTTCTCTGGTAGATGATGATTCATCGCTTCTTTGGGTTACGACCTCAAACGCAACCTCCTGGGGCTCATCGCTTTTCGTTGAGGGTTGTGGTTCTGACTTGGGGAGCAAAAGGTCAAGCATGCGCTCCTCGGCAATTTGCATGGCTTTATCCTGTACATTTTCTTGCGCCCGCACTTTAAAAACATTGATGGTAAGTTCCACCAGGTCTCTTACCATCGACTCCACATCCCGCCCGACGTAGCCGACCTCCGTAAATTTGGATGCCTCCACTTTGCTGAAGGGAGAATCCGTCAGTTTGGAGAGCCTGCGTGCGATTTCGGTTTTGCCGACACCGGTCGGTCCGATCAGAATAATATTTTTCGGGGCGATTTCATCCCGAAGCTCTTCCGGCACTTGCTGCCGCCGCCACCTGTTTCTCAGGGCAACAGCGACAGAACGTTTGGCCTTATCCTGGCCGATGATATACTTGTCCAGTTCTTTTACAATTTCCGATGGTTTGAGATCACTCATTAAAATTTCCTATCAAATTATACAGTAGAATCTGTCTCGATTATGTTGATACAGACTCTAAAGTTCTTCTATCGTTATGGTGTCATTGGTATAAATACAAATGGAAGCCGCAATTTTCATGGCTTTTTCCACGATGCCGCGTGCCTCAAGATCGGTATTTTCGATCAGGGCTGCGGCGGCTGCCTGGGCGGCGACGCCGCCGGAGCCGATGGCGACGATGCCCTCGTCCGGCTCGATAACGTCTCCATTGCCTGAAATCAGATACATAAGCTCATCGTCCACCGCTACCATGATGGCTTCAAGCCGCCTCAGATATTTATCAGTCCGCCAATCCCGGGCCAATTCCACAGCCGACCGCGTCAAATTTCCATTATAGCGTTCCAGTTTTTGCTCCAACCGTTCCGATAAGTTCAGTGCATCTGCGGTGGCACCGGCAAATCCAACAATGATTTTGTCGTTGTAAATGCGCCTAACTTTTCGGGCATGATGTTTGACCACGTTTTTATCCAAAGTGACCTGGCCATCACCGGCAACTGCCGCTTTACCATGATGCCTGACCGCTAAAATTGTCGTACCGTGAAAATCCATATCAACCTGTCTTTCCTTTTGAGAGTTTAAATTGTTTCCAGCTAAATAAAACAACGAACCGCAGAATTACGAAGGATTGAATCGCTACGCTCTGTCTTTACAATTAATAAAAATCGATAGAATTCCTTCCCTCGACATTCGAAATTCAGTGTTCGAAATTCGATATTCGCTTTTTTATACTCATTAGAGATTCCGCAAAGCCAAAGTCCATTTCTGCTTGTACTTCGCTGTCCATCGGTGGCGTTGACATCTGATTTTTACTTCCTAGGGTGCGCCCTGTCATAGGTCTCCATTAATCGATCAATACTTACATGCGTATACTTTTGAGTGGTGGAAAGGCTCTTATGCCCCAACAATTCCTGAACAGCCCTCAGGTCAGCACCGGCGTCCAGCATATGGGTCGCAAAAGTATGGCGCAGGGTATGGGGCGAAACAGGTGTCAAAAGACCGCAGGCTGTGACCAGTTGGTCTAAAATCCGGGCCACGGATCGGGCGGTCAGGCGCCCCTTATTTTTATTTAGAAAAAGTGGTCCACTGCTTTGCTCTGAAATCCCGCACTTTCTCTGCAAAACCTGCCGATAGGTCGTAATTGCAGCAAGGGCGTTTTTACCGATGGGCACAATTCTTTCTTGGCTGCCTTTGCCCAACACGCGGATCAAAGCTTGTCTAAAATCCACATCCATGGTGTTCAGTCCCACAAGTTCAGAAACCCGGATGCCGCAGGAATAGAGCGTTTCAAAAATTGCCCGGTTTCTCAAATCCAGCATCCCGCTGGTAGAAATAGAGTCTAACAGCCGAAACATCTCATCAACGGGGAGATAGGACGGAATGGTCTTTTCCTGTTTGGGAGTCAATATCGATTCAGCCGGATTTTCCTCAATCACTCCCCTTTTAACAAGAAAATGGAAAAAGGAACGCAAGGCAGAGAGTTTTCGAGCAATGGTGGTTTTTTTATTCCGTTTATGCAAATACCCAAGATACCCCCGGATAGTAAGGTTATCCACCCAGTCGATATCGACCGGGCCGTCAGGGCGTGAGCGACGGTTTTCCGCCAGATAGTTCAAAAATTGCTCTAAATCATTGCGGTAACCCCGGCAGGTATTTTCTGAGAACCCCTTTTCAACGGCAAGGGATTCAATAAAAACCCTGATAAGGTGCTCAACCGGCATGGCCTTCATCGGTTTGATTATCCTTAAAGTCAATCAGGCGCCACTGAAGCCGGATTGATCATAGTATCAGGCGGCCGCTTTCCGGGATTGCTTTTTCAGCCTGGAAATGCGGCGCTTGTAAACGGTCGCCATTTTTCGGTCCTGGGCCTCCAGGGCCGCTTGACGTTGCGCTTTAAGTGCTTTTATCTGTTTCTTTATTTCACCGGTGGGGGAGCCTGTTTTTTTGACCGGTTTTCCTTTGATGTTTTTGTCTGCTTTGACAGTTTCTGCTTTGCTGGTTTCAGCTGGGACGGTTTCTGCTTCGACGGTTTCAGCTGGGGTGGTTTCTGCTTCGACGGTTTCTGCATTGACACCCCTGACTTCATTGATAGCGACCAGCAATTCCTCTTTTTTCATGCCGTGGACACCGGTAATTTCAGGAATTTCTTTGGCGATCTCCCGCAAAGCCTTAACAGTCATTTTTTCCAACGGTTTCTCCGTAGCTTCGGTTTTTTTATCACTCATTGGGCATCAATCTCCTTTTCTCATCGTTTTCGAAAAACACAAGCGGAGGCTGTCAAGCCCCCGCCTACCAATCCGTTATGATTGGTTGTTGTGAAACCTATAAAATTAACGATTTTTCCAGTCGCAGTCAATAGTTAAACCGCTAATCAAACCCTGGTTTCTGCCTCGTTTTAGCACCCATTTCAGTTCGCTGCCATTTGCGGCACATGATGTGGGCCAATCGCCGCTCCCCCCGATCAAGAATTTTCCTCCGGACCTTTCGTCAACTTCAAAAAGGGCTTAAACAGTTCCATCGGTATGGGAAAAATGACGGTCGAATTGCTCTCGGTGGACATTTCATTCATGGTTTGCAGATACCTGAGTTGGAGGGCAGTGGGATGCTCTTCAATGATCACTGAAGCCTCCGCCAGTTTGGTAGCTGCTTGATATTCGCCTTCGGCGTTGATCACCTTGGCCCGCCGTTCCCTTTCGGCTTCCGCCTGCCTGGCCATGGCCCGCTGCATCTCCTGGGGCAGATCGATGTGCTTGAGCTCAACCGTAGCCACTTTTATGCCCCATGGGTCGGTATGGGTGTCAAGAATCTCTTGCAGTTCAGAATTTATTTTATCCCTTTCAGACAGCAGTTCATCAAGTTCAGCCTGACCGCAGACACTCCGCAAGGTTGTCTGCGCCAGCTGACTCATGGCATAAGTATAGTTTTCCACCTCTATTATGGCTTTGATGGAATCGATCACCCTGAAATAAATCACCGCATTCACCTTGACCGATACATTGTCCCGGGTGATGACGTCCTGGGGGTCTACATCCATCGCTATCAGGCGCAGGCTCACTTTTATCATTTTATCGATCACCGGTATCAGGATGATCAACCCCGGCCCCTTGGCTTTGATCACCCGACCCAGGCGGAAAATTACGCCCCGTTCGTATTCATTTAAAATACGTATGGCCGCAGACAGGAAAAATATGACAAGAACAACAATGGCTATTGGTGTAATCAAATTCATATCACCCTCCTTTGGAGACAGGTAACCAATCTACACTGAGATTTATATTGCCTCTTATTCGCGTTTGGGGACGCGGGCTGCCGTCAAGCAATTACGCCCTCATCGACCGATTCGACTTCCAGAATCAGATTCACCACCTTAACTACCCGCACTTTGACATTTTCGTCAAGGGGTTCTTTGGCCCGGGCATTCCAGAGTTCACCATGCACAAAGACTTTGCCCTCGGGTGTCAGCGCTTTTTTGACCACCCCGATTTCTCCCACAAGCCCCGTGGATCCCGTAGTGGGTTTGGAGACCTGGGCCCGAAAAACCAGGCCAGCGATCGCCACGAAAAATCCGGATATCAGGATAACCGTCGGCAGCAGTACCCCCAAAGATAATTTCATGTCCGGGGTTGAGCCTTCAAAGAGCATCAGTGAGCCCAGCAATAAAGAGACGACACCGGCCACACTAAGCAGACCGTAACTGATGATCTTCATCTCCATTATGAAGAAAATAATCGCCAGAACAATCAATAAAATCCCGGCATAATTGACCGGAAGCGTCTGCATGGCGAAAAAAGCAAGGATTAAGGCGATTCCGCCGATCACCCCCGGGAATATAGCGCCCGGATGGGACAGCTCAAAATATAGTCCGGCCAGCCCGATCATCATCAGAATATAGGCGATATTGGGATTGCTGATTGTTTTCAGGATTTTAGTCCGCAAGGTTTCCTCAAGAACAACTTTTTTGGCATCTGCAAGGTTTAAAACGCCTTTATTCTTTAGCTCACGGCCGTTTAGCTGCTTAATCAGATCATCGGTGTCCTGGGCAATAAGATCAATGATATTTTCTTTCAATGCTTCGGTTTCGGTTACGGATACACTTTCGCGGATAGCAGCCTCCACCCATTGAGCGTTTCGCCCCCGTTGTTCCGCCACGCTTTTGGCCTGGGCAACCATATCATTGATAATTTTTTCAGACATCGTCCCGTCAATTTCTTTGCCGCCGGCCCCCACCGGATGGGCCGCGCCAATATTCGTACCGGGTGCCATGGCCGCAACATCCGCTGCCATGGTAATCATCACTCCGGCTGAGGCAGCCCGGGCCCCTCCGGGCGCAACAAATACCACCACCGGTACTTTGCTTGCCAGAATATTCTGGACGATAAGGCGCATAGACTCCGCCAGACCACCGGGTGTATCCAACTCGATGATAATAACCGTCGCGGCCCTTTCTTCGGCAGTTTTGATGCCGGTTTTTATGAACTCGGCCGTTCCCGGACTGATGGCATCCGCCACCTTGATGATAAAAACCTCACTTTGCCCGGCTGACACGTTGGTGGCATTCAACAACAAAAATGCAATGGCAGCGATGCATATAAGTTTAGTCTTCATAATCATATTCCTTCATCAGCATCTTCATATCCTCCCACACTTCCCTCTTTTTGTCGGGATTGCGCAGAAGATAAGCAGGATGATAGGTGGGCAGGACTTTAATTCCGTTATACTCGTGAAACCGGTTCCTGAGCCTTGAAATGGGAGTGGTGGTCCCCAGCAGCGTCTGGGCCGCGAACGTCCCTAGGGCAACAATAAAATCGGGCCGGATAGCGGATAGTTGACGTTCTAGAAAAGTAAAACAGGCGTTTAGTTCATCGGAATCGGGGTTTCGGTTGCCGGGTGGGCGGCACTTGATGACGTTACAAATGTAGACTTGATCCCTGGTAAGGTTGATGGCTTCAATGATACGGGTTAACAGCCGGCCGGCTTGTCCCACGAAGGGCAGCCCCTGTTGATCTTCTTCAAAACCGGGCCCTTCTCCGACAAATACCAGTTTCGCTCCGGGATGTCCGGCACCAAATACGATTTTATTGCGCCCCCCGGCCAGGCGGCAACGTTGACAATCACCCAGATCGGCCCTTACATTTTCCAGGGCATTTGCCAAATACCCCGGGCTTTGCCCCCACTGCTCGAGCTTTTCCAGGGATTGGGGCGTACAGTCAAAGCCGTGCCAACCGCTGGCGGCCAACCCCCGGAGACTTCTGTCAATTTCCTCGAGCGTCCGGCTAAATTTATGTTTATCGATCATGGGTCATTAATCTCAGCCTCTTTGACCACAAAATATTCATTCGGGCAAAATCTGTCAAGATTCACAAAGCAAGGAAGGGATTATTTAGAAATGCGGACGGTCCATTCTAGCGCCTTATCTATATTAGCTATCACAAAACAGGATAGCTTCTACTTTAGCAGGCCGGACCCGGATAGATCGCTTAACGGTGCCACCCATATTTCAACCAGGGTGTCCCATCGATTATCCGTGATGTTTATGACGCACCATCGGTTTTCTTTTTGAAAAAGCAACAGGGTTCGCGGAGATTTAAACGTTCCGACTGCCTGCCAGTTGTCCTGGGCCATGTTGTTTTCAAAAAAATCGACCATGGAGCCGAACTCAGCTTTTGATTTGAAGGCCAGAATGCCGGCTGTAAATCCGGCGGTTCGGTAAACAAAAGAAGAGTTGACATCCAGCTCTAGCTCACGCGGGATAAGGACGTCGCCGAAGTCATAGTAAAGGGGTGCCTTTTTGTCGTCTTTTTCTCTGGCCTCCGAGCCGTCTGTGGTCTGTGGTGATGTGGAGCAGGCCGCCACCAACAGCAGCAGTGCCATGATCCCGAAGAAATATCCCAACCAACCAGAATGCATCTTTTTTTTCATAATTTCCCCTTTCTCCCAGGCACCTCTGCCCTTTGGTTTTCCCTACCATAGAACCGAATGTTTCGACAAACAAATTATTAAGGTTCAAAATGATTAAATGTCTGAAAACCTTCTGTCAGGCACAAATAATCTTTCTGAGCCTCTTCCATATCAGCTTCAACCATTTCAGCAATCATTTGTTCAAATGTAGTGCCTGGCTCCCACCCCAGTTTTTTCCGGGCTTTGCCGGCATCGCCCAACAACTCGCTCACTTCCGTGGGGCGGTAATATCCGGGGTCCACGGCAACAATGATCTGCCCGGTTTTTTCCTCGATGCCTTTTTCATCCGGGCCCTCACCTTCCCAGCGGATCGGTATGCCAAGCTGTTCGGCCGCAATCTCAATGAGTTCTTTAACGGAATACTGGATTCCGGTGGCGATGACATAATCCTCCGGTTCATCCTGCTGGAGCATCAGCCACTGCATCTCAACAAAATCCCGGGCATGGCCCCAATCCCTGCGGGCGTTAAGGTTTCCGAGATAAAGGGTGTCTTGCAGTCCAATTTTGATGCGCGCCAGGGCGCGGGTAATTTTGCGGGTTACAAACGTTTCACCCCGCACCGGGGACTCATGGTTGAATAATATCCCGTTGCAGGCATACATGCCATAGGCCTCCCGATAATTGACCGTTATCCAGTAGGCGTAAAGTTTGGCCACGGCATAGGGCGAACGGGGATAAAACGGAGTGGTTTCTTTTTGGGGTATCTCCTGCACTTTTCCAAAAAGCTCGGAGGTCGATGCCTGGTAAAAGCGGGTTTTTTCTTCCAGCTTTAATATTCTGATTGCCTCAAGAATTCTTAATGTTCCCAGACCGTCAACGCTGGCCGTATATTCGGGAGTTTCAAAGGATACTTTAACATGGCTCTGGGCGCCCAGGTTATATACTTCATTGGGCTGGATCTCCTGGATGATACGTATCAGATTGGTAGAATCGGTCAGATCGCCGTAGTGCATAAAAAAGCGCACATCCTGTTCGTGTGGATCGCGGTAAAGATGGTCCACCCGGGCGGTGTTGAAGGATGAGGCCCGACGCTTAATGCCATGGACTTCGTAGCCCTTTTTTAATAAAAAATCTGCCAGATAAGCGCCATCCTGCCCGGTAATGCCGGTGATTAATGCCCTTTTCATAATTCTCCTTTGAAGTAGTCTATCGTTCGTTTGAGTCCTTCTGTCAGCTGGGTTTGGGGTTCCCAGCCCAGGCGGTCTCTGGCCAGGGTGATGTTCGGTTGACGTTGCAGGGGATCGTCCTCGGGCAGGGGTCGATAGATGATTTTGGATTTGGTCCCGGTCAGGGCAATCACCTTTTCAGCAAGTTCCAAGATACTGAATTCATTTGGATTACCAATATTTACGGGCCCGGTGAAATCATCCGGTGCATTCATCATGCGAATCATCCCCTCAATCAGATCATCCACGAAACAAAAGGATCTGCTTTGGGAACCGTCACCAAACACGGTAATGTCCTGTTGGCGCAAAGCCTGGAGAATGAAATTGCTGACAACACGACCATCATTGGGATGCATGCGCGGTCCATAGGTGTTAAAAATTCGAACCACACGGATGCTCAGGTTATGCTGCCGATAATAATCGAAGAACAGGGTTTCAGCGCAGCGCTTGCCCTCGTCATAACAGGAGCGAATGCCAACACAATTGACATTTCCCCAATAGCCTTCAGTCTGGGGATGAACGGTGGGGTCGCCGTACACCTCCGATGTGGACGCCTGAAGAATCCTGGCCTTAAGCCTTTTGGCAAGACCCAGCATGTTGATGGATCCGTGAACGTTGACCTTGGTGGTTTGTACGGGATCATTCTGATAATGGATCGGAGAAGCGGGACAGGCCAGGTTAAAGATTTCATCCACCTCCAGATAAAGGGGAAACGTTATATCATGCCTGATCAATTCGAAATAAGGATTATCCAAAAGGTGAACGATGTTGCGTTTGGTCCCGGTATAAAAATTGTCCACACAAACAACATCACACCCCTCGTTTAACAAGCGCTCACAAAGAAAAGAGCCGAGAAACCCGGCTCCCCCGGTCACCAGCACACGTTTTCGAAGATGCATATTTTTCCCCCTGGGTGAAAGTATTCTAATTGATTACGCCGTTATCGAAATATATACCATATTTTGGGACAGATTATCAACAACCTTACGATTTATCTATATATTTTTAGCTTTGAGAGGAGCCCCATTGCTGGACGGTCAGTCCGGAATCTAAAAATAGCGACCGGAGATACGGACCAGAGGGGCCGGCGGCTTAAATCGGATTTTCACCCGGGAATCATCTAAATTTCATCTTTACATGAAACCCGGTTTCACGTATATAGATACACCCTTTGATGGACACTCTCTCGTCTTTTTACAATCCGTCCCCATGCCCCCGTAGCTCAGTGGATAGAGCAATGGATTCCTAATCCATGTGCCGCAAGTTCGATTCTTGCCGGGGGCACCACCATCGAAAAAAATACTTAACTTAACAGCCGCTATCTGATAAGAATAAATTAGGTTATTTGCCTGACCAAAAATATCGGCAGCCCGAGTTGCCTTTTAATTTAAATAGCGAACTGATCCACGTTTGACAGTGAAAAACTCCCAAAGGAGGCAGAGCGATGAAAGATCTGATCAGTTACATTGCGCGGGCACTAGTTGATTTCCCGGAAGAAGTGGAAGTTAGCGAAATTGAAGGCAGGCACACCACCGTACTGGAGCTCAGGGTGGCCAAAAAGGATATGGGTAAAATAATCGGCCGACAGGGAAGAACGGCCCAGGCCATCCGAACCATTTTAAGCGCCGCTTCAGGAAAATCAGGCAAACGCCATGTTCTTGAGATTATCGAATAGAAGCTGGTTGTCTGGATAAATGCATCAGGTTTTGATATCCGGATGATCGTTTCTATATTTAATCGAAATTCGAACGAAAAGGAAAGCAATGAAGCAAAAATACCACATTAGAAAGGACGTTGAGGCAAAAACGCTCCTCATCCAGGAATTTGCGGTTTTAACTGCCAATACCGGCAAACAGAAATATCCGGACATTCAGGGGGATGATTATTCGCTGTTGTGCGAACAAAGCTATAGTGCCAGGGAAGTCAAAAGCGCCACCTCAACGGGGAAGGATGATTTGATCCTGCTGCTGCGCAACCGGCATTTTTATCCCATCGGCACCTATATGAATAGGATCGCGGATGCTGTCATGGGAATGTATGCTTCGAAAGGCGAACAGCGCGAGGATCTAATTTTCGACGACAAAGCGGTTCTGGTAGGCAGTCCGGATGATAAGGGAACTGTCGCCGAAATCAAAGATAAAAAAAGGAAAGAATCCGGCTGAAGCAATCGATACCCTCATCGAAGACAAGTCCAAAAAAATGAATCGGGCTTAATCCTAACTACTTGGCTGAACGATATAAAGGGCGTTACCGACATGTTGCGGCAATGCCCTTTTCAAATTTTCAGCCATTGAATCAGACCACTGTGACATTGATGGCCCGGGGACCTTTCTGCCCCTCTTCTATTTCAAACGTTACCCGGTCGCCTTCATTCAGGGTTTTAAATCCGGGCGCATTGATTCCTGAATGGTGAACAAATACGTCGGGGCCTTCATCCTGTTCGATAAATCCGTAACCTTTGCGCTCATTAAACCATTTAACGATACCATTGGCCATTGGGGGACCTCCTTGGTTTGATTATAAATACAAAAAGTTCACTGCCTGCTGAAATACGGATCCGGTATTTCAGGCAATTTGCAATTCAGCAATAGCATATAGTCGGCAAGGGGATTTATAATCGGATTTGCTGGGTTTGTGGAAGAAAACTTGACTGCTGTACGGCTTTCTCTCATACTATCAAAATACATTGATGGTTTTCAATTAACTTAGAAAACAAATAGTTATATTTGGTTCTGCATCTGAGGACCTGCAGAGGAAAATCGGAGACCTGGCTATGATACGGAAATCGGAAGTATGAATGGCTTAGCAAGGTACTCATTAGAACCATTTCAACAATAATATCATTATATTCCGTATCCTGAACGGATGCAAGCAAAAACTGGCCGCCGCTAAGGCCTATTCAATGCGGCCGGGGGGCGGAATTGGCAAATTTTCGTTAAGAAACTCCATGATTTGTGACATATTAAAGTATTGCAACATGCCGCTTTATTTGTCTGAGGAAAAATAGCATGGAATACAACTGGCGGTTTAGCCAGAAAATCAAATGCAGCAGCGAAGAAAAGCGAGAGTGCCTGAACCTGGTGTCTGAGCTTATAGCCCTGTCAAAGGTGGCCCGGCGAAATGGTTTGCTTTCACTGGTGCCCTATACTGAAAATAATTCCTCTTTTCTCCTGCGCAAAGGACTCCAGCTGGTGGTTGACGGTGTCAATCCCCAGGTCACCCGGGAAATATTGGAGTCTTATATTCTGTCCGGAGATTACAGCGGCAGTGAACTTCTGGAACGCTGCATCGTCCTGGAAGGAGTGGCGGCCATCCAGAAGGGCCTCCACCCCAAAGTTGCCAAGGAGTTTTTGCTCTCCTTTCTTGGTGAAGAAAGCTACACCGTATTCGAAGAAAAATTCGATGGTCGGGATAGGGATACACTCAAGACGTACCTGCATAAGCTTGACGCCACCGCCGCCCCCAATGAATCGCGCCTGGATAACATTATCACAAAGTTGAAAAATGAACAGATTGAGAAATTTTTGATGGAAATCAATACCGGTGATCTGGCCAAAGCCTTAAAGAGCCTGGGCGGCCAGGCCCAAATAAGGCTGTTCAATAACCTTTCCCAAAAGCTGCCAACGCCCTGGTAGATGTACTTGACGATCTGGATTCAATGGATGAGGAAGAAATGAAGGAGGCCCGGGACATCGCGTTGGACATTCTAGCGGACCTGGATCTGAATGAATAACAGCAAAAACCCACCAAATTTCCAATTTCCTGTATAAAAGCCCGGTTGTCTATTGCAAAATACGTCTCGGTTGGTATATTTGGCACCGGTTCAATCAGTATCAACTTCAACGTTATCCAAGATGAAAAAAGGGGGGGGACCGTGCCGAATTTCCAGCACTTCATCATAACGCCCAACAGATTAAGGTGGTTAGGGACGATTGCCCTGGTTGCAGCTGCAGTCCTGGTTGCGAATACTGCCTGGACCGCCGATCAAGCCCAAACCGGGCAACCTGATAGCGAACCCATTCAGATTTTAGCCGATCAGTTGATTTCATACAACGATGAAAAATACGCTGAATTCGTCGGAAATGTAAAGGTCACCCAGGGAGCATTTACGATAACGTCAGACAAATTAAAAATTTATTACCAGGGCGAGCTACTGGAAAATGAGGAGAAAGGCAATGATGAAGAGTTATTGAAAAAGATCATTGCCACGGGCAACGTAAAAATTTCCTCTGAACAGTATAACGCTGAGGCCGATAAAGCGGAATATGATACGGAGACAAAGACGGTGATTTTAAGCGGTGAAAACGCCAAGGTAATCAGTGGGAAGAATTCAATTGCCGGATCTAAAATTACGCTGAATCAAGAAAGCGGCCATGTGAAGGTCGAAAGCAGTGGCGCCAAACGCATCAAAGCCGAGTTTTTTACCAAAGAAAAAGCATCCGATTCCTTTAAAATTGAAAAGCCTAAAGAGTAATTATCACCTAAAAAGCTTTTTGTTAGGTGTGTATTTAGTGTTTGGTGTTTAGTGTTTTGGCATTCCCCGATTTTTTTATATTAAAACGCCCCTGCAACATACAAAACACCAAATACTAAAAACCAAACAACTAATTACAGTTTACGCCGCAGCTTCTTCAAACGCTCTAATTTATCCTGGTGCAATAAAAGTTCGATCCATTCTCGAAACAGCGGCACGAGATATTCAGGACCGCTGTAAGCTTGTTCTTCCATTTTTTGCCGGGCATGCTCAAAGTTATCAATTAGATCCTGGCGTTGGGGCTCTGATTGTACTAACCGCCGGTAAATTTCAACCGCCTTGGACCAATGCCCCTGATCCGCATATACTTTGGCCATAGTCTCGGTATAAATATCAACGTCCTGGTTCATTTTTTTGGTTCCGGCGTACTTTGGGGTTTCAAAATAATTTCATTCTCACCGATCATCCCGAGTTCTTGTCTGGCAATACTTTCAATGTAATCAAGATCATGCTTTAATCGATCAATTTCGATGCTGATTGCTTGATTCTCCCGGGTAAGTTTTTCGTTTTCTTCAACGAGTTGGTCGCGTTCTTTTTTAAGAGATCTCAGATCTGCAAGCCCATGCTCGCTGATAATAATAAAAACAAACAGGGCCAAAAGCAACAATACCGAAACCGATAACAGAATATTTAGTTTTTTGGTCATTTCCAGCCAATGCCTTTCCGAACCTCCGTCAGAACAACATCCAGCTCAGGGCATTTTAAGACATAAGAAGCGCCTGCATAACTGCAAATACCGATGATGACACAGCCGGTCACTCCCCCCAAAAGTCCGGCCAAAGTTGGATTTTGAGCAGGAATAATTTTCAGCCCGACAGCCCAGACAGCAGCGCCCATGGAAACTGAGCTTATCAGTGTTCTGGCAAAAGACCGGGCAATACTTCTCCACCCCAGTGAGCCCAATTTGTTTTTTAAGGCTCGCACCAGAAGTCCCAGGTTTAATATTGAGGATAGCGAAGTCGCCAGGGCAAGTCCGCTGTGATCAAGTGGGCCCATTAGAACCACTCCCAGAATGATATTCGCAAGGATGGAAAGACCGGCCATTTTTACCGGAGTCCGGGTGTCCTGCATCGCAAAGAAGGTGGCCGCCACAATTCGCACAGCTGAAAATGCCCATAGACCTAAAGAATAATATAAAAGCGCCTCGGCAGTCAACCGAGTTGCTTGGGCATCGAATTCCCCCCGTTGAAACAACAATGTCACGATAGGCTCCCTCAATACAATAAGGCCCACCATAGCAGGGATTGAAAGGAAGAATACGAATTTCAACGCGTGACCGAAGGTATCCTTGAGGGCCTCAAAATCCTGCGATGCCGCTTGCCGGGAAAGACTGGGCAAAACCGCCGTAGCAGCAGCAATCGCAAACACCCCCAATGGAAATTGAACCAGGCGATCGGCAAAATACAGGTAGGTAACGCTTCCTTCCGCCAGCAGCGATCCCAGAATAGTGCCGATTACGGTGTTTATCTGGTAAACGGCACCGCCTAATATAACCGGCGGGATCAGGGTACCCACCTGCCTGAGGCCGGGGTGGAATAACTTTGCCTTTCCCCAGAATCGAAATCCTTTGCGCCAAAGCACCGGCAGCTGAAGTGCCAGTTGGAGAAAACCACCGATAAGAACCCCGACAGCTAATCCGACGGCCGGGACCGACAAGGTGGGTGCGATGATCAGCACAGACCCGATGATAGAAATATTGAGCACTACCGGGGCCAGGGCCGGGGCTGCGAAATGATCGAGAACGTTGAGTATGCCCATGCACAGAGCAACCAGGCCAACAAAGAAAATATAGGGAAACATGAGCCGGGTCAAGGTAACAGTAAATGAATACTTGTCTGCCACAAACCCGGGCGCCATCAATTTTACGATCCAGGGTGACAGCAAAATGCCGCCAATGGAAACCAGTATCAAAAACACACTCAACAACCTGAATGCTGATCGAGCCAAATGAAAGGCCTCAGACTGGCCCCGGCGGACAATATATTGTGTAAAAACCGGGATAAAAGCGGAACTCAGCGAACCTTCGGCGAAGAGTCGCCGGAGCAGATTCGGTATCCTGAAGGCTGCAATAAAAGCATCCGAACTGAAACCCGCTCCAAAAAACCAGGCAATTACCGCATCGCGAATAAAACCCAGGATACGACTCAGTAGAGTTGCCGCCCCCACGACACCAGCAGCTTTTACGATCCGGGTATTTTCAGACATATCAGCATCTCGGGAACTTATTTTGGAAAAGCGGTACAATTCTCTTGACAGGTCTTAATTTAATTAATACTTATACGATTTCAAATAATTTCAGGAAAGGAGTACCCACAGTTGGCAAATCACAAATCAGCGATAAAACGCGCTCGACAAAACGAATTGAGGCGTTTGCGTAATAAATCAGTCAAAACCAGAATTAAAACCATCGTCAAAGACGTTCGATCATCCGCTGGAGAAATATCAGACGAAGATATGTCGGCTAAAATCAGTACGGTTCAATCCGCATTTGATAAAGCCTCAAAAAAAGGGGTGATTCACAAACGTACGGCCGCCCGAAAAGTTTCCCGCCTCACAAAACTGAGAAACTCCGCCAGTTCATAATATTATTATGGGTTCATAGGTTCAGGGTTGGCATTTTAGCCGCTAAACCGTGGGAACTTTTCAACCTTTGAACCCTGAACCCGTACTTCTTTAGAAATCATCCGTTAACCGGTTGAATATTCGTTCCGACAATCGTTCCGAAAGCCTTCCAATGGCCAGCTCCTCGTTACGGTCTGTTTCTATTTTGGAATTCTCCACATCATAGGCCTCCCGGTCGGACAGGCCGTTGGCGGCCCAAATCACAGCTCCACCGTCCTTTTTTATCAATTTCAAATTAATCGTCATGGTGACTTCCCGTTCGTTGGCCACTTCGGTGTCTACCCGGGAGATGGTCTGTGTGCGAATGGAATTAATCGAGCCTTTTAAAATGGCATCTGCTTCATCCAACTTGCTTACCAGACTGTTCTCTCTTCGCCTTGAAAATTCAAAAATCATCTGGTTGGTGACAATTCTTTCGACACCGCTTTTGGATGTGCGGTTTTCTATCACTTCTATAAAAATATAATTCACGCCCTCGGGAAAGGACCCCGATCCGGCAAACCGATAGCCGCAACCGCTCAATAATCCACAAAGAGATAAAAGCAACCCAATTGCTATAATTTTTTTCACCACGCGTCCTCTGATAGTTGATGTATGGTTTCTGGTCTCTGGCAGCTGGTCGCTGGTCAAAAGATACTCAATGCACGATCATGGATACTTGGTACCCTATGTCTTTACCTGCACAGCAGTTTCTGAATTGCCAATATCGAGCAGCCTGTATCGAGAATCAAGGAAATAGTATTCAATAAAGAGTATTCGCCGGCCAGTGACCAGTGACCAGCAACCAGTGACCCGAGACCTTATACCACAATATTGACCAGCTTTTTCTTCACCACGATGACTTTTTTTACTCCCTTTCCGTCAATGAACTTTGCAATCCTTTCATCTGACAGCGCCATCTCTTTGATCGTTTCCTCTTCCGTATCCGTCGGTACCGGGAAACGACTGCGCAGCTTACCGTTGACCTGGACCACAACCAACAGCTCTTTTTGAACCAGGGCATCTTCACGGAATTGCGGCCATGGCGACAGGAGCACACTGGACGTATGACCGAGCTGGGCCCACAATTCTTCGGCAAAATGAGGCACAATGGGTGATATCAGAAGGGTCAAAGATTCCATGGCCAGGCGCATGACCGGCAACTGGTCGTCGCTGACTTGCTTGACATCAATGCCGCTCAGGGTATTAAACAGCTCCATGACAGCGCTGATAGCAGTGTTGAAATGAAAGCGGTCTTCAATATCCCGGGTTACCTTGCGAATGGTTTGATGGGTTTTTTGATAAAGCGGCCGCATGGTGTTGTCAAGCTCATCAGCATTTCCGTCAAAAGACGGCATAGCCCTCATCCTGTTCATCAGACCGGCAGCCAGCCGCCAGATCCGGTTTAAAAACCGATAGCCGCCTTCCACGCCCTGTTCGCTCCATTCAAGATCTCGCTCGGGTGGCGCTGCAAAAAGACAGAAGAACCGGGTCGTGTCGGCACCGTATCTATCGATCAGAATATTGGGATCAATCACATTTTTTTTGGATTTGGACATCTTTTCCACTCGGCCCACGGTCACCGGCTTGGCGCACAAGCCGCACACGCGGTTACCCTTTTGGCTGTCAAATTCCTGGGGCAACAGGTATCCATGGTCCGGGCACGCAACCGTCTCTTTGCAAACCATGCCCTGGGTCAATAAATTGGTAAACGGCTCTTTAAATTTAACAAGCCCCTGGTCATGCAGTATGCGGGTATAAAATCTGGAATAGAGCAAATGCAAAATGGCATGCTCGACGCCTCCAATGTATTGATCCACCGGCATCCAGTAATCAACGGCATCCGTGTCAAACATACCGGTGCTGCAGTGCGGGCTGCAGTATCTTTCGAAATACCAGGAGGATTCAACAAATGTGTCCATGGTGTCGGTTTCCCGCCTGGCATCCTTTTGGCCACACCGGGGGCAGGTAACCTTTACAAAATCGGCCAGTTCGGGTAAGGGGGTTTTGCCTCCCTCGAGCATATCAACCTCTTCCGGCAAAACCACCGGCAGATCTTCTTCCGGAACCGGCACAATACCGCAGTCTTGGCAAAGAATCATGGGGATGGGAGCACCCCAGTAGCGCTGCCGTGATATCCCCCAGTCTCGCAATCTGAAACTGACGGCCCGCTTTCCTCGCTCGTTTTTTTCAAGATAGGAAGCAATTTCTTCAAGGGCCTGGCGATTGTCCATGCCGTCAAACTGGCCGGAATTGACCATAATGCCTTCACCCGGGTAGGCTTCGGTCATGGTCTCGCCGTCCAGATCTGAATCCTCGGGCTTTACAACCACAACAATGTCCAGGCCGTACTTGCGGGCAAAATCAAAATCACGTTGATCGTGGGCCGGAACGGACATTACCGCACCGGTGCCGTATTCCATCAATGCGAAATTAGCTGTATAAATAGGTATCCGACGGCCGTTCAGAGGATTCAGGCAATAGGTGCCGATAAAAACTCCTTCTTTTTCATAATTCTCAATGGAGCGCACCGATCGATCCTGCAAGGCAATGCGTTCAACAAATTGCGCTACCTCTTCTTCCTGGGAAGTCGCCTTTGACAGCTTGCTCACAAGCGGATGTTCGGGGGCCAGGCACATAAATGTCGCGCCGAATACGGTGTCCTGTCGAGTCGTGAAAACCGGTATGACCTCCTCGCTGTCCTCAACGCTAAAATTGATTTGGGCCCCGACACTTTTACCGATCCAGTTTTTCTGCATGGTGGTCACTTTTTCGGGCCATCCCGGTAATTTGTCACAGTACTGCAGAAGATCCTGGGCAGAGTCGGAAATTTTGAAAAACCATTGCCACAATTGCTTTTGACGCACCTGCTGGCCGCAGCGCCAGCACAAACCGGCTTCAACCTGTTCATTGGCCAGCACGGTCTGGCAGTCTTCGCACCAGTTAACAAACGACTCTTTGCGGTAGGCCAGACCTTTTTCATACATTTTTAAGAACAGCCATTGCTCCCAGCGATAATACTCCGGTCGGCAGGTCGCAAGTTCCCGGTCCCAATCGTAGCTGAACCCCATGCGCTTGAGCTGGGCTCGCATGGCATCGATATTGGCATAGGTCCATTTGGCCGGATGGGTCTTATTGGCAATCGCGGCATTTTCGGCCGGCATGCCGAAAGCATCCCATCCCATGGGATGCAGAACGTTGAATCCGCGCATCCGTTTATACCGGGCCACCACATCACCGATGGTATAATTGCGGACGTGACCCATATGAATATTTCCGGAAGGATAGGGAAACATTTCAAGCAGATAATATTTCGGCTGGGCGGGGTTCTCTTTTACTTTGAATAAATCCCACTCCTCCCATTTTTTTTGCCATTTAGATTCAATTGCCCTGGGATCGTATTTCTCTTCCATTAATGTCATTTCCTCTGATATTGTGGTTGCAAAGCTAAGATTGCAATGTCGTAGTATAATACAAACAACCGGTCATAACGTCAACTCATCATCAGGCAAAACCAATCATCTCCGACCTGACCCTGCAGCCATATTTCTGAGAAGGCCGGCTATTTTGAATCAGAAGACCGCTATCATCCAACCAGAATTCGTTTGACTTGTATCTAACAATTTAATATTCAAGCAAATATATGCAAGGCTTTTTTTCACCAATTAGCCGGCAATGGATTGACCAATTGGAAATAGTGGATATTTTTAAGGGTTGTCCACCGCATAGGGGCTTTGAAATCAGTTAGAAATAAAAGCCTCCCGGTGGATTGTTCTTTATAGCGACGCGATCATCGGTCGATAACTTATTAATGCTGCCATATGAAATCAATTGGATGCAGCCACAGGAACGAATTTATGAGTGTTAAAATCTTGATTAATGCGGTCGACCCTGAAGAATGCAGGGTTGCCAAAGTCAAACAAAACAAACTGGAAGATTTCCATATCGAAAGCAGTTCGAGGGAAATCACCCACGGCAATATTTACAAAGGAATTATTGCCCGCATTGAACCCAGTCTGCAGGCGATATTTGTCGACTACGGCGCCGAAAGACATGGTTTTTTGCAAAGATATGAAATTCATCCCGATTATTTCCAAGACAGCGCTGAAGAAAACCATCCTCTTGACAAGCTTGTCAAACGCGGTCAGGAATTAATGGTTCAGGTTACCAAGGACCCTTTCATGAAGAAAGGCGCCATGCTGACCACCTATATTTCTTTGCCGGGAGGATATATGGTCCTGAGGCCCGGAAGCGACCATACCGGGGTTTCCCGTAAAATTGAAAATGATGAGGAGCGCCAACGTCTGAAAGACATTGTGAGCAATCTAAAAATTCCTGAAGATTTCGGAATTATTGTCCGTACATCCGCGGCAGATTCCAGCAAAACCGTCCTTTCCAAGGATTTAAACTACCTGTTTCGACTGTGGAAAAAAATTAAGGGCAGTGTGATGAAAAAAAAGGCCCCTGCCCTGCTATACAAGGAAAGGCATCTGGTGCTGCGCTCCATAAGGGATTCCTTTACCCCCGAAGTTACCGAAATTCTCATCGACGATGCGACGGTCTACAAAGAAGTCAGTGATTTCATCAAGCTATTCTCACGCCGGCATGACAAGATTGTCACGCATTATAAGGGGGCCAAGCCCATTTTTTCAAAATTTCAGCTTGAAGATCAGATCGCATCCATATTTGAAAGCCGGGTCGGCTTGAAATCAGGCGGCACCCTGGTCATAGAGCAGACCGAAGCCCTGGTTACCATTGATGTAAATTCGGGAAAATCCACTGGAGAAAAATCCATTGAACAGACTGCCTATCAAACCAACCTCGAAGCAGCGGAAGAAAGCGCCCGGCAGTTGCGCTTGCGAGACCTGGGAGGGCTGATTGTCATTGATTTTATTGACATGCGCGATCCCAAGCACAGGGCGGCAGTCGAACGTACCCTGAAACAACATGTAAAAGAAGATAAAGCGCGCACGAAAGTCGGCAAAATTTCCAGGTTTGGTTTGCTGGAGATGTCGCGACAGCGAATTCGCCCATCGATCGAATTCGGAAGTCACCTGCCGTGCAAATACTGTCAGGGCAAAGGACTGGTACCGTCAGCCGAATCTCTGGGGATCGGCTTTTTACGTAAGTTGAGCCTGGAGATGCTGAAGAAAAAATCCGACCGAGTCAAAGGCATTGTGCCGGTTGATGTGGCTGAGTACCTGTTAAACAAAAAGCGTCGCGAAATAGTCGATCTGGAGGTCAGGCGCGACCTCAGTGTTGAAATCGAGGGCGATGGCTCATTGGTGCCGGGAGACAGTGATATTATCTGGAGAGAGTAATCGGCCTGCTGCTAAGGCTTGCGGTTGAAAGTAAACTTTCATCCGGTCTGCCGAACAGACGCTTTTTTGTGCAAAGTTAATAATTTTTCAAGAATGATTTGACGAAAACAATCTTTTCAAGTATATCAGCGCCATTTTGATTGAAATCAAATTTAAAATTTGTCACCAAGGTTAAATAGACTAAACTAAACGGAAGCCATTTCATTCTTATTTATCTGAGGAGCGTTTTTTGAGATAGCTTCTACCCAGTAGCCTGGAAGGAGGATTCATCTTGTTTGATATCGCATATGCAATGGGTCAAGGAGGGGCCGGAGGAGAAGGTGCCGGTGGTTTTGCGGGGTTTATTCCGTTAATTTTGATGTTCGTCATTTTTTATTTTTTGCTGATCCGACCCCAGCAAAAAAGGACCAAAGAACATCGAGCAATGGTCGCCAATCTGAAAAAAGGCGATAAGATTATCACCAGTGGTGGTCTCCACGGTCGAATTACAGGCATGGATGAGACAACCTTAACGGTGGAAATAGCCGACAAAGTTCGTGTAAAAGTTGCCCGCGGCAATGTAACGGGCCTTTCTCAGCCGGCTGCCCAGATCCAGCCGGACAAAAAAAAATAACACCCGATCAAGAATGGTTCGCCACTAGAGTTCTGATGCATTGATTTGATCAATTGAGTGAGCCCTTGGCCCCATGAAATTTGGCTAAGTGGTCGACAGGATGAGTTGCAGATAGAGGGTGTGGGACTTTCGCCATGCCCCGCAGCCAATTCGCCATTGACTATTTAACAAATCCCCTGGGGCTTTCGTGTAATAAATACACCCTTGACGGGTTTGAAAAATCAACCGAAAAAAGGAAACCATATCATTGAAGAATTTTTCCTGGAAACTGGTTCTGGTTTTTGTCGTCCTCGTGGCGGCGATTATCTATGTCCTTCCGAGTCTGAAGCCGGCCCTCTGGCCACACAAGCAGATCAATTTAGGGCTTGACCTTCAGGGCGGCATGCATCTGGTTCTGGAGGTAGATACGGAAAAAGCCCTGGAAAGCACTGTTGAGCGCATTTCCCAGGAAATAAGGGAACAGCTCAAGAAAGAACGCATCCGCGATGTTGCCATTGATCGCGTTGAAGGCATCAAATTGTCTGTTCAGGTCAAAAAAGAAGAAAGTATCGATAAATTCAAGGCCCTTCTTGACAATGAATTCAGAGATTTGCGGGAGCTTTCCAATCGAACGGTCAACGGTGTCCAAACCATCTTGATGGATATTCCCGATGCCGATCGCGAACAGATAGAAAAACTGGCGGTTGACCAGGCTCTTGAAACAATCCGCAACCGGATTGATCAATTCGGTGTGTCCGAGCCGGATATTCGTCGCCAGGGACTAAACCGCATACTGATTCAACTCCCCGGTATCAAGGATACCCAGCGCGCTAAAGACCTGATCGGCAAAACAGCACTGCTGGAATTCAAACTGGTGGATGCCACCCAATCGATTGACAGTGCCCTGAAGGGCAGCCTACCCCCGGGCAGGGAAATCCTTTACAGAATCGATGTAGACCCGGAAACCCAGCGCACCACTAAGATTCCTTTTCTTCTTAAAAAACGGACCATGTTGGATGGTTCCTACCTGACCGAAGCAAGGGTGGAGATAGGCAACCAGTTTAATGAGCCCTATGTTTCGATTACTTTTAACAAAAAAGGTGCCCGTATTTTTGAAAGAATCACAGGTGAGAATGTCAAAAAACAACTGGCCATCGTACTGGACAACACTGTTTACTCTGCTCCGGTCATTCAGGATAAAATCGCCGGCGGCCGGGCCCAAATTACCGGGCGGTTCACTACAGATGAAGCTCGCGATCTGGCCATTGTCCTGCGGGCCGGCGCCCTTCCGGCACCGGTCAACATTCTAGAAGAACGAACCGTCGGCCCTTCCCTGGGAGCCGATTCGATTCGCAAGGGCCTGCTTTCCATGTGCATCGGCGGACTGCTGGTGATCATATTTATGGTCATTTACTATAAAACCGCCGGTCTGATTGCAGATTTGGCTTTACTTCTTAACATTCTGCTGATCGGTGCCGGGCTGGCCGCTTTCCAGGCGACCCTTACCCTGCCAGGTATTGCCGGGATCATTCTGACCATCGGAATGGCTGTAGACGCCAATGTGATTATCTTTGAACGCATCAGAGAAGAAATGGCCATCGGCCGAACACCCCGGGCGTCCATTGACGCCGGCTTTGACCGGGCCACCCTCACCATTCTGGACGCCAACGTGACGACGTTGATTGCAGCCGTTGTCCTATTCCAGTTCGGTACCGGACCGGTGAAAGGGTTTGCCGTCACCTTGAGCCTCGGTGTCATCGCCAGTATGTTTACCGCCCTGATCCTGTCGCGGATGATCTTTGACTATATTTTAATGAATCGGAAAGTTAAAACGCTCAGTATCTAAACTTTTCCCATACTGCCTGTAAAAAATCACCCCTGGGGGCGGTAACTGGGCTAATAACTTAACAGTGCAATTATTTGGTTTCAGGTTTCAGTGTTCAGCATTTCTACCCCCTGACACCCGCCATCTGAAACCTTCGGCTTTTGACAACATATTGTCATAAAAAATGCCCTAAGGGCCTAACCTACCCAAACGTAAACGGGTTCAGAAGGAAACCATATGCAATTTGTAAAGCCTGATGTTAACGTAAACTTCATCGGTAAAAGAAAAATCGCCTTCATTGTGTCGGCTGTGATGATCATTATCAGTATTGGGTCCCTGATCCTCAATGGCGGTCCCCGGCTGGGCATTGATTTCCAGGGCGGCACCCTGATCCAGGTGAAATTTCTCGCTCCGGTTGATATCGATGCCATAAAAACCGGTCTGCAGGAGATTAATCTCGGCAAATCATCGGTTCAAGAGTTCGGCGAGTTGGAAACCAATGAATATTTAATCCGCACTGACAGTTCCGTCATGACGTCAGAAGGGTTCACCACCGACGTGCAAAAAGCCCTGGCTTCTGCAACCGGCAGCGAAGTGGAAATGCGGCGGGTGGAAATGGTTGGTCCCCAGGTGGGTCAGGATTTGAGAGAAAAGGCCCTGTTTGCCATGTTTTATGCGCTGTTATTTATCACCATTTATATCTCGGGCCGTTTCGAACTAAAATGGATGATAAGCGGCATTATGGCAGCCGCCTTGATCGGAGCAGTCTATATTTTCACCCTGTTAAATGTCAGCATCCCCTGGCTGATTGTCGGGGCCTTAATCGTTACCCTGGTTTTATTCTGGTTTCTCGAGCTCAAATACGCCATGGGAGCCATTGTTGCGCTGGTACATGATGTAACCATAACCGTCGGGCTTTTTTCCATATTCGACAAGGAGTTTACCCTGGCCATTATTGCCGCTTTGCTGACCATCATCGGTTACTCATTAAACGATACCATTATCGTCTTTGATCGCATTCGTGAAAATTTGAGAAAATACCATAAAAAACCGCTGGAAGTTATCTTAAACCGAAGCATCAATGAAACCCTCAGCCGCACCATATTGACATCACTGACCACCCTTTTTGTGGTCGTCACTCTTTTTGTCCTCGGTGGCGGTATTATCCATGACTTCGCATTTGCCTTAATCATCGGGGTTGCTGTTGGAACCTATTCGTCTGTTTTTGTTGCAAGTCCAATCCTTTTGGCCTGGCAGGCAAAGCAACGCAAGAAGTAAAAGTAGCAAAAAATATCGAATAATGTGTAAGGCCTATTCAAACTGATGTTTTTCCTTGGTTAATGGAATAGCGGAATGATGGAAGAATGGAATATTGGGTTTCAAAGCAGTCGGCTTCCGGTATGCCTCGCAAACTATTTGTGAATAAACATCACTTTCGGAGTTTATTTTTTGACTAATCCGGAATCGCATGGCCCATCATTCCAGTATTCCATTTTTCCAATATTCCATTTTTCTCTTTGTTTATGGACAGCATTCGACCATGGTTTTATCTAAAAAGTGTCCCGGGTGTCGGCAATCTTCTTTGCAAACGCCTGATAGACCGGTTTAAAGCCCCGGAAAACGTCTTCCAGGCCTCCGATCAAGACCTCCTGCAGGTAAACGGGTTGACCCAACGCCATGTGACCGCAATTAAAAGCCACAAGCTGGAAGGTGTCGAGGCTGAACTGGCATTGGCTGCAAAAAAAAATTTCCGATTTGTGACATTGACGGATTCGAATTACCCCAGGCTGCTGCGCGAGATTCCGGACCCACCTCCTTTTTTGTATGTGCACGGTCAACTGGAGGGGTATTCAGCGAACCTGGCGGTTGTCGGCTCACGCAATGCCACCGCTTATGGTTTAAGTGCAACCAGAGATTTGTGCAGAAGTTTGACCTCTCACAACCTGACCATTGTCAGTGGTATGGCCCGCGGCATCGATACCGCAGCCCACGAAGGCGCCCTGGCAGCAGGGGGCAAAACCATCGCGGTGCTGGGCAGCGGACTGGAGAGGATTTATCCGGCAGATAACCGAAAACTTTTTCACCGAATTGCTGAAAATGGTGCAGTGGTGTCGGAATTTCCATTAAGGGCGGGACCCGAAGCACATCATTTCCCCATTCGCAATCGCATTATCAGCGGGATGTCCTTGGGGACTGTTGTTGTTGAGGCAACCCGAAAAAGCGGGTCGCTGATAACAGCACGCCTGGCCGCGGAGCAAAACCGTGAAGTATTTGCAGTACCGGGCAGTATCCAGTCTTTCAAAAGCGCCGGCTCACATACGCTTATAAAGCAGGGTGCCAAACTCGTGGAACATGCCCAAGATATTATTGAAGAACTGGTGCCCCTCGTGCCGGTCAATCCACACCTTGGAAATAGTTCAGCGGATCTTGCCAAGAAAAAAATGGCCGCCCTTTCCGATGATGAAGTCCGGGTGTACCAGGCCCTTGACCCCTACCCGGTGCACGTCGACGATCTGGCCAGAAAAATATCGATGGAACCTGGCAAACTCTTAAGTATGCTGCTAAAACTGGAACTAAAGGGCCTGGCTCAGCAATCGCCGGGAAAGCTTTTTTCTATTTCCGGTTAATCCATTGCCAATAGTCAATAGAACAATCATTTTTCTCTCCGATAAAACCTTCGTATCGGATAGTTGATATTTATAATTTAATTCTTACATTAATCGACGCAGAAGCGATTAAATCAAAACGGAGATGGTGTTAGCAATGGCAGTCAGTAAACCGCTAGTCGTCGTAGAATCACCGACAAAAGTTAGAACCATAAAAAAATATCTCGGAAAAGACTATAATGTGGCGGCAACCGTCGGTCACATTAAGGACCTACCAGGCAAAGAAATGGGCATTGATGTGGAAAACGGATTCAAGCCCAAATATAAGAATATCCCCGGGAAACAAAAGGTCATCACAACCTTGAGAAAGGCCGCTGGAGATACCGGCGAGGTCTTTCTGGCACCAGACCCGGATCGTGAAGGCGAGGCCATCGCCTGGCATACCTCAGAAGTGTTGAAAAGAAAGGGGCGCAATTTTCACCGGGTACTCTTTCATGAATTGACCAAAGATGCCATCCGCAAAGCCATGGCAGCACCCGAAGCACTTGACCTCAGCAAATATGAAGCCCAGCAGACCCGCAGAATTCTCGATCGGCTGGTCGGTTACCAGGTGTCACCGCTTTTATGGCGCAAAGTTAAAGGCGGCCTGAGTGCCGGCAGGGTTCAGTCGGTGGCGGTTAGAATCATCTGTGAAAGAGAGCGAGCGATTCAAGCCTTTGTCCCCCGGGAGTATTGGTCGCTAACCGCCCATCTGGAGGCTGAGGCGCCGCCGCCATTTGCAGCCAAGCTGGTGAAAAAAAACCAGAAAAAAATTGAAATCGCCAATGAAAGCGAAGTCAATCAAATACTGGAAGACCTGGACGGCGAAAAATTGGTTGTCGACAAAGTTCAGAAAAAGACCACCAAAAAAAATCCGCTCCCACCCTTTACCACCAGCAAACTACAACAGGAAGCCATTCGCAAACTCCGGTTCACCGCCCGAAAAACCATGATGGTTGCACAGCAGCTCTATGAGGGCATTGATCTGGGCCCCGGTGAACCGGTCGGCCTCATCACCTATATGCGTACGGATTCGACCCGAATTGCAGCTGGGGCAGCCACAGAAGCCCAACAACTCATCCTGGATCGCTTCGGCAAAGAATATGCCCTGGATAAACCGCGATTTTTTAAGAATAAGAGAAAAGTCCAGGATGCCCATGAGGCCATCAGGCCCACATCGGTGTTTAATACGCCGGATCAGGTAAAAGCCCATCTTTCACCGGACCAACTGAAACTGTACCGGCTCATCTGGCAGCGCTTTGTCTCTTCTCAGATGACCCAGGCCCTTATTGATCAAATTTCAGTTTCCATTAAAGCCGGTGAATACCTGTTTACCGCCAGCGGATCTTCGGTCAAATTTCCCGGTTTTATGGCGTTGTACATGTCTGTGGATGAGGAAATCGCCAGCGAGTTCGAGCAGAAAAAGCCCAAACTGCCCGAACTTACCCAGGGCATGATTCTAAAACTCGACAAGCTGGAACCCAAACAGCATTTCACCATACCGCCGCCGCGGTTTTCCGAGGCCTCCCTCGTCAAAGAACTCGAAGAAAACGGCATCGGCCGTCCCAGTACCTATGCTTCCATTTTATCGACCATCCGGGGCAAGGGTTACGTGGACCTTGTCAGCAGTTACTTCAGACCGAACGAACTTGGGTTCATCGTCAATGATCTGTTGGTTCAAAATTTTCCGGATATATTTGACGTCGAATTTACCGCCAAAATGGAAGAAGACCTGGACCGGATCGAGTCGGATCAAATCAAGGCCCTGCAGGTGCTCGATCGGTTCTACAAGCCGTTTAGCAAAGATCTGGATACGGCCTCCGAAGGAATGCTGAGCGTTAAAGGCGTGGGGTTGCCGACCGATTTGAAATGCCCCGAATGCAGCAAACCGCTGCGCATCAAGGTCGGCAAGAACGGACATTTTATCGCCTGCAGCGGTTATCCGGATTGCACCTATTCCAATGATTACGAGCGTGATGAAAAGGGCAATATTCAACCGGTAGAAATATCTGAGGAAGAGGCCACGGATAAAGTCTGCAATAAATGCGGCAAACCCATGGTTGTAAAAAGAGGACGCTATGGCGGCTTTCTGGCCTGCAGCGGTTATCCGGAATGCAAAAGCACACAGTCGTTAAATTCAAACGGCAACGGCAAAAAGATCGGGCTGGCCTGCCCCGAAAAAGGCTGTAGCGGAGAGATTGTCGAACGCACCTCCAAGCGGGGCAAAATTTTTTATGGCTGCAATCGCTTCCCTGATTGCACCTTCGCCACCTGGGATAAACCCATCGATCGTGAATGCCCGCTGTGCGGTGCCAAATTTTTGGTTGAAAAAACAACTAAAAAGCAGGGAACCGTGGTGTCCTGCCTGGCGGAAGACTGTGGATTCAAAGAAAATGCTTGACAATCAATCTAGTTCGTTGTTAATCCTTATGGAAAATAACTTTACCCGTGTTGGAACCATGCCAAAAATGATCACCATTAGCAACCTAGTCATTCTTATTCTCGTCCTCGCCGGAGTCATTATTATCTGCGGCGAGCACCAGGGGTTGATAATGGCCTGATTTTACCCAACATACCAAAAACAAAATCCGTTATCAGCCCCAAACTGGTAACGGATTTTTTTTTGAAAGGAACGGAACCATGAATCTCACCGGCGCACAAATTTTAATGGAAGTACTGAAAGAAGAAGGGGTTGAAAGCATGTTCGGCTATCCCGGCGGAGCCATCATCGATATCTACGATGAACTGGCCAAAACCGATATCGACCACGTACTCGTCCGACATGAACAGGCCGCAGTGCATGCGGCCGACGGGTATGCCAGGGCCAGCGGCCAGGTGGGTGTCTGTCTGGTGACATCGGGACCCGGGGTGACCAACACCGTGACGGGTATTGCATCAGCCTATATGGATTCTGTTCCCATCGTTGTCCTCAGCGGGCAGGTGCCCAAAGCCCTCATTGGCAATGATGCCTTTCAGGAAGTCGATATTGTCGGCATTACCCGCCCCTGCACCAAGCACAATTATCTGGTGATGTCGATTGACGAACTGGCATCAACGGTTAAAGAAGCTTTTCATCTGGCGCGCTCCGGCCGACCGGGCCCCATTCTGGTGGATATTCCCAAAGACATCACCAAAGAAACGGCTGAATATTCTCCCGGCAAAGCTGTCAAACTGAAATCCTATAACCCGACCTACAACCCGAATATGAAGCAGTTGAAGAAGATCGTGCCCCTCATCGAAAACACCGAGCGACCGATGATTTTTGCCGGCGGCGGGGTTATCCTTTCCAAAGGGTCGCAGGCGCTCACCGAATTGGCGCGCAAAACCCGGATACCGGTTACCACATCCCTGATGGGTCTGGGTGCCTTTCCGGAAACAGACCCCCTGTCCCTGGGGATGATCGGCATGCACGGCACTTACAGGGCTAATATGGGCACGTCGGCCTGCGACCTGTTGATATCCGTTGGGGTTCGGTTTGATGACCGCGTCACCGGCAAGACAGACGCTTTTTGCTCCCAGGCTCAGATCGTACATATTGATATCGATCCCACCTCCATACGCAAAAACATTCCGGTCACCATCCCGGTGGTTGGAGATTGCAAAATCAGCCTGGAGCATTTGAACCAGCTGGTCGATCAGGTTGACCTTGGCAACCTGGACGAAAAAAGAAAGCCATGGTTTGATCAGATCGAAGAATGGAAAAACACCAACTCACTGGCCTATGAACAAAAAGAAGCGATCAAACCGCAATTTGTGGTCGAAAAACTTTACGAACTGACCAAGGGACAGGCCATTATCACCACCGAAGTGGGCCAGAACCAAATGTGGGCGGCCCAGTATTATCAATTTGATCGGCCCAATCATTTTATAACTTCAGGGGGCCTGGGGGCCATGGGCTTCGGACTACCGGCCGCCATCGGCGCCCAGGTCGCCTATCCGGATGCAATCGTGGTGGATATCGCCGGAGACTCCAGCATCCAGATGAATATCCAGGAAATGGCCACAGCAGTGCAAAGCGGCCTGCCGGTTAAGATTGTGATTCTTAACAACGGCTATATGGGAATGGTCAGACAATGGCAGGAATTATTTTATGGGAAACGCTACGTTTCCACCTGCATGGATTGTGCCCCCGATTTTGTAAAGCTGGCCGAAGCCTACGGTGCGGTCGGTCTTAAGGGCCACAAAGCCCGAGGAGGTTGAGTCGGTATTGGCCGAAGGTCTTAAAATTCCGCAACCGGTCATCATGGATTTTGTTGTTGAAAAGGAAGAAGGGGTATACCCCATGGTGCCGGCCGGTGCCGCTATAACTGATATGCTGCTAGTTTAAGCGGTTACGGGTTGCGGGTTCGGTCGCGGGTCTGTCGGGTTACGAAGTACAATTGCACGGTGCGGGTTACCGGTCGAACAGCCAAAATTTCGGCCGATACGCCAAGGCGAACCATTTAGGCAGCACGATCTGCTCCGCTGATTAAATAGAGCTTGAATGATGTTAAACGGAACGTGAATCAAGTATCCCGAAACACGAAAATCTTAACGCGAAACATGCAACCCGTATCTCGTAACCCGCAACGCGTGCCTCGTAACGCGAAACACGCAACTCGCAACACGCAACTCGGAACGCGCAACACGGAACGCGCAACGAGGAGAACTGAATGAAAGAACAAAAACACATTATGACGATGCTGGTTGACAACCAACCGGGGGTGCTTTCCAGGGTGGTCGGGCTGTTTAGCGGCAAAGGCTTTAATATTGAAAGCCTGTGCGTCGCACCCACCATGGATTCTCAGGTGTCAAGGATTACCATTGTTACAATGGCAAACCCGCCGATAATTGAGCAAATCGAAAAGCAGCTGAGAAAATTGATCAACGTCATTAAGTTGCGCGATATGACCGGGCCCAGAGCCGTAAAACGAGAAATGGTGCTTATTTGCGTCAGAGCCAAACAGGAGTACCGGGCCGAAATTTTGCGAATCGTCGATATTTTCAGGTGTAAAGTGGTGGATGTCGGCACGGAGCATTACATTCTTGAGGTCACCGGCGATGAGGGCAAATTGAAGGCCCTGATCAACCTGCTAAGCCCCATGGGCATCGAAAAAATCGCCCGCAGCGGGAGCCTGGCACTGTACCGCGAGCCTAAATAGGTTCCGGCCGCCAATGGCCCTTTTTGAGCAAGCCCGGCGTCAATCGGCAGAATGTTTTGTGATGACGGTAAGATCGTGCGCCTGCGCAAAATACTCTGCTTTCCTTGATCTTGCTCAAAAAGTGCTCATTATTTGACTCTAAAACACTTTCTTTTTATTTACTTTCATTCAAACGATTAGACAAAAAAAGCGAGGCAACATGGCAGAATTTAATTTTGGTGGTACGGTTGAGGATGTGATTACATCCGATGAATTTTCATTACAAAAAGCGCGGGAAATCCTGGAGAATGAAACCATCGCCGTTTTAGGTTATGGAGTTCAGGGACCCGGTCAGGCTTTGAATCTGCGCGATAACGGTATTCGCATAATTGTGGGACAGCGTGAAGGCGGAAAAACCTGGGAGCGTGCGGTGTCCGACGGTTTCGTGCCGGGGGAAACCCTATTCCCCTTGGAAGAAGCCGCCAGCAAAGCGACCATCCTTCAGAATTTACTCTCCGATGCCGGCCAGGTGGCCACCTGGCCCCGAATTAAAGCCTGCTTGAATTCCGGCGATGCGCTTTATTTCTCCCACGGCTTTGGCATTGTCTTTAAAGATCAAACCAAAATTATCCCGCCCGATAATGTGGATGTGATTATGGTCGCGCCCAAGGGGTCCGGTCGCAATGTACGCAATAACTTTCTGGACGGCAGCGGCATTAATTCCAGTTATGCCGTATTTCAGGATTTTACCGGCAAGGCCCGGCAAAGAACCCTGGCCCTGGGCATTGCCGTCGGATCCGGCTACCTGTTTCCCACAACCTTTGAAAAAGAAGTCCACAGTGACCTTACCGGTGAACGCGGTGTGTTGATGGGATGCCTGGCAGGGGTTATGGAGGCCCAATATAATCTTCTTCGCAAACACGGCCACAGCCCCAGCGAAGCCTTTAACGAAACCGTCGAAGAGCTAACCCAGAGCCTGATCCGACTGGTCGCCGAAAACGGCATGGATTGGATGTTTTCCAATTGCTCGACCACGGCCCAGAGAGGCGCCCTGGATTGGAGCCCCAAATTCCGGGATGCGGTCGCCCCAGTATTTGACGACCTTTACCAGAAGGTAACCTCCGGTGCAGAAACCCAAAGGGTGCTGGAAGCCAACAGCGCACCGGATTACCGGGAAAAACTGGACAAAGAACTGAATGTCCTTAATAAATCAGAAATGTGGCAAACCGGTGCCACTGTCCGGTCGCTGCGGCCGGAAAACAGAAAAAAAGCATAGCATTATTGCCGCACGCAAGCCTGGAGAAACACATGGAACCGATCTACCTATATGACACCACTTTGAGAGATGGAACCCAGGGAGAAAACATCACATTCTCCGCCGATGAAAAAGTCAAGATCGCCCTTCGGCTGGATGATATCGGGATTCATTACATCGAAGGTGGCTGGCCCGGCTCGAACCCCAAAGATATGCAATTTTTCGACCTGGCCAAACGGGTATCATTTAAAAATGCCCGACTGGTCGCGTTTGGTTCCACCCGCAAACCCGGAACCACACCGGAACAGGATCCCAACCTGCAAGCCCTTCTGGCAAGCGGGACGCCAACGGTTACGATCTTCGGCAAAAGCTGGGACATGCACGTCGAAGAAATCATGGCAAACAGCCTGGAGGAAAATCTGGCCATGATCACCGACAGCGTCAGATATTTAAAGAACGACGGCCGCGAAACCATCTATGACGCCGAGCATTTCTTCGACGGCTATAAAAATAATCCTGACTATGCCGTAAAAACCCTGTTTGCCGCTCTGGATGGCGGGGCTGATTTCATCGTACTGTGCGATACCAACGGGGGCACCCTGCCCTTTGAAATTGATTCAATCTTCAAGGAAGTTCAGCAATTGCTGGTAGACAGAGGGGATGCCGGCTCAAACGGCGCCACCGTCAAGCTGGGGATTCACACCCACAACGACTGCGGCCTGGCAGTGGCCAACACCATAACTGCGGTGCATGCGGGTGCCGTCATGGTTCAGGGCACGATCAACGGCTATGGAGAGAGATGCGGCAATGCGGATTTGACTTCGGTTATACCGGTCCTGGATCTGAAAATGCACAAGCCCTGTATATCCGGTGAAAATCTTAAAAAGCTTAAATCCCTCTCCCGCTATATCAGTGAGACAGCCAATCAGGTTCCGATGAACAATCGGCCCTTTGTGGGTAAAAGTGCATTTGCTCACAAAGGCGGCATCCATGTCAGCGCCATTATGAAAGCCCCCAAGGCCTACGAACACATGGACCCGACTTTGGTCGGCAACCAAAGACGGGTTCTGATATCGGACATGTCCGGTAAAAGCAATGTCGTCTACAAGGCGCGCGAACTCGGTATCGAGCTGGACACCAATGGCTATGACAGCAATAAAATCGTATCTGAAATCAAACAGCTCGAGCAGCAGGGATACCAGTTCGATGTCGCTGACGGTTCGTTTAAGATATTGATGGAAAAATTTACCGATCAATTCGAGCCGCTGTTTACGCTGGAATCATTCCGGGTGACCATTGAAAAAGACAAAGACCGACCCTGTAGTGCTCAAGCCACCATGAAAATTTCAGTCAACGGTAAAGAGGAGATCACCGCCGCCGAAGGGTACGGTCCCGTCAGCGCGCTGGACAATGCCTTGCGAAAAGCCCTGGATCGATTCTTTCCGGATCTGGACACCATGCGCCTGGTGGACTTCAAGGTGCGGGTCATCGACGGCAACCGTGCCACCGCGGCCAAGGTCCGCGTATTTATCGAGTCCCGGGATCAGGATAAGATCTGGAGTACCATCGGGGTATCGGAAGACATCATCGAAGCCAGCTGGCATGCACTGGCAGACAGCTTTCAATTCAAACTGGCAAGTGAGCGTCAACTTCGCAGCGGCAAAGTCCCGGCCCAGGAAGAGCTGCCGATATTCGGGAAGTAACGCCGCGCTGGTTTAATACCTAGTTTTCTGCAAACGGTGTGCGTGTTGCCTTAATTTGTTGAATTCTGGAGCAATGGAGTACTGGAGTGTTGGAGTAATGGAAAACGATTAGCTGCTCTGCTTCTTTTCCAATACTCCTTTACTCCACTACTCCAATACACCGGGTAGTGTGTAGCATGACAGTGAAATTTGAAATTAATGAAGCCAATCAGCAAACAAATAAAATTAGAGGACATGGAGCAAACCATTGATTAAGCAAAAAGGGAAAATCGCCGCAGGAACCAAAATTGAATGTTTCCTGCGGCCTATGCTCGGTGAATTAGTCAAATAGTTAAAGGAGCAGCCGGGGAGTTTTTCCTGTCATGCCCGCGTAGGCGGGCATCCAGTTGGGCCAACAAAAAATTTCTGGATTCCCGCCTTCGCGGGAATGACAAGGGTGAAATAAAGACACTCACCGACCCTTCAGTTAAATAGAGCTAAGTTTTTTTTCTTTACTATTTAACTAATCAACTATTCAACTATTCAACTATTTAACTAAACACAGAGGAGAAAAAAATGACCGACCGTGTAATCATATTCGATACAACCTTAAGAGACGGTGAGCAGTCTCCGGGCGCCAGCATGAATACCGCTGAAAAATTGCGTCTGGCCACCCAGCTTGAAAAACTGGGTGTCGATGTACTCGAGGCGGGTTTTCCGGCGGCCTCCGAAGGTGATCTGGAAGCGGTTTCCCAGATTGCCGGCAAACTCAAACGTACCGAAGTCGCCGCTCTGGCCCGTACGGCCAAAGATGATATCGACCGGGCCTGGAAGGCCATCAGCCATGCTGCCAAACCAAGAATCCATACCTTTATCGCCACCTCCGACATCCATCTGGAATACAAGCTGAAAATGTCCCGGGATGACGTCGTGAAAGCCGCTGTGGAAGCCGTTAAATATGCCAAAACCCTGACCGACAATATTGAGTTTTCCTCCGAGGACGGATCGCGTAGTGACCGCGATTTCCTCTGCCGGGTGTTCGAGGCCGCCATCGATGCCGGCGCCACTACCATTAATCTGCCGGACACCGTCGGCTATGCCGTGCCGGAAGAATTTGCTGATCTGGTCAGCTACGTCATCGGCCATACGCCCAACATTCATAAAGCCGTATTCAGTGTCCATTGTCACAATGATCTGGGACTGGCCACCGCCAATACCATTGCGGCCATCAAGGCCGGGGCCCGTCAGGCGGAAGTGACCATCAACGGTATCGGCGAGAGAGCCGGGAACACCTCCCTGGAAGAAATTGTCATGGCCCTGCACACCCGCCAGAATATTCTGCCTGCCACGACAAACATTAACACCGAGTTTATCTATCCGACCAGTCGCCTCGTCAGCATGATTACCGGCATCATGGTGCAGCCCAATAAAGCCATCGTGGGAGCCAACGCATTTGCCCATGAAGCGGGCATTCATCAGGACGGCGTGTTAAAAAATCGCATGACCTATGAAATCATGAAACCGGAGACCATCGGCCTGAGCACCAATAAACTCGTCCTCGGCAAGCATTCCGGCCGCCACGCCCTGCGCGAGCATTTGAAGGACATCGGCTATGATCTATCGGCTGAAGAACTCAATCTTGTTTTCGAAAAATTCAAGGAACTGGCCGACAAGAAAAAACATATTGTAGACGAAGATCTTGAAGTAATTGTGACCGAAGGCATCCTGCGCACCTCCGATATTTTCAAGCTTGAATACCTGCATGTGATCGCCGGAACCACCGTGCTGCCGATGGCCAGCGTCAAACTCAAGATCCAGGACAGATCCGTTCAAAGTGCCGGTTACGGTAACGGTCCCATTGACGCCGCTTTTAACACCATTGCCAATCTAACCGGCACCGAATCGGAATTGCTGCGTTTTTCCGTCAGCGCTCTGACCGGGGGTACCGATGCCCAGGGTGAGGTCACCGTGCGCTTGCGTGAAAACGGCCTGACCGCGCTGGGCAAGGGCGCAGATCCCGACATTATCACGGCCAGCGCCAGGGCCTATGTCAATGGATTGAACCGCCTGGAATATCTGAAATCCCATCCGGTCAAGGAAGCAGCAGGACTGTAAAAAGTGTTGCGGGTTGCGGGGTGCGTGTTGCGGGTTACGTGTTGCGCGATACGGGGTGCACGATACGGAGTGCGGATTTCTCCGACCCTTCGACCCGCAACGCGTAACTCGCAACCCGCAACACCTTATTTAGGTTTCCAGCGTCCCAACGATATCCCTTACGCTGGGAATATCTCTCTCAGCCAGAAACGCCTCGATGCCATCGATGATTTCAATGGTGGTGCGGGGATTGACAAAGTTGGCTGTTCCTACCTGAATAGCGGTTGCACCGGCAATCAAAAATTCCAGGGCATCTTCAGCGGTCATGATCCCGCCAATGCCGATGATGGGTATTTTGGACTTCTGGGCCACCTGCCAGACCATGCGCAGTGCCACGGGTTTTATCGCAGGGCCTGATAATCCGCCGATAATGTTCGCAATTTTGGGACGGCGGGTGTCTACATCAACGGCCATGGCCGAAATCGTGTTGATCAGCGAGATGCAGTCTGCACCGGCCTCCTCAACGGCCGTGGCGATCTCAGTAATATCCGTGACATTCGGGGACAGCTTGACAATCACCGGTTTTGAAGTCTGATCGCGGACAGCCCGGATAACACTGAAGGCAGCCTGGGGATCGACGCCAAATGCCATTCCACCGGCTTTTACATTGGGGCAGGAAATATTGACCTCAATGCCATCAATGGCCGCCACCTCATTAATGCGGGCTGCCAGCTGCCGGTAATCCTCTTCGAGCTGACCGTAGATATTGACAATTACGGGCGGAAACAGATCCTGTAAAAAGGGCAATTTTTCTGTTATAAATCCTTCAATACCGACATTCTCAAGGCCGATCGCATTGATCATGCCGCAGGCGGTCTCCACAATGCGAGGGGGTGGATTGCCCTTGGTCGGCTTGAGGGATAATCCCTTAACGACAATGCCCCCAAGCCGGTTTAAATCGATCAGATGGTCAAATTCCCGGGCGTAGCCAAAGGTGCCGGAAGCCGTCAATACCGGGTTTTGCAGCTGGATCCCACCCATGTTCATCTTCATATCTGGTTTAGTCGCCATAATAAAATCCGTTTCGAAAAATCATTGCCAAAGTGAATCCGTAAGCGCTATGTATAAAATATAAAAATCTTGAAGGCAAGGCGGTTTTTTGAGGTTCATAGTTTCAGGGTTAATGAAACAGCGAACCGTAGAATATCGAATATTGAATGTAGAATGTCGAAGGAAGGAATTCTATCGATTCTAATAGTGTTAATAGAAAGAGCGAAGCGATTCCACCCTTCGAAATTCGATATTCAAAATTCTGCGGTTCTGCGGTTGGCTTTTTCCCTAAACCTTGAACCCAGAACCTTGAAACCGAAACTCTGAACCCGTCAATATCCATGCAAAAGAAAAGCTTCAAAGTAATTTTGCTTTCCACCCCCTGGCCGATTTACAGCCGGCCCTCCATTCAACTGGGGGCCATCAAGGCGTATCTGCAGGCAAAGCATCCGGATGTGGAGGTTCATGCCGATCATACTTTTTTAAAAATCGCCGCTGCCCTTGGCTACCCACTTTACCATGAGATATCAGAGCGCACCTGGCTGGCAGAGGCGGTCTATGCCGCGCTTCTTTACCCCCGGCGATTTGAGGTAATCGAAAGATTCTTTAACCGTCAGGCCAAAGCCGGGTCACTTATAAAAAAATCCGGGTTATCAAAAATTACATCCAAAATTAAGAAAACAACGGATTCGCTTATTAATGACATTGCCTGGAATAAGTATCGCCTGGCCGGCTTTTCAGTTTCCTTGTGCCAGTTGACATCAGCCCTGTATTTTATAAAGCGCATAAAGCAAAAGCACCCGCAACTGATCATCGCCATCGGCGGCTCGACATTTTCCGGATCGACCACCCCCCAATTTTTTGATCAGTTTGCCGAAGTCGACCTGGTGGTAAACGGTGAGGGAGAGTTGCCCTTCAGCCAGTTGGTGGGCCATTTGAAAGCCTCGGGGGATATTTCAGAAATACCCGCCATTGCAGGGATTGCTACCTCTGAGACGGTGAAACCCAATGGGGCCCCGAACCGCTTTCAGCAGATGAAAACCCTGAAAGACCTGCCGCCTCCGGATTACGACGATTATTTTGAACTTCTCAAATCCCTGGCTCCCCGTGATAGCTTTTTCCCAACTCTGCCGGCGGAAACATCCCGGGGCTGCTGGTGGCAGCGCTCATCTTCTGCCGGCAAATCGAGTGGTTGCGCATTTTGCAATCTCAACCTGCAATGGGAGGGATATCGCCGCAAAGATCCGGGCCAGGTGGCCGCTGAAATCGATCACCTGACCGCAAAATACCAGACCCTGGCGGTTTCCATCGTAGACAACGTCCTGCCCCGAAAAGCCTCAAAAGAAATTTTTAACAAATTAATCGGTTTGAAAAAGGACTTGCGGATGTTTTCTGAAATCCGGGCCACCACGACCCGGCCGGAATTGAACCTGATGGCGCTGGCAGGTATGCAGGAAGTTCAAATCGGAATAGAGGCCCTCTCAACTTCCTTGCTGGCGAAACTTCACAAGGGTACGACCGCGATCCAAAACCTGGAAATCATGCGCGACTGTGAAGCTTTGGGTCTTGTCAATTATTCTAACCTCATCCTTCATTTTCCGGGAAGCGACGAACAGGATGTGGCTGAAACGTTGCGGGGTATCGAATTTGCCCTGCCCTATCGCCCTCTCAAGGCAATCGGCTTCTGGCTGGGGCTGGGCAGCCCGGTCTGGCAGAATCCCGGGGCTTATGGAATCCAATCGGTGTTCAATCACCCGAATTGGGGTTGTTTATTTCCAAAGGAAATTACGGAATCCATGCGGTTTATGATCCAGGCCTACCGCGGCGACCGGGGATACCAGAAAAAAATCTGGCGGCCGGTTGAAAAGGCCATGAAATATTGGCAGCAAACTTACACCGAACAAAACTGCAGATCGCAACAATCCCCGGCATTGAATTTTCGGGATGGCCGCGAATTTCTGATCATTCGCCAACGAAAATTTGATGCTGAAACCATCAACCATCGTCTGGTCGGCACTTCCAGGCTGATCTACCTTTATTGCCAGCACCACCGGTCAATTAAGCGCATACGAGATCGTTTTCCGGCCTTTGCCGAAGATAAAATCTTATCTTTTTTAAAACTGATGGTTACGAAAAAGTTGATGTATGAAGAAAAGGGCAGGTATTTAAGCCTGGCCATACCGGTAAAACATATCTGACCCTTTTAATCCAATTCAAAACTTTTTCCTCCGCTATCACCTGTCCCTTGAAACTCACGCTCACCTTTGATACCTGTTGCATATCTGATAGATAAGCAAAATGCATGTATTCTCAATTAATCACAAGTTCAGTGATATTTGCGTTTCTGTCATGATATCTCAAGTTTTAATACGGTAATAATTCAGCCGATTTAAACCCAATCTACAAAATCCCAATATTTCATCAGGACATCTAACAAATTTCCGGATCCTTCAAATTTTCACTTTAGGCACGAAGTCCAACAAAATTAAAAGCTAAAAAAAGTGTGTATTCGCCATGGCTAATCTACAAAATCATATGCACTAATTTTTCTGATTTGTAACTGAGTTGACTGGATTGGAAATAAATCAAAACTCGGCTGGCGATATGATATCACAAATTCGCGCAAATTTTTCGCATGTTTGAGATATCAACTGTCTGTACCGAAAATTTCGTCTGGAAGGTCGAAAATGATGGCAACCGATTCACCCATCGCATAAATTGTGCCATCACTATCGCTTAGCGCTGACATTGCGAATAATTTACGCCCATCTCGTCTGAGGTAGCGAGATGTGATTCTGTAGTCGTTCTCAATTTCCACAGGAGGCACACGAAAGATGCGAACCCCATAAGAACCAGTAAAAAAGGTCTTTTTTTCTTGAGTCAGTTTAAATAGTAGATCAAAATCATCTTTGGCGCTGATCGCATAAAGGTTCATACAATCAATGGCAGATACTACCATCGTCGTAGCTAATCTACCCTCGCCATCGGTGAATGTCTCCTCACTCTTCCATCGAGTATAAGTATCACCTTGACGAGTCTTACGGATACTGAGCTCAAGTGCTCCATCAGCCTCACTACAACCGAAACATTTAGGTGGTGGTTCTATTGGGTATCCAGCAGCCTTCTGAACTTCAAGAAATTGAGTAAATAATGATGGGCCTTCGATATCGGCGTCGGTTATCTCAGATAAAGACTGGAGGTCTTCAACATATTCAGAAGGAGGTTCTTGTAATACGGAACCAACCTTATTCTCTTGATCAGCAACTTCAACGTACCCGTCTAAAATCACATTGGAATCACCGTGTAATTGTACGCGGTATCTGCCTTCTTCTGAGTATGCTTTAACACAAATCGGTTCAGCCAAAGGTACCGGGAGATTAAGGCGCCCATTAACATGGAGGACAACTGGATGATGCATACCATCACGTTCTGCTAACTGTAGTGCCGGGCATGTTATTGCACCAATAGCAGTTCCACCATGTACACGACCAGGCGGACCAACGAAGCGCTCGTTGAACATGAATGTCCAGCCATCATCAGTGTTAGTTACAATGCGGTCTGGATTTTGCTCATCGCAGGCAAAGCATCTATGTTGATCCATAATTCACCTCCAAAAGGTCTCCTTGATTTGCATTACTAACGCCTTCTGCTTTTTTACGTTTGGCATGACAATTCCATTTTTCTCATTTTTGTGAAAATCATGTTTGATATCCTAAAATATCACAAATCCCCACAAACTACTGATTAGTAAATGGTATCGCCACCGTGGCACAATTACAGATATCACCAAAACCGGTCGCCAAGTCAAGAAAATCCTAAATTTAATTTTTAGGAAATTTTTTGGGCTGACCGTCACTTTAATTTTAGGATGGATTTTGGGGGCCGGGACATCCGTATCGGACTTTAACAGACTATCTTATAAAACCGCTTGTGATATCCATTTGAAACATGTAGTTTTAACCGAGTTGGGTTTGTGGCGGAATCCGGCTCCCAGATTGCACTAAAATTTGTTCCGATTCTTTGGATATCACAACCTTGCCCGAACCGTGGTTATTCTCAATTTATCGCAACCCCAGTGATATTTGGTTTTTTAACAGGAGATATCTGCACAATCCACTTTGGTTCCCAACCTCAATATGTTGTATAAGCTCTAATTTGACACAAACCTATATTTACGATATTTCAATCTCACCATCCCACGTTGTTTCAATATTGTTCAAACTGTTTAACCTTTAAGGAGAGGGCATAAATATGCAATGTCCGAAGTGTCAGTTTAGGAATCCGGAAGGAATTAAGTTTTGTGTTGAATGTGGGAAAAAGTTAGAAACAATATGCCCCAAGTGTGGTTTCAGTAATTCGCCAAGCTTCAAATTTTGTGGTGAATGCGGCTATGATTTAAGCCAATCCTCCGAAAAAGCAACCCTCAAAGAAAACGAACAAGACACCCAGATATCTGAATCACCACCCCAAGAGACCATACCAACAAACATTCCAGCGGAAGGCGAACGCAAGCATGTAACGGTCCTTTTCTCCGATCTTACCGGCTATACGGCCATGTCAGAAAAATTGGACCCGGAAGAAGTCAAAGAGATCACCAGTCGGATCTTTGGCAAAGTTTCAAAAATCGTGGCCAATTACGATGGGTTCATCGAAAAATATGCCGGTGATGCGGTGATGGCAATATTCGGAGCCCCCCAGGCCCATGAGGATGACCCGATCAGGGCTCTCAAAGCTGCCCGCGAAATCCATCAGCTGGTGGATACGATAAGCCCTGAGGTCGAAAAAAAAATAGGCCAATCCATTTCGATGCACACAGGCATCAACACAGGTCTGGTTGTAACTGGCGAAGTGGACGTTGAGCGAGGGACTCATGGCATTGCAGGTGACACCATTAATCTGGCTTCTCGCCTGAGCAATCTGGCGAACCCGGGCGAAATTATGGTCGATGTGGATACCTGCCGCCATGTTGAGGGTCATTTTGCATGTGAATACATTGAGACTACAGTCGTCAAGGGCAAGGCCGAGCCCGTCCAGGTTCATAAGATATTATCTCAAAGGGAAAAACCTGTTACCGTCCGTCGGCTCTCCGGAATGAGATCAGATCTGGTCGGCAGAAATGTGGAGATGGCCGAACTGTCTGAAGGGATCGAAAATTTACTGCAAGGCAAAGGCCGGGTTTTTTCGATCTGTGGTGCCGCCGGTACAGGTAAAAGCAGATTGGTTGAGGAGTTTAAGGCCAGCCTTAATCTTGATCAGATTCAATGGATAGAGGGACATGCCTATGCATACTCTCAAGACATACCCTATTTCCCGCTGGTCGATCTTCTAAATCGATTGCTGCGCATCGAGGAAAACGATCCTCCAGAAATGCTAAGGGAAAAAGTTGAAACCGGGATTGAGTCTCTTGTCGGAAAGCAAGAAAATATTATCCCTTATGTGGGTGGTCTTTACTCGCTGAGCTACCCAGAAATAAAAGATGTCAGCCCCGAGTTATGGAAATCGCGACTGCAAACGGCCATTCTGGCTGTTCTTTCCGCTCTGGCCGATGGAGCGCCGACCGTTTTTTTTCTGGAGGATTTGCACTGGGCTGACCCCTCTTTCGTGGAGCTGCTGCGACGAGCATGTTTAGAGATCCGACAACCGGCCATAGTATTGTGTGCATACCGGCCGACCTTCAATCTTTTCACCGGCCATCAGGTAAGCAATATCGGTAATAATTATCATGATATTCAACTGCAGAATCTGTCACTTTCAGTCGCCCAGAATATGCTGGCATCACTGCTCAAAACCGATACCATCCCCCCCGACCTGAAGCACTGGGTTCAGAGCAAAGCCGAAGGAAATCCCTTTTATCTGGAAGAACTGGTCAACTCCCTGATCGAATCCGAAACGCTGGCCCGGGATAACGGTAGCTGGAAACTTACCCGTTCCCTTATTGAATCGGATATCCCTTCTTCGCTGCATGGCCTTATCACCGGCAGGCTCGACCGGCTGGACAGTCAGACCAAGCGCATTTTGCAAAAGGCGTCAGTGATCGGCCGAGATTTTCTTTACGAAATTTTAAAAAGTGTAACAGAGCTTGAAGGGCGCATCGATGGGGAACTCAGCCAACTGGAGCGACTCGATCTGATTAGAACCCGTTCCTTGCAACCGGATATAGAGTATATGTTCAAGCACGCCCTGACCCAGGAGATCGTCTACAACGGTCTGCTTAAAAAACAGCGTCAGGAAATCCATGAACAAATTGCGCAGGTGATTGAAAGTGTCTTCAAGGACAGGCTGGCAGAATTTAATGAGACTCTGGCCTATCATTTTGCTCGTGGACAATCGGCTGCCAAGGCGGTCGATTACCTGGTAAAATCGGGGGAAAAGAGCCTGGCAAGATATGCGGTGGAAGAAGCCCATCAGTACTTTAGGAAAGCGTATGATATCCTGGCATCAAAAGAAGAGTTATCTGAAGCAGAAAAAATCATCCTTATCGACCTTCTGAACAGCTGGGCCTACTCTTATTATTACCTCGGCGAGATCAAAAAATTCATCGATATTTTCAGTTCTCACAAGGCTCTGGCAGAGTCCATGGACGACAAAGCAAAAACCGGGATGTTTTATGTGTGGTTAGGTGTTGCCCTTTTTATGGCCGGAAAATCTACGGATTCCTATGATTACCTGTGCAAAGGTCTTGAACTCGGCGAGAAAGCCGACAATCAAAAAGTAATCGGGTATGCCTGTACCTGGTTACCATGGACATGTGGGGAACTGGGGCTTTTTGCTGAAGGTATTGGTTATGGGGAAAGGGCCCAGAAGATAGCTGAGTCGTTTCCTTCCGATCAATATCTCTTTTTTAAATCCCTTGGGGGACTTTGCTGGATTTACTTTTACATGGGAGATACGCGCAGGATTATTGAAGGTGCGAATCGTCTTTTAGAATACGGTGAAAGAAACGCGAACAGCAGAAGCAAGGTGATAGGGCATTGGATGAAAGCATTTGAACACTGGGCTGCCGGATATATGAAGTCATCTCAAAAAAGTAGTGAAAAAGCTATGGAAGTTGCGTTGGACCCTTTCTATTTACAATTTCCAAAAATCACATTAGGCATCGCTTATTTTTTCGACGGCCAGCTTCAGGAAGCAGAAAATATTCTACAATCCGGCTTACAGTTCTGTGAAGAGCGCGGTATAGAGGAAATGTCTGAAATATACCACTATTTTCTGGCACCAATCTTGATTGCCAAAGGCCATATGCAGCAAGGGACAAAACTATTAGAAAATGCACAAAAGACCTTGATTGGAAATCAGAGGAGAGTGCAATATGCCCTATCTGAGTATATTCTTGGTGAAGTAAACTCACAAATAGCCACCGGTCCGAAGCCTTCCTTATCGATCATGGCGAAAAACATCGGCTTTTTGGTAAAAAATGTGCCGCTTGCGAACAAAAAGGCTGAAAAACACTTTAACCAGGCGATTGAATTATTTAAAGAAATCGGCATGAAGGGATTTCTTGGACAAGTTTATCTGAGCCAGGCTCTGCTGTATAAAGCGAGCAAGAGATCTGATCGAGCCAGGCAGCGCATCCAGGAGGCTATTAATCTCTTCCAGGAATGCGAGGCTGGAGGCTGGCTTAAACAAGCGAATGAGGCACTTGATACTTAAGGATAAAAGCTGTTTTGCCACTTTAAGTAGATATCAATATGTTGTGATTTTTGACTTTTGTGCCAAAATTGATGATACCTGTTATTGTATCAAAGTTCTCTAAACAGTTTCAAAACTTGCACTATCTCCAACTAATCAAAGCTTTTTGGAGTCCGTAAAATTTTGTGATATCTAATTTTTCAAGGTGGTGAAACCGTCACGAATTATCGCCTTTATTCGACATAAATCAGCTTAGAATCCATTTTGGATATCTGTTTTGTATCCAAATTACAATGGGGAAACCCAAAAATTATGGTTAGCGGTTAGTATCCATAGCGATGAAAAAACAGGCAATCAAGTTTAAGATATTATTTAGAAGCCCAAAGTATCCAGTAATCGTTATATCTCAGGATAAGCTGCTTGCCAGCTACGATATTGATACACTCTCAATAGCCCTATTATCCGTTCCACCTCCCTCCGAAAAAGATTATGTCAAAGTTATTGATTTTACTGGCGAGGAATTTTGGTTTTATCCAGAGTTAATCTATTTGACTCCAGGCTTTTTTCCGAAAAAGTGGACCAAAAAGAGGGTTATCGAATTATATAACAATAGCTCAAATGCAAAAGAATCAAATTCAAACTATCCATTGAAATCATTATCAAGCAAAAAGTTTTCTCGGATTATTGGTGAAATATGTGAGCTTTTGAGCTCCGAACAATGACGCAATTGTGATACTGCTTAAATATCTGCAATAATTAATTTAATTTTGAAATCTTGTATATTCTCAATCTATCGGTACTTGGATGATATTTGGCTTTTGCCAGGGGATATCTGCAAAAAACATTTCAAGTCCCAACCACAACATATTGTATTTCCTTCCATTTGACACAAACCCATATTTACGATATTTCAATATCACCATTCTACGCTACTTCAACATTATCCAAACTGCTTAACCATTAAATGGAGGGCACCATTATGCAATGCCCGAAGTGCCAGTTTGAGAACCGTGAAGGGGTAAAATTTTGCGAAGAATGCGGAGCCAAGTTTGAGGTAGAATGTCCTGCCTGTAAAGCCAATATCCCTCTCGGTAGAAAATTCTGCGGTGAATGCGGCCACAATTTCGCCATACCTTCAAAACCCTTTCCTAAAAAGCTTTCCTTTGATGAGAAATTAGACAAAATCCAACGGTATCTTCCCAAAGGTTTAACTGAAAAAATATTAGCACAAAGAGATAGGATAGAGGGAGAGCGTAAGCAAGTCACCGTAATGTTCTGCGATATGGAAGGGTTTACTCCACTTTCTATAAGTCTCGGCCCTGAAGAGGCTTATACCGTTATGGATAAGGTTTATGAGATCCTCATTCACAAGGTCCATGATTTTGATGGGACTGTAAATGAAATGACGGGCGATGGAATTATGGCATTATTTGGAGCACCGATTGCCTTAGAGGATGCCCCTCAACGCGCTATCAGATCTGCTTTGTCCATTCACCGCGAAATGGCGAAGTTCAATGACATGATGAAACAGGAGAAAAAAAATCTCCCGGCACTTAAAATGCGTGTTGGGATTCATACTGGCCCAGTGGTCGTAGGGACCATGGGAAATAACCTACGGGTGGAATTTAAGGCTGTAGGGGATACGGTAAACCTGGCATCCAGAATAGAGGGCTTAGCTGAGCCAGGAACCACATATTCAAGCGAGGACGTCTTCAAACTTACCGAGGGATTTTTCCGTTTTGAGGCTTTAGGAGAAAAAAGGGTTAAGGGCAAAGAGAAACCGATTCGAATTTACCGAGTTATTGCGCCAAGCACCAGAAGAACCCGGTTTGATGTCAGTGCCGAGCGGGGCTGACACCTTTGTCGGGAGAACGCGCGAACTTGAGCTGTTAGTGGATGGGTATATGAGATCCAAAGCAGGTCGCGGTCAGGCCCTGTCCATAATCTCGGAGGCTGGCGTCGGGAAATCCAGGCTATTATATGAGTTCAGAAAGGCCGTGGCCAATGAAGATGCCACCTTTTTTGAAGGTAAGTGTCTTTCCTACAGCCGGGGTGTCGCCTATCATCCTATAATCGATATCCTGAAATCAAACTTTGATATTCAGGACACGGATGACGATTTAGGAATCGGAAATAAAGTTTCCAAGGGTCTTAAAGCTTTGGGCGTTGATGAAGTCTCAACTTCTCCATATCTGTTAGAGTTATTATCGGTCAAAGACAGCGGCATCGACAAAATAGCCATGAGTCCGGAGGCGCGCAAAGATCGGACCCTTGAAGCTTTAAAACGCATTGTATTGAAAGGCTCGGAGATCCGCCCCTTAATCCTGGCGATCGAAGACCTTCACTGGATCGATAAAAGCTCAGAAGAGTTACAGGAAGACCTTTTGAACAGTATCGCCGGGGAAAGGATATTTTTGATATATACCTATCGGCCTGAATTCGTGCATTCATGGGGCGCAAGGTCATATCACAGCCAGGTGAACCTGAACCGGTTGTCCAACCGGGAGAGCCTTGCGATGATCGCCCACATACTGGGCACGGAAGCGTTCGCTCCCGACCTTGGGGAACTTGTCCTGGAAAAAACCGAAGGCATACCGTTTTTCATTGAAGAATTTATGCGATCCATCAGGGACTTGGGAGTGGTCGAAAAGAAGGACAATACCTATTACTTATCAAAAAAAGTTCAGGACGTGACGATACCTTCCACTATCCAAGATGTCATCATGGCCCGAGTTGACTCACTGACCGAAGGGACGAAAGCGGTGCTTCAAACCGGGTCGGCGATAGAGAGGGAATTTAGCTACCAACTGCTAAAAGGTGTGGTCGGGATGGCCGAGAATGAGTTGATCCACCATCTATCCAGTCTGAAGGACTCAGAGCTTCTTTACGAGAGAGGTATATATCCACAATCCACCTATATCATCAAACATGCCTTGGTCAGGGAAGTTGTTTACGACTCGATATTGTCCAAAAGAAAGAAGCAACTGCATGAGCGGATCGGCCACGCCATAGAGGAGTTGTACCAGGACTATATCATTGAACACTATGGCGTATTAGCCGAGCATTTTTTTGAAAGCGAAAACAATGAGAAGGGGGCTGAATATTCAAAGTTGGCAGCCAAAAGAGCCCAAAAAGCGGCCTCTTATAATGACGCAATTCACTACGGCAACAAAAGAGTTGCCTGTCTGGAACGAATTCCTCAATCTGAGGCGGTAGAGAAAGAATTAATTGATGCCCGAGTCACCCTTGGACTCTACTACAACCAAATGTCTTATCTTGTTAAGGCCCATGAGGCTGTTGAGCCAATTGTGGAGTTGGCTCTGAAGAAGGAATATAAGAGAAGAATTTCCCAAATAAATACAATAATTGGTACGTATACATTTGGTGTTGAGGGAAATTATCCCAAGGGGATCCAATATCTTGAAGATGCTTTAAAGATTGCTAAGGAATCGAATGATTGGGCCTCCCTTTGGGCATCCAACCACTGGCTCGGTCACGCTTATGCCGAGAACTGTGAGTTTGAGAAAGCCCTTTATCATTTAAACCAAGCCTTGAAAATCAGTGAAGCTGCCAATATCATCTGGAGTGTATCGATAATGAAAAGCTGTATCGCTCAAACTGTATATAACACCCAAGGAAATGCGGAGTTGGGCTATCAGACAAGTTTGGAAGGATTAAATCTTGCAAAAGAGAGCGGTGATGCCATGTCAAAAGCCGAGGCTTATGTTCATCATGGTGTTTCCTGCTTTTTAAAAGGTTTCATTGATGAAGCTGAAAACCATCTCATCAATGGAGTTAATTATTGCTTAAAAATTGATTATACAGTCGGCTTTTTGGCTAATCAATATTTAGGGATGATTTATCTTGAAAAGAAACAATATCGGAAATCTCAGGGCTGTTTTGCCGAAGCTATTTCGATTTTGGAAAATCGTGGTGGATGGAAATCCCTTGTTCATTTTAATAAGATAGCCTTAACATTAATTAAGACAAAGCAACATGATAAGGATATAAATATTGAATTATTATATAAATATATGGACGAGAATAAGATAAAAGCACTTGAGGGTCCTATGGCTTTATGGATCAGTCAAATATTTTTAAATATCGATGAACCGGATATTCAAATTTCTGAAAACTGGCTACAAAGAGCAATTGGTGCCGATCAAAAGAATGGACAAAGATGGAATCTGAGCATGGATTATATAATTTACGCCGAGCTCTTCAAACGGAAAAAAGAAAATGTGCAAGCTAAAAAAAGCTTAAGTCAGGCAATAGAACTTTACCAGGAATGCGGTGCAGATGGATGGGTTAAAAAATATAAAAAGGAATTGGCTGAACTTTAATTACAAATATTCTTTTAATTGCCATCACCATATGTGGTGGTTTAATCGATATCGATGAGTCTGCAGATACCTGCTTATATCTGCGACAGAAAAGCATTTTCAAAATTTCATGTATCTCCAACGTACTACTATCCTGCTGTATCTGCTAATTATTGGGATATCGTTTTCATATCTCAGGTGTAAAATTCCACCTTCTAAGTGACTTTCCGAGATTGTGTATTCGGTATGCGAAACCCACACTTTGGCTGAATGATGGATTGCGGCTATTAAGTGACAATCGCAAACCATTGCAGATATCATTTGGCAAACCAAAATATCTTCGAACCAAAAAAGTTGCGATCAGCTCCAACGTATCTGTAATTCTTCGGTTCACTTTTTACCGCGCAAACCTTTCTTTTGAATTTGGATATTAGATAGGCCAAATATAAAAATCTGCTCAATTTGACATTCCGGCTATTAGTGTTCGTTTTTATACAGTGCAAAAATTGAGGATTGGTTGATGTAGTCTGCAATAAACTGGCGGTCTTTTGAGACTGTGGGAGCAGGCAATAAGTCCACAATTTTCGATAAATAGCAAGAAACGCATAGCATTATCAGATGTAAATCCGAAGCATCACAGGCATTGTGCCCCCAATTCTTTTATTCAGTGAGAACTAAAAAATTGAATGCCAAGGCAAGAAGTTTTCAAAGCATATTTAGAAAATGGGTTTGGGTAGTGGTTTTTGCTATTGCCTTCGCTTGGGTTGAAAGCGCTGTCGTTGTGTATCTCCGTGAAATCTATTTTGACGGAGGATTCGGTTTCCCTCTGGTAATTAAGTGGGAGGATGGTAAGCGCATTATTGATTCCTTGGTTCGCATTGAGTTTGGACGCGAAATTGCCACCATAATAATGCTGGTGGCTGTAGGTTGGGTTGCTGGGAAGAACAAATTTCAGAGATTCTGTTTTTTTCTGATAGCCTTTGGCATCTGGGATATTTTTTATTATATCTGGTTATTTTTCATGGTAAATTGGCCTGAAAGTCTCATGACCTGGGATATTTTGTTTTATGTGCCACTGCCCTGGGTCGGTCCAGTCATATCACCGGTATTGATCGCGATAGCCATGGTAGTGGCAGGCTCACTAATTATCTATTACGATGAAAAGGGATATAAGATCCGCTGGCGTTGGTACGATATGGCTGTTGAACTGAGCTGTGCTTTTATCATGATCGTAGCATTTTGCTGGGACTGGAAAAATATTCTACAGATCCCCGGCGAAATCAAACAATCGGGGATTCCGAACCCTTTCGCCTGGTGGCTGTACTTGCCTGGCTATTTATTCTCCATAATCTACTTTACTATGAAGTTGAGGAAATCGGTCATTACAAATTGCACTAAAACTGAATTGAAATAGAGAGCGGGTATGATAAGGGTAGTAGATTTAGATTCAAATTTCCTTATAAGATTCAGAATTAAGTAGATCTACAAATTCACTCCGGATTGACACCCGTTCATCCTGTATATTAATATCATTTAATTTTAGTATCCATTATTTCATAAAAACGACATACGCCATAATGAAAAAACAACAAATCAAGACCCGGTTGCGGAACATTCTATCCATTGCACCGCAATTACATGATATTATAGTATCTTCCGCTACCGTCGAGGAAAAAAAGGACAATGTTCACACTTGGCTGTCCGACATATTGGTGGAAACCTACAAAGACAATTCCAATATTAAGCCTTTGGAATATAGCCTGGTGCATGATGCCATTACCGTTTTTCGAAGGATCCTTTCGGATCGAAGTGAAAAGTTGGCCGGTTACAGTTTTATAGGATATCTGGTCACCTTGTCGTCGGCTTCAAACGATGAAGTTTTCGAACGCCCCACAGCCGGTTTTTTTGCGGAACTGGAACGCCTGGTAAGAGGCATTATGGGCACAACTGGTATATACGATGCCAAAGCACCTGCCTTCATCAAACACGAAGGTCCCAAAGCAGCCCGGATGCGCTCGGCTGATCTCTCCCGCATGGCACGTGCATCGCAAAAATTTATGAACACCTACACCAGCGGGCTCGAAAACGATGCGGTAAGACGTCGCAGCCGGAACAAGGCACGTATCATCAAACTTTTTGGAATAACCGACTTGGAGTGGGAAAAGTGGAAATGGCATCTTAATCACAGTATTCGGGATGCCGACACTCTTAGAAAACTGGTCAACTTAACCGATGAAGAATACGAGGCTGTCCAGCGCGCCCGGGATTTGAAAATACCCTTCGCCATCACCCCCTATTATCTCTCCCTGATGGACTTGGATTCCGGCGGCCACCGCGACAAAGCCATCCGGGCCCAGGTCATACCCAGCTTGCACTATGTAAACAAACTGGCCGAGCATAAACATAACCAGGAGCGCTCCATGGATTTTATGCTCGAATACGACACCTCTCCCATCGAGGGAATTACCCGGCGCTATCCAAATGTCGTCATCCTGAAACCGGTGCTGACCTGCCCACAGATTTGTGTCTACTGTCAGCGCAACTGGGAAATAGAGGATGTCGACTCGGCGTCAGCAGCGCTGCCCAAGTCTAAACTTGAGGCTGCCCTGGATTGGATCAGAAATACCCCGGAAATCAATGAAGTGCTGATTACCGGGGGCGATCCATTGCTGTTGTCCGACCGGAAGCTCGAATCCATCGTATCCAGAGTTGCCGCTAACCCCAATATTATTCGCATTCGTATCGGCACGAGGACACTGGTTACAATGCCCCAGCGCATCACGGAATCCCTTGTACGCGGGCTGGCTCGATTTCAGGTTCCCGGCAAAAGGGAAGTTGTCATCATCACGCACTTTGAACATCCTTATGAGATTACCCCGCAATCGATGGCGGCTGTCCAAAAATTCAGACGCAACGGAATGGAAATATACAACCAACTTGTTTTTACCTACTATAACTCACGCAAGTTCGAAGCCTGCTTCCTGCGGCAGCAATTGCGCCTGATCGGTGTTACTCCGTACTATACCTTTAATGCCAAGGGAAAAGCGGAAACCAGTGATTTTCGTGTGCCCATTGCCCGGTTGATGCAGGAACAAAAGGAAGAAGCACGCTTGATGCCAGGTACGGTACGAACCGATGAGATCGTCTTCAATGTTCCCGGGTTGGGAAAAAACTATCTCAAGGCTTCCCAACATCACGATATTATTTCCATAACTCCGGACGGGCGTCGCGTTTATGAGTTCCACCCATGGGAGAAAAAACTGGCCCTGGCCAACACCTATATCTATAAGGATGTCCCTATTTACGACTACTTGAAACGGTTGAAATCAGACGGCCAGGATACTTCCGCCTACCGTACTATCTGGTACTATTATTAATCAGCAGCCTCTTTATCGCTGATTTTCATATCTATTCAAAATATTCACGGGCTACCGCACCGTGTCCTCGTCTGGTTACCGACAATGAAATCCACAAAGCTTTCGTATTATCAATACGAGGAGAATTCGCCTTGTTTAAGTCTCCAAGTTGCAGACCAACGCATCCGTATTCTAGAAATCCTGAAAAAACTTTGATATCAAGTTGGTATCTGAATTTACTAAAATCAAATATCATCTTTCCAATCATAAAAGCCAAAACAGACCTATACATTCTGCTCCGCAGCTTTTGTTATGCCCTTCAAAACCATTTCATTAATCAGCTGGGAATCGAATTGGTGTCCCACGATTTCAAAATCAGCCAACCCGCCTCTCTGAAGCAAGGTAAGCTTTTCCCGCCCCGATCCTTTTTCATACTTGGTCTCAAAAACCAGGACGGCAAAGGTGCCTGAAAGTTGACCGGTGGGCAATTGATCCTGCATATGCCAGGAAACGAGCGTATAAGACCGCAGCTCCCCCCAATGACAGATCCACTACTTTTTGGATGTCCCGCCATTGGCTCACATCGGTGTTCTCCCAGAACACTTTCGAATAAAATTCATCGCTTCCGGCCCCGCCGTTTTCAAATCGATCTTCAAAAAAATTCTTGGCCACTCTCCGGGCTTGATTAAATCCGTCGACGGAACTGCAGGCACTGATAAGCCCAGCGAACAAAATGATAAAACAGCAGCAAGCTTTTGTTACTTTCATGGGAAATCTCCTTGATAAACAAACACCTATACGGAAACTCGGCTATTTTTCGAAAAAAGTTGAGGATTAACTTTAAGATGTCTGGTTCAATTCGTTGCGGGAGGTAGTGGGTTCAGAGATTTCGAAAGGCTAAATTAGAGGGCCAGAAGGTTGTTTTGGCGGTCGAACCCCATGGGCTCGATTTCAGTGAGAATGTCAACATCACTTCTGTTGTGAAGCTCGTCCATGTAAACTTCCGACACCCCAACGATATCCAATCGCAGGGTATTGTGGATCCGCACAATTTTGCTCATTCGCGGGGATATCAATCCGATACTGTCCAGGGCAACTTCAATCGCCTGGCGATCATTTCCAAAATGCATGGGCACGGCACCCTTTTCGAGGCTGATGCCGGTAATACAGTTTTTATAGGTAACCTCATAATCGATTTTGTCCACCAGCCTCTGGGTGGTAAGGTCCGCCAGGCCGATCCCGATTGCATTACCCTTGCTTTGATCCGTCAAATCGCGCACGAAAATGCGCTTTATCCGAGCCGGATGATCAAAAACCTCCACAAAATCTCGATTCCTACCGGTAATATTAGGGTCGATGCCAACCCCGCTGATGTTTTTTCCCATCTCATCAACGATTAAAAGATCAATTTCATTAAATGGCAGATGGGCCATCAATTTTTTTGATAGCGGCAGCAGCTTTTCTTCACCGCTCTCTATTTCATCCGGCTTGAAAGCGGCTATGCGGGCGGTTTCGCCGTAGCCGTTTTCAACGATGCCGATGCCACAGACAACCGGTGTTTGCCGTAACACTATCCAGGCGGCATCCCGGATGATTCTCGGAAACGTATGCTCAACAGCCGCTTTGTGATAATATGCGGCGCCTTCATGCTTTCCCATGCCGATGGCCATCATCTTCATCAGGCCGCTTTCGATGGAAGCTTTAAATTTTGTGTGGGATTTAATGCGATTGACCACCACAATATGATCGGCGTCCAAGGCATGTCGATCAACGAAAACCGGCACCCCGTCTTCCGTTTCTCCAATCTGCTGCACATCCATGGAAGACAATATGGGTGCCTGTAAATAAGAATCGGTTATCCCCAGCTGGGCCAGCACAGCCACCTGCCCCTCGGCCGTTGCCCCGCCATGGCTACCCATGGCAGGAAAGATAAAGGGCCTGGCATCGAGGGATTTAAAAAATTCAACCGCAGCCTTCATAATTTCAGCAATGTTGGCGATTCCGCGGCTGCCGGCTGCAAGGGCCACGCTGTTTCCCGGTTGAATTTGATCCCAGGATAATTGCTGCAATTCGGCCAGCACGGTTTTTCGGATATCGGCTACCTGGGTGCGGTCAAAATGCTGCCGGATACGGCCCATCTGGGGTAAATTCGTCATTTTTTAACAAAGGGAAAAATGTCCGTGTAACCCATAATATCGGTAACAAGCAGGGTTAGAAATACGATTAAGGCAACAATCAGGACCACTTCTAAGGCACCGCTGCCGGCGGGGAGCTGATCTAATTTATCGGCAACGGCAAGGGCCTCCGCATCTGACAGGCTGTCGATCCTGGCATTGGCCTCCAGGGGATCAATCCCCTGCTCGATCAACCCCTGGCGTACATCTTCGCGTGCAAGAACTTGTTTAATTAGGGTCCGGGCCTCCTGGCCCTGTGAAGATTCCAGCACGGTTTCGGTTGCGACCATGGCCGCAAATGCGGATTGGAACGGACCCGAAATCACCAGCATAAAAAGGGCCACAACAATACTGACCGGTCTCAAGGTTTGTCGAATTACTTTCATTGCTTTCCTCCATTGATTTAAGTGGTTACCCCAAAGTAAATACTTCTGTCAGTTTTCTCAACAACCAGCCTGTTTTCCCGAGGCTGGCAAATAAATATTAAAAGTTGCACCCTGCCCTTTTTCACTCTGGGCCGTGATAATGCCGTCGTGGTTTTTAATAATGCCATAGGCGGACGCAAGCCCCAGACCGGTGCCCCTCTCCTTTTCTTTGGTGGTAAAAAATGGGTCAAATATCCTCTTTATGGTTTTGGCATCCATGCCGACACCGGTTTCAGTAAGGGTGACGTTGACATAATCACCGGCCCCCATATTGTAGGGTTTCACAAACTTTTTATCAAGACGAACATTGGCGGTTTGAATCAACAGGGTTCCCCCCGTGGGCATCGCCTGCCAGGCATTGACATAAATATTTAGCAGAACTTGCTCTATCTGGCTGAGATCCACGTCAACTGTCCACAGATCCTCGGCATAGTTTCTCTCGATCATTATCTCCTTTTTGGTTCGCCCAAACATCCGGGAGGACCTTTCCACCAGTTCGTTGAGTTCGGTGGTCACAACCTGGTATTTGCCCCCCGGGCAAAACCCAGCAATTGTCGGGTAAGTTCGGCGGCACTGCCGACATAATTTTCAATCTCCGTCAAATGCTCAAAATGCGGATGGTCCGGACGGATATCCGCCAATATCAGTGAAGTCCGGCCCTGAATACCCATTGGGAGGTTGTTAAAATCGTGAGCAATGCCCCCCGCCAGGGTGCCGATTGCCTCCATTTTCTGGGCCTGCTGCAATTTGGCCTGGAGCTGTTCTTTTTCCCTGGCCGCCCGTTTCTTTTCCGTCATGTCAATAATGCAGCCTTCGATATATCCGTACTCGGGATATATGATGGCACTGACGGCTATCTCGGTGTGGGTGCCGTCGGGACGGATTGACATGATTTCAAATCCGTCGACCCGACCGTTTTCATTCAATAGACGCAATAATTCCCGGCGACGGTCCAAATCGGCGTAATGTTCTTCACTGTCCTTTAAAGCCTTTTCAATCTGCCGCCGTTTGGTGATGACTTCCGTGAACATAATGAGGCCGCCAATTCTGCCGCTGGTATCCCGCCAGGGACACAGTTCCCTGCGCACCCAGTCCGTCGTTCCATCGGCCCTTGGAAAGGGTTCCTCCTCTTTTTTAATTATTTCTCCTCCAAAACACCTTTTGTGCTCATCTTTCCAGTGTTCCGGCAAATCGGGAAACAAATCTTAATGGCAGCGACCCACCAGATTTTCATCTCCTAACCCATAGTCCTGGGCCCAGCGCTGGCTGTATGCCAGGTACCGCATTTTCCGGTCACACATCGCTACCGCCGCCGGGGTATGGGCCATGAACATTCGCAACAGTTTAGCCTGGGGTTTGAGCTCATTCGCGGACTGCTTCAGGTCGCTGGTCTGGGTGTCCATTGCTTTCATTGGCATCAACAATTCCTTATGTTAAAAAACAAATTAAGGTTTAACCCCGATTGATATGTGCAGAAGTTCCAGGACCTCAACTTTTTTATCATAATTTAATTTTTCAATTATTTCAATTGTTGAGTTGCAGCTTAAAAAGCAAAAACGTTAAGCGGGAGAAAATTGGGATGGCTGCCACCCAATCGACCATTCGCTATTTGAGAGAATGCCTGGACCCGAAAAAAAATCTTTACGGAATGAAAGGGATTATTTATAAGAACCGGACGATAAAAACATTCTAAGCAAGATGACAGGTCACCATTTCTCTAAACATAGAATCGCGGATTGGAATGCTAAGACAGGATTGCACTTTTCAGCGGCCTGACGGGGAGTTTCACTTCATCAACTGGGGAGGCACCGGACCGCTGGCTCATTTCGCCCATGCCACCGGACTTTGTGCCGGGGTATACTCTCCCCTGGCGAACATCCTGCGGTCAAAGCTAAATATTGTGGGCATGGACGATCGGGGCCACGGGCAGACCAGCATACCGGCCAATCCTGCTAAACTTACCGACTGGCATGTTTTCGCAGACGATTTGGAGTTATTCGTCGATCTATTTGGGAAAACCGGTGGTGGCCATGGGACATTCCCGCGGCGCGGTGGCCAGCCTGATGCTGGCCATTAAGCGTCCTGAATTGATTCGTGCCCTGGTCTTGATCGATCCGACCATTTTGCCTTTTTCCTGGATGTGGTGGTGGTATCTGGCCAAAAGAACCGGCCTTGCCAGATGGATACCCATTGCTGCCACGGCCGCCAAAAGAAGATCCACCTGGCCGGATCGGGAGAGTATTCTGAATTCTTATCGCCGCAAAGCGGTGTTCAGTACCTGGCAGGATGGATTTCTGGAGGCCTATATCGCCGACGGCACCGAAGAATTCGGGCAAAACGGGGTCCGGTTATCCTGCGCGCCCGCCTGGGAATCAAAATGCTTTTCGGCTTGTTCCCACGATATCTGGCGCTATGTACCCCGGTTGAAGCTGCCGGTCCTGGTCCTTTACGGTGCCAACTCGGATACATTTCTGGCTCCGGCAGCAAAGAGATTCCAATCGGAAGTTCCCCACGCGCGATTTAAATGCTTTGAAAAAAGCGGTCATTTCGTACCCATGGAACAGCCCGAAGCAATCGCCAGAGGCGATATTTGATTTTCTAAAAGCCGAAGCCATCAATTGAAAAAATTCATATTCGGTCGGCTTTGAATATCCGGTGATTGTTCAAAAAAACCCCTGATAACGGCTTCTATTTGCGTCATATCAGCCGCATTTAAAATTCGGGTATAGAGGGCATGCCCGAACCGAAAGTTCGCACAAAAATAGAATGCAAAGCGCCTGAAGCGTTTAATGGCCCGCACGGAATCATAGTGAATCTCCAACAGCTTGACCAACTCGATGGCAGCCTCCGGAAAAATTTCCGGTCCGGTCTGCAAACTGTCCACAAACTCTGCAAATATCCATGGCCTGGCAACGGCCATACGTCCCAGCGCAACCCCATCACACCCGGTTTCTTGTATCATTCGCATACAGTCGTTACGATCGAAGATATCGCCATTGCCAAATACCGGAATTGATACCGCCTGTTTTACCAGACCGATGTAGGCCCATTTAGGGGGACGGGATCGTCTGTCCGGCGCAACCCGCGGATGAAATGTGAGGGCATCGGCTCCGGCATCTTCAAATCGTTTAGCAAACTTTACTGCCAGAGCGGGATCATCTTTCCAACCGGTGCGAAATTTAACGGTTAGCGGACAGTTTACGGCCTTGCGAACCGCAGCCACAATCGCCGTGGCCAGAGCCGGATTTTTCAACAGGGCCGCCCCGCAGTTGCGGCGGCAAATGGCTGTATTTGAACAGCCCAGGTTAATATCTACCCCAAATAATCCTTCATTTTCTATCCTGCAGGCAGCCTCGGCCATGATGCGGGGGTCCTCGCCGAAAATTTGGCAAACCAACCGGGAGCGTTCCTCGTTCCGCCACCTGAAATAGGGCGAAACAAACCGATTTTCGCTGGGAATGGCCTTTGCGCTGCACATCTCGGTAAACAGCAGACCATATCCGCCATAGCGTGATACCAGTTCGCGAAAGGCGATATGGCCAAGAAAACTCATCGGGGCCAGTACGAGCCTGGTATCAATGGGTTTGCCGCCTATTTTAAGGGGTTGACGGAGATATTCGGCGAGGTTACAGATCATTTGTGGAATTTAGCAAATTTAATCCACAGAATAAAAGCGGTATCCTGGTGGGCGCATACATGCCCATGGCGCTGGGCGTTCGTTAATCCGGCACAAAATAAGGGAAAATTTCCGGCAGGCTTTATTTCTCTGGCCGGAATGTGTTACGATGCCCCAGGCCACAGAATTTAAAAAATTGAATTTTTAAGGGATAAAATGCCTGACACAAAACAATCTGAAAAGCCTGACAAATATGATGTCATTATCGTCGGCGGCGGTCCGGCCGGCCTTTTTGCAGCCTATTATTTGAGTGAACATTCTGACAACCGGATCCTGCTGATTGAAAAGGGCAAAGGCTGCCAGAAGCGCAATTGTCCGATCAGTACCTATCAGGAATGCATCAAGTGCAAGCCCTGTAACATCCTCAGCGGCATCGGCGGTGCCGGATTGTTCTCAGACGGCAAGCTGAACTATATTTACAAACTGGGCAAAACCGACCTGTCCCAGTTTATGCCCATTGCCCAGGCTGAAAGCCTTATCGATGAGACCGAGCAAATATTCAACTTCTTCGGCATGGACGGGCCCGTTTATCCCACCGACGGGAATGCCGCACGAGAAATCCGCAAGTCTGCCAAACGATACGGCATCGACCTGCTCATCATCAAACAGAAACATCTGGGCAGCGACCGCCTGCCCGACCATATAACAGCCATGGCCGATCACATCAAATCCAAAGGGGTCGTGATGCACACCTCCGAGGAGGTCAAAGAAGTCATGGTTGAAAACAACCGGGTTGCCGGCGTGGTGACCCAAAGAAAAAAATACCTGGCCGACAACGTCATCCTTGCTCCCGGTCGCGTGGGCGCTGACTGGGTGGGAGGATTGGCGCAAGATCACGGGATCGGAGTTGAACAACGGGGCATCGAAGTCGGCGTGCGGGTCGAGGTGCACAACGACATCATGCAGGATCTGTGCGATGTCATCTACGATCCCACATTTTTTATTCAAACCGGCAAATACGACGATCAGACCCGAACATTTTGCACCAACAAAGGCGGATTTGTCACCTTAGAAAATTACAGTAACTTTGTGTGCGTCAACGGGCACGCGTATCAGGATAAAAAATCCCAGAACACCAATTTTGCATTTCTGTCCAAAGTCGTGCTGACCGAGCCGGTAACCAACAATCAGGCCTATGGAGAGTCCATCGGAAGCCTGGCGACATTGATCGGCGGCGGCAAACCGATCCTGCAGCGCTTTGGCGACCTCAAACGGGGGCGGCGAAGCACATGGCACCGAATTAATAAAGGCTACATTGTACCGACCATGACCGATGTTGTCTGCGGCGACATTGCCATGGCGTTGCCGGAAAGAATCCTGACCAATATCATCGAGGGGCTGGAAAAACTAAACCATGTGGTCCCGGGCGTGGCCAATGATGAAACCTTGCTTTATGCGCCTGAAATTAAATTCTTTGCCACCCAGGTGGAAACAACAAGTGATCTGGAAACCAAAATTAAAGGCATGTACGTGGCCGGAGACGGACCCGGTGTGGCCGGCAACATCGTTTCGGCCAGCGCCACCGGCCTGATACCGGCAAAAGCCATCATTGCCAAGAACGCTTGATACAATGCTGCCAGGCTATGGGTAGTTTTTTCCTTTAGGCGAAAAGATCCTCGATGGCTTTCAGACGACAGATAACCGAAGACAGAGGACAGAATTTTCGAATTCGGATTTGCGATTGCGGACTGTCCGTTGCTCACCATGCCACGCGTAACCCGCAACACGTAACCCGTAACCCATGTCGCGTATCCAGGTGTGCATCCCACCTGCAGTATATAAGCCCCCTACACCACTTTCACAAACGGCCTTTGGGCTTCAACAACATCGCCCACATGGGTGGCGGCTTCAATTCCCGCTTCCTTCAACCCGGTTAGCAAATCATCGCATTGATCTGCCGGTACGGCAAACAGGAGGCCGCCGGATGTCTGGGGGTCAAAGAGGAGGTCTTCCTCCTCGGCGGTCAGGTCGGCAGCCGCATCCCAGGATCCCTGTGCCAGTCGGCGGTTGGCCTTGTTGCTGCCGGTGCTTTCGCCTTTTTGATACATTTCCAGGGCATTCGGGTACATCGGGAGCCGATCATAAATCAGATCAATTTGCAGCCCGCTGCCTTTGGCCATTTCGAGACTGTGGCCCAGGATACCGAAACCGGTGATGTCGGTGCAGGCATTAATTTCCAAATTTAATGCCACCTCCATTGCCTTTCCGTTGAGCGCGGCCACCTGGGGCAGTATGGCTTCCAGTTCAGGGTAAGGCAATTTTCCGGAACGGCCGGCATTAAACAAAACGCCTGTCCCCAGGGGTTTGGTCAAAACAAGGGCATCCCCTGCCCGACAGCCTTTATTCGTCAGCACCCGGTCGGGATGAACACAACCGGTGACCGCCAAACCGTATTTGGGCTCATTATCATCCACCGAGTGCCCACCCGCCAGTGATGCGCCGGCTTCTTTGACCTTGCTGCTGCCGCCCCGCAACATCTCCTTGAGGATACCCATGTCAAGTTTTTTGGATGGAAACATCACTAAATTCAATGCCGTCAACGGTTTACCGCCCATGGCATAAACATCCGACAGTGAATTGGCTGCTGCAATCTGTCCGAACCAGTATGGGTCGTCCACCGGCGGTGTGATATAGTCCACCGTGCTGATAAAGGCAATTTCAGCCGTCAAACGGTAGACGGCGGCATCGTCACTGGTCTCAAATCCAACCAGCAAATTCTCGTCATCTGCTATTTCAAGCCCCTTTAACGCTTCCGACAGCTCCGTCGGACCGATTTTGGCCGCTCACCCGCAGGTGCGCGACATTCCCATCAAGGTCTTTTTCTTCATAAAAAACATATTCGGTTCCCTTGTTCCAGTATCAATATAGTAGAAGTGGTTTCAATAACTCCAGATCACGTCCAAGAAACTAAAGAATCCAATCCATAATGTCAATATATGCATTTTAAAAATATGAACAACCGGACCAGGGCAGATGCCTGTTGACCGGTGCCCAAATTTATTTTCGCCGGTATCTGAGATCTGGAAATGCCTTTAAAAAAATCGCATTTATATGCTATAATTGTCATTTTTCCATCCATAAAGATGCCAGCAGCAAAACCGGCGTCGGATGACACCCCTTTGAAACGGTCTTAACTTATTACTGTTATATTTTTAAATCGGGAGAAACATAATGAAATTTGCTGTTATCGGCACCGGTATTATGGGATGCGGCTGGATCACCCAGTGTGCCATGACCGGTCACGAAGTCCACTGTTATGATACCAATGCGGATATCCTTGCGGGTGTGAAGGCTACCTGTGAAAAGCTTACCATCAAGGCCGCCAAAAAATTTAAGATCAATGATCCGGAAATTGTGTCATATACCGGAAAACTTATTAATGTTTACAAAGACAAAGATAGTTTTATAAAGGCCGCCGGCGGGTGCGATATTTTTTTAGAGGTCATATTTGAGGATCTGAAGCTCAAATGTGCGGTATTGTCCGAGTTTTTGCCGCAGCTTCCAGAAAACGTCGTGTTCTGGTCGAACACCAGCGGTTTGGATATTAATCCCATGGCAGAGGCCGGCGGCAGGCCCGAACGCTCGATCGTCTGCCATGGCATGAATCCAGTGCCCCTGATGCCCGGCGTTGAGGTCGTTCCCGGCAACAAGACCTCGGCGGAAACGATGGAATTCACCCGCCAACTTTTACTTGAAATGAAAAAAGCCCCCTTTTTGGCGCCCAATATTCCCGGCTTCTGGGTAAACCGCCTGCTCTTTCCTCAAATGCTGGACGCCATCCGCCTTTTGGAGCAGGGTAAAATAACCGTGGAAGATGGAGATATCGGCCTGAACACCTGCCTGGGGCACCCCCAGGGCGCTTTCAAACTGTATGATTTTGCCACCACACCGACGATATTACGGGTTGCACTGGAGATGTACAAAACTTCCAACGATCCTCGTTTCTACCCCCCGCTGATGCTTGTCAGCATGGTCAAAGACGGCGAGTTCGGCGCCAGCAGCGGCAAAGGTTTTTATGACTGGAGTGATCCCCGCCATCCCCGGCCCAGGAAACTGTCCCGCTATATTATCGACTCAGCCGAAGATATGACCGGAAAAATTAAGTGATGAGAATCAAATACAGCATAACAGAAACATTCCTTTACTCAATGGTCATTTTGGCCTTTGTTTCCGTCGAACTTGTGTGCTTTTTCTGGATAACAAACGAGTACGAACGCTTTAAAAAAGAAAACATTACGCTGAAAGAAGAGTATTTTGCAGCCCAAAAACACCTGGTCAAAAATGAAACTGAAAAAGTCGTTGACTACATCGCATTCAAAAAATCCCAGGCTGCAGAGCGCCTGAGACGGCTCAGAAGCAAAGGCGTGAACGAAAACCAACAATACACCGATGATCTGATGAATCAAATTAAAAGTGAGGTGTTGGCTCGCATAGAAACCATACACTTTGGTGATGGCGGCTATATATTTGCGGGCCAGTGGGATGGGTTGAGTCTTGTAAACCCGGCCAAAGGCCGCAACATGATCAATGTCACCGATGCCAACGGTGTCAAGATTGTCCAGGAACTGATTCGAATTGCCCGATCGGGCGGTGGGTATGTGCGCTATGTCATGCCGAAGTTAGACAGCGATGTCACTTTTGACAAATTAAGCTATACAAAGGCTATAGAGGAATGGCAGTGGTACATTGGTGCCGGCGTTAACGTGGATAAAATAGAAACCTTCCTGCAGGCCAAAAGAGCCGCATTACAATATCGGGTAAAGGATCATATTTTTAAAATTATCGCCATCCTGGCGGCTGTGCTTCTTTTTATCTTGCTGGCTGCAAAATTAGTGTCCAACCGTATTAAAAAAAGTTTTGATTTATTTGGAACCTTTTTCTCGAAAGCGTCCACCGAATCAGCCAAAATCGAGTCTGAAATTTTGCCTTTCATGGAATTTAAATCCCTGGCCCGGGCCGCCAACCGCATGGTTCGGCAAAGAAACAGAGCGGAGATCGCGCTGCGGGAAAGTGAGAAAAATTATCGCGAACTGGTTCAGAGTGCCAACAGCATCATCATGCGCATGGACACCGAGGGCCGGGTAATTTTCTTCAACACCTACGCGCAGAATTTTTTTGGCTTTCGGGAAGAAGACATTATCGGCAAGAATTTTATTGGCACGATCGTCCCCGAAAGAGACATCGCCGGGTTTGACCTTGCAACGCCGGTTAAGATAAACCTGATTGTCAACGAAGCGCTTAAACTGCTCAGAGCTTCCCTGCCGGCAACGATCAAAATTCGCCATGACATAAAGTCCGATATGTCGGTATTGACCGACCCTACCAATATTCACCAGGTATTGATGAACCTGTGCACCAATGCAAGTTTTGCCATGCAGGAAAAAGGCGGTGTCCTGGAAGTCAGGCTCAGCGACACAGACCTGAGGGGAGATTTTGTCAAACAACATCCGGATGTGATACCGGGAAAATTTGTCAACCTCACCGTCAGAGACACGGGCTGCGGAATGCCACCCGAGGTTACCGAGCGCATATTCGATCCATTTTATACCACCAAAAAAATGGGAGAAGGCACCGGAATGGGACTGTCCGTCGTACACGGCATCGTTAAAAGTCATGGCGGAACCATCATTGTAGAAAGCAGCCCCGGGATAGGATCCACATTTAGCGTTTTCTTGCCTGCCGTTGAGGCAGAGGCTAACTATCAAGCGGACCAGTCTCAGCTGCTGCTTGCCGGAAACGAACGCATACTTTTTGTCGACGATGAAGATTTCCAGGCCGATATCGGCAAACGGATGCTGCAGCGGCTGGGGTATCGGGTGACCGCCAAAACCAGCAGCGTCGAAGCATTCGAATTATTTCGCCAATCTGGATGAATTCGATCTGGTCATCACCGACATGACCATGCCGGACATGACCGGCGATGTGCTGGCCCGAAAATTAATCGCCCTGCGCCCGGACATCCCCATCATTGTCTGCACCGGCTACAGCGAAAAGATCAACTCGGATATCGTAAGGAGATGGTATAAGGAGTTGGATGAAGTGTGGTGATGAAAGATATGCTAAAATGATTGCGCGCATTCTATCAGAAAAGGCTGATCGTCCCAACAAAACCGCGGAGGCAGGATAGATAGGGTCACTTGTTTCTGGTTGCTGGTCACTAGTCACTGGTCTCTGGCTGCTGGTCCTTGGATATCCCTTGCAGCCAGTGACCAGAGGCCGGCTACCAGAAACCAGAGACAAGAATCTATTTCTTTTTGGCCGCCAGGGCCGCCTGTTTGGTTTCCTCTTCGGCCTGTATGACTGCAGCGCCCGCGGCGCCAGCCTCCGCAATTTTTTTATCAGGCTGGCCGGCAGGCGTGGCCCCGCCCTGCCCCTCACCGGTTGTTGGGGTTTGGTCCTCCGGTGGGAGATAGACCGTCACATTGCGATGGGCGAACTCGATGCCGTTTTCTCTGAATGATTCCTGCATCATTCGGAACACTTCCCGGCGCACGACAAACTGTTCACCCGGGATCGTCTTAAACTTCACCCGCATGACCATGGCCGAGTCATCCAACTCCCTGACGCCCTGGGACTTGAGTTTGCCAAGCATCACGGGAGCCATTTCTTCATCTTTCATAATTATCTTGTTGATCTTTTTTACGATTTTTCTGACCTTATCGACGTCGGTATCATAGCGCACGCGAAAATCAAGCTTGGAAATGATATAGTCCCGGCTATTATTTTTCACGGTCCCCATGGAGCCAAAGGGAATGTTGAACACCGGACCCCGGGGGTGGCGCAGCCTCAGGGAACGCAGGGATATGTGCTCCACCATCCCTTTGGTACCGGCGGTTTCGATATAGTCGCCGACCCGGAAGGCATCATCAATCAGAAAAAAAATGCCGGCGATAATGTCTTTTACCAGGGTCTGGGCACCAAAGCCGATGGCCAGGCCGATGACACCGGCACCGGCAATCAGCGGTCCGATGTTGACACCGAGGTTGGACAGAATGATCAAAGACACCATCACAAACATGACCGCCATAACGAATTTGCGCAACAGCATCAACAGGGTTCCGATGCGCGACCCCCCGGCGCCCCCTTCCTCCTTTTCCTCATCATCCTCGGGCATTTCTTCTTGCAGCTTGCGGTCAATTCTGGATTTAACAAATTCCCAGATAACAAACCCAAGGATCAGAACCATGATTATTTTCAGCACATCCGCAGCAAATATCCGACCGATAGAAAGGTCAATACCCCATAATCCCAGTATGATAAAAAACAAGAGCGCGGCCAGTGCCATTCGAAATAACCGCCGGATCAATGGGGCAAAATGTTTGATATTGGTCTTCTTATCTTGCAGGGGTTCTCCGGATGGGTCGGTCAGGAGCTCTTCGGATGTTTCGGATTTATTTTCGCCACTAAGATCAATGACTTCGGGCAACTCACCGGAGGCAATTTTCAACAGGCGCTGCACCCACTGATCCAGGCCGATGAAAATGGGAATCAAAAACAGACTGGCAATTAAATTGATAATCTTGCCCTTGCTGCCCAGAAACACATTGATCAGCCAGAAGGTTCCGGAGCCTGCCACATACAGAATTGCAAAATAATGCCAGGTCCGGGCAAACTTGACCCGCAAACTTGATTCGACACACACGCCTTCGGCAGCCTCGGCGCAGATGGCTTCGGCCACCCGCTGCCGGCTCTGCCAGATCATGACAATCATCAATATGGATACACTGAGACCGGATGCAATAAAAAACAGATTATAAAGTGCTTCGCTGCGGCCGGCGTTAAGGAATATAATGCCGCAAGTGACAAATACGGCGGCAACAAGGGAAATTCGGACAATCCAGCGATACAGAAATTTTGCATCCCGATCCTGCAGCGGCAGCAATCTTAAGGCCGGCGTTGCCGGTGCCAGGATGATCCTGGCCGCAAACATGATGACCACTACATAGTAGCTGGGAATTAGAAAGACGGAAACGATCCAGTACCCGGCATCTTCCTGCCTGAAAATCAATACAAGCAAAATGAAAGTAACGAGCATATAGGCGGCGACACCCAGGGCATTCAACAACAGGCGGGTGATGAAACGGCCGGCCTGCTGGAGCCTGCCCAATGGTACGGATGTCAGAATCTGTTCCCGAAGATTCCCGGTTAGGCGCCGCACCAGCCGCTCGATGACAAGACCGCAGGCAATGATCCCCAGTCCGATCACCACGGTCAGCAATAGATGGCCGATGCCTTTTCCGCCCGATAAGCGTTTTAAAACGGTATCCCATTTTACGGAACCTTCCCGTTCGGCTGAAAAAAAGGAACCAATCTGGTCTAAAGCAAGGGAAGCGCGCAGGGTCAGATCATGAAACATGTGCTCGGTGACATCATCCCCCCCACCGGCAGTCCCGGTGTCGCCCGCTGATGAATTTCCAACGGCATCCTGTTTCAGCCTGGCGGCCAGGATCTGACGTGTTTTTTCATCACTGATACCGGCCAGAAACGCATCCACTTCTTCAGGGGTCATATTCTCGGGAACCTGCACTTCTGTCTCAGTGCTCTTGGACTTGGTCACCACCCCCGGGACATTGGCAGCCGATACGTAACCGGTAAATATCAAAACCAACGCAGCAAGCAGTATAATGATGGAACAGTGCTTTTTAATGAATACAGACCGCATATATCTCATCGTTTAAAACCCCCTCCCTCTCTCTTTTGGAAAAACAGTCTTCTACATATTGGATTTAACTTATTTTCGCAATGCAATTTTATATGGTTCATTGACACCCTCGCTCTTTCTTTACTTTTTGTGGTCCTGATAAAATGCGTTCCAGGGTTGTCTTTAAATGCCTTCATGGTTGAACGTGCAATCCCCCGCGGCGAATTGACGTCAAGAATCATCTGTCCGTGTTTTCGACGATTGCAGGAGATTATAAGACGCGCCTAGTCAAACTTTGGGTCAGGGGTTATCCAATTCATACGCTGACGCTGCAGTGTAATTGACTGAACCGATCAGGACATTGGTTATTTTAAATCCGCCAGGGCCGGGGAAACCGTTATGCTTTACAGGCGATGCCGGCCAGCTTTTTTTTCAAGACTTCAACCTCGAGCGGTTTCAACATATAACCGTTAAAGCCCAAAGATATGGCCCGTTTTTCATTCAAATCAAATTCGCTGGCGGTAATTGCAAGGATGGGGGTTGATCGCCGCGCATCTGCCTCTATCCGGCGTATTTCGGCGGTCAACTCATAACCGTTCATTTCCGGCATTTCAATATCGGTCAAAATAACATCGTAGGCCTTTTGCTGATATAACTTGAGTGCATCCGCACCGTTAACCGCCAAATCAACCTGGTAACCCATGGCCACCAACTGGCTTTGCATAATTTCGCGGTTGATTTCATTGTCTTCAACCAGCAAAATGGTTTCGACCGGCCGGGTGATGGATTTTTCCGCTTCCAAAACCTGGCCGCCGCCAAGCATCTCGCGTTCTTCCTCATAATCGGCGAAAGTCAGTGCTATATTGCGGAACGTCTCCTGCAACTCAACGAAGGCGTCGACGATATCGGGATCAAAATGCTGGTCCTTGCCTTCAATGATGATTTGCACCGCCTTCTCATGAGGAAAAGGCGGTTTATACACCCGCTTGCTGATCAGCGCATCGTAGACATCCGCCAGGGCCATCAACCTCCCGGCAAGTGGTATCTTATCCCCTTTTAGGCCCGACGGGTATCCGGAACCGTCCCACTTTTCCTGGTGGGTGTAAGCGATCTCTCGGGCATAGTGTAAAAAGGTATCCGCTCCCAATTTTTGTTCCGTGATCATTATGGCGTCATGTCCGTAAACGGTGTGCTTTTTCATTTCCTCGAATTCTTCATCGGTCAGTTTGCCGGCTTTCAGCAGAATGTGATCCGGCACCCCCACCTTGCCCAGATCATGCAGTGGCGCCGACAGGTACAGCAACTCGATGGTTTCATCATTTAGTTCACCGCGGTAGCGCGGGTGATCTTTCAGATGCACTGCCAGGGCCTTGACATAATTCTGGGTGCGCTTGATGTGTCCGCCGGTTTCAGGGTCGCGATACTCGGCCAGGGTTGCCAGGCTCTCGATGGTGACGGCCTGGGTCAGGGCCAGCCGACGGGTGCGTTCTTTGACCAGATTTTCGAGATGATCCTGGTATTGTTTCAGCTCCAGGTGGTTGCGGACACGGGCCCTGACAAGTTCGGGGTTGATCGGCTTGGTAAGATAATCCACCGCCCCCATGGCAAGGCCCTTGGCTTCATCTTCCTCATCCACCAGGGCCGTAATAAAAATGATCGGAATGTGACTGGTGGCTTCATCCGCTTTTAATCGCCGGCATACTTCATAGCCATCCATTTCCGGCATCATAATATCCAGCAGGATAAGGGACGGTTTGGCCTTTTGGACAATCGCCAACGCCGTCTTGCCGTTTTTGGCAATCAGCAATTTATAGCCCAGGCCGTCAAGGGTCTCATGCAGCAACTGTAAATTGGTGGTATTGTCGTCCACCAGCAAAACCGTGGTAGACGAATCGGAAACATTTTCAGGTACAGATACCGGAGCGTTCATTTGATTAAATCCCGGTTAGGATTACTGATGGGCAATCATTGACACCCTGAATTGGGCCCAAAACCCAACAACTGTATTGAATTAATAGGATATTTTGAATTTAATGGCAATGCCATTTTTCGAGAAATCTAAATGGCAACATCGAACTGCGGTGTCTATTAGGAGGGGTCGAGAGGTTTAGAAATCGTCAGTTAACGTCAAATTTGAAAAAAATGACTCTATCCTATACTTCAATCCGAAATCCAAAACCCGCAATCGGATCACCAATTCCACTTGGCGAACAGTTTTTCGATTTCTCCGGACTTGACCAGATCAGGGAAGCGGTCATCAAATATTTTTTTGAGTTCTTTGCCTTTTTTATTATTTGCAAAAACAAGGTAGCGCTCGAGCTCCAGCACCGTTTCAACGGTGTAGCGCGTGACGTCGATAATCCCTTTGTTTAAAACGGATTCCACATCGTTGCGGGTATCCATAAAAAAATCAATCTGATCTTTATCCAGTCGGCGCAGGATGTTTTCTCTTTTGGCGAATTCTCTCTTTATCACCGGCACTTCCAGGTATTCGTCAAAGGAATAGCCCTTGATCCAGCCAACTTTTTTGTCCTGGAGGGTCTCCTGCCCGTTCCACTGATACAGGTTGTTTTTTTTAAACAGCACCAGGACATAGTCTTTGACAAATGGATACCGTGAGGATAACGCGCCCTGGATCCTTTCCGGATGTATCCCAACCGCCGCATCGGCCTGGTTCTTTCTAACCAGGCTCACGGATCCTTTGTAAGATCGGATGATAAATTTGGTTTTGACGCCCACCGGTTCATAAACGGCCCGGAAGATATCCCAGTATAGGCCGGTGCCGTCTTTATTGGTTGCATTGGTCCATTCTTCACTGGCCAATATGATTTCTGCCGGCGAACCGCCGGCCAGGACAGGAGAATAAATCGGAGAAAGCAAAAAAATTATGATCAAAAAAGCAGCCTTTTTCATTGTCCACTCCTATATTCCAGGCCTATGATGACGCATTATCGGGGGGCTGTAACTTTTTTATTATTTTTGGTTCAGTTCTTTAATGGCCCCAGGGACCATAAAAAGATTGACGAATTTATCCGGGGATGGTTTTAATGAACCCCGATTGTTTAGATCGGCAATAATTTCAAAACCTTTAGCGATAAAATCAGAAATGGTTTAAATATTGAGGAGTGGATTTGAAACCCTGCATCAATCATCCTGACAGGCAAACCAGCTATGTCTGCATGAAACACGAGATTTACATGTGCGAAGACTGCATGGAATGCCGGGATCCGGACATTTACTGCAAATTTCGCTCATCGTGTCCCATCCATTTCATAACCAAACGCAAGGGAAACCTTGATGGTGATGAAAAGATTAAGGAAGCGTCTGGCTAGGCCTATCTATTATTCACTTCTTTAGAGGAGACGCCAATGGAAACCATCGAATACCGGCCCATCGGAATCATTCATTCCCCCCATAAAACCCCCCAGGGATCACCCATCCAACCAACCGCTGCCAGGGGAATCGAGGGAGAAATAGAAGTTTTTCCTGAGTTTGCCGAGGGACTCGAAGATTTGGCGGGCTTCTCGCACATCTTTCTTATTTATCATTGTCATCTGTCCAAAGCGTATTCCCTCAGAGTAAAACCATTTTTGGACGACAGCCAGCGGGGCCTTTTTGCCACCCGGGCACCGGCGCGACCGAACTCGATTGGCATCTCAGTGGTAAGGCTGATCAAAATTGATGGCGAAAATCTACATATTCAAGACATTGATGTGGTCGACGGCACCCCCCTTCTGGACATCAAACCCTATGTACCGGCATTTGATGTGCATACGGTGGACAAAATCGGCTGGATCAAAGACAAGACCGGGAATATTAAAGAAGCAGTGGATGACGGTAGATTTTTGCGAGAATAGTAAGTTGGTCGATGGAGAAAAGCAAAGTTTTATAAACGATTTCTCAGTACAAAATGGAATCTGCAATATCTCAATCTCAAAATTCCATCACATTGCCAACGGTGTTCAGAAAAACCTTCTCCTTGAATGCGTTGGCAAGGGCCACAAAGGCTTTCGGGCCGGTGCAGTGCCCGACGCCTATTTTTTCCAGCCCAAAGGCGTGCAGGTGATCAACAATCTTGGAAAGCTTCTCATCCGATGCTTTGCCCAGGTGCAGGCCGCCCAGAATGGCATGGATGGTGTTGCGGCCGGCAACCTGGGTGACGTGATTCAGGGTATTGATGACACCGCGGTGGCTACATCCCAGCACCACCACCAATCCTTTAGCCGTGTCCAAAACCAACGCCCGGTCGTCAGCCAGAGTGTCGGCGGTATAATCTTCTCCGTTCTTGAGACGAAATTCAGCCCCCACCGCTTCAAAATCATTTTCAAGCGGAATTTCTCCGGTGGTGGTGATACCCGGGGCTAACGAAACGGGATTCTTATCAAGCCGGATTTTTATGCCCTTTTGTTCAAGCGCATTCCGATCGATGGGCATGCCGATATATTTGTGGTCTTCACCCGCGCCCCTCACCTTGGGGCTGAATACATCCGGATGGGCACAGAGGGTGAAATGGGTGTTGCAGTCCAGCAGGCTTTTGAGGCCGCTGCTGTGATCGTAATGACCATGGCTTAAAACCACCGTGTCGATACGGCTGAGATCGATGCCCAGGACTGCGGCATTATTGACCAGTCCAAGATTCTGCCCGGTGTCAAACAGAATGCGGCGATCATCGGCTTCGATATAAAAAGATAGACCGTGCTCTCCAATCAGGTTCTGACTACCGTGGCCAATATTGTTCTCGCAAAGAGTGGTAATTTTGAAATTCATCAGACTGGATACCCCCGCTGTGATTCTACCGTGAGGAAAAAGCGGCCACAGAGGGCCGCCCTACTTCATCAAATGCCAAACACCCTGAAACCCTACCAGGCGGTCAATCGACACGATCGTAGCAAGTCTACCCCCCTAATAACCATTAACGATTAGCCAATAGCCAATTCTAGGCCAGCTTCGCCAACTCCTCGGCAACATGGGAATAGGCCCTGGTGACTTCCGATTCGGCGTGGACCTCCTGGTAGCATGCGCCCGTATCCCCACAGGTTACCATCTGGGGGTCAAAGGGAATTTTCCCGAGAAAGGGAATGCCCATCTGGAGGGCAGTTTTCTCCCCGCCGCCGGAACCGAAAAGGTTTATCATCTCGTTGCAGTGGGGGCATGAAAAGCCGCTCATGTTCTCCAGCAATCCGAAAATCTCCATCTTGACGGTTTTGCAAAAATTAATGGATTTGCGCACATCCGCCAGCGCCACTTCCTGGGGGGTGGTCACGATGACGGCCTTGGCATCGGTGATGGTTTGGGCCACCGTTAAGGGCTCATCACCGGTGCCCGGCGGTGAATCAATGATGAGAAAGTCGAGATCCTTCCACTCAACTTCACCGATAAATTGTTTGATGGCTGAAAATTTTAGCGGTCCGCGCCAGATGATGGCATCATCCTTGTTGGGTGTAAAAGACTCGATGGATATGGCTTTCAGATTATCCGAATAGCTCAAAGGATCGAGTTTCCGATTTTGATTGACCTCTGGTGTACCTTCCAATCCCAGCATGCGGGGGACATCCGGACCGTGGAGGTCAACATCGATAATCCCCACCTTGTAGCCTTTTTTCGCCAGGGCAATCGACAAATTGACCGAGGTGCTGGTTTTGCCAACACCGCCCTTGCCGCTCATGACGAGAATTTTGTTTTTGATATTGTCCAGTGATTCTGTTACCGCCGCATCCTGCTCGGCCTGCATTTGCTGCGGATTTTTTGGCATATCGCCTTGAATTTCTACCATGGTTTTCACTCCTGCTGTCTAATTGATTATATCATTATTATTGATTTCGCCCGCCCGCCTCACCGGAGTCCGCCTCAGGCGGACGACCCGCCTGCCACGCAAGGCCCGTCCGCCTCGCGATGCTTGGCAAACGTGTGGGCACGGTGGCGGGCAGGGATTTCGATCGGTCGATGCAACTGTAATTCTCATAATGGTGACTATTTGCTCAATCGTCAATTCCGACTTTTTGGGGTCCCGTCTTTTTGCCAATTCGGTGAAAATCATCTTCTTTACATGAAGGGCAGCACTCGGGTCTGCCGGTGCCCATAGGTTCCTCCCACTCCTGGCTGCAATTATTGCAATAAAATATTCGGGTTTTGCTGATTATTTTGTAGTTGCCGCCTTCAACATTGATGGCCTTGCCGTTAATCAGCGCATCCGCTACCGCCATACGAGCCCGCTGAACAATCCGGCCGAATGTAGCCCGGGAAACGCCCATGCGATGACCGGCATCCTCGTGGGACATTCCCATTAGATCCGAAAGCCGGATGGCTTCGCGTTGATCAACCGTGAGTCGGACCTCTTCGAGATCAAACATGGGAATCCCCCGGGGCTTGAAGTAACTGATTTCAGGATTAAAAGCCACTCTGCGGTGTTTTTGTGGTCTAACCATAAAAGCTCCTTTATGAGAATAATCTCAAAACTTAGATATTTCTCCCCCGGTTGTCAAGGGCAATAGATTGGATTTAGGTTAATCCACTGAAAATTAGAACAATGGAATCATGGAATGATGCATATTGGGAAATATCTTGTCCGAACGGATCGAAGCCTAGTGGGGTTGAGGGGCTTCCAAATATTAAATAAATTCCCCAACGTTAAAATTTGAGGCAGTTCCTTGTCTTACAGATTTTAAAGCTAAAGTTTTCTCAAAAAAATCCGATAATTTATCCAGTAACCGGATTACAAATTTTAACCTTAACGGCCATCTGCTATGAACGCTGAAGAAAAAACAACCAAAAAGTATAACGTTGTTATTTCTAAGTTATTTGAAGTTGTTATCAACTTAGGCGAAGAACAGCAAGAAGCGCTCCTGCGCTATGCGGAAGAGCTGTTAATAAAAGAAAAGCGATCCGGTATCCGCAAGCCCTGCAGCATCCCCATCAGTTATGCCGCCTATGACCGGGTCTTTTCCAATCACATAAAAAATATCAGCCCCTATGGGCTGTTTATCGAAACCCAGCGACCGCTGTTGGTGGGCGACGAGATTGTAATGACCTTTCGGCCGGATGGATTTGACAAACCGTTCAAAGTCCGGGGGGAGATCGCCCACGCAACCCGTTCAGGGGTTGGGGTGGAATTCAAAGACATCAGCCCTTACATCGATGAAATGCTTAGAAGCGTTATAAATGGGATGAAGTAAAGCCACTTCCCGCCCGTCGAGTATTCTCATCGTTCCAAACGTCAATCCCTCTGTTTGCCTTTCGCCCCATCCCAAAATATCATACCTGATAAAATAAAAATTAGATAATTATATATAAATACTTAATAGTTATTAGCTATTATATAATGTATTAAATCATATTACTGCTAATATTTTTAACAGTTATTTTGCCTATTTCATCCGCACAAAAATCACTTCGAATGATTGGCCGATGGTTGCCTGATAATAGATACCGGTGAGCATGTCCTGCTGTGGATCAAACAACAGCGTGTAAGTTGAACCGGGATAGCCGGTATCCCTTAGTTCAATGAATACCTCCAGACTCCCTTCTTTGCGGGAAACCTCAGCCCGCGAAACATTGATAGGACGCGGATTAAAATAGGCAGCCTCCATCGTTCCGCCGGAATTGATATTTCTGATCTCAATAATATATCCGCCATCCGGCCGCAGCCAGCGTCCGATAAGTTTGTGGAATTCAATCGCAGTCGCAGGGACGGATTTAACCTCACCTGCTGCCGTTACAGGCGTTTGATTCGATTCGGTCAACCCGAAATGAGAAACGATCAGGCCGGTCGCTCCGGCTGCGACTGCAACGATCAGTACAACCCATTTAAGGGAAAAGCGCTGTTTTGGTGGCGCCCCAGTCGATTTTCTGCCGGATTTTTTCTTTTTTTTACGAGAGCCCATTGATACCCCCCAACATGGTAAAGATTGATCGGCCTGTTTTTAAATCCTGAGCTTGCTTTTTTGCGCACACCCTTATCGCAGATCATTCAAAAGGGACTGAAAGGCTTTTGATTCACCCAGGACTGTCCGAGCGGCTGCTTTCAGCCGATCCACATCTTCCGATTCAAGGCGAAATGAAGTCGGCAGATTAAGCAAGTGTTCGCGTTCAGCCTGGTCCTGCAGCATGTTAAAGCTTACTTCGATGAGATATACCCGCGCCGCACATCCCGGCGGGTGGGCTGATTCACCGCTATTATCCGGATCTTTATGATCTGGATTTTCCTGACAGCGGCCGACGGTAATCGATCTTTGCCAGTCCGCTATATTGCTCCTGAGAACTTCCATGGATTCAAAAGAAAACTCATCGAGGGGAATCGCGGAAGCGGCCCCCACGGTGTCAATGATGGGCACAGAATAATTTCTCTGGGTGAAGTCCGTATCCATCTCATTTCTAGAATTTACGACGATAACAGCCAGTTTCCGGGTCGCTTCCAGGTTTATTTCTTTAAGCTTGTTCCAAATATTGCCCTCACTGCGGGTAATATTTATCAACAGCCGAATCCCGAGGTTATCTGCAAGGCCGCCATCGAGAAGATGGATATAGGGATATTTCCGGGCATTCGTATAGGCTTCAAGGTTTTTGGCCTGTCGATACCGGTGTGTCGTAGCGTATGGTCCATCAAGGGCCCGTATGGCCCAGCCCGGAAAATCGTAATCACAGGATCCGCCATAATTGTCAATAATAACACTGGTAAAAGCGCCGGGAACTGCCGAAGACGCAGTCACAGCCCGGGATATGGGAAATGATAACAGGTCTGAACAGATGGCAGCAAACTGGTTTCCATGGAACGTAAACTGGGCGCCTAAAGCGATATCGGTGGCGTTGATGGCAATCAGGGGCGCGTTTGAGCGTAAAATGTCCCCGAAGGTTTTGTTCTCGAACAGCAGCTCATCATAATAGTCGGCGGCCAGCTCACTGCGTTCGTAAAAAAGTGAGGCCAGCCTGGGCCAGTTAAAAGGGGAAAGTATGCGTCCAAACAGCTCGCCCTGCACGTTATTTTTTAGAAATTTGGTCTCGAAATCTTCGAAAATTCGATCACCAAAAAGACCAAAATAAGCGGCCGTAAAACTGCCGCCGGAAACAGAGCTGATGGCGTCAATTTCGTCAATCAGGCGACGCCTTTTGCCATCGATCATAATTTCAGTATCGGCAAGGGTCTCTAATATGCCATATGAAAAGCCGGCTGCCCGGGTTCCGCCGCCGGAAAAGGTCAAAATCAATAAGAGCTCCTCAGAGCGCTCTGAAGCGGACTCCTTTTCAAGGGAATAGTTTTCGATGGCATCCACGGAGGTGATGGATAGATTGACGGGATAATGCGCGTGACAGGCAGTCAGCAGTATTAGAAATAAACAGCTTAAAAAAATTTTAAAAATCGCGGCTGCCGAATGCATGGATCGATCCTTTTTGTTATTTCAGATTCGAGTCTGTCTAATCCAGGTAGCAATGATAATAAAGTAAATTGAAATCCCAACCAATGCATCCCCGCACAGCCGGCTCATCCCCTTTTCGGCATGTCACTAACTGTCATCTGTCGTCAGTCATCTGTCCTCTGAAACTAGGAAGCATTGACCAATGTAATCTGATCATTCAGCGTCCAAAAGTCATAAATGATCCCTATTCCGAGCAATCCGCCGGTGAAAAGATACAGGATGCCGGTCAGCCACTTGCCCATATACATCCGGTGAATGCCGAAAATTCCCAAAAAGGTCAGCAGGATCCAGGTTAGATTATAGTCGAGCCTTCCCCCCTGGAAGCGAATATCAGCCTGGCGATCCATGGAGGGAATCAGGAAGAGATCGACAATCCACCCGATAAAGAACAGGCCCAGGGTAAACAGATAGATGGTACCGGATACGGGCTTGCCGTAATAAAACCGATGGGAGCCCGTAAAGCCAAATATCCACAGGATATATCCGATTGTTTTGCGATGGGTGTCATGACCGTTGCTCATTTCCGTCTCCTATGTTGAAAAATATATACCCGCAAAGGGCTGCGTTAATTGAGATTACCACTAATCACGGCAGAATGCCGTAAGACATACTAAAAGCGCGCTTCTGATACGCTATTTCAATTCCGCATTCCGCATTCCGAAATCCGCATTCTCAACTGCTTCCTTTCCCGCCAGCTTCAGATGGACAAACAGCCAGGGCGCCCCCAGGCCGCCCCAGATCCCGACCAGGGCATACCGGACAACCCTGTACAGCCCAGCAGGTTCGAGTTGGTAAAAGGCAAAACGCAATCCGAGCCATATCCCGAAAAGAATTACAATTCCCACAAGATACCGTATCACCCGCTGCCACCAGGGCCCGTCGCAACAAAACCGGACCCAATGGCGTTCCAGGACAACACCTGTGGCTACCCCCATCAATGCACCCAGCGCTGTCAACAGGCCGTGGTTGCCGGCTGGAGTCACCAATATCAGCAATACTGGCAGCCCCCCGGTCACTCCCAGCTGGCAGAAAATCCCCTTTTGGGTAAACCAGGACTCTATCCCGGGACCCAGCCGGAGAAAAAGGAAGAGCACCAGGGCGCCGATTGCATATCCGCCCAGAAGATCGGTGGGGAAATGGGCCCCCAGGTAAATTCTCGAAAGGGGGATGGCAATTATTAGAAATCCGGCAAGCAGCCACAGGGGCTGCTTTTTAAAGCGCCAGGCAAGATATCCCCAGACCACAACTGCACTCTGGGTGTGACCGCTGGGCAACCCGCCGCTGTCTTCATGGACAAATTTTATTACCCGGGGGTCATAGGTAAACGGTCGCGGTTGATCCACCAGCAACTTGGCAACTTCATTCAGGTAAGCTGATATCAGCAACAGCAAAAACAACCGGGCCCCTGCCCGACCATTGATACACCAATACACCAGCGGCATCAAAATCAAATAGAACTCTTTGTCTCCAAGGGAGGTCAGGACTTTGAACGGTAAATCCAGTGCGGGGCTAAACTGTTGAAACCACAGGACGACATCAATCCCCCAATTTAAAATACTTTCCATGAACTCCTTAGTTCAAATATACACAAATTGTGGTAAGTATTCCAAGTTTTTTTTAAGCACAGAGTTCAATATAATTATGGTTCTTCACCTAAAAAAGTGCAGTCATCTTAACCGAGGATTCGATATCAAATCGATCGTGCTGAAAGCACGGACCACAATTTTAGGCATTTTAGGCATTTCCAAAATATGTTATCACTGGCCCGGGGCATTTGGGCTGGATGGCGGTTTCCAGCGAATGACCTGGTTTTTATAATCGATGGAATATTCCACCTGTTTCAAGAAATTCATGCCCAGAAGCCCGCTGTAATTAACCGGCGCCCCTTCATGGGGTATGATGATAACACTGGCGTCTTCCATTTTATGCGGTCCCACTTTTACATAGCTGACTTTACCCAACTGGGTGCTGATGCTCGAGCCCCCGGCGACCTGAGCCAAGCCCTTCTTTATGGTAATGATGCCAAGCTGATCCGCCACAACTCGATTCAAAACAATCTGCGATGCCCCGGTATCCAGTAGAAGAATGACCTCCAATTCAATCCCGTTGTTGTTAACCGTTACCGGAATCAACAATCGGTTGCCTTCCAGTATCACCTTGGTTTCGCTGTTTTCCAGCAATTTCCGTTGGGCGGCCTCGGCTTTTTTTTGTTTTTCCTCTTCTTCGATCGCCTGGGCCTGCTGCAGCCTTTCGATTTCCTGGCGGTGAAGCTCTTCTTGTTGCCGCAGTTGCTCATCTTCTCTTTGCAAGGCCTGTGATTTTTCTTCTACCGATAGATTGTCATATTTTTCCCGGTATACATTTACCCGATCGCGATACTTTTCAGGCACACTGGAAAGATCGTCGACATAAAAAATATTGCCTTCCTCATCGACATATTTGTAAAATTCCGCCCTCGAATCCAGGGACCAGCATGTCAATAAGAAAACAAGGAGAACAACGTATTTAGCGCTTTTTTTCATAACTCGAAAATACCAGACTTTCGTAATTGTTAACAATAACCATCAACTATCATTGATCCAGTGAACGATAGAGTTCGCGTAATAGGATAACACATCATAATCCTCAGGGACAACTTTGTATATCCCATCGGATTCAACAACCAGACGTCTCAATTTTAACATGTTGAGTGCATCCAGGATGGTCTGGACGCGGCTTCTGGAGGTAATATACACCGGTACCCCCAGATCCTGAAATTTTTCGATTAACTGGTTGACATGGGCCTCGACTTCGAAAGCGCTCAAACCCTGGTCGCCGGATTGCCTCATGACCGTCGCCACCAGGGAAATCGGCAACACCGGCACGACCTGCTTAATGTTAGACATCACCCGCACGGCAAGTTTCTCGATTTCAGAAAATCGCGCCTCCCTTTCCATCCGGCTGAAATCAATATCATTGTCCCGGCAGTATTTGCGCATTGAGATCGGGGGCCCAAAATTGACACAGGCATACCCGAACCGCTGCCAGCGGCTGAGGGTCATCAAAAACACGCAGCGCCAGATAAAGCGCAAAGTGGTCCTGATCGCAAACCAAAAGCTTCTCCTGGGGGCTTCCGGATCCAACGCCCGCAGCAGGCTGCGGTCTTCAAGGGTTCGATCATAGTTAATTCCCACCGGAATAAAAACAATATCGCGGTCCTTCCGGGGTTCATAATTGCGCAGCATATAGTCATAAATGCCCAATTTCGGCGGCCGCAAGCGACCATCGCGACTGAGTCCGCCTTCAGGAAAAACAGCCTGACAGACCCCTTCTTTGGTGGCCATGTTAATATAGCGTTCGAGCACCCGTCTGTATAATGGGTTGCCTGATTTGCGGCGCACAAAATAAGCTCCCATGGCCCGGATCAGGGTTTGCAGCGGCCAGATCTTGGCCCATTCCCCAACAGCATATGATAGGGCGGCTTTCTCGGCCGCCAGAAAGGCCACCAGGATATAGTCCATATTACTGCGGTGATTCATGACAAATACAACCGTAGAATCCGGGGCGATACTTGCAAAATCCTGATTTTCCGCCAGCCCGATCCGCACCCGGTATAAAAGACGGGCGATTTTTTTGGCCAGCCAGTAGCCGAGACGGAAATAAAGATAGGCGTTAAAAGAAGGAACGATTTCTTTGGCGTACGATGCAACTTCCGCCTGGACGACTTCACGCGGGCATTGGCGTTCAATCGACTGCTGCTGGATGGCTTCGATAACCTGGGGGTCATACACCAGGCGATCGATCAGGACATTGCGTTTGGTGATCTGAAAGGGTTTGATCTGGACATCCAGCCGGATGCTGATTTCATCAATCACGCGGTTTATCCGTCGCCGTAAAAACCAACGGGTGCTGGGAATCAGTACGCGATCCAGAATCGCCCAGATCGCCACAACCAGCAATATAGAAAACAACCAGATCGGGATGGTGATTTGACTAACCATGGACACTTTCCGGTTTGCAATGCAAAGAAGAATGGTTAAATTTTTTTTTGCGTGATATGATGAAAAAATATCTGATCTTGAATTAATTGAATATTTTCGATTAAATAGACAATTCTCCGCCCCGGGCGGATCCGGATTCGATTCGCGGCACATGATGCCTGCATATCACGGCTATTATACGCATACTATCGACTAGATTCAAAGAAGATTTTTCCGGACGTCAGCAGTACACCAAACTCCAAATAGATGGCCGTAAAGCCCGGCTATAAATCACCGGTTTTAATTAAACCGGTCTATTATCACAAAACCTAATTTCCAATGGTGGGTGTCTTTAATCTCCATTAAGGGTAAAAATATTCAAAGTGAAATTATGCGAAAATTGATTTGCCTGTTGATCATTTTGGCCTGCACCTCCGCTTATGCCACGGATTTATTCCCCAGGCCGGGATGGCAGGATGAACCCAACCCCTTTGCAAGCCCCGATGCGGAAACAGGCGGCGAAATGTCCCTGTATTTGGCTCAATACCCGAAAAGCCTGAATTACTATCTGGACATTAGTTTTCAAGCGTCACAGATATTTTCCACGCTATATGAAACCCTATTGACCATGCATCCGGCCACCCTTGAATACGAACCGGGTATTGCTGAAAAATGGTCCATATCCGATGACAAAAAAACATTTACCTTTTACATCGACAAAACGGCCAGGTGGAGCGATGGACAACCCATAACCGCCCGGGATGTCAAATGGACCTATGACATGATAATGGACCCTAAAAACCTCACCGGTCCCCACAAGGTGGAGATGGAACGTTTCCTGCCGCCTGTAGTGGTCGATGATCACACCATCCGCTTTACTGCCCGCGATGTTCACTGGAAAAACCTGGGGGCCGCCGGCCAGTTCCTGATTTTACCGAAGCACGCCTTTGGGGCCCTGGATTTTAATAAAATAAATTTCGAATTCCCCGTGGTCTCGGGTCCCTATCGTATGGGCCGCCTGGATGAAGGCGTATTCGTGACGCTGGAACGGCGGGATGATTGGTGGGCCAGGAAATATAAACGCAATCAGGGCACCGCCAATTTCCAGATTTTAAAATATAAATTTTTCTCTGAAAATGAAAATGCCTTCGAAGCTTTCAAAAAGGGAAAATTTGATTTTTACCCGGTACACACCTCCCGTTTGTGGATCAATGAGACCAAAGGCGAAAAATTTTCCAAAAACTGGATTATCAAACAAAAAATCTACAACTTTGACCCCATTGGATTCCAGGGCTTTGCCATGAACATTCGCAAACCGCCCTTCGATGATTTAAGGGTGCGCAAAGCCATGGCCCACTTGATAGATCGCAGAAAAATGAACAGCACCCTGATGTACAACCAGTACTTTCTGCATCAGTCCTTTCATGAAGATCTCTACAGCAAGGACCACCCCAATCCCAATCCGCTCTTTGAACTGGATAAATCCAAAGCCCGCAAGCTTCTGGGCGATGCAGGCTGGATTGCCAATCCCCAAACCGGCCTGCTGGAAAAAAACGGCCAACCGTTTTCCTTCGAATTTTTAACCCGCAGCGCATCTTCTGAAAAATTCCTGGCCATCTTCGCCGAAGACCTTAAGGATGTGGGCATCCAGTTGAAGATAAATAAAAAGGATTGGGCTGCCTGGGCCCGGGATATGGACGAGTTTAACTTTCAGATGACCTGGGCCGCCTGGACCTCGTCGATTTTTAAAGACCCGGAAGGCATGTGGTCTTCCAGGGAAGCCGATCGCAAAAGCGGCAGCAATATCACCGGCTTTAAAAATAAACGGGTGGACGAGCTGATCGCAAGGCAAAAAAGTATTTTTGATGTCCATCAGCGCAACCAGATAAACCGGGAGATCGATCAAATCATTTACGGGCAGGTTCCCTATGTCCTGCTGTGGAATATAAACTATCACCGGCTGCTGTATTGGAACAAATTCGGCACCCCGGCCTGGGTCGAGCCCAAATACGGCAGTGAATACAGTCCCATTACGTACTGGTGGCTGGACGAAGATTCCCAGGCCGACCTGAAGGATGCCATGCAGACCAATTCTGCCCTTGGGCCCAAACCACCTGCCGTCTTCTTTGATAAAATGTATGCCCAATAGGAGGGACCATGGCTCATAAAATCGTATTCAAGATATTGATGATATTGATCGCATCATTGATAACCGCCAATCACGGCTGGTCCCAGCAGAAAACAACCCTGACCCACGCCCTGGCCATGACAGGTACACCCAAATATGCTGAAGATTTCAAACATTTCGATTATGCCAATCCCGACGCGCCCAAGGGCGGGGAGGTAAAACTGGCAACCGTCGGCACATTTGACAGCCTGAACCCTTTTATCATCAGGGGCGTGGCTGCTTCGGGCATCGGCTTGATGTACGACACCTTAACCGATCAATCGCTGGATGAGCCCTTCACCCAATACGGATTAATTGCCGCCAAAATCGAACTGCCCGAGGACAGGTCCTGGGTGATTTATCATTTGCACCCTCAAGCCAGATTCCATGACGGCCAACCGGTCACCGCCGCCGATGTTGTCTTCTCATTTAACCTGCTCATGGATAAAGGCGATCCGATGTACAGCAAATACTGGGCTGATGTTTCGAAGGTCGAAACCCTGGACAACTTGCGGGTAAAATTTTCCCTGGGCGACACAGTCAATCCGGAACTGGCTTTAATTATCGGGCAGCTTCCGGTATTGCCGAAGCACTACTGGAGCAGCCGCGATTTTACCAAGCCCGGCCTGGAGATACCCATCGGCAGCGGGCCATATAAGATTCTGGAGTTTAAACCCGGCCGATCCATAACCTACATCCGGGATGACACCTATTGGGCCAAAGATCTCCCGATAAATAAAGGGCGCTATAATTTTGACAAAATGACCTATGATTACTACCGGGATCCCACGGTGTCGCTGCATGCGTTTAAAGCCGGTGAATATGATTTTCGCCAGGAGAACATTTCACGCGCCTGGGCGACCGCGTATGTGGGGCCTCCGTTTGAAGACGGCTTCATCATCAAAGAAGAAATCGACAATGATGTCAATCAGGGCATGCAGTGTTTCGTTTATAACACCCGCCGTCCCCTCTTCGCGGATAAAAAGGTAAGAGAGGCCCTGGCCTATGCCTTTGATTTTGAATGGACAAATAAAAATCTCTTTTTTGGCCAATACACACGCAGCAAGAGCTTTTTTTCAAATTCAGAACTGGCTTCCAGCGGACTGCCGGGTCCGCAGGAACTGAAGATTCTCGAACCCTATCGGGATCGTTTGCCCCGCGATGTTTTTGAGAAAGCGTATCAACCGCCGCAATCAAACGGATCTGGAAATATCCGCACCAATATCAGAGTAGCGTTGCGATTGCTGAAGCAGGCCGGGTGGGAGATCAAAGCCAACAAACTGGTCCATACAAAAACCGGCGATCCTTTCAGATTTGAAATCTTGCTCTATGATGCCACCTTTGAGCGGGTGGTGCTGCCTTTTAAGAAAAACCTGGCACGATTGGGAATCGAGACGGATATCCGGGTCGTCGATACCGCCCAATTCATCAATCGACGGCGAGACTTTGACTTTGATATGATGATTGCAACCTTTGGTCAATCTGAATCGCCCGGCAATGAACAGCGGGAATACTGGGGATCCAGTGCGGCAGACATTCCCGGTACGAGAAATTTTGCGGGCCTGAAAAACCCGGTGGTTGACGAAATTATTGAACAGATCATCTCGGCTCCGGACAGGGAAGCGCTGGTATTTGCGACCAGAGCACTGGACCGTGTGCTGCTTTGGGAGTACATTGTCATCCCGCAGTGGCATATCGCCAAATTCCGCGTGGCTTACTGGAACAAGTTCTCGCGACCACAAATCATCCCGCGCTACAACCTGGGTTTTGATACCTGGTGGATCGATCCAAAGAAAAACGCAAAATTAGTTGACTATAGGAATAAACTCAAAAAGTAGAAGCTGTCCGGAAAACGAATGATCGCATACATAATTCGACGCCTAATATTTGTTGTACCCACTTTGCTCGGCATTATCACGCTTAATTTTGTCATTATTCAAGCGGCACCCGGCGGCCCGGTGGAACAGATGATTGCCAGGCTCCAGGGCGAAGAGGTCCGGGCAACTGAACGTTTCATGGGCAGCGAAAGAGGTGAAGCAAACAGAGGGTCTGATTCCAGCGATCAGATTTCCAGCAAATACCGCGGCGCCCGGGGGCTTGATCCCCAGCTGATCAAAAAAATCGAAAAACTTTACGGTTTCGACCAGCCTGCCTATATCCGCTTTTTCACCATGATTCGCAAATATCTGGTTTTTGACCTGGGGGACAGTCTGTTTCGGGGACGCTCGGTAATCGAGTTAATTGTTTCCAAACTCCCGGTCTCTGTTTCTTTAGGTGTGTGGAGCACCCTGATTATCTATCTCATTTCAATCCCGTTGGGGATCCGCAAAGCGGTCAGCCATGGCTCCATGTTCGATGTCTGGTCCAGTACGGCCATCATTGTCGGATATGCCATACCCGGCTTTTTATTTGCAGTTTTGTTAATTGTTGTGTTTTGCGGCGGGGTTTATCTGGACTGGTTCCCTCTGCGCGGTCTGGTTTCGGATAACTTTGCGACATTGTCCCTGGGACAAAAAATACTGGATTATTTCTGGCACCTGACACTTCCGGTCACTGCCATGGTAATCGGCGGGTTTGCCACCCTGACCATGCTCACGAAAAATTCCTTTCTGGATGAAATCGGCAAGCAATACGTGGTCACCGCCCGGGCGAAAGGATTAAGTGAAACCCGGGTTTTATACGGCCATGTCTTTCGCAATGCCATGCTCATTATCATTGCCGGTTTCCCGGCTGCATTTATCAGCATGTTTTTTGCCGGCTCTTTGCTTATCGAAACGATTTTTTCCCTCGACGGTCTTGGCCTGCTTGGATTTGAATCCGCCTTGAATAGAGATTATCCCGTTATGTTCGGTACCCTGTATATTTTTACTTTGATCGGATTGCTGATGAAAATTGTCAGCGATATTACCTACACCGTCGTAGATCCTAGAATTGATTTTGAAACCAGAGAATGAAGAAACCTGAAAAAAAGCAAAGCAAAAGGGCGTGGTTAAACCCGATCAATCAGCGCCGCTGGCGAAGCTTTAAAGCCCACCGCCGCGGCTTCTGGTCCTTATGGATTTTTCTTCTGCTTTTCTTTATCAGTTTGTTTGCCGAATTCGTCGCCAACGATAAACCCGTCCTGGTATACTATCAGTCCGCATTTTATTTCCCGATTTTCAAGGCTTATCCCGAAACAGCTTTTGGCGGAGAGTTTCAGACGGAAGCCGATTACCGGGATCCGTTTGTGAGGGATTTAATCAAGGATAAAGGATTTGCCATCTGGCCGTTGATACCGTTTGCGGATGATACGATCAATTACGATCTCCCCGTCCCCGCCCCTGCACCGCCATCGGCTGACAATTGGCTGGGAACCGATGATCAGGGCCGTGATATTGTCGCCAGGCTGATCTACGGTTTTAGAATTTCGGTGCTATTCGGGTTGTGCCTGACTCTGATCAGTTCAATTATCGGTGTCTCAGTAGGCGCCCTGCAAGGGTATTACGGCGGCTGGCTTGATTTGCTGGGCCAGCGCTTTATGGAAATCTGGTCCGGCCTGCCCACTTTATATTTGCTGATTATCCTGGCCAGCATCGTGCAGACCAATTTCTGGTGGCTGCTGGGGATCATGCTGCTGTTCAGCTGGATGATGCTGGTGGATCTGGTGCGGGCGGAATTTTTAAGAGGCCGAAACCTGGAATATGTTCGAGCTGCCAGAGCGCTGGGATCTAAAGGACCTGACGATTATGTTCCGTCACATCCTGCCCAATGCCATGGTTGCGACGATAACATTTATGCCTTTTATTCTGAGCGGGTCCGTTACAACCTTGACAGCCCTGGATTTTCTGGGATTCGGACTGCCGGCCGGCTCCCCTTCCCTGGGTGAATTGCTGCGCCAGGGCAAAGGCCAATTTACATGCCACCTGGATTGGCATATCTGCTTTTGTCGTTCTGTCGGCCATGCTGACCCTGCTCGTTTTTATCGGCGAAGCGGCCCGGGATGCCCTCGATCCGAGGCATAAAGCAGAAGATTAGGGACGGGTCCAAATAATTTATGGAAAAATTCTGTACGAATTCAAAGTGCAGTTAAATCCATGGATGGAGAAAATTCCAAGCATCAAATAACAAATAACAAACAATTTCCAAATTCCAAGCTCCAATGACCCAAACTGGCCTTGATTTTCCGCATGACTTCGACATGAGTTTAGGCCGATTGTGGCTTGTCAGAAGAAACCAAATCTATTTTTCTAATTGCATGAAGAAAATTGTTTGGTCATTGATATTTCGAATTTGGGATTTATTTGTGATTTGGTGCTTGTGATTTGAGATTTCAACAATCGCATCTTGGGAAAAGTCGAACTATATTTTTAAATCACTTTATATAAGTGAATTAGGCAGTCATGGAACGACCTTTATTAAAAATCGAAAACCTATCCGTTGACTTCAAAGGTGCGGATCGCGTTATCCATGCCGTCAAACAGGCCTCGCTTGAGGTTAACCGTGGGGAGACCGTAGCGCTGGTGGGTGAAAGCGGATCCGGTAAATCCGTTACCGCACACTCCATACTGCGCCTGCTGCCGTATCCCCAGGCATCCCATCCCAGTGGCGCCATTTACTTTGACAATGTCGAAACGCTGGGGGCGACCAACGATCAGATTCAATCGCTGCGGGGCAATAAGATCGGCATGATTTTCCAGGAACCCATGACGGCCTTTAACCCCCTGCATACCATCGAAAGACAGATAAACGAGGTGCTCCTGCTGCACAAGGGTCTCAGCGAATCCAAAGCCAGCCAAAGGACCATAGAATTGCTGGAACTGGTGGGCATCCAAAATGCCGGCCAGCGCATGAGCTCCTACCCCCACCAACTATCGGGCGGGCAGCGCCAGCGGGCCATGATTGCGATGGCCCTGGCCAATAATCCGGAATTACTCATTGCGGATGAACCCACGACGGCTTTGGACGTAACGGTTCAGGCCCAGGTCATTGACCTGCTCAAAAGCCTTCAGCGGCAATTTAACATGGCGGTGCTGCTCATCACCCATGATTTTAGTGTGGTCAAGAAATTTTCCGACCGCATTGCGGTCATGTACGAGGGTGAAATCGTGGAAACCGGAAATTCCGCTGACATATTCGCCCATCCCCAGCATGACTATACCGATTTGCTGATGAAATCCGATCCGGGTGGCGAACCCGGCCCGGCAGACAGCCAGGCCGAGACCATCGTTAAAACAGACAACCTGAAAGTCTGGTTCCCTATCAAAAAAGGTGTATTAAGACGAACGGTGGATCATGTCAAAGCTGTCGATGGCATCACCATGGGGGTACAGCAGGGACATTCACTGGGAATCGTCGGAGAAAGCGGATCCGGCAAAACCACCCTGGGCCTGGCAATATTGCGGCTGATTAACAGCGATGGGGCTATTGTATTTAACAAAGCTGCCATTGACGGTTACAATCAAAAGCAGATGCGGCCGCTGCGAAAAGAGATGCAGGTTGTTTTTCAGGATCCCTTCGGCAGTCTAAGCCCGCGCATGTCCATCGCTAAAATCATAGAAGAAGGCCTGGATATCCATAAGCCGGAAGATAGAGTCAGATTTGAAGAAGAGATAATCAATGTATTGGAAGAAGTCGATCTCGACCCGGATGTGCGCCATCGGTATCCCCATGAATTTTCAGGCGGTCAACGGCAGCGGATCGCGATCGCGAGGGCGCTGGTCCTCAAACCCAAATTGTTGATATTGGATGAGCCAACCTCGTCTCTGGACCGGTCCGTGCAGTTCCAGGTAATAAATCTACTTAAAGATTTACAGTTGAAGTACGGGTTGACCTACCTGTTCATCACCCATGATCTCAAAATCGTCAAAGCGCTCTGCCACGAAGTTATTGTTATGAAATCCGGCGTGGTGGTAGAAGCCGGCCCCGCCCAGGACGTATTCAAGACCCCTCAGCAAGCCTACACTAAAGCTCTACTTGCGGCAGCATTTGACTAACTGATATTCCCCAACCTATACTTCGATTAACAGAATTAGAAAATCTTCAATTTTGAGGATTAAAAATATTTTAGCTTACCAGAAGACATATGCAATAATTTGCAGTTTTCTCTTCATAGCCGATTTATAAACTTCAGCCGAAGTGTGGGTTTCGTATGGCTAATATACACTCTCGGAAAGTAACCTCGCTGGCGTAATTTTACACCTGCGATATGAAAACGATATCCCAATAATCAGCGGACACAGCAGGATAGTAGTGGAGATATCTGCACTTTTAGGATTTAGAAATATTTTGGTTTGCCAGATGATATATGCAATAGTTTAGAATTGTACCCTCATAACCGCAATCCACAATCCAGTCAAAGTGTGAGTTGCCCATACCCAATATACAATCTTGGGTAGTTACGAAAGTGGTGGAATTTTATGCTTGAGATATAGAGGTATCAGGATGTCAGAATTAATAACATGAATCACAAATGTCTTTGACACAAAAAAAAGCTATTCCATTCGTACAAATTCAACTCTACGGTTCTTGTATCTCCCCTCATCCGTTTCATTGGTTGCGATCGGTTTTCTTTCACCATACCCATTAACAATAATTCGCATGGAATGAATATTGTGAATCGTTTTTAAGTAGTACACGACTGCTTGTGCCCTTGCTACAGATAATTTATGATTGTATTCATTTGGTCCTATGCTGTCCGTGTGCCCAGAAACGATAAATTTAGCATCATATAATCCACCGTTGAGTGCTTTGCCGAATTCATCCAAAAGTGCATAAGATTCCGGCTTTATTTCAGCAGAATTAAAATCAAAGTTAATCAATGCTCCAACTTTAGGTACAATCTCGGAGTCAGCGATTATCCTTAGTCCCCTTAATCGATAGTGTTTCCCTCCGATAATTTTATAGACTTTTCCGTTTTTTGATTCGTATGTTACTCCATCAAAAACTGTTACACTATCTTTAAGGCTTAAAGCTTCGACAATATCATCCTCAGTTTTAGGAAAAACTAACTCACCAGCATAAAGGATGCGCGGTGATGAAAATGCTAATATAAGAATCAAAAATAAATAAAATGTTTTCATAAATTCAACCACCCCATTAATTTACTGATGCAATCGCGAAATCTCCAAATAATTCTTTTCTGGATAACCATGGAGTCTGTGCTCCATAAGTTTCTTTGTCAACATACCGTCTCACGTAATCAACTATCTCAATGAATTCTACATATCCGTTACCATTTACGTCGGCTTCCCTCGATCTGACCGTTAGACCTTGCGTCACCGCATAGGTAAATATTCCAAAGCCACCTCCAATATCAGGACTCTCCATTGAATACTGTCGGCCCTTGGATGCGGAAAATACCATTACGCCACCGCGCTTGCCACTAAAAAATTCCTGTGCGAATTCATCATTAGGAACAACGGTATCTTTAACAATACTTCCTGAATGGCATGCATCTAAAAACAAAATTACTCGACCTTTAATTCTTGATAAATGATCACGAAACATCGACCAGTTTAAACCCGATTCCTTCAGCGCATTAAAGGAAGCTTTTGATGTTAGAAAATAAAATTTCCCATCTTTGTCTTTAATCCCATGCCCAGCCAAGGCTATTATTGCAATATCATTTTTACTTATTTCGCTTAAATGTGCCAAAGCATCTGCAATAGAGTCTACCGTAGCATTTGTATTAACAATAATCTTGCTGTGAACTTCACGGAACATTTCACCTTTTTGGCTTTGAAAGGCGCTTATAAAAGCCTTTACATCAGTGTGTGCAAAATCAAGTTGCCAGCTTGCTGGAAGATTAGGATAGCTACTAATACCAACACCTAAAACATAGAGATTTGGTTGTGGCAAACTTGAGTCTTTAGATATAACATCCAAGTGCTTGGGGTTGCTTGAAAATCCCCGATCATCATATGCTACAGCAGTAATTCTGTTTGCCCCTTTGATAAGAGGGACCTCAATTGAATTTGTTTTTCTTTTGCATTGATCTTTATTTCCTTTAAAGGTCTGCCATTATTGAAGACTCGAAGAGATTCGACAATCCTTTCGGAGAAAGTGGAAAGCCGTAAGGGGCTTCACTTTTTGTGAGCGTTTCCTTAAAACGTATATTTCCTGGTATTTCAACACTTGGTGGGGAGTTAATTCCGGTGCGGGTTTTCCAGCGTTTAAATCACCGGATAATCGAGCCTTAATAATGTCCGGTCTTCTGAACAAGGACTCGAACTGTTCAAATGAATAAGTTTCTTTTCGATCAATTGACGACCAATGAATTAAACTGGAACCCTCAGGGCTTGAATTATAATAGCCATCAGGTGTAGCGATAATCCATTCTCCATTTTTTGATGAAATCAATTTCACTATCTCTTTTTTTTCTTTCTTATCCCAAATACGAATAGTATTATCCTTACTGCTTGATCCAATTATGCTGCCATCTTTATTAAGACTAATTGAAGTAACGGCGTCCAGATGCCCTTTTAGTTCTCCCAATCTTTTATTCATACCAGAAACCTTCCAAATTTTAATGAGTCCGGCATTTTCACCGGAAACAGCAATTTCTCCATCAGAAGAGAAACGAACTGCTGTTACTCCAGTAGTATGTTCTCCTAACGTGGAACCCTCATTAAAGCGCGGATAAATAATACATTCACATTTTTCGTTCCCCAAGCTTGAGGATAATATACGCCCATCCGAAAGAAGGTCGGCAGTTGAAAATTTCAAAGAGAATTTGTTTATTGAAATATTTTCTTTCTTTCCTGAAGCAATATTCCAGCTTTTTCTATCACCATTCGAATCCAAGGCTGTAACAAAAAGATTGTCAGATGAAAAACCTACAGAGGTTATTCGACCATGGTCTTTAGAACTATTAATTGTAGAGCGATTTTCTAAATGTCTTAATTAATTCTCCGTTTTTAACATCCCACAGATCCAATGCATTATTGCTGATTCCACTTAGGAGAAATTGATGGTCATTTGAAAAAGAAATAGGAAAAGGTGTATTCAGGTTTCCGTGTAAGTACGTTTCGATTAGACTATTTTTAATTCTCCAAATCGATAGCGTTCCGTCTGCATATCCAGAAAGGATATAATCTCCGTTAAAGGAATATCGGATATGAGTTGATAGCAGTACTTTTTGGTAGGGAACGATTTAAGGATACTCCCGGCCATTAAATCCCAAATCAATATGGGTCGATTTTTCACCGCCAGAGACGAAATGACGATTGTCAGGTGAGAATGAAATTGAGTTCACTTTCCCATAATGTCCCTGGAAATTGCGAATTTCCTTTCCCGTTTTGGTATTCCATAATTTTATGCCATGATCAGCATCTGCGGACAATACGAATTTCCCATCTGATGACAGCGCAACAGCACTGATCTCTGATGGTACTTTTTGTAGAGTCTTTCGGCTATCTGTAAAAGCATCCCAAAGTATTAGAGACCCATCACTGCTGCCAGAGATTATGAAGCGTCCATTTGGTCCCATCGCCACTGAATTTACCCTTGAGGAATGCCCTTTTAGATTCTTGACTATTCGACGATTGTGAAAATTCCATATTTGGAGACTTCCATCTTCAGTCCCAGTGACCATTCTATCGCCATCACCTGAAAAGGCTATCGAATTGATTGGTTCATTTTTCCATATCGATTTAAGTGTTTTAATTTTATTACCTGTCGAGACTTCCCAGATAGTTATGTGACCAAATATACCACCTGAAACCAAATACTTCCCATCAGGTGATACCGCTAATGCGTTAAGTTTGTCTGGAATATTAGGTTCATGCTCACGGCCCTTTTGTGACGAAACTTTTTTCCTAATCCTGGGATCCTTTAAGGTTTTGATCTCACGCCCAGAAACTGATTCCCATATTTTTATCGATCCATCTAAACTCGCCGATACAATACAACCTCTGTTTGGAACAAAAAGTGCGCTTGTAACCCTACCAGAATGTCCGAGTTGAATAATTGGTTCGAGATTATGAGACACTTTTTGTTTACTTGTAGATGTTTGGCTTCCTGGAAAAGAACATGTAATTATTACATTAGCAATTGTTAGGACAAGGAAGCATTTGTAAAAGGAAGACATATTATTCTATCCCAATGGCATGACTATGAAATATTAATCTTAATTTGAAAAGATGCAATGCTGCAATGAGGCGGCTGTAACCCTCAACGTCTGCACTGAGAATAGCGGCGAGCTTACGCTTAAAACCTTCTTCTGCCATAGGTGCCCCCGTGGTTAAGGTTTCAAACTCAGTATGTGGATCAATCAGAAAAACGCAGTATCAGGTGAGGTCAAGAGTCGGATCAGGAATTAGAGAACCGCTTCCGGTCAGGTGGAAATGAGTATCTAATATTTATAATCAAATCGATAGGATTTAGTCAATGATTATTGGGGGTTTCGGCATGTGGTGATATCATATAGAAAAAACCAGATATCACCCAGGTGGTGATTCATTGAGAATACGCAAACTTCGGCCCTATTTGCGAATATCACCATTTTTTGGACGATATCACAACAATTTTTCGGCTTCAAAAAGCTGTCGATTGTTGGATATCAACGGATACTGTTTTATTCAGAAGGAGATCAGATCAAACAAATTACCTGACCCCTTCATTCGCTATATCAGCTAACCTTTTAATTGTCCCCCACCATATAAAGGGCATCGCTACCAAAAGAATAAAGCCAAGAAATGCTAAACATATGTAATAATAACCTTTGATTTTCTTGAACTTGATTTCATCTTGATTGGATAATGATGCCCTTGTTTCAAAATTCTTTAATATCAGCTCGGAAAACAAGAAGATCAGCGATAATGAACCTGAAAAAATATATACATTTACCCTAATTTGTTGTTAATCGGAACCGATCTCACATGAGGCACCTGGAGCTAAATTTTTATTCCATGGCAAAACTTTCAGCACAAGTGCAATAAAACAACGACCGGTAAATGTTACCATTACTGTTCCAATCAAAAGCACGATATAAAATGGAAAGCGAACTGCCACCCATAACCCAAGCAAGGTAAAACCAAAATAGGCTATTCGGACCTGGGTGGGAAATGCCAGCAAACTACCTTCCTTTTGGGCAAAATAAAAAATCTGAGTAAGGCTTATGGCCATGACAATATAATAACCTGGAATCCAACCTATCAAAGCGAAAAGTATAAAAGCTAAAGTAACAGCCCAAAACCACCATTCAACCTCTTTTGTCTTAATGGCAAGTTCCATTGTACACCTCGCTTTCTAATTTTCAGTTAATTTGGAAAATGTGATGGCTAATATCCCTGTTTGAACTCAAGCACGGCTGTAACTATTGAGATACCTGCAAAATAGCCAAAATTCATATATGTAAGTAGTACCTCAACAAAATGAAGGTATCCCCGACCAAGCATATGTTGGAGATAATGCACCGGTTTTGTTCCAGATTACTTAACCACAATATCTCGTATAGGTCGCCAATAGAAAAAATGTGGAATTGTAATGTCAGTCCTCGATTCTGATTGTTAAATCTGACTTAACAATGATAGCCGTAGTGTGCACATTGTCAGTTGCTAATGCTGCCTGAGATTTTATGGATGTCAATGGGCGATATCCATTTCGGGATTTGCCCGATACGTTGGAATAGTCACAAATTTTCGAATATCTATTTTCAATAATATCAAAAAGTTAGATTGAAAATAGTAGGTTATAATTCATCACGCCATATTTCGAGCATTGTTAAATCATCATTTATAATGGCATTCCCGCGCCATTTCCTGATTTCATCCAATAATGCCTCACCAATATGTCTATCTTTTTTATCCCTCGCATAGCGAATCAATCGTTCATTACCGAATAATTCTTGTTCTTCATTTTCTGCTTCAATGAGGCCATCTGAATAAAGAAGAATAGATTCTCCTGGTGATAGCGTTATTTCCATTTTATCATAATTAGCATTTGGCGTTATACCCAAGGATACCCCATTCAATTGAGGCATGTCTCCCAGACCGTCTTTAACAATCCACAAAGGCTGTAAGTGACCTCCCAACGCCAGTTGCATTTTTCCACTTTTAGGCCAAAATCTTACTATAACAATTGTAGCGAAAAATCCTTCTTCAGAAATCAGATTATACATGCTGCTATTTATTGATGAAAGGAGTTGGCCAATATCATTATGAACTCGGGATTCACTGCGAATTTTAGATGATAATGCAGCCATAATCAGGGCGGCAGGAACACCTTTATCAGAGACATCCGCAACGTAAGCCAGTAGACTTCCATCAGGTAATTTTATTACATCATATAAGTCACCACCAACATAGGAGGCGGGAATCGATACTGCCCAAATATGTCCCCCGGCTTCAAGCTCTGGTATTTCCGGCCAAAATAAGGTTTGTATTTTGGTGGCAGTTTTGAGTTGTTTTTTTAGTTCAGTGGATTGTTCCAGTACTGTATCATGCAACGATTTTATCCTTAGCATTGATTTAACCCGAGCAACAAGTGCAGCATGATCTAGAGGTTTGGTTAAGTATTCGTCACCTCCAGCTTCGAGCCCGGCAACTACATCCTTTGATTCCGTCTTCGCGGTAACTAAAATAATGGGCATAAATGGTAAAGTAGGATCTCCTTTAAGTTTTCGGCACACCTCAAACCCGTCCATTTTTGGCATCATAATATCCAGAAGAATCAAGTCAGGGAGTTTTTCTATAGCCATGGCAAGGCCCATCTCGCCGTCTGTAGCCGTGATGACATCATAATTATTTGCCATGAGTCGCATTTGCAATATTTCTACATTCGCTGGATTATCATCAACTATCAGAATAAGTGGTGGCTCTCTCATATTTCTCCTTGGATTAATTTCTATTCTAAGAATTCCTTAATTTTTTTTAAAAGCGCTCTCGGACTAAAAGGCTTCGATACATATGCATCGCAACCAGCCTCAAATGCTTTAATATCATCACCACTGAGTGCATAAGACGTGACAGCTATTATTGGAATTGAACTTAGAGCTGGAATAGCCTTGATCTTTCTTGTTGCTTCATATCCATCGAAATCTGGTAGTTGAATATCCATTAGTATGAGATCTGGGCAATGTGTTTCGGCAGAACGAACTCCTTCCTCACCTGTTACTGCCTCAATAATATTATAATTTACACTAGTTAGGAGATCTCTCATAATCCGTCTATTATCTTCTTGATCTTCGATAACCAAAATAACCTTGCTCATGATTGCTCCGTTTGTTTATCAACTTTAAGCGGTAGCGTGAACCAAAACTTAGAACCCTTCCCAAGGGTTGACTCCACCCCTATTTTTCCACCGTGCATTTCTATTATTTTCTTGGAGATAGAAAGCCCAAGGCCGGTTCCACCCTTCTTTCTGGTACTTGATCCATCTGCTTGTTGAAATTCTTCGAAAATTTTAGTTTGGTCAGTTTCAGAAAGCCCTGGTCCCGTGTCTGATACAGAAACCAAAAAGGATTCATTGGAGAGGGCTACTTCAACTCTCACTTCGCCTTGATCGGTGAATTTAATCGCGTTTCCAAGAAGATTTAAAATTACTTGTGCGATACGTTGTCCATCCGCCTTACCGCTTATCAAATCCTTGGGAACAACCATTTTTAGATCGAGCTTTTTTTCAATAGCCAATGCTTCAACCGAAGCAAAGACCGTTTGAATAATATCCTGAATTGAATAATCGTTTAGAGAAAGTGTCAACCTCCCTGCCTCAATCTTACTAAGATCGAGTACATCATTTATTAAGCTTAGGAGATGTCGTCCATTTTTCTCAACTCGTTCTAAAACTTCTCTGATTTTTTCTGGGACCTCACCATATATACTGTCGATAATCAATTCGGAATAACCAAGAATAGCATTCAGAGGTGTTCTGAGTTCATGACTCATATTGGCTAAGAACTCTGACTTATGTTTGTTGGCAATCTCAAGCTCTTGCCCCTTTTCTTCTATTTCACGGAAAAGTTGTGCATTATGGATGGCAACTACAGATTGGGCAGCAAAGGTTTGAAGTAAGTCCACGACCGGGGTTGGGAACTCTCCAGCAGTCTTTCGTCTAACAATTAGACCGCCAATGAGTCGGTCTTCGCGCAATAGCGGCAAAGCAAGTAGGGCTTGATAGCCTGCCTCCTGGAGGTATGGCAAAGGATAATCATCCACTTTTGCAAGATCAGGGATTTGACCTGGTGCTCTGTTTTGAGCAGCCTGTCCTATTATTGTACTATCACCCACCCTAAATTTATGATCGCGTAGAGCATTGATGAGCTCAGAGCTCATACCGTAGTTAATACGTGGCAAAAAGATTTGGTCTTTTTCATCAAACTCATAAATTGTTCCTGCATCTGTATCTGAAAGTTTTACTGCATTGCGAACAATGCTTGTTAACACCTTTTCAATATCGAGTGTGGAGCTGACCGTCTGGATGATTTCCCCTAAGGCAGTTAGTTCATCCACCGATCGAGCCAATTCTTCGGTCCGGGTTGCAACCTTCTGTTCGAGTGTGCGACTATACTCCTCTAGTTTTTCCTTACTTTCGCTTAGTTCTTTAAATAGTTGCTTTATGGATTGTCGCATGTCATCCAAATGCTGTGAAAGTATACCTATTTCGTCACTGCTACTTTTATCGACAAAGGTATCTAAATCTCCCTGTGCGATCAAAGAAGCTGATGCCTGCAGCTTTTTCAGCGGGGTGGAGATATAGCGTCTTGTTACCAATATTGAGGTGGCCCAAATTGCAACCATGATAAGGATGATTAATGTAATCGAGCCGTATATTTGATACAGGGCCTGTTTCTTTACTCTTTTCAGGGACATAATAATAATGATTTTGGCGATTTTCTTGTCTTTGAAATATATATCCGATACTTTGGATATCATATTCGAATTTTTCAGCCACAATTTGGATATATCTGAACCGATTTGTTCAATCTGGTAGTCGGGCTGTACTCTTTCACTGATAATCTGATCCTTCCACCAAATTTTAAGATAAACAATTGATTGATCTAAAAATAGAGCTTCTACAAATTCATTTACAACCATGTAATCTAAATTCCAAAGTGGAGTCGGTAAGCTGTTCTCAGCAAACAAGATTGCGTTGTCCAATCGCTGGTGCATTTCAGATTCGATTCGATTAATGTCATAGAGTAAGACGATCGAAGTAAACGCAATTAACAATATGGCGATGATACTGATTAAAGCGTAGCTAAAACGTCGGCTGATACTGCTGACTTTAGGAGGGGTACTATATGAGAAGGCGCTCTGCATAGTCACAATTCCTTATGATGTAACAAATCAGTCACTATATTTACAGGCCATAGCTAATCTTTTTTGAAGCTTGGCTCAACAAATATCGTTCCTAACTATTTATTTTGAAATGTTTCGTGTAAGGATTGATGAATATTACAAAGTATTTGAAATGATCGAATGAGCCAATTCAAATTAATCGGAAATCTCTGGAAATGGGTCATCTTCTAGTTTCAGATTCCATTTTTTTTGAATTTGTAGAATAGTCCCATCTGCGGTTAGTTCATCAAAGGCTTTCTGCCATTTTTTAACAATTGTATCAGATGTCATTTTGGAAAAAGCGATCATCAATTCAATTTCGCGAAGATGATAGACCTCTTTAAATTGTTTATGGTCAACGCCTGCTAAATCACAAACTGTTCTCAAGCCGGGAATTTTATAAGCCCATAAATTTATTCTTCCAAGGGCTAATTTTTTTGCATTTAATTGTTCATCTGAAACAGGTTCTAAGTTTGTAAATCCATGTGATGCCAATAATCGCCCTCTGGTATCATCAAGAAGTATCCCGATACTTTTTACTTTTTTAGCGTCTTCTAACCTGTCAATAGTGATACCAGAATCCTGTTTAGCTACAAGAATATCTCTTTTTACTGCTAAGGGCCCAACCCATTTAAATTTATCATGCCTAACTCTTGTATATGTCATTCCAAATAATATTACATTTTTTTCTTCTTCTGCCATTTTGTATGCTCTCGACCATGGATAAACTTGAATTGGCTCTTTTGATCCTATTTTCTTTTGTATAGCCTGTACAATTTCCACAGAAGGACCAACTAAAATATCATTGTCCACATAATTCAACGGTGGCAAATTTTCTGTTAAAATAGTGAGCTCTTCACACAAGCTGGATTGGCTTCCAAAAAAAATTATCATAGCAATGAGTAAGAATACTTTTTTCATGGTAACCCTCCTTTAATGGTAGAAGAATTAGTATAAATACGGGCCCTCCGATTGCATGTTGAATTTTGTATTGATGAAAATGATTACCACCTTTATTGGTTATCTATTAATTGTGGGCGATACAAATATCAAAAGGATTTACAGAACGAAAATGAAACCGGGCTCGGTGAAATTGTTGCGTCGGGTCAGATCAAGTGTAATTTAAGCGTGTTATAAATTCAATACATGAATTGTGGGGAAGGGTCAAGATATTAGAGACTAACATGACCATTGCTTTGTGAAATCGTAGTTGAAAATCAAATGTGATCCAAGTGCCAATATTTTGAGAAATGTCCTAATATCAATTTCCCAAAAAGAATTCCAGATTGGCAGCGAATATAAAAGTGCACAATACTTGCCATAGTGCGCCAGGGTTCATGCCTATTGGTTAGCGAACCCTACGAAAGGTATTATTGATTTTTAGAAATTATGGCGAATCCCACCCCATATGTTGTGGTCGGTCGTTTTCTCTGCCAACCTTAGAGTCGAGTAGACCGAGGGAACTTCCCCCACAGTCCCTCACGCAACCGGACGTGAACCTCTCGGTTCATCCGGCTCCTATCGACCAGCCGACTGTCGTACCAATCGCCAGTGCGCAAACAGGTAAGACATCTGTTTTGCAATGCGCCCAAGCCAGTAAAAGGCTCTGCGTCTGCGACGGCGTAGCTTTTTGTACTTCCGTATGGCCCATCGTTGCAATGCGCCGTTGAGTTGATTAAAAATTGGGTAAAGTGCCGACTTGTAAAACTGCCCATAATAATTGATCCAGCCACGTATTATCGGATTAAACATGCAGGCCAGATCTTTAATAGACTTGTCGGTCATTCGGTGAGGACAATCTTTTTTATGGCCTCAATGGTTCTCTCTTGCCTGGCTTCCGGACTCAAGGGGATCTGGTCGATACCACTCTCTTTCACGGAAAGAAGTTCTAATAGATAGGGTAATGCTGAGGCTTCATCAACCTTCATAGACTGGAGGCCTTTGGTAACCTTTTCTCTGGTCTCCTGATCCGTATCGGTATCCTGGATGTCAAAGTTGGCTTTAAGGAGGTCTACTATAGGATAATAAGCGACATTCCTGCTGTAGGAGAGGCATCTTCCCTCCAGGAAAGTGACATCCTCATTCGTTACGGCTTTGCGGAATTCATAGAGAAGCCTTGATTTTCCGATCCCTGCCTCGGAAATGACGGAGATGGCTTGGCCTCTCCCCTCCGTGGAGCGTTCATAACCGTCGAGAACAAGTTCAAGCTCCCGCTGCCTGCCAACCAAGGGGGTCAATCCCCTTTCGGTACTGACATCAAAGTGTGTCCTCCTCCTACTGGGTGCAATAACCCGGTAAACACGAAGGGATTTCTCCTTGCCCTTGATTTCTTTGTCACCTAAAGCCTCAAACCGGAAGTACCCTTCCGTGAGTTTGAATGTATTTTCAGTTACATAGGTAGTGCCAGGTTCCGCCAACTGTTCCATTCGAGCAGCCAAGTTTACCGTATCCCCTACCGCCTTAAATTCCACCCGGAGATCATTCCCCAAGGTGCCAACTACAACGAGGCCCGTATGAATGCCGATACGCATCTGGATTGGAGGGAGGCCCCCCTTTGCCTGCTTTAGCTTTTCGTTGAACCTTATCATCTCTCGGTGAATGGACATGGCCGCCCTCAACGCCCTCTGAGGGGCATCTTCCAGTGCTATAGGAGCACCGAATAAGGCCATGATTCCGTCACCCGTCATCTCATTCACTGTTCCTTCATAGTCATGGACTTTGTGGATGAGGATCTCGTAGACCTGGTCCATCATGGTATACATGGTTTCGGGGTCAAGCTTCTCGGAGAGCGGCGTAAATCCCATCATGTCGCAGAACATGACAGTGACCTGTTTTCGTTCCCCTTCGATCTTGTCGCGCTGGGAGAGGATCTTCTCGGTGATGCCTTGGGGAAGGTATTTTTTAATTTTGGCAATCTTCTCGTCAAAGGAGAAGTCTTTAGACCCGGAAGAGATGGGCTGCGTGAGGGAATGCCCGCATTCGCCGCAAAATTTAAAGCTCGGGGGGCTTGGCAAATTACAGCTTGGACAAAGTCTTTCTAACTTGGCACCGCATTCACCACAAAATTTAATTCCCTCGGGATTCTCAAACTGGCACTTTGGGCATTGCATTATAGAGCCCTCCATTTATGATTATGCAGTTTGAATAGAGCTGAAAAAACGTAGAATGGTGAAATTGAGATACCGTAAATAAGGATCTATTTGATATAGTCAATTTGAGCTAAGTTACAAATGAGCCGTTATGTAATATTGTAAATGTTCTCAAAGTTGCACATGAATCATGTTGTAAAAACGAAAGAGTCCTACAATTTTAATTTGCCAGATCTGCTTCTTAGTAAAATCATTCCTGGCGGGCACTTTCGAAAGCATGGGATATTCTTCAACGACTTTGATTGTATCAAACCACTTTCGAAGACCGGAAGCTTTTTTCAGATGCCACTTAATAATTGTTGATGAGTCCATTTCGCTATTTTTCATGATTTTCTTGATTTCCCTGTTTGACCCCCATGCTGGTAACCATGACATCGAATCAAAGATAACATGGGATGAAGGATAAGTTTCGGCAAGTTTACGGAACAGGATTTCGACCTCCTGGGTCTCGAAGTACATTAGTACTCCGGCAGCCATGAACAGAATGGAACGGCCTTCCGTCCACCGGGATATGTCATCAATCCAGGTGAAATCAAAAATGGATTTAGCAATCGTCATTTCTCGTTCTGAGTCAGGAATTAGCTTCTCCCGAATTAGCTTCTGCCGCATAGCAACAACATCTGGAAGGTCGATATTGACCCATAGAACAGTTCCATCGTCAACTCGCTGAAACGTGGTATCCAAACCCGCTCCAATATTTACTACAACCGCTTTACTATTATTCGTAAGAAATGCTTCAATGATGTTGTCGAAGTTGTAAGCACGGATAGCCCATACACCCTGATGATCCGCCATATGCCCTTCCTCAATCTGAGTGAAATCATAGTCGATGCTTTCGACTATATTCTTGGCATAGGTGTCACATACTATGGGATTGTCCTTCTCTGTCTCTCGAGCTCTTGCCCACAGAGGCAACATCAAAGTTTCCTGAACTGGACCCAGGTCGATTTTAATACCCTGATTCTTCATATTACGTCCTTACATAAGAAAGAATTTAGGCCGATTTTTATACCTTTCTGTGCGTACTACATCTGTAAAATATCATGGTTTACTCTTGTAATATATACTTTCTATACCGTATAACAAGTGATTATGCAGCCCTGTCTATCATGTAAATTGTAATGATATGCAGTAAGGTTGTAAAATGTAGTATCTTCAAATTACATATACCTTGCCACAACATGTAATTCGACGGTTATCGAACTCTGTAAAGATATAATTCGAATATGTCAAAGGATTGGAACCTGTCAACAGTAAATGTATATAGCTACCTGCAATTGAGGCTCCTTGCGATTAGTTGGGGATATTACAGGTTTTTAAACTGTAAAAAAGTACGATTAAAATCTGAGTTCTTTCCATGACAAACCTGAGGCTTCAAAGGTTAGCAAGCGATCAGAGGTGCGAACTGTTGCTTTACTATATGTCAGCTTTATTTCCTCTAAAGATTCATTCATTCGGAGTTTAATTTCAGTAAAAGCTGTAGATTCTGCGGCTAAACCAAATGCTCGGCTGGATGTTATCACCACAGCAATATATCTTTCCACTTCCGCTGCAAGTATCTCATCCTGAATTGGTAGTAAGGTTTCAATAAATCGGTTGGAGGTTGCATCAAATCCGACTGCACGATCTTTGGTTACCAGTAAAGCCATATACTCCGATAAGGATGCAACTCCTTTTCCTGATTCGTCTAACCGCAAAGGCAATGCCCGCCAAGCACTTAATGAAGTTGATATTACGAAAAAATGTTGATCAGTTAAAAACGCCCCTAAATAACCTCTTGAGCCACTCCATAGCACCTTCTCATTTGGTCGAAGATCAAAGGTAACTGTTTCTCTGCCCTCGATAATAGCGATAATTTTACCTTTCGATTCTGCAATATCAATTAAATCTTCAATTTCTGCTTCGGCATGGGAGGGTATGGTGATTCCAAAAATGAACAAGAAAATTATACTTATAAGAAATTTTCGACATCGCAACATGGCTCTCCTCCAGAAACAGCTAAATTTTATTAGGCACATCCTCAGGCTAATACCGTTTTCATATATTCTGTCAATTTCAAATTAACCAAAATTTCATGGTCGAGTAGACCGAGGGAACTTCCCCCACAGTCCCTCACGCAACCGGACGTGAACCTCTCGGTTCATCCGGCTCCTATCGGCCAGCCGACTGTCGTACCAATCGCCAGTGCGCAAACAGGTAAGACATCTGTTTTGCAATGCGCCCAAGCCAGTAAATCGAACCAGCTGCCTCATCGCTCACGGCTGGAAAAAAACCCACAAAGAATTTTCCATAGCGATCTTTCGATAGCCGAGATCGAAAGGTATACCCCAGAAAATCGAATTTCTCGTTTGGATAGTTCCTTTTCCTGAATGAGTCCTTGCAGTAAACAATCTTGGTCTTCTCAGGATGAAGTTCCAGCCCACACTGCCTGAGGCGCTCCTCGATGACGGTCTTGATCCACCTGGCTTGCTGCTCGCTTTTGCAATGCACCAAAATGTCATCGGCGTAACGTTCAAACGGTATGTTCTCATAGTTGCGCCGCATCCATTCGTCAAATGCGTAGTGCAAAAACAGGTTGGCCAGAAGCGGACTGATCACCGAGCCCTGCGGTGAACCTTTTTCACGGCTGTCAAGCGTGCCATCTGCTGCCTGCACCGGAGCCTTTAGCCACCGCTCAATATAGAGCAACAGCCATCTGCTATCCGTGTGCTTGCGAACCGCGCGCATCAGCAGCTCATGATCGATGTTGTCAAAGAAACCCTTGATGTCAAGATCGACAGCCCAGTTGTAGCGCCAACATCTTTTGCGCGCCACACCCACGGCCTCAATCGCTGACTTGCCAGGTCGATAAGCATATGAGTCCGGATGAAAATACGGATCGACTTCCGGCTCAAAATACATCTTGGCTACCATCTGTGCGATGCGGTCCGATACCGTCGGAACGCCCAGCTTTCTTTGGCCACCATCCTTTTTGGCGATCGCAACCAAACGTACCGCTGGCGGAATATAACTGCCCGAAGACATGCGATTCCAGATCTTGTAAAGATTATTCTTCAAATCCTTGTCAAAATCCGCAATCGACTCTTCATCGATACCGGCGGCACCCTGGTTGGCCCTTACCCGCTTGTAAGACTCAAATACAACTCGTTTGGAAATACAAAACGGCTTTGCTTTGACTCAATGGCTCCTCCCAATAATTGGTTGACCACTTCCTAAAGCTGATCGATGCAACCCCTTCGCTCCATCTGCATTACACAGACTTCATCACTACTACGAGTTGCTCCGCCCCTGTGCCTCGCATCGGTACTCTCATTCTCGTGGGATCTCCACTTGAATTTCTCCCTTAGCATCGAGGCGACAGGTTCCCACGTTCCGCACAAAAGCCTGACTCAGATTCACGCCACCTTTACGCCGGAGGCCGCTTAGGCAGTAAGCAGGTTGCCCCTAAACTTATCCTGGACCCAATATAGAAGCCCAGTTTTGACCTCGTCCCTAATCTTTCGACGCCTCATCGAATGGTTCGCTTGCGCTCGTCTCTCTGAGTCCTACCTGCCACGATCCTATGCCGTGACTTTTCCTAAACGCTCACTACCCTGGCTCTTTACCAACGCAGCTTTAGGTGGTTTGAAGCCTGCTCCTGCAAGCCGGCTCCGAGGGGCCCGCCCTCATCTTTTGTGCAGTTGCGCACACTTTATGAAAAAGTGCGCTCGTGGCGCACTATATTGAGAATATACAAGATTTGGCGATTTTAAAGATATAAAAGCAATATCACAGCTTTTTAAGAATTTCAAAAGTACCGACTAATTGAAGATTTCAACGGATACTGTTTTATTCAGAAGGAGATCAGATCAAACAAATTACCTGATCCCTTCATTCGCTACATCAGCTAACCTTTTAATTGTCCCCCACCATATAAATGGAGCCGCTACCAAAAGAATAAAGCCGAGAAATGCTAAACATATGTAATAATAATGTTTAATTTTCTTGAACTTGATTTCATCTTGATTGGATAATGATGCCCTTGTTTCCAAATGCTTTAATATCAACTCGGAAAACAAGAAGATCAGCGATATTGAACCTGCAAAAATATATACATTTACCCTGAAGTCAAAAAGTTTGAATTCATTCAGGATTTCAGCATAGATGACCCCAAAGATAAAAAAGCCTATTATGCATACAATAATGCGGATCATTTTATTTAATTATAATTGAGGGTTCTAAAACTGGTGATGAGATAATCACAGGTTCGGAAAATCTGATCTGATGCCGGCCTAAAATTGATGTCCTTTTTGTTTGGTTTCTACTGTATATATAAAAAAAATCGGCTTCTAAAATGTTTGCCTGTATAGCCGACATCTACAATTTAGACAAAGTGCAGGTTGCGATGCCGATTATGCAACCTTAGATGATAAGGAAGGTAGCTTTTTGAGCCTGGAGATAAAACAAGCATCACAATTTTTTAGTACCGCCTTCAATCCCTGAAATTGGTATTACTTTAAGGCCGAAGGACTCAGTTGTTGCTGCCCCGTGGTTTTAGAACTGGTCTGGCCCAAACTTTGATGGTGCCATCGGTTGCATTCCCTGCTGCCAGCAAACGATCATCTATAGTGAATGCGATCGCACTTACCAGCGGCACCTCATTATCTAAAGTCTGTTTGAGGGTGCCGGCCGGAAGAGACCATAGCTTTATACTACTGGAAGAACCCCCAGCAGAGGCCAGCAGACTGCCAGAGTGGCTGAAAGCCAAAAAATATATCCCATTGTCATGGCCACTCTGTATATTCAACTTCGGTTTGCCGGCCGTAATATCCCAAATCTTAATCTCACCGCCCTCAGCAGCTCCAATGGCCAGCATGCTGACATCTGAGCTAAAGGCTAAAGTAGCGACTCGGGTTTGAAAGGATATTTCTCTTTTTAAATTCGCAGTGCTCGTCTCCACCAGTCTTATCCTGGTATCAGCCTGTCCGGTGGCCTCTGCTAGTGCAAGTAAGCTTCCATCTCTGCTCAACGCAATTGAGTTTATAACACCATTGCAAGCAATAGTGTGACGAATTTTTCCATCTAAATTTCGTAGTTTGATTCTGGTGCCTTTGGACTCAAGCGTTTCCGTTGTAGCCACAAGCTCAACGTCTGAGCTGATGGCCACGGGACCCATAGTTCCAGGGATGTCTCTAACACCACTGCTTCCTGCGCTATGCGTTTTGAAAAAGCTATAACTCTGGAATTTCACCTTGTGTTCCTCGGGCAGTACCGATATGGATGAAAAATCTGAAGCGCCATTTCTTTTGTAGGATTTATAGGCAATGATGGCGAATCCGTTCTCCTGGTTTGGAAATGCGGTCCAGCTCCCCCTGGATTTGGCAGTCGCGGTATCCCAAAACTTGATTTGACCATCGCTGGCTCCGCCGGAAGCCAGCTCCAAACCGCCGGTGGATAGTCTATACTTATCGGGCCCAAATGAAAGAGACCGCACGCCACCCATATGACCCGGCAACGTGTACACCAGCGCATAATCATCTGCTTTGTTGGGGTCAGCATCAGTTAGAATGCGTTCCGTTAAATCAATGATCTTTTTGGCCGTAAACTCGTCGTGACCGCTTCCATATGTCACAATGAAATCAATTTCATTATCTGAAATTGTTCCGTGGTAGTGAATTACAGCCTCTTCCCGCTCATCGGGTCTTCGTTTCCCGGTCTTGAAATCGACCCTTCCATAGCGCCTGATATATGAATGTTTTGTTTTAAATGTGATCGTATTGCCTTTGATGATTCCATCTAATATGCCTCTGCGTGGTTGTGGGCTTGCTGAATCCGTTGGAGGGATATATACGGTTCCGAAAAGTTTTTCCCCAACAGATTTAAAGGTAAAGAAATGTGCGGCATTGTCTGAGGTTTTTTCGACTTTCCACTTGCCGTTAATGTCGGAGAATAAATTGCGTTCCCACTTTACCGGATAGCCCCAGTCTCTGAGAGTTTCTAAGGCTTTTTCTATTCTGAGCGCCCTGCCCCTGGGCGGCGAGTCGCCGATAATCATTCCCACGAGTTCTCCACGATCGTTGAGTAATCCACCGCCGGAACAGCCTGGTTCGATGAGGCTTGATTCAAAATCCAATAAAGTATCACTTTTTTGATAGAGTTTTTTGGGTATTTTCTTAAAGCTCCGGGGTTTCTTGGGCCAGGGGCACACAGTAAATAATGCCGCTTTGTTTTTTAAGGTATTGGAATTGCCAAACAAATGGAACGATAAATCCTCGACAGGTATCGCATATGCTGCAACTCCCAAAACACGTAATACTGCAAGATCCAGATTTTTGTCCCGATGTCGCAAAAGCATAGCATCCATTACTTCGCCTGGCATGGAGGCAAGCTCAACCTGGATATTTCGGGCCTCTTCGTCACCCTTCCTGATGATGTGATCGGCTGTTGCAATGTAGAGACGGTCGGCTCCAAGTCCGATGACAATTCCGGCTCCCACTATCTTCTCATCTTTAAATTGGCCGCTAATCTTTGCAATAAGGTGGCGTACTTCCGCTTTAACTGTTTTGGGGTTCAAAGGATCTGCATGTGCCGTGCCGGCAAATGGATTAATCACACCGTTTAGCATCAATGTGGCAATCGAAACTATCAAAATGATCCAGAATTTTAAGTCATATCGTTTCATGTTGTTCTAATTTGTGTCCTTATACTCAGTCTTTTTTAACGCCTCCCATTTCACATCAGATGATTCAGAAACGCCCCCGGTTGCAAGAAAGTACTGTAAATCACCCTCAACGCCGTACAAATTGGCTAGCTTTGCATTGGTTGTATTGAAACCTACTATCCCGTCTAAAAGTGTATATCTGAGGTCCGCTCGTTGGAGGTTTGCATAATGTATACGGGCACCACTTAAATTGGCATTTTGCAGATTAGCATCCTCAAGGTTGGTGACTTCCAGATTGGCTCTCTCCAGGTTGGCCCCTTGCAGGTCAGCAGCGCTCAAATCCGCCCAGGTTAGATCGGCGCCTTTCAAGTTGGCGCCTTTCAGATTAACCCTCTGGAGGTCGGCTTCTAAAAGCTTGGCATCCTGGAAATTGGCATTTTGGAGGTTGGCATCATTTAGAGTTATTTTATTCAAACAAATATTTTGAAAATCAAGCCCACTTAAATCTTTCTTTTTAAGTCTTTCATTATAGTCCGAAGGGTACCCGAGCCATTCCAGAAAATCAGGGTTATGAAGGGCAAAAATCCAGTTGCAGGCCCCCCTGTGAGCACTGACTTTCTCACCATAGAGTTGCTCCTTGGTTAATCCTTCTACCCCTTGAAGGTTGGCGCCCTGGAGATTTGTTCCTCTGAGGTTAGCCCCTTTCAAATTCGCTTTCCTTAAATCGGCTTCTTTCAGATCGACCCAGCCTAAGTCGACATCCTGTAAATTCGCATTCTGAAGTTTGGCCTTGCTGAGATCAGCTTTAATTACTCCCTCTCCCCTGTAGAATACTTTGGATGGTTCGTGGGTTTTTAGATATTTTAAAAATTTTGCTCCACGCAAATCAGCGCCCTGCAGGTTAGCTCGTCGAAGATCGGCTTCAATTAGATTGGCCTCCCGCAGATTGGCCCCCTTCAGGTCAGCACCACGTAAATCTGCTTTAACTAAAAATGTGCGTGATAAATTAGCGTATCTGAGGTTTCGATTCCTTAGATTCGCACCTTTTGCTAAGGCGAAATTTTTTTCATCCTCTTCGGTCCAATTTGCAGGCCTGATCGAAATTTCCTCCTCCTGTAAGTTTAAGAAAAGATCGTAGCCCATTAATGCGAAAGCCCGTGGTATCAGTGCAGGCGTACCATAAATACCTCCGAATGATAGGAAGCCAAAAAAGATCGCAATCAAAAAGACCAGGGTTGCTTTGTGGAAAATGTAACTACTGCTCCGTTTTTTGATATCTTTAAATACTTTCTGCTGCTCCCCACACAGTGTAGCAATAGCAAGGCGGTAGAACATAAGGCCAGCTGTTATTGATACTGTCAATACGACGATATGGAGAATTGTCCCAAATAAATCATGCCGCCGCAGGTATCTCAGCCAAATTAGCAAGAATGTTGCCGGTGCCGAGCACCAGGCAAGAAGTACCGATAACCATGTTTGAACACGGGAAAGGGGTAACAGTTTGATTTTCAACTGTTTAAAATGGCAGCGCACAAACCCGTTTAGGAGCCAAAAGTATGTTATCTCATCCAATGTTCTACCATCGGGAAAAACAGCCGGTAATTTCGCCAGCTTTTCCCAAAGACGTTGCAGATGCAGATGAAAATAAGCATAGAAGCACAAAAGAAGCAAAGGTGCCACCAGGTAGAACCCAACAATTGGTACAGCAGTGCCGATTATCGGAAGTTGTGAGGTAGCGGAATTAGTTAGCAGAGGTATATCTTTGGTTGTCGCTATAGTAAGACCGGAGTAGACACATATCAACAACATAGCGAAAAAAAACTTCTGAGCGCTTTTAGCGGCCTCATCGACGCGGATCAGCCCATCAAACTCACGAATATTCTCTGGTAACCTGGCGCCAGACAAATTTGATCCACTTAAATTTTCCTGCTGAAGACCGGTTGTATCTCTTAGATCTGCATTCTGAAGATTGGCATTTTCGAAATTGGCACCTTGAAGATCCGCCTTTCGAAGGTTCGCATCCTGTAGGTTGATCTCTTTGAGAATTACGTTACAAAGGTGTGCCTTTTCACCAGCTTTACCCTTTGAGCTCAACCATTGTTGATGTTTATCCAGAATCGTATCCAGTTGGGCTTGCGTTAGTTTTTGAAAAGAAGATGTTTCAGACATCTGTTGATCCTGCACTTTTTAATTTCTGTATTTATTCAACAACTTATTCTTCTGCTTTTTCCAGATGTTGTTTAATGAAAGTAATGTACGCTCGATTATCTACTTTTTGACTCATAGGACATGATTAACAGGTTGCAGTCTCGCTTGAAGATCGGAATAAATTTCAGCTCCGGAAGGGAAGAGTATGCAGTGCGATAAGCTTTCATTTTTATTTGTAGACCATAATATACCATCGCGAAAAACAAATCAACATGGCTTCGTAAGTTATTAGTGGAAATGGGAATGGTGTCGCTTATTTGCTTTTCTTCGGAAATTAGAGGACGGCTGTTTCGATAAGGCTTAGATATTGATCATTTCATCAGCTAATATAAAAAATTGTGGCCTGCCAAAAAATGAAGATTCCGTGCCTAAGTGTCAAATTCAGAAGAGATGAAAATTTTTTGGATTTGCTGACGCAATATGAAAATTTCGGATTTAGGGGCTTGATTGCAAATTGGGTGTCATGTTCGGGTTTCTTGGTGTTCTTTTGGAATTCCCCCCGGTACCGGAACGGCAGCAATCAACTCTTTGGTGTAGGGATCCTGTGGATGGTCGATGATGTCTCTGGTCAGGCCATGTTCGACAATCTTACCGTCGTACATCACTGCCACCCGATCAGCGATATAACTGACCACACTCAAATCATGGGATATAAACAGGTAGGATAAATTATATTTTTCCCGCAGATCCTCCAGCAGGTTGATCACCTGGGCCTGCACGGATACATCCAGCGCACTGACCGGTTCATCGCAGACAATAAAATCGGGTTTCATGGAAATGGCTCTTGCGATATTTATCCGTTGCCGTTGACCGCCGGAAAACTCGTGGGGAAAGCGATAAAGGGATCCGTCCTCTAAACCGACATCATGCATTAATCTTCTGGCATGTTCTTCTTTGCCGCCTTCCAGAAGCCCGAATTCAACCAGCCCTTCGGTAACAATATCCAGGACATTCATGCGCGGGTTTAAAGAAGAAAGGGGGTCCTGAAAAATAATTTGAATGCGGCGCCTTAATTCCCGCAGATCCCGGCCGTTGGCGGATAGCAAATCCTGGCCATCGAAAACAGCACGGCCGTCATGGGCTTTTTCCAGTCCCAACAAGGTTCTGCCCAGGGTTGTTTTGCCGCTGCCGGATTCCCCCACCAGGCCCAGGGTTTCTCCCTTATTGATATGGAAGGAAACGCCGTCAACCGCCTTGATATATCCGACGGTGCGGGCCCAGATTCCCCGCCGGATCGGAAACCAGGTCTTCAGATCTTGCACTTCGAGCAGTATGTTATTTTGTATGTGGTCGGTCATATATTATTATTGCCTAAAACATTTTATAATGAATTGGATTCTTGTCTTAATCTTTTTGTTGACAGGATTGACAGGATTTTTTGTTTCCTCATTTTCCAGAAGAAAATGAGGAAATCCAATCCGACTTCGTCGGAAAAGTTTAACGCACATAATTATATCCCGCCATGAATTCTCCAACGCGTTAAATTGGTACTCAGCAATTTGTAAACTATCCATATCCTATCGCCGCAGGCGATTGGATTTGCAGGCTTTCATCCGGAAAGCCTGCAACATAATCCTTAAAATTCTGTCAATCCTGTCTAAAAATGCTTTTTATAATAGAATCCATTCCTTTATTATTCTGTATCTTCCTTGCAAATCAATCTGTCCGCAATCCAGCAGGCTGCCCGATGCCCGTTGCCAAGCTCTACCAGCGGTGGATTCTTTTCGGCACATTTATCAAATGCATGGGGACAACGATCCCGGAAATGGCAGCCGGACGGATAGTCAAACGGCGACGGCACCTGACCGGGAATTGCTTCCAGGCGGCCGCTGACAGCCGTCAATTTGGGTATTGAATTTAAAAGCCCCCGGGTATAGGGGTGGGCCGGCTTCACAAAAATATCATCCCTGTCCGCTTCCTCGGCAATGCGGGAGGCATACATCACCACCACCCGGTCACACATCTCCCAGATAACCCCCATGTCATGGGTAATCAGTAAAATTGAGGTCTTCTCATGGCGCATTTCTTTGATCAATGAAAAAATTCGGGCCTGTATGGTCACATCCAAAGCCGTGGTCGGTTCATCGGCGATGATTAGATCCGGATCCAACATCATGGCCATGGCAATCATCACCCGCTGCTGCATGCCACCGGAAAGCTGGAAGGGATAGGCGAACATGCGATCTTTTACATCCGGGATCTTCACCTTTTCAAGCCACTCTGCAGCCAGCGCCCAGGCCTCTTTTTTGGAAATATCGTTGTGAATCCGTAATGCTTCCACCAGTTGTTGACCGATTCTCTGCAATGGGGAAAGTGCGGATAGAGGCTCCTGAAAAACGAAGCTGATAGCCTTTCCCCGGATTTGACGCAGTTCGGCTGGATTCATCTTGAGCACATCCTGGCCGTTAAAATAGATCTGACCCGAATCGATTTTTCCGGGCGGTGATGGAATCAGCTTTAAAATACTGAGGGAAGTAACCGATTTTCCGCACCCGGATTCCCCTATCAAACCGACAATCTCGCCTCTTTCGACATGCAGCGATACATTATCAACGGCTTTAAAAACGCCGTCATCGGTATGAAAGGAAACGCTTAAATTGCGAACGTCAAGTAGATTAGCATTCATCAATCAAGTCTCTGATACCGCTTGGGGTCGTAAGCGTTGCGAATCCCCTCGCCCACAAAAACGCCCAGCAGCATCACGGTAAATAAAGCCACGGACGGATACAGAATCAGCCACCAGGCCCATCTAAACTGCTGGGCCTGAAAGAGGAGCTCCCCCCAGCTGGGCGTCGGAGGTGGAAGCCCGAAACCGAGATAGTCCAGCGCGGCAAGGGCGCCGATGGCACCGACCAAAGAAAACGGAAAAAATGTGACAACCGGTACAAGGCCGTTGGGCAGGATATGTTTGAATATGATTTTATGGGGCGCTATGCCCATGCATTTGGCCGCCTCGACGAAGGGTTGTTCTCTTAGTCTCAAAAATTCAGCCCGCATGTAGTAGGAAATGCCGATCCAGTTGAATATCCCATAGCAGAAAAGCAAAAGCGGAAAGCTGCGTCCATACACCGAGCCCATTAAAATCATAATATATAGAAACGGCAGTGCACTCCAAATTTCGATTAAGCGTTGACCGGTGATGTCAACCGCACCACCATAGTAGCCTTGCAGGGCGCCGGTGACTATTCCCACAACCATTGAAGCAAAGACCAGCAGCAAACCAAAGGACATGGAGGTTCTCAAACCGTAAAGGATGCGGGCGAAAACGTCGCGTCCGGCCCCGTCAATTCCCATGAGGTGGCCTTTGACGGGCCTGAACGGGAAGCGAATATCTTCTTTGACAAAATTTACCGCATACAACCTCCCGTTGGCTTTAAAACTCAGATTTTCCCGCGGACCTAGAAACCGGCTTTCAACATTTTTCAGAATCTCTTTTTGAGCGGTTTCTGATAGCGTCGCCCACAGGTCGTCCCCGCTTTTCTCTGATAATGGTGAGGTTCTATTCAGTTGACGATCAAATTGTATTTCGTATACCTGCTTAGCGCCCGGCGCTTTTTTGGGTGCCATCTCTGTAAACGTCAAACGGACGGTCTTGGACGTTCTTGTCCGCCGGGAATATGTGGAGAGCGAGATGACAATCTCCTGGCCGTCGACACCTTTGGTCGTTGCCTTAACAGCAGGGGCGTCCTCGTTTTTAAATCGAATCCCAATGGCCTGGCGTATGGTTTCGGGAATATCAAAGTAATCCGTAAGGCGCAAATTTTTGACTTCCTGGTCGGTTTTACCGATGAAAGCCCCAAATGATGCCGATCTGGCGATGGAAAAATCCTGGCGTAGATTGACAGTGCCGATTATGGGCACGGGATTAAAGCGGACCCTGACCACGTCAGCCACATCAATCGAATCAGGATTAACACTGGCGTAAGGCCCAAATGCGATCGGCGGAAATATCATGTAGTTTTCAGAATTTTGGGTAAAATTCTCACTGTTGTTGATCCTGTGGTAGTCAGGCCGGGTTTGCTTGCCACTGCCGGTAAAGGTGTCGTCGGGATAAAATTTGAATACCGGAAAATAAGATCGATCGTTATATTTCAGATACAGCGGGGTATCGTTGCAGATCAGTTCAGCGCCAAAGCTGGTGATATACAAAATCGTAATGATCCACAAAGAGATGTAAGCTCTCTTCATCTCTTTTAACCGCAGCAGGCGCTTGCGGGTGATCGGATTTTTTATGACTCGGTTTGAAAGTCCCACAATTCTTTATTATCCGGAAAAAAGTAGGCGCCCCAAAAGCAATTATTTTCTGATCGTCATGCCGGACTCGATCCGGCATCCAGTATTGTAAAGAGTTGAAAAAGCCATGGATTCCGGGTCAAGCCCGGAATGACGATACGGAAGTATCTGTAATATTAAAAATTACGATACAGCCCTCGATATCGGAGCAGATCGGAAAAAGGGCCATTTCTAATAAAATAATTTAGTTTTGTTGAAAATTAATCCGAGGATCAATCAACACATACATGAAATCAGACAAAATATTGCCCACCAGCCCCAGGATGGCCGTTAAGGAAAGAATGCCCATAAAAACCGGGTAGTCACGGCCGACAATGGCTTCCAGGCTCAAGCGCCCCATGCCGGGGATCTCAAATACCGTCTCAATGATGACAGAACCGGCAAACATCACCGTTAATATAGCTCCGAATCCGGTGGCAATGGGAATTAAGGAGTTGCGCAGCGCATGCCCCCATATCGCACGTCGGAAGCTTCCGCCTTTGGCCAGCACGGTTCGGATATAATCTTTGCCGATTTGCTCCAGCAGGGAATTTTTCATTAACAGGGTGAGGACTGCAAAGTTGCCAATCACGTAACACAGCACCGGCAAAAACATATGCATAAAAATGTCGGCGGTTTTACCCCAAAGGGTAAGATCCATATAACTATCAGAGTGGAACCCCGATACGGGAAAAATGTCCCACAGGTTGTCGACGGTGCCGCAAAACAGCATTTTTAATACCATTCCAAATGCAAAGGGGGGAATGGCATAGCCAATAAAAACGATGATGCTGGAGATGATATCAAACGCCCTGTCATGGCGTAATGCTTTGAGAATGCCCAAAGGGATACAGACGATGTAGGACAGGACAAAACCGGTGATGCCAAAAATAAGCGAAACCTGAAATCGTTCCTTTATCAACTGCCAGGCGGTCTTGTTGGGAAATTTGTATGATTCCATTTTCATACCGAGCCTGTCGGTAACAAGCCATTTCCAGTATCTGAGGTAAAACGGTTTGTCAAAACCGAAATGCGCCTCAATCGCCTTGCGCTGTTCTTCGGATATGGAGCTGGTAACCCCGGCGCCTCTGCCGGACTCCGCGGCTCCGATCCCTTTCATCTGCTGGACGATTTGTTCCACGGGACCACCGGGCACAAATTGAATGAGCGCAAAACACAACAGCGTGATCCCTAGAAATGTCGGTATCACCAGCAGAAACCGCCTGATAAAATAATCTAGCTTTTCCATCGCTCACTTTCGGATATCATTGATGCCAAATCATTGGTTATGGTTATATAGACTTGTATTTTTATTCTATTATATTTTTATGCGCTTGTCCAAATATTGTAAACCCTTGACACCATCACGGGAGTTACTTATGTAAAGAATTCAAATTTATTGATAATTGAGCAGTCGAGGAGTTTTTCCGGCCATGCCCGCGCAAAGCCTGCCCCGTGCAGACGGGGCCGGACATCCAGAGGCATCCAGTAATGCCGACAAACAGGTTCTGGATTCCCGCCTTCCAGACTGTGTCGTAATTCAGAAAAGCGCTGTATTTCGGGCCGTTATGCCGGACTTGATCCGGCATCCAGAAGTGTATAGACTGCCAAAAGCCCTGGATTCCCCTTCGACTTTGCTCAGGGTGGTGAGCCTGTCGAACCACGGATCAAGTCCGGAATGACAAAAGAGCAACAGATGCAGTTTTGACAATTGCGACACATTCGCCTTCGCGGAAATGGCAAGGGTTAAATGAAAAAACTCCCCAACCCCTCAGATGATTAAATATCCTTATTTGCGACTCAGCTCCAATATGGGACTTAATAAAAATGTTTTCCACCGAATTAAACACGCCGAAGCCGGAACTTGACCACAGAATAAAAAGTCTTCAAGATTATCTCAAACAAAATAGCATTGATGCCGCACTTATTTTGCAGCGCGTCGATCTGTTCTATTTTTCCGGGACCTTCCAGCAGGGCAGCCTTTACATTCCCGCCAGCGGTGATCCACTCCTGATGGTACACAAAAGTACCGAGCGTGCCCGGGCAGAGTCGGGTCTTGAACAAATCCTGCACCTGGATAGCCCCAAAAAAATTCCCGAAATTCTGAAAGCAAACGGTTATCCCCTGCCCCGCAAATTAGGGTTGGAATTGGATGTATTGCCAACCAACATGTACTCCAACTACCAGCGTCTTTTTCCGGGTGCCGACAGTGTCGATCTGTCGCAGCCCATACGGCTGATACGTGCAGTGAAGTCGAATTATGAAATCGAAATCATGCGACGGGCTGCCGAACTGTCCGATCAGGTCGCCGGGCACGTTCCCGATATCCTGAGAGAAGGCCTGAGCGAGCTTGAGCTGGCCGGTAAAGTCGAGGCGGAAGCCCGCAGGCTCGGACATCAGGGGGTCGTCAGGATGCGGCTGTGGGGCAGTGAAATGTTTTATGGTCATCTGATGTCGGGACCGACCGCTGCCGTGCCGAGCTACCTGGCCTCGCCCACCGGGGGTGCTGGCACCAGTCCGGCCATTGCCCAGGGACCGGGCTATCGGACCATTCAACGCCATGAACCGGTACTGGTAGACTATGTCTTTGCCTACAACGGCTATCTGTCCGATCACACCCGGATCTTTTCACTGGGGTCGCTGCCGCAGGAGCTCGTAGACGCCCATTCCGCCATGCTGCAGGTTCAGGAGACGGTAAAAAAATCAGCCAGGCCGGGAGTCCCATCAGGGGCAATCTACGAGCTGGCCCTTGCAAAAGCCGCAGAACTCGGTTATGCAGATCACTTCATGGGAGCTGCGGGCAGGGAACGCATCCGTTTTGTCGGCCACGGCATCGGGCTGGAAGTGGACGAATACCCATTTCTGGCGGCCGGACAGGATTTGCAGCTGCAAGAAGGCATGACCATTGCCCTTGAGCCCAAACTGATCTTTCCGGGTCAAGGGGTGGTCGGCATCGAAAATACACATGTGGTTAGGCAAGATGGTTTAGAGCAGTTGGGAGAGTTTCCTGATGATATAGTTATAATTTAATATGATCCGTTCAAGGTTCAGGATTCAGGGTTCAAAGGTTATAGCGGTTGTCATAAATATGTTCCGATTGCTATATTTTTAACAGACGGCACTGCAATGTGTAACGGCTTGAAATTATAATAAACATGACAACCGCTATATTATTTTTTTTATTAAAAAAAATCTAGACTTTTACGGAACGATGTGCCATATGTTAATCAATGGCACGGGTTTTACTCATCGCCAATCCGGAAAACGCGACTATCGAAGAGCTCAAGCAAGTTTCCCGGGTGGGTTCCAATGAAACAGCTACACGCTGTAGCGCCATCCAGATGCTGTTAGCTGGTGCCGACAGACAGCTTGTCTGCAAGGCACTGCTGGTAACCAATCGTGCCTTGAGAAAGTGGATTAACCGTTTCAATCAGTGTGGTGTCGACGGGCTGATTGTCAAAAAGCGACCAGGCCGAATGACCATTATCAAGGATCAGCAGGCACCGCAATTGGTCCAGCTGATCGATGAGCCCCAACAAGCCCAGCGTAGCTTTTGGACCGCCAAAGCCTTTCATGGCTACATTAGTCAAACCTATCAGATCCAATGCAGCTATGAGACGGTGGTACGGTTTTTTCACAAACAAGGCTATGCGCTAAAGACGCCCCAGCCATGGCCGGACAAACAAGATGAGCAGTTGCGTGAAACGTTTTTGCATAAACTTGAGCAACTGTTCAAGCGACCCGATGTGGATATCTGGTTTGCCGACGAGTCCGGCTTTGAGGGCGATCCGCGTCCCCGAAAGCGCTGGGACAAAAAGGGTCGAAAAACCCGGGTGACCAAAAATGGCGGCCATCTGCGCATCAATGTCATCGGCATGGTCTGCCCGCGCAGCGGAGAGTTTTTTGCCATTGAGGCATCGCATTCTGACTCGGCTACCTATCAGGCGTTTTTAGACGAAGCTGATAAAAGTATCTCATTTCAAAGAACAACTAATATTTTGATTATGGACAATGCCTCATGGCACAAACGTAAAACAACCAATTGGCATAACTGGCAACCGATGTACTTGCCGCCGTATTCACCCGATCTCAACCCGATAGAACGCATCTGGCTAACGATGAAAGCACGCTGGTTCAATAACTACGTCTGTAAAAATGAAGAAAAACTATTAGAGCGTTTGGATAAGGCCATATTAGACGTTATCGACAACCCACACATGACCCAAAAAACCACCGCTATCGGAACGTTATTTTGACAAACGCTCTAGAACCGATTGACACCGTTTACCACAGTGATCAAGATCAACAATACATGACTTATTCAATCGGATTAACTTATGGCATAAACAGAATGAAATCGGAAACACACCGATTATAGCGCGCTGGAAAAGTATCAACCCTGAACGTTGAACCCTGAACCACTCAACCTATGTTTAACGTGCTTCGAATTTCCGATTTACTTGGAAAAGGAGATTAAAAAATATGAAACCTGACATTTCTCCCCAGGAATTACGCAATCTCATTCGGTCCCGGCAATGGACCACACCCACCTCCGGATCAGCTTCGGGCTATCTGCAGGCCAACCTGGTGATGCTGCCGGCCGAGGAGGCTTTCAACTTTTTGCTCTTTTGCGTGCGCAATCCCAAACCCTGTCCGATTTTAGACGTTCTCGAGCCCGGCCAGACCGAACCCATCATAGCCCCCGGAGCCGATCTGTGCACCGACCTGCCCCGCTATAAGGTTTTTGAAAACAGTGAATTTAAAACCGATGTGGAAGATGTCAGCGATTATTTTAATACAGATATGGTCAGCTTTTTACTGGGCTGCAGCTTTTCCTTTGAAAACGCCATGGTGGCAGCGGGCCTGCCCATTCGAAACATGGAGGAAGACAAAAATGTCTCTATGTATATCACGAACAGGCCCTGCCTTACCGCCGGTCCCTTTTCAGCTCCGCTGGTGGTAACCATGCGCCCCATGACCCCGCAGCAGGCGGTCAGAGCCGTGCAGGTGACCACCCGCTTCCACCTGACCCACGGAGCACCGATTCACCTGGGAGACCCCCGGGAAATCGGCATCAACGATCTTAACCGACCGGATTTCGGCGATCCGGTGACAATCAAACCCGGTGAAATCCCCGTGTTCTGGGCCTGCGGCGTAACCTCGCAACTGGCGGCGACTTCCGCCCCCCTGCCCCGGGTCATCACCCATGCGCCGGGGCATATGTTTGTATCTGATTTGAGAGATGAAGATCTAACCATCCTATAGAAGCGGTTTGTCAACCCATCTCATGTCCGATAGCTGCGTTGCATGCCGATTCAAAATGCTCACATACTAACGTGTATGCTCCGCTTTTGAATCGACCTGCGCCTTGCTCTCGAACATGATCTGGGCTGCTAAACCGCTTCTATCTATTTTTAAAATCTATTTTACATATCAGCATCTTTCAAATTTGCCTTGCGGCTTGACAGGCCGAAATGGCTTATATATAGTTTTTGAATTCTGATCAGATTTTTTTATACGCAAATGCCCTACCCTTCAAATCTCGGACTCAGATTATGATGGTAGCTTGTTAAACCGCTTACAAAAGGAGGCAATATCATGAAATCAGTATTAAGAGTCGGAATGTCTTTGCTGGTAATAGCCCTGGTTGTCGGCCTGATGGTCCCGGCCGGTGCGTCGGCTGCCAAAGTCATTAAAATCGGCGCCATCTATCCTCTGACCGGCGGGGCGGCAGCTGCCGGCCGAGAATTGCGCGCCGGTGTCGAGTTGGCCGTTGAACTTGCCAACACCAACATGCCGAATGTCAACATGAGCATGGCCAAAAATGCCGGCATCACCAGCCTGGGGGGAGCTAAAATTGAAATTATCTTCAAAGATCATGAGGGCAATCCCACCCTGGGGGCCGATCTGGCCAAAAAATTGATTTTGGATGACAAGGTTGACGGTCTTCTGGGCTGTTATCACAGCTCGGTCACCAAAACCGTCAGCGCTGTGGCCGAACAATACGGGGTCCCCATGATCAACGGCTCCTCGACATCCCCGGCCCTCACCACCCGCGGGTTCAAATGGTTCTGGCGGACAACCCCGCATGATGTCTGGTTTACAAAGGACCTTTTTGATTTCCTGAACGGATTGACCGAGGGCAAAGCCAGGGGTGTTGCGGCGGTACCCAAAAAAGACATCATGAATGTATCGTCGGCCTGTGAAAAGACCGAGTGGGGATCATTCGTGTCCGAACTGATTCAGCAGTTTTCCAAGGAGTATGGCTATAGTTTGAGAAAATCCATGCTGTATGCCAAGGAGTCACCGGATCTTTCCAGCGAAGTCAGATCAATGAAAGCCTCGCGCGCGGATGTCATGCTGTTTGCTTCCTATACCTCCGATGCCATACTGATGATCAAGACGATGAAAGCCCAGAAAGCGCAACCGAAAATCATCTGGGGACAGGACGCCGGATTCGAGGTACCGGAATTCAGGGCCACCCTGGGTGACAGTGTTGTCGGAATCCTGACCCGCACCGTATTTCTGCCCCAGGTTGTGCAGGTTAAAGAAGTTGCCGGACAGGTCAATACGCTTTACAAGGCGAAAACCGGCAATGATCTCACCGGCGCTTCCGCCCGCTCTTTCACCGGTCTGCAAACCTGGGTGCACGTCCTTGAAAAAGCCGGTTCCACCGACCCGGCCGCTATTCAAAAAGCCGCTAACGATTTGAACATCCCGGGTGCCGAACTCGTGGTGCCATGGGCCGGGATCAAGTTTTCCACCGCGGGCAATGAAATCGGCCAGAACACACTGGGTTCCGGGCTGATCGGCCAGTATCAGAAAAACGCAAATGGTGAAATCGTGCTGGAAATCGTCTATCCCTTTGACGTGGCCTCAGCCGACATGATCTATCCCTTCCCGAAATATTAAACCCTGATTGATCTAAAGCCTGTCCCGCCCCCTGGAAAAATTTCAGGGGGCGGGAACGGGAAGGGTTTCAGGTAAAAACGTTGTTAAATTATTGGGTCAACTCATTTCTATGGACATCCTTCTGAGCTCAATCGTTGCCGGTCTCCTGCTGGGAATGGTTCTGGCGATTGTGGCGCTGGGCCTTACGATCATTTTCGGCGTCATGGATATCGTCAACTTTGCCCATGGCGAATTTTTAATGATCGGCATGTATACCGGGCTATTGACCGCCCAGGCCACCGGCATCGATCCGCTGTTCACCCTGCCGGTGGCAGCGGCGGTGGGATTCGTCCTCGGGGTCATTTGCTATACCGGCTTTGTGAGATTTTTGCTCAGAGGCCCCATGATCGCCCAGCTGCTGGGGACCTTTGGATTGATGCTGCTGCTGCGCAACCTGGCTTTGCTGATATTCGGATCCGAGGACAGGGCCCTTCACCATGGGCTCCTGGTGGGCAAAAGTTTCGATATCGGGATGGGCATCATCCTTCCGGCCACCAAGCTGGCAGCTGCCGGGCTGTCCATTGCGGCTTTTGGGGGTGTCTGGCTGCTCATGAACCGCACCAGGATCGGCAAGGCCCTGACCGCCACCTCTTTGAACGCCCAGGGCGCGCGCTACATGGGGATTCCCACCCAGCGGATGAATGCCCTGGCCTGGGGCATCGGCGGAGGCACGGTGACCATCGCCGGCGCATTGATTGTTAATTTCTGGTCGGTAAACCCCTTCATCGGATTGCTGTTTACGATGATCGCCTTTGCCATCGTTGCCCTGGGAGGATTCGGCAGCGTGCCGGGGGCTTTTTTCGCCGGCCTCGTTGTGGGCATGATCACCGAGCTTCCGGGTTTCTGGGACTTTTTCACCTATACCTTCGAATGGGATTGGATGGCGGATGTCCCCATGACATCCTTAAAATATATGTGGGTCTATCTGGCCTATTTCCTGATTATGGTGCTGCGGCCGAGGGGGTTATTCGGATGGAAGCAATAAAAAACGCCCTCGATTTTTCGGACTTTCCGCGCATCGATCTGATTGTAGCCGGCGGTGTGCTGCTTTTTCTGCTGACCTTTCCGGTATTTCCCCTGTCCTCCTTTGCCATGGCCACCATGATTCAGTTCATGATCTTTTCAATTTACGGCATGGGCTGGAACACCATCGGCGGTTATGGCGGCCAGGTGGATCTGGGCAAGGCGCAATATGTGGGCATCGGGGCTTACACCACCGCGGTCATGCTGATTCGGTGGGATATCCCCTTCTGGGTATCCATGCCCATCGGGGTCTTGTTTGCGGTCACCTGGTCTTTTATCATCGGCTATCCCCTTTTCCGGCTTAAAGGGCATTATTTCGCCATTGCCACCATTGCCACCTCCCTGGTGCTCAAAGATCTTTTTGAGGTCTGGGACTTTGTCGGAGCGGCCCGGGGGCCTGGAGATATCTCCCATTAAATATCAGCCCCCCTGATTTTTTAAGACTGATATTTAAAGAAGACATTTATTACTATTATGTGCTGCTGGGGTTTTTTCTGCTCGGCATTCTTTACATCAACTGGTTTCGCAAATCACGGCTGGGTTTTCAGCTCAGATGCATCAAAGATAACGAGGACGTGGCCCGCTCCCTTGGCATCAACGTCCACTTGGCCAAGGTAAAGACCTATGCCATCGCCACCGCCTTTGTGAGTGTGATGGGATCTTTTCACGCCAGTTACATTAAAGTCATCGAACCCGAGGACACCATGAGCCTCAATATATCCATCCTGATCGCCCTGATGGCCATGCTCGGCGGGGCCGGATCTTTGTGGGGTCCGATCATCGGCGCCGGGATTTTGATTCCTCTCAAGAGCTATCTCAAGGAATGGCTGGGGGCCACAGCCGGTCTGGCCGGCATCGATCTGGTCATTTATGCAATGATCATCATGGCCATAGCGGCCTTCGAACCAAAGGGCATCTGGGGCATCGTCCAAAAGATTCGGCGGAGGAAGCGCAAATAATGGCATTGCTTGAAGTTCATAACATCACCAAGGATTTCGGCGGATTAAGAGCCAACAGTGATATTTCCTTCACCATGGAAAAAGGTGAACTGGTGGGTTTGATCGGTCCCAACGGCGCCGGCAAGACAACCCTCTTCAACTGCATTTCCGGGCTGCATTCCGCTGACCGAGGGACGCATACTTTTTGATGGTGAAGACATCAGTGAATTAAAAGCCCATGAGGTTGCCAGGCGAGGCCTGGCACGCACCTTTCAAGTATATGCCGCCGGCGGTGACCTCAGCGTCGAAGAAAATGTAATGGTCGGCTGCTTTATGCACAACCGGTCCCGGGCCCGGGCCAAAGCCAAGGCTGACGAAATTTTATCTTATCTGAATCTGAAAGATCTTTCCGAATACCTGGTTAGCGAACTGCCGGTGGCAGCGCAAAAACGGGTGACCATGGCCACTGCCCTGGGTACCGATGCCAAAAATGCTGCTGCTCGATGAGGTGGCGGCGGGCTTAAATCCCAGCGAGATCGAGGAAATTTTAGCCAGCATTAAACACGTGCATTACGACCTGGGTGTGACGCGTCATGCTGATTGAACACGTCATGGAGCTGGTGATGAAAATCAGCGACCGGGTGATCGTTTTGGATTCCGGTCAGAAAATTTCCGAAGGCAATCCAGAAGAAATCGCCAGGGATCCAGCCGTAATTAAAGCCTATCTGGGGGAACGCTATGTTAAGGAACATGCCGGTGACTTTGCGAAACCCTGATAAGCCTTAGCTGGCTAAGTGATCACGTGGCAGCGTGAAATACTGGATACAGTGTAAATTTCAAATCACAAAAAACAAATAACAAACAAAAAACAATCACCAAAATTCAAAAATCCAAACTTGTGGTTTCGGTCATTGGTTATTGGAATTTGTAATTTATTTGTAATTTGGTGCTTGTAATTTGTGATTTTATTAGATCCTTTGGGGCGGAATTCACTTCCATTCCTATCCCGGAGACAACAGAGATAAAAAACCGATAAGCAATAAAATGAGCCAACCCATCCTCGAAATCGAAAACATCAAAGTCCGCTACTCCGGCCTGCCGGTCCTGCATGGGGTTTCGTTAACGGTTAATTCTGGAGAGACCGCCTGTGTCGTGGGGTCTAATGGGTCCGGCAAATCAACCCTGCTGCGGGCCGTGATGGGAACACAACCGGCCTTTGAGGGCCGGATCCTGTATCAGGGCCGGGAAATCCAGAAGCTGCGCACGGAAGAAATTGTTCGCCTGGGAATCGTTTACGTTCCGGAAGAAAAGATGCTCTTCGGTCCCCTGACAGTGGAAAATAATCTCATGCTGGGTGCCTATATTCTAGACGATGCCCAGCAGATACAAAAAAACATCGAATTTGTTTATAACCTGTTCCCGAAGTTAAAAGAACGACAGAGTCAACCGGCCTCCACCCTCTCCGGCGGTGAACAGCAGATGGTCGCCATCGGCCGGGGGCTGATGTCCGGACCGCAGGTCCTGATGCTGGATGAACCTTCCCTGGGGCTGGCACCGCTGCTGGTGGACGAAGTTCTCGACACCGTCCGAAAGCTGAAGGCCGAAGGCATCACCATCTTACTGGTTGAACAGAATGTCCGCGAAGCCCTGGATCTGGCCGATCGGGGATATGTGCTGCAAACCGGCCGGATTGTCGGTGAAGGCACCGGCCAGGAACTGCTGGAGAGCGATATCTTCAGGGAAGCCTTTCTGGGGATTTAACTGGAAGTGGTTTCAAAACCTCTTCCCTACGATTAACGAATAACTATCAATTGCTTTTTATTGGACTGCGATCTTTCTATAAAAGGAATGTCATGAATGGGATGGGGTTTTTGATAGACCGTACACCCAAATACAGATAAGAGAAATATGGCGGCTGTAATCTGACCTGTTAATTGTCGGCTCAGCATCCTGTCGGTCCTTTTCAAACTCAGCAACATCTCGTTTTAACTGGGATTAAATGGTTAATCAGCAACTGATTCTGCCAGCTGACCGCCTGGTTTATCTTCCTTTTGCCAGTACGATGAGTCCATTTCATTTTCGGTTTTGGCGACGATGCAGGTCACAGCCATATCCCCCGTGACATTGCAGGCCGTGCGCCCCATATCCAGCAGGGCGTCGATGCCGAAAATCATGGCATAGGCCATGGCCACAGGGCTTCCGGCCTCAACTTTCAATCCCACCGAATCGAGCACCATCATCAACATGATGGCGCCGGCACCGGGTACCCCGGCCGTCCCGATGGAGGCCAGCACCGCGGTGGCGATGATGGTCAGCTGCTGTGCGAACGTCAGCGGGGCGCCGATGGCAAAGCCGACAAATATGGCACAGACTCCCTGGTAGATAGCCGTGCCGTCCATGTTGATGGTCGCCCCCAGGGGCAGGGAAAAAGAATACACGCCCTTGGAAATACCCATCTGGGTGCCGGCAATCTCCATGCTGACCGGCAGGGTTCCGCCGCTGCTGCGGGTGACAAAGGCCGTCACAATCGCCTCTTTGGCTTTACTGAAAAAAGCGAAGGGGTCAATTTTAAAAAGTGCCAATATACCGCCATAGACGAAGGCCATGTGGACAGCAAAACCCAGGTAAACCGCCAGGGTGGTCATGCCCAGAGGACCAAAGGCTTCGGCACCCTGTTTGCCGAACACTTCGGCAATCAGTGCAAACACGCCGATGGGCGCATACTGCAGGATCCATTGAACCACCAGATAAATCACTTCGGCACTGCCGTTAAAAAATCGGAACAGGGTTTCACCGGATTGCCTGATTGTCTCATTCTCGCTGTTTCTGACATGGGCCAGGCCGATGCCAAAAATAAGACAAAAGAAAATCACCGGCAGGATTTGTCCCTCAGCGATGGCACCATATGGATTTTTGGGAACGACATTGATGATGGTATCGACCAGGGAGGGAGGTGTCACCTCCGCAGTAGCCGTAACCGCCTTGGTTGCGGAAGCAGCTATTTTCATACCCGCACCGGGCTCAAAGAGGTTTCCGAAAACCAGTCCCAGGGTAACGGCAAAGGCAGTCGTCACCATATAGAAAATCAGCGCTTTAACGCCCACCCTGCCCAGCTGGGAGGGATGCACACTGGCGGCACCGACAGTCAGCGTAAAGACGATCACCGGCACGACAATCATTTTGAGCAAACGGATGAAAATTTCGCCGAAAGGATGCACCCAGGCGATTTTCGGACCGAAAACAATCCCGCAGACCGCCCCCAGAATCAGACCCAGCAAAATGCGCATCAACAAGTTGGATTTGAAATACCAGCTGAACAACTTCATTGCGAGCCTCCCATCACAGATAATTCATCGTTTTGGTCAATTTTATAAAGTTAGGTGGAATCAAGTGATCACCACCATTTGTCATTCGTCACTCGCCATTCGTCATTCCCCCTACTCATATTTATCCCCGGTGCCCTGAAATTCCCTGCGCCGTCGTTCGATTTCGGTTTTCTTGCGGGTGACGAATCTGTTCTTTAAGAATTGGGCGCGGTTCAATTTTTCCTCCGGCATTGTTTTTTGTTTTGCCCAGGACATCTGCTCAAAATACTCATAAATCAGCAAGTTCAGGGTGCCGTCGATTTTGATCTGGTCAATGAACAGGTTCAGCCAGTTGAGAAAATCGGGATCCCCCGGGCGGATGGCAAAGGCATAGTACTCCCTGGTTACAGGCATAAGCAAAGCGGCGATTTGCTGATAATGTTCAAGATGGGCGTGGCGCCACACCCGTACGAATGGGGAGTCCGCCACCATGGCATTTACATCGCCCTTGATTAGCGCTTCCGCGGCGGCAGCTGCTGTTGGATACGGTTTGATTGCATTGGCTGAAAACAATTGGCGTGCGAACTCCTCATGGGTGGTGTCGGCTTTGACTCCCAGGCGGAGCCCCTCAATTTCCGCTAAATCGAAGTAGGAATCCGCACCGGCAGGCAACAAATCCCTGCGAACCAGCGCCGCCTGACTGACTTCGAAATACGGATCGGAAAAACTGACTTTCAGCCCCCGCTCCACCGTGCGCGTCATGGCGGCGATGACAATATCCGATTCGCCGGCCAACAGTTTGGGAATCTGCAGGTCAAAGGTTTTCAGTCGAATGAATTTCACCTTCACATCGAGATAATCGGCCAGCAAAATGGCCAGATCAACATCCAGGCCAAAGAGTTTGCCGTCTTTTTCCATGGCAAAGGGCGGATACCCCCGGTTCAGGGAAACCGTTATCTCACCTTTGGCCTGGATCCGTTCAATCTCACCGCTCCAGGAAGGTGTGGTGATCAGAGTCAGTATCAGCGTAACGACAAAGAAATAGAATTTTTTCATATGAGTACCCTTCATCCTGGTTTCAGGTGTCAGTGTTCAGGTGTCAGGATTTGTATTTCAGCGATTCTGATCCTTCATACTGACACCTGACAACTTTTTCTCAGTAACCCAATGATAGGGAATGGGCAACTGCCTTAAACTGACTAAATATGAATGTCAGTTCCGTACCCCTATTTGGGAATTTCCCGCGGGTCGGTCATGTTCTCCGGCCGCAGCATCTCATCCAGTTTCTCCTTGGTCATCCAGCCCTTTTCCAGCACCAGTTCATAAACACTGCCGCCGGTTTTCAGGGCTTCCTTGGCGATGGAGGCTGATTTTTCGTATCCGAGCACCGGGTTGAGGGCGGTGACCAGACCGATGCTGTTTTCCACATATTGGCGACAGACTTCCCGGTTGGCCTCGATATCCACGATGCAGCGGCTGAGCAGGGTGACGCAGGCATTTTTCAAGATCAGCATGCCGTGCAGCAGATCATAGGCAATGATGGGCTCTGCCATGCACAGCTCCAGCTCGCTGGCTTCGGCGGCCATGGAGACCACGGCGTCATAACCCATGATCTGGTAGCAAATCTGGTTGACCAGCTCGGGAATCACGGGGTTGACCTTGCCGGGCATGATGGAGGATCCCGGCTGCATGGGCGGCAGGTTGATCTCGTTCAAACCGCAGCGCGGCCCGGAGGACATCCAGCGCAGGTCGTTGCAGATTTTTGATATTTGAACCGCGGCCCGTTTCATGGTCGCCGACATCTGGGCAAAGGATCCGGCATTCTGGGTGGCCTCCACCAGGTTGCGGGCCCGGCGCAGCGCAAAGCCGCTGACTTCGGACAGTTTTTTAGTGACCAGCTCGGCGTAGCCCGGAGGGCTGTTGAGACCGGTGCCGATGGCGGTGGCCCCCATGTTGATGTCATGGAATTCATCACCGGTGTGTTGCAGGGCTGCCATGGCGCTGTCAATCATAACGGCATAGGCACTGAATTCCTGACCCAGGGTCATGGGAACGGCGTCCTGATTTTCGGTGCGCCCCATCTTCAATACATCGGCAAATTCTTCTGCTTTTGCCTCCAGCCCATCTTTTAGCTGATCCATTGCGGCCAGCAAATCTTTGAGCGAAAGCATCACTGCCAGCTTGATGGCGGTCGGGTAGGCATCGTTGGTAGACTGGGAGTAGTTGACATGGTCATTGGGGTGCAAAAATTCGTATTCACCCTTCTTGTGTCCCAAAATTTCCAGTCCCCGGTTGGCAATGACCTCATTGGCGTTCATATTGGTGGAAGTGCCCGCCCCGCCCTGAAACATGTCCACCGGGAACTGATCGTGAAGTTTGCCGGCCAGCAGTTCATCGCAGGCCTCGCAGATGGCCTTCATTTTGTCTTCGTCCAGCACAGCCAGTTCGTGATTGGCCAGCGCGGCGGCTTTTTTGACAAAGGCTAATGCTTCGATCATATGTTCGAAGTTTTTAATGAATACACCGGAGATGGCAAAATTTTCCATGGCCCGCAAGGTCTGCACGCCGTAATAGGCCTCTGCCGGCAGTTCACGCTCTCCCAGGGAATCATGCTCGAGACGCACGTCACCGATCAATTGCCCCGGGGCGGAAATATCGGCAAAACGCTCGGATGCCATCCGCAGCCGGTTGCTGATGCCGGCCGCCACCCGGGCGATGATCCGGTAGAACACTTCCGGTTTCTTTGCCCGAAACGCTTCAATCCCATTTCTTGATATCTGCCAGACGGTGGCCCCGAGCCTTGTGAAGGCTCCGGTGCCATGGGGCACCTCGTCTAAAAAGGCGCTCTCACTGATCAGGGCACCCGGGGCCAGCACAGCCAGATGCTTGGTGGAACCGTGCAGGCCGCGCACGATCTCCACTTCACCATCCAGGACCAGGCCGGCCCACTTGCGCGGGGTGGATTCGTGGAACAGCCATTCTTCGGCTTCATACGTATGCTGCTCGCCCTGGGCGAAAAAGTCCTGCAGATCGGCTTGTTCAACGCCGATTCGTTCTGATGCCCTTTTTAGGATTTCATCAATTTTCATGATATCGGGCCCTCCTTATTTCATATTAGCTTGTTTTCAATCTTTTCTATCAGAAATACGTGCAATCAAGAATTCAACGGATAGGCCATCATCGTTCACGATATGCTATTAGTGCCTTAATTGTGAATTCTTTGCATTTTATATAAAAGCCTTTTCATCACGAAAACACGAAATTTAGAAAGCACGAAATTTATTTTGTATCTTTTTCGTGTTTTCGTACTTTCGCGTTTTCGTAATTGACCTATCTTTTTGGTCTGCGATAAGCCGGATTGGCGCTTTGCTTCAACCGGCTTAGGTTACTAAAAAACTTTAAGAACAAGTGGTGCCAGCAGAAAACCGAAGGTTACGGCCAGGGTGATGCAAATGACACCGGGGATCAAAAACGGATGATTGAACACATATTTACCGATACGGGTGGAGCCGGTATCGTCGAACTCGATGGCCGCCAGCAGCGTGGGATAAGTCGGCAGAACGAACAGGGCGCTAACGGACGCAAAGGCGGCTATCGCCGCCACCGGGCTGACGCCCAGGGCGATTGCGGCCGGCATCAGGGCCCGGGTGGTAGCCGCCTGGGAGTAAAGCAGCATCGCGGCAAAAAACAACACCACGGCCAGCAGCCACGGTTTGGACTCCAGCAGGTTGCCGGCAAACACGTTGATTTCTTCGATATGGGCGGCCACAAAAGTGGTGCCGAGCCAGGCCACACCGAGAACACATATGCAGGCGCTCATGCCGGATTTGAAGGTCGCGGCACTGAGCACCTTATTGCAGTCAATTTTGCAAAACAGGGCAATGAACGTCGCCGCACCCAGCATGAACGTCATAATGGCTGCATCCCGTTTCAAGACCGGATCTTTGATCAGGCCAACGTTGCTGCTGATGGCCATGGCATAGCAGACAACGGCAATGATCGCGATCAGGAAAATCAGCACCGAGGTCTTGGCGCCCGGTGGAAGCTCCTGCTGCTGCCTATCTTCATCGGTGGGCATCGCCACCAGGCCTTTGGCCAGGCGGTCCTGGTAAACCGGGTCGTCTTTCAGGTCTTTGCCGAGAAAATTGGCAACGAAGGCCGTCAGCATCACTGCCGTAAAAGTGGTGGGAATGCAAATGATCAATAACTGCACATAGTCGACCCCAACCGGTTCCAGAGCCCCTGCTAAGAATATCACTGCGGCCGAGATCGGAGAGGCCGTGATGGCGATCTGGGAGGCAATGGTTGCAATGGACAGCGGGCGCGACGGGCGGATGCCCTGCAGTTTGGCCACCTCGGCAATGACCGGCAGGGTCGAGAAGGCCGTCAGGCCGGTACCGGCAAAAATGGTCATGGTGTAGGTAACCAGCGGCGCCAGGAAAGTAATGTATTTGGGGTTGCTGCGCAGAACCCGCTCAGCCAGCTGGACCAGATAATCCAGGCCGCCGGCTACCTGCATGGCGGCTATGGCTGCGATGACCGACATGATGATCAGGATAACGTCGATGGGTATATCGCCCGGTTTGAGTCCGAATCCCAGTGCCAGAACCAGCACTCCCAGGCCGCCGGCAAACCCGATGCCGATACTTCCCAGGCGGGCACCCACAAAAATGAAGATTAATACGACCAAAAGTTCAATTATCCACATTGCATTTTCCTTTCTTTACTTTCAAGGGATCCGATAGGAACCGCTGAGATCTTTGGTGTGACCCGTGAACATGCCCTGGTCCTTATCGATAAAAGTAGATGTCCAGGTGAAGGAAAAAGTGCCCGCAAGACCTTTGAGACTGCCGGTACCGCCGACAAACTCTCCGGTTACCTTGACACCTTTTTTTAATGGTTGGCCGCTGAGAACACTGTAGGCTTTTTCACCTTCCAGGCTCCGCCAGACGCAACGCACGGAGCTTCCCGCCGCTGAATCCGACAGGCCGATGCACTGCGCCCAGAAATCCTCAATCTCACCGAATTCATCCTTGAGGCTGACGTTGCCTGCCAGGTTGAAGGTGCCGACATCTCGACCCTCTACAAAGTCGAAGGGCTGGCGCTTGCCGCTGGCAACCCAGGTTCCCGCGAAAGTTCCGGCCTGCTCCGCTGATGCCTCTTGCACCCCAAGGACGGCTGTGAAGGCGAAGATGACGAAAATCGCCAACCCCAGTGTCCCGGCCGTAATACGATCTGTCATGACCTTTCCTCCTTTTTTCTGATTTTTGAGATTGCTTATAGTCGGTTTTGAGATTCCACATACAGGTATTTTTTTTGCGGGTGAAAAATAGGTGCTCCTTTGTTATTCGGGACTTAATCCGTGGTTCGACAGGCTCACCACCCTGAGCAAAGTCGAAGGGGAATCCAGATATTTTTCAGGGTGTTACGTTTGGGGTTCAACCTATTCATTGGGCTGGCTGTCACTGGCCGCAAAGATCCAGGGGAATGCAAAAGCCATTATAAGCCGGACCACATGTTTTAATTCAGATACCGCGGTAAAGCCTTGCATATAATCTCTCCGTTAGCTAGTCTTTTCCTTGGCCACTTTTTTCAGTTTTTCATTGGCCCAGATGGCGACCTCCACCCGGCGGTTCTGAGCTCGCCCCTCGGCGGTTTCATTGCTGGCGATGGGATCGGTCTTGCCATAACCCTCGGTGCTAAAACGGGCGCGGTTGACATTCTGGGAGGCCAGATAATTGGCCACCGATCCGGCGCGTTCGCGGGAAAGATCAAGATTGTATTCATCCGAGCCCGTCGAGTCCGTATGTCCTGCCAGCAGGATGTTGGTGTCATCGTATTTGTTGAGGATGGTCGCCAGTTGGGCTAATTCACCCTTATAAGGATCCTTTAAATTGGATTTGTCAACGTCAAACAGGATTCCGGAACTGAAGGTGATTTTAATGCCTTCACCGACCCGCTCAACCTTGGCCCCTTCGATGTCCCGCTCGATCTCGGCGGCCTGCTTGTCCATATAATTGCCGATAAAGCCCCCGGCTACACCCCCGACTGCGGCTCCGATCAGAATCCCAGCCACGGTGGCCCCGGTAGCATAACCGATGACGCCTCCCACAGCCCCTCCGGCACCGGCACCAATGGCCGCACCTTTCTGGGTCCGATTCCATTCAGCGCATCCCGTTGTTACTGCCAAAAACGAAAGAATTAAAAATAAAGTAAATATTCTTTTAGCCATGGTTTTATCCTCCGCTAATATTTGGATTGCAAAAACAAAGGTTGTATTTGGGTAAAAGGATCAGGTAGCGGCCCGCAGATCGGACCGGGCCCTTTTGCCAGTCGCCCGATCTCCCTAACTGCTACTTACACCCGGCAGGCGCCTTGACCGAGCGATTCTCGGGGCCGATAGCCATGCCGCATACATCCCCCCCGTCAGCCGGCAGGTCCTTGCTGAACAGCCGGGCCAGGGGCACAGTCACCGGGCTGGCTATAAATCTGACGGTGGTTCCAATTAGCCCCCCGGCCTGAATGCCCACCCCGAAATCGTCGAAATTGCCCCGGACTTCAACCGGAGTGGCCAGGCTGAAAAATTCCGGTTTTTTGGGCGTGGGGGCCATTTTCAGATCGATGGTCTCTTTTTTGAAATCGACCTGCCCCTTGCCGCAAATCCTGATCTTGGTGGTATCGATCAGAATGATGTTGGGTGTCAGCAGGCCCTCCTTCATGGTCCAGCGGCCGAGAACGCAATTGATTTCGGAAGGCTTGTTATCTTTTCCTGATGCAACGGCGGCAATCACGTTCACCGCCCACAGGTCGATGATGCCGGCCTTGAGGTTCTCCAGGTGGCCGGAAAAATCAAAATAGCCGTTGCCGTTGGCCATCAGCTTTTCAAAGCTGTTGGCCGAAGACTTCAGATCCACGTCGAGGTTGATGATCCCCCCCATGTCAGCTTTCGGGTTGGCCCGCCTTACCAGCACTCCGAAGTCGAATTTATCCATCACCGCCCGCACCGATGCTTCCGGGGCCTGGGGATCGGGTTTCAGGGTGGCCGCCAGGGTGAAGGATCCCCCCGGTGTGTTGAGTTTCATCGGATCTAAAGTAAAACGTCCATCTTTCTGGGTGACTGTCAAAACACCGCTGCCCAGCTCATCGGTGCCGGACATCACTTTCTGTGCTTTAACATTCATCCGGGCATTGAATTTTTTGAGCACCTGCGGGCTTAACAGTTCTTCCACTTCTCCCTCCGGAGAAGACGTCTGATCCTGTGACACTGTCGTAACTTTTTCTTTTTTAGGGTCCGTCTGAGGGGTGGGTTTCTCTGAATCACCTATTTCCGGTGACCAGTCGCCAACATCAAAATCGTTGAGCTGAATCAGCGGCGAGTTGAGCTCGATGGCCACATCCGGTTTGCCCCCGGAATGATCGGCGGTCATCTTGCCGGTCAGTTTGCTCTCACCTACCTGAATTAGAAGGTCTGAAAGATCCATCCGGTCCCGGCGTATTGTAAGCTGGGCGGCAGCTTTGTAAGATTTTAGCGGCGGCAGGTCTAAATCCAACAATCCATTCAGGCTGTCCAACCGCTCTCCGGCCACCATTGCATTTAATTGAATACTTCTTAAGGCCCGGGCCAGATCGAGGGAACCTGCAAACGTAAACTTCGTTTTGGCTATCTCGCTGTTGATCTCCATCCGGGACCTGCTCTCCTCCACCAGTTCCTGCAGGGAACCGACCTCGATCGTGGTAACGTAGGGTTCCTGCAGCAGCTTGCCCTTCATCGAGAGGATGAAAGGCTTGCCGGGCAGCATGGTCCCGGTGCATTCTTCAATCTTGAATTGCAGCGGTTCAGCCCAGCCGGGCCTGCGATAGTCCACCGATATGTCCGTCAGAACCAGCTCGGTCAGCACCAGCGAATCGGAGGTCAGCTCCAGCTCGTGCTCTTCTGAAGAGGGTTTTGCTGGCGGGGGTGGCTCTGATTTGGTTTCCACCGCAGTCTGGGAGGTCCAATTTACCGCGCCCGCCTTGTTTTCCACGAGCATGACGGCGAGTCTCTCGACGCTGAATTTGGCAATCTGAATTTTCCCCATCAGCAGCGGCAGCACCCGCACCTGGATCTCGGCAGTTTTCATCTTGAGGAAATCCCCTTTTTCAAAGCTTTTGGGATTCGATACTCGCAGGCCCTCAAGGGAAAAAATGGGCCGCAGTGAGGTGGTAATGACGATTTTATCGTCAACTGTAACCGTACGGCCCAGGGCCAGGGATGCCGCCGACTCCACGGGGCCTTTGTAACGACTCAGATCTATCGGAATTCGAATGATGGCCAGCAGGATGATAATCAAAAGGAGGCCTGCAATCAGGCCTCCCAGAATATACAGGATCCACCGCAGGGGTTTGGAAATACGCATGGTTTTCGCGTCCTTGTCTTAAAATTTCAATGATTTGTAGAATAAATGATGGTGATTGTCAATATTGCGGGTCATGAGTTTTCTTATTGACATTTTTGGCTTTCATGAGCAATATACAGTAGGTTCACGATTTAAAGATGGTTTTCAACTCCATCTTCTAAATCATGGCTGGAAATCAATGCCGGCAGGCCCATAATATTTCCAGACTACTAAAGAGGGCATCGCACCCTGGCAGCAGAGTTAGAAGTGACTCTGCTGTTTTTACACTGACTTGCACTCCGATTGTGGTTTTCAGACATCAGTTTTGATAGCCACCGGACCAAAAGATATGATAAAGGGGATTTATGAACGAAGGAACCGTTAAGTGGTTTAATAAAAAAAAGAATTATGGTTTTATTGAATCAGATGAGCAGGTAGAGATTTTCTTTCATGGCTCGAACATTGCCGACCATGGCTTTTTTGGCCTGTCAAACAATGATCGTGTAACCTATGAAGTCAAAGAAATGCAGAACGGGCCACAAGCTGTCAGAGTTAAAGTAATCAAGTAATCAATTAATCTTGCGCTTAAAATTGCCGATCCTCTCTTCCATCTCCTGAAGCGCAAGATGTGCCTCCTCCAGGGATATCACCTCGAATTGGATGCCATCACCCGGCTTAATCTGACCCAACAACGGCAGGTCGGCTGAAATTACCGTCCCAATTTTGCGGTAGCCGCCCGTAACCGTCTCTCCCAGGATTATGATCGGTTTTCCATCGCCCGGGATTTGGATGGAACCCGCAATCACGCCTTCCGAAACAATTGACGCTTCGACCTCCGGCTTACACCGAATCTCCGGCCCCTCCAGGCGTATACCGGTGCGATCTGAATCCTGGGACATCGTATAGGTGCTCTGAAAGAAGGTATCCCGGCTGTCATCGGGGAAGTGATCATCCTGGGGGCCCAGGACCACGCGTATTTTCCATTTATTTGAATATTGCGGGACCCACTCCGGGTTGAAGAAGCGTCCGGGTTCGATCTTTGGCCCGTGGGGTTCATCACATACCAGAATATCTTCTTTTTTAAGGGTGCGGCCCTCGTAGCCCCCAAAGCCTGAAGAAAGGTTGGTTGACCGGCTGCCCATGACGCGGGGCACACCGATTCCGCCCGCAACGGCAATATAGGCACGGAATCCGCTGACAGCGCTGCCAAAGGATAAAACGTCATCTTTTTTGAAAGCCGCCGAACGCCACATTTCGATGGGCTGCCGGTTTCTTTTTGGCTGAAGATCACCACCGGTGACGGCAATAACCGCCTCGGTTAAAAACCTGATTCCCGGTCCCAGCAGCATGGTTTCCAGGCCGGCCTGATCCTCACGGTTTCCAACCAGCAGGTTGGCAACCCTCATCGCAAAGGAATCCAGCGCGCCGCTGGTCGCCACTCCAAAACGGCCGTATCCGTAACGGCCGATGTCCTGTACGGTTGTCATGATGCCCGGAGATATAACTTCTAACGTCTTTATGGCTGCCATTGGGATGCTTCCTGTACGCTAATCGCCTGAAATCGAACCCGGTCTCCCATCATCAACAGGCTGGGCGGCTGGGCCAGCGGATCAAAAAGGTTCACCGGCGTCCAGCCGATAATCTGCCATCCACCGGGACTGTCGACCGAGTAAATGCCGGTTTGCTGCATGGCGATTCCCACCGATCCCCTGGGGACAAGAATCCGTGGGGTTTTGCGGCGGGGAGTGGCGATGGCATCCGGCACTTCGCCCAGATAGGGATATCCCGGTGTAAATCCGATCATGTATACCCGGTAGGTCGGCCGGGTATGATGATCGATGACCGCTTGCGGGGTGATGTGATGATATTGAGCAACACTTTCCAGATCCGGCCCCTGCTCACCGCCGTACACGATCGGTATATCGATGGTTCGTGGGTCCGGCAATTCGGTTTGGTCCAGATTTTGATAGATGTCGCGGATGTTGCGCTTCAGATCGGCCGGGGAAATTGTCAGTGGGTCATACACGACCAACAGCGACCGATAGCTCGGCACCAATTCCCTGACGCCATCTACCGGGCGCAGATCCAAGGCAGTAAACAATTCCTGGACGCGCTGGTTGACGGAAGGGCTAATGTCATCACCCAGTTCGACGAGCAGGGCGCGGTCGCCCATGGGGCGAAATATGGGGGTGTCATAAGGCATCGATAATAGGATATGTATTTGTCAACTCTTTGATAATTATTTTTAAGAAGAAAAAATTCGAAATCCGAATGTCGAAACCCGAAACAAATTCGAATTACCAAAATTCTAAACTATCAAAGGCAACAAAAAAAATCGGACACCTCAGAAGTTTTGATTTTTTAAACACCCGGATTTAGGATTTCGTGCTTCGTATTTCAGGTTTCCGTAAGAAATGCCTAAATTTGAAATTATGGTCCTTCTATATTATTCCAGGCTTCTAAAGAAATTCTGCCGGAGGTACAATTTCAACACCTGATGCGACCAGTGATTCCCGGATATTTTTGACCAGTGCCAGGGCCGACGGATTATCTCCGTGCACACAGATCGTATCGGCAGCCATATCAATCTCAGACCCGTCTTTGCAAACCACTTTGCCTTCTGTGACCATTTTCAATACCTTTTCAGCCACCAGCTGATGGTCATGAATCACCGCACCGGGCTCCTTGCGGGAAACCAGAGAGCCGTCACGATTGTAAGCCCGATCACCGAAAAACTCAAAGCCGATCCGAATTCCGTGTTTGGCACCAATGGCTTCCAGATCGGACCGGTTGGACCCGGCCAGCACAAATAAAATGAGGTTTTTATCCAGTGCAGCCACCGCTTCCGCCACAGCATTCCAAATCTCCGGATTTTGCACGGCCATATTATACAGGGCTCCGTGGGGCTTTACATGCTGCAATCGCAGGCCCTGGGATACGGCAAAGGCCTGAATAGCGCCCACCTGGTAGGTTACGTAATCCTTTATTTCTTCCAAAGAAGCATCCATGTTGCGTCGACCGAAACCGACCAGATCCGGAAATCCCGGATGAGCGCCGATGGCGACCCCGTTTTGACGGGCAACGGCAATGGTGCGCCTCATAACCGCCGGATCACCGGCGTGAAACCCGCAGGCAATGTTGGCGGAGCTGATCAGGGGAATGAGGTCTTCATCCATCCCCAGTTTATAGTTTCCGAAGCTTTCCCCCACATCGGAATTAAGATCAATTTTATTTACCGGCATGTTCTTTCCTCCAAATTTTCGATTATGAATCGAAAATTTTATGGCACAATTTAGCAAGGAATTCAAAATAAAAAAGGGAATAGGCAACGGCCTATTCCCTTTGAAATTTCAAAAAAACCAATTTTAGCGTTTCGAAAACTGAAAGCGGGCACGGGCACCTTTTTGCCCGTATTTTTTACGTTCTTTGACCCGGGGATCCCGTTTGATAAACCCGGCTTTTTTCAGTGTCAGTCGAAAGTCGGGATTAACGCTTACCAACGCCCGCGTAATTCCATGTCGCACGGCGCCGGCCTGGCCGGCAATGCCGCCGCCGACAACCGTCGCTTTTACATCATACGTGCCAAGGGTGTTGGTAATTTTAAACGGCTGAACCACTTCTTCACGGGTGGCCTCAATCGGAAAGTATTCCTCCACGGGACGATTATTGATAATGATTTCTCCACTGCCCGGCGTTATCCATGTTCGGGAAATGGCAGTCTTGCGTCTGCCGGTGGCATAATAAAGATTTTCCTGGTTCATTTAATTCCTCAAAATTCTATATTGGTTTATAAAGTAATAACCTCTGGATTCTGGGCTTCATGGGGATGCTGATCACCGGCATAAACCTTTAATTTCTTGAGCTGCTTTTTGCCCAGCCTATTTTTGGGCAGCATGCCCTTGACTGCAAACCGAATAAGATCTTCAGGCCTTTTTTCTTTAAGGTCCCCGGCGGAAATCGATTTTAAACCGCCAATATATCCGCTGTGATGGTGGTATTGTTTTTGGTCTAACTTCCGGCCGGTAAGCACTATCTTTTCAGCATTTATCACGACGATCCAATCACCGGTATCGACATGGGGGGTATACAGGGGATTGTGTTTACCCTGAAGACGGGAAGCAACGGTTGTGGCCAAACGCCCCAGAACGGCTCCGCTGGCATCTACCAGGCCCCAGTTGCCCTGGTTATCGGAATTTTTAGCACTGTACGTATATTTTTTCACTTTTTGCGAGCTCCTAATTTTAATGAATCCGGCATGTTTAAACAATTCTGCCACATGTGTCAAGAGAAAAATGCTATCACATCCCATTTAAAAAAGCCACCATCTCTTTGAAGAAAATGGTCAGGGGAT
>CAVXZZ010000019.1:0-178225 GCA_963766255.1 uncultured delta proteobacterium
ACGCATCACTATTAGAAACAACCCTGATCAGAAACGGTGTGTATGCCCATATCCGCAATCCCTATTTTCTTTCATATTTTATCATGTTTTTCAGCCTGTTGTGTATCCGGCCAAGCCTTTTGCTGCTGGTGCTGATCCTGGCTGCCGTGACAGTCTTTCATTAAATGGTTCGCAAGGAAGAGCGCTATCTGTTGGGTGTGCACGGCGGCGAATATGAAGAATACAAAAATCAAACCGGCCGGTATTGGCCGCCCGGCATAGCTGGATGACCCGCCGATTTTATTTTTTTAAATGTGGGCCTCGTTTTGGAAAAGATCATTTATCCGGGGGCCAGCCGTGAAAGGGCTTTGCCGGGCGCAGGCTTTCATAAAGGGCGATGCCGGCGGCTGTGGATAGGTTCAGCGAGCGGGTATCGCGTGGTGATGGGAATGTGGTATGTGGCCTGGGCATATTTTTGCAGAATCTCTTCAGGCAGCCCTTTGGTCTCAGATCCGAATATCAGAAACAGCCGGTCCGGTGCGGGCATTGACCAGAAAGGGGTGGCCCCTTTTTTTGAAAATACCGCCACCTGATCCTTGCGGGGTGCCATTTCCGATTCAAATTCACCAAAGTCCTCCCAGAGCGTCAGTTTGACCCTGTCCCAGTAATCGAGCCCGGCGCGCTTTACTGCATGGCTTTCAAGGGAAAACCCCAGGGGTTTGATCAGATGCAAATAAGTTCCCGTGGCCAGGCAGGTGCGACCGATGTTGCCGGTGTTCCAATGTATTTCCGGCGCCACCAGAACAATGTGGCGCTCTATCGGCTCCCCGTCCCTATTTCGTATTTGATGACTCAATGGCGTGATAATTATAAAGTTTGGCACTCCCTTGGGGAGTTATTGTTGGCTAATCGATCACTCAAATATTATAGAAGCCATCTTAAAAGTGTAGATTCCGTTCAAGGGCAAGGCGTCGATTTGGTTTAAAAGCGGAGCGTACACGTAAGTACATGAGCATCTTTCAACCAATCAAATTTTCGCAGACGGGCAAGTACCATGTGGATCGGGATTCCGCAATGTTTCACAGATGGCCGGTTTCTGGTAAGGCATGATCGTTGTTCGTTTTTGCCGCAGACAGCGTTCAGTAGGAGAAGACCCCCTGTGGACCCGGGCTTCCGCAATGAAAAGATTTAAAATAGTGATGGCTTGTTTCTTCCTGGTAAGGCCGCATTGATCTGGGCAGTTCATGAATTTCGTTTTTGGGTTTATGCCGACGATAAAGAACATGTCAGGGTTCAAGGTTCAGGGTTCAAAGGTTCAGAGTTACAACTTCTTGCGCAACCTGTATTATAACCCCTGAACATGTATATTTGCAAATTCCAATTGATTGCCAACCAGTCCAGATCATCCAAATTAGAAATGATACCAATTGGTTACTTAGAACTGGCGTGGTTTGCAAATAATTTCTCTAATCCTCAAATCGAAGAAATTGTTCTGGTGCGCCGGCTTTAGAACCAGGGCGGCATCGGCTCCGCCACCGGATCCCCCGATGGATATAATATCTTTTCCGGTAAGTGCTCCGGCATCCGCTGCCATTACGGCAACTTCAACGGCCACCTTGGTGCCCTGGCCCAAAAGCCTCAATGTATCGGCAATCAGCAGAACGGGATAAGTGCCGGAATGTTTTTTGGCCACCGAGCGTTCCAGCCCGGAGAGGGCATGGCTGGATGCGATGACCCGGACGCCTTTGTCTTCGATATCCTTTCTGACATCATCGGCCATACGGTTTTGAAAGGGTTCCTTAAAGCCGCAATGATAGGTAACGGCAGTCAGCCGCATGCCCTTGAATACTGCCATCGCCTTGTAGGCGGTTCTGCCGGTGGAGGTTGCCACCACCACTTCATCTAACCCCAGTTCATTGGCCCTTTCAGCGGCCTGCTGCAGGGTCTGATCGGTATTGTCTTTTCCGGGTTTGTTGAAATACATGGTGTTCTCCTTCCATTCTAATCAAGCATGTTCTCCAGTCTGGCGATAATATCATCCGTATCTTCCACGGTTGCAGCCGGAAACCAGGATTGTTGCGGGTAGATCATCACGTTGGGTCCCTTGGCGCAAAGTCCCATACAGCCGCATTGGGATAATCTCACCCGACCCTTCCAGCCCCGTTTGTTAATTTCCGCTTTTAGCCGGGCTCTGATTTCCTGGCTGTTACCATCGGCGCAGGACTTGCGCACGCCGCCACGGTCATTGGTGCATACAAAGACATGGCTGTCATAGGGTGATTTTTGTTCGTCTTCCATGGTGGATTCCTTTCTGTATTTCCTTTTGATGTTATACTCTATAAAGACACAATGATTGAAAAAATTCCACTTTAAATATTTTATGTGGGAGCGGCTTTCCAGCCGCGATCAGTTGAGTAGCAGGAATGTGCTAATCGCGGCTGGAAAGCCGCTCCCACAATTTCTCGTTTCCGACCCCACTAACTTTTGCAGCCCTTTCAGACAGGGTCCACCCGGCAGGGCACAAAACGGTGCAGCGGAGTTCCTGCCTAGCTGGTCGCGGTGAGTGTTTTTGGTCAGCCGGTTTACATTGGTGCCATATACCTCACCTTCATATTCCAGGCCGAAGCCGTGGGGAATCATTACCTGGCCCGGCCTGACGGCCCCGGTAACTTCCAATTCAATTTCCGCGCTGCCGGCCTCGGTTTTGATGCTGACCACCTGCCCGTCTTTGATACCCAGCCTATCGGCGTCCTCAGGGTTCATGGCCAGGGTGCAGGCCCGCCGGCCCTTGTTCCAGGACGGATCCCGCATCAGGGTGTTGGCATTCATGTCCATATGGCGTCCGGCAACCAATACGAGCGGCCATTCCTGGTTTTCATCCAGGGCGGCCGCTTCCGATACTGCCTCGATGCTTTGAATCCAGTCGACCATCTCCGGATACGCGATGTCAATACGTCCGTCCGGCGTGTGCAGGGTTTCCAGATTTTTTTCAGTGTCGCAGCGACCGATCCAGAGGCCCTCGGGATGATCGAGCAGGGCCTGAAAGATTTCTTCGCCCAGTGTCAGGCCCTGTGTAAAGCCCACCCGGGCGGCATTCTCCTGGGAGTTCTTTGGCAGGGTATTCAGCAGTCCCCACAGGGTGGCCAGATTAGCCGAACCCATTTCTTCTCCCAGGGTCTTGGCCAGGATAAATGGTATGGTCTTCATCGCTTCCGGCTGAGCCTGAATGAAGTTCATCAGCGCCATGCCAAACTCCAACCGATCTTTTTTGGCGGCCTCGTATAGTTCGGCGGGAATATCCGGCACAAGCCCCAGTTCTTCAGCCAGTCGAACCATGATCTGGCTGACTTCCAGTTGTTCTCCCTCGGGCTTGATAATGGGCTGTCGCATCTGGAAATAAATTTCCGGATAGGTCCAGGTGAAAAAAGTTCCGTCCCAGGATTCATAGCCCGAGCGGGCCGGAAGTACATAGTGCGAAAGGCGGGCGGTTTCGGTCATGGCCAGTTCGCAGGTTACCAGCAACTCCAGCCGGGAAAAGGCCTTTTCGTAGGCCGTGGTATCGGCATAGGAGCGCAGCGGATTGGAACTGCTGCAAAGTAAGGCCCTTAACCGATCGGGATGGTCGCTTAATATTTCTTCGGGGACGACATTGGGGGGAAAGACCCCCATGATGGCCGGAAAATCGGTTGCCACGGTGCGCCACGTGCGCGCCTCGCGTTCATCGGAATGAGACCCGATGGGCATTAAGTGTCCCGGGATGACATTGCCGCCGGGAACACAGATGCGGCCGCAAATTGCCAGCAGCATAATCCCCAGACAGGATGTGGCCGTGCTGTGGCGATTCATGTAAACACCCAGATCCGGATGCATGGAGGATTTGCGGGTGGCCACCAGGCGGCAAACCTCTCTGACCTGCTCATAATCAAGCTCACAGACCTTTAGCGCCGCCCGGGCGTCAAAGCCTTCAAACAAGTGACGGATGTCTTCGAATCCGGTCACATGTTTGTCGATGAAATCGTTGTTTTGCCAGCCTTCTGCCAGAATAATCGCTATCATGGCCCGTGATAACAGGGCGTCGGTGCCGGGTCGAACGGCTAAGTGAATGTTGGCGATTTTAGCGGTTTCAGAAAGCCGGGGATCGATTACCACCAGAAATTTATCGGGATCCTTGGCCATGTCTTTTAGCGCCCGCCTTGCCTGGGGCATCTGGTGGCTCATCATGCCGTTCCAGCCCCAGGCCAGCAGAACATCCGTGTTGTGATGATCGGGCCCACCGAATAGATACTGACGCCCCGTGGCCCGACCCCAGGCCCAGAAGTGTCCGGTGAGCTCCTGCCCGAGGGCGTTATAATGGTAGTGAGACCCCATCCCCCGCAGTAACCGGACGCCAAAGGCCGCCTCGAAATGGCAGCCCTGGCCGCCACCGCCCATGTAAGCAAAGGATTTGGGGCCGTGGGTCTTGACAATGGCAGAAAGCTTGGCGGCAATTTCGGAAATGGCCTGATCCCAGGAAATCTGTTCAAAGTCGTTTCCAACGCGTTTTAAGGGATGGGTCAGGCGCTGGGCATGGTGTTGATGGTGGGCAACCTTCAGACCCTTGCGGCATACATAGCCCTGGCTGCGCGGATTGTCCTTGTCCGGTCGAACCTTGACCATTTTATTGTCTTCCACCTTGACTTCAAGCCCGCAGTTCTGGGCGCACATTACGCAGGATGTTTTATGCCACTGGTCCATATTGCCCTCCGTATCCTGGAATTAATCCAAATTTTGTTGGTATACGAAGAATCCTTACCGTATAATCGACGATTAGAATTCAGTTTACCTTCCTTGAATAAACGTATATTTCCATTACATGTTTACAAACAACCCCGATTTCAAACCTATATGAAATTTAAGGCTTTGTAAAAGTATTTGTACCGTCCTCGAAGGTGGAATAATGGAATATTGGAATGATGGAATAATGGGTTCCCAATAGGTTCGAAAGACCAAACTTGCTGCTTTATGCGCGATTGGCTGTTAAATATACTGAAAGATCATCACAATAGTTTGTATGCGAACTAAATATATGGGGTCGAAATAGATGTCAATGGAAAAATTCAAGGTGCCGTCAAAGTGAAATCATTCCATATCGTTAAAAGTTTCCCTGCGGCAAAATACTGTGTTGATTTACAGGAGGAAATGTTTTAATAATAACATTTTATGCTACGTTCCATAAATGTGCCGCTTCCGGTACAGGTGGTTGTAGAAAAAAACGCTTCTAAAATGCAACGTTTTTTTACAACCGCGATATACCTGGAAAAGAGTGGGGTCGAATAAATCTACCAATCAGAGGGATCGAAAAATGGAAATTAGTCAGAAAGAGGAAAAGGGGATTGTCTCCATCGCTATTAAGGGACGACTGGATGCAGATTCTTCTATGGAAGCAGAAAAGGTCGTTAAAGATGCCCTGGGGGCAGAGGCTAGCCGACTGTTATTCGATTTGGGGGAATTGGAATATCTAAGCAGCGCCGGTCTCAGGGTGTTGTTGACGGCCGCCAAGGAAATGAGACGGCGGGATGGCAAAATCGTTCTATGCGCCTTGAATGAATTTGTGAAAGAAATTTTTGAGGTTAGTGGTTTCCAATCGTTGATTCCCATCACCGAATCCGTTGAATCAGGGCTCGAAACCCTTTCCTAGCACCCAACACCACCAGATTTTATTAACTGGTTTTCCAATTGGTTGGGCCAATTAATTCCGGGAGTCCGCAGGATGGATAATAATCATTCAGCTACCGAGTCAATATTGCTGGTTGACGACAACCCGACAAACCTTCAGGTGCTGTTTCAAACCCTGGAAGGGGTCGGGTGCAAACTGCTGATCGCCAAAAACGGCGAAATGGCCCTATCCATTGCCGGCAAGGCCTTGCCGGATCTTATATTGCTGGATATCATGATGCCTGATATTGACGGCTACGAGGTTTGCCGCCAGTTAAAAACCAACCGGGCCACCTCCGGTATTCCGGTGATTTTTCTCTCCGCCCTGGGCGACACCGAAGACAAGGTCAAAGGGCTTCAGCTGGGAGCCGTTGACTATATCACCAAACCATTTCAACCCGACGAAGTGATTGCGCGGGTGAACACCCACCTGACCATCCACCGCTTAAAACGCGAAGTGGAAAGCCAGAAAGATCAGCTCGAGCATGAGCTGGAAGTCGTCTCCGAGGTCCAGCGCAAGCTCCTGCCGAAACTGCTGCCGGTAATCGAGGGATTCAACCTGGGCGTGCACTATGAAACCAGCCGTTACGCCGGTGGGGATTATTATGACATCATCGAATTGCCCGACAACTGTTGGGGATTTCTCATCGCCGACGCCGAGGGTCACAGCGCCCCGGCAGCAGTCCTGATGGCCATGACCTGCGCCCTTTTCCGTTCCTATCCCGGTTCGGCCGCCGATCCCGCTGCAGTGATCCACTATCTCAATGAACACCTTTGTAAAGTTGCCGACCCAAGCTTCATGACGGCTCTATACGCCTTTTACGATGCCAATACGCATGCCATGAGCATTTCCCGTGCCGGCCATCCGCTGCCGATGGTTTTCCGAAATTCCGACCAAAAGGCCATTGAGCTCGACTGCCCGGGCGTATATCCCCTGGGGATAGAGCCCTATGAAATTGAGATTCCGGTAACCGAGATCAAACTGGAGCCGGGCGATCGATTTCTCGTATACACCGACGGGCTCACCGAGCGCTTCGACCCGGAGGGGCAAACCTACGGAGAAGAGCGGCTGCTCAAGCTGCTTGCCACCGACAGCGCCCATGATCCCCAGGGTGTTATTACGGCAATTATGGCAGACGTCGAACAGTTTGCCGGCCAGCTTCCCGCCGATGACGACCAGGCCCTCCTGCTTGGAATCGTGCAGCCGTAATCGTACTCGCAAGTAACTGGCTGATATAATATAGATTACTTGTTTGCTTAAAACATGTAAATTCCAAGCACCAAATAACAAATCCCAAATAAATCCCAATAACCAAAATTCCAAATTCCAATTAAATTATCACTCTGCAGATTGGCTTCGTGTCATCATCGCTTGCAGACCAGAGTTTGCTCAGTGATGCAATTTAGCCGTTCGGTATGTTTTGGTCATTGAATATTGGAATTTGAGATTTGTTTGTAATTTGGTACTTGTAATTTGGTGCTTCATTAACTTACAAAACCTTTTAATTCAAACTGGTTATGAGCCACCCCGATATTGCAGGTATGCAATTTGAAATATCCTTGACAGAAAAATCGAAGTCGATTATACGTATGCACTTCGGCCTGCTGTTTTTTTATTCGTGCCATATAGTATTGGCTCCGGTATCGAACCATCTTTCAGGCCGCCAGAGGTTTTAATGGGAAAGGGTTTGGAAAAAATAATAAAAAAAAATAAAACTGCCATCGCCAAACAGTGGTTTAATCTGGCAGCCCAAACCTATGCAATTGATACCGCCCAGTTCCTCAAAAGCAAATCGGATCCATTTGCCAACCCGGTTGGCCATGCGATGATGACCGGTCTCGACGGCATCCTCGAGCAACTGATTCACACCCCGGATCCCAAAGCCCTCCATTCACACCTGGATTCCATTATCCGAATCCGGGCCGTTCAAGACTTCACCCCCTCCCAGGCCACCGCCTTCATTTTGTCCTTAAAAAAGGTCCTTAGAGACTTTTTTACAAAAGAACTTCAAGACAGCCGCCTGGCGGCTGAATTTATAGAGCTTGAATCCAAAATCGACCAGATTTGTTTGATGGCGTTTGATATATATATGCAATGCAGGGAAAAGGTTTATCAAATTAGTGCCAATGAGACCCGCAACCGGACCTTCAAAGCTTTTGAAAGGGCCGGTTTGATTAAGGAGTCTCAACCATAGAAGTGGTTTTTAAACCCCATCTAATCCGCCTCCGGCGGATCATTGGGCCTGATCTGAGGTTTACCCGCCCCGGGCGTGGGTTTAAACCAGTTCTAACGGACAGATCTTAAATAAAATGAATGTGTTGGGGACGTACCCCTTCTTGAATTTCTTTGATAAAAAATTAAGGTAAAACTGGCAGAACACTAATTTGAGGCTTCCGTTCGACGTTGTACAGGTGAAGTCTCCAAGCGAGGTGCAGGTCAATGAATGCAAGGTACATGTTATCACTCATCGCTGTTATCGTGCTTTTTTTAATTGCCTGGGCGGGCACAGCGATCGGGCTGCAGGTCGTTTTCGGAATCATCATTCCATATCTGGCATTGCTCACCTTTTTTGTGGGCTTTGTCTGCAAAATCGTCGATTGGTCGCGATCGGCGGTGCCCTTTCGCATCCCCACCACCGGTGGTCAGCAAAAATCCCTTCCCTGGATTGAGCATTCCCAGCTGGACTGCCCAGCCACCAATTGGCAGGTGATTGTGCGTATGGCACTGGAAATATTTACTTTTCGGTCCCTGTTCCGCAATACGCGGATGCGCTTGAAAGAAGGTTCCAAAATCTCCTACCAGCTTGAAATTTTTTTATGGGTGGGGGCCCTGGCTTTCCATTACGCCTTTCTGGCAGTCCTTGTCAGGCATTTGCGGTTTTTTACCGAACCGGTACCGTTTTTTGTGACCCTGGTGGAAAACATCGACAGTTTCTTCAGGATTGAAATATTATACCCGGGAATTCAATTTGGTTTGCCGGGGGTGTTCCTGTCAGGCATCGTCCTGCTTGCCGCGGTAACGTACCTGTTCGCCAGGCGGCTGTTTATTCGCCAGGTCCGATATATTTCGCTGGCGGCCGATTATTTCCCCCTTTTGCTGATTGGCGGCATTGCGCTGACCGGGATACTCATGCGCTATGTTCTCAAGATCGACGTGACGGCGGCCAAGGAACTCACCATGGGGCTGGTTACCTTTCAACCGACCATTCCCGCAGGTGTCGGCACCGTATTTTATGTCCACCTCTTTTTTGTCAGTGTGCTGCTGGCCTACTTTCCCTTCAGCAAATTAATGCACCTGGGCGGTGTCTTTCTAAGCCCCACCCGGAACCTGACAACCGACACGCGGGCCAGACGGCACGTCAATCCCTGGAATTACCCTGTACCGGTTCATACTTACGAAGAATACGAAGATGATTTCAGAGACAAAATGATAGAAGCCGGACTGCCGGTCGATAAAATGCCGGAACCAGTGCCGGCCGAGGAACCGGCTGAAGAGCCAGCCGGGGAGCAGGCGCAAGAAGAAAAGCCAGCGGAAGAATAAGGAGAAAACTATGGCAGAAGAATTACCCAAACCGGAAGAACTCATCCAGATCGATCACCGCGCGCCCAGTACGGATTGGATGGAAACCCCGATCAATATTCGCCCGGGGATGTACTGTTATGCCTCCAATCCTAAAAGTGTCGAATATCTCGGTCTGCCCCATGCCCGGGCCTGGAATCCGGTTGAAGATGATTGGCAGTTGCCTGAAAACTGGCAGGAGATCATCCACCAGGGCTTTAAGGAACGCCTCGAACGATTTCGGTCGTTTAAGGTGTTCATGGATATCTGTGTAAGGTGCGGTGCCTGTGCTGACAAATGTCACTACTTTATCGGTACCGGCGATCCCAAGAATATGCCCGTGTTGCGGGCCGAGCTGTTGCGTTCCGTGTATCGCAATGATTTTACCCGGGTTGGCAAAATCCTGGGCAAGATGAACGGGGCCCGACCCATGTCCCTGGATGTATTAAAGGAGTGGTGGTACTATATGTTCCAATGCTCGGAATGCCGGCGCTGCTCGGTCTTTTGCCCTTACGGGATCGATACGGCCGAGATTACCATCATGGGCCGGGAACTGTTGAATTTGATCGGCCTGAACATTGACTGGATTGCAACCCCGGTAGCCAATTGCTATCGCACCGGCAACCATCTGGGGATCCAGCCCCACGCCTTTGTAGACATGCTCGATTTTTTTGTGGATGATATCGAAGATATCATCGGTGTGCGCATGGAGCCACAATTCAATAAAAAGGGCGCCGATATTTTGTTCATTACCCCGTCCGGGGACGTGTTCGCCGACCCCGGCACTTACACCTGTGCCGGATATATGGTGCTGTTTCATTATCTAAAGGAAAGATATGGCCTTGACATCACCTGGAGTACCTATGCTTCCGAGGGCGGCAACTTTGGATTTTTTACCTCCCACGAAACCATGAAGCGGCTCAACTCCAAAATGTATGCCGAGGCTAAACGGCTGGGCGTCAAATGGATTCTGGGCGGCGAGTGCGGTCACATGTGGCGGGTGATCAACCAGTACATGGATACCATGAACGGTCCGACCGATTTCATGGAAGCGCCGGTGAATCCCATCACCGGAACTAAATTTGAGAACGCCAAATCCACCAAAATGGTTCACATTACCGAGTTTACCGCGGATTTGATTAAACACGGTAAGCTGGACCTGGATCCCAGGCGCAACGATCACCTGAAAGTCACCTTTCATGACTCCTGCAACCCCGCCCGGGGAATGGGGTTATTTGATGAACCGCGCTATGTGATTCAAAATGTCTGCAACCACTTCTACGATATGCCGGCCAATACCATTCGCGAGCAAACCTTTTGCTGCGGCAGCGGTTCCGGATTAAATGCCGGTGAAAACATGGAATTGCGGTTGACCGGTGGACTGCCCCGGGCCAATGCCGTCAATTATGTTCACGAGAAACACGATGTGAACATGCTGTCCACGATCTGTGCCATTGACCGGGCTGTGCTGCCGCCATTGATGGAATACTGGGTTCCCGAAGTGGATGTCTGTGGTGTCCATGAACTGGTGGCCAATGCCCTGAATCTGGAAGGGCAAAATGACAGGACCGTGGATTTGCGCGGCGAAGATATTCCCGGATTAGAAAGCGATTCGGAGGAAGAAACTGATGAAGGATAAAAAATTTATCATTAGCGGTGTCATTATTTTTCTTATAATCGCAACCTTTCCCTTCTGGTATAACCGGGGAAAGGCCGCCCCGATACCTGAACTCGAGCTGACGGCCAAGGCCAAAGCGGCCCAGGTGTGTATACGCTCCACCGACTTTATGAAGGCCGAGCACATGCAGCTGCTGGATGTCTGGCGGGATTCGGTGGTACGGCGAGGCGACAGGATTTACGTGAGTCCCAGCGGCAAGGAATACAATATGAGTCTGTCCAATACCTGTTTGGATTGTCATTCAAACAAGGCGGAATTTTGCGACCGGTGTCACAATTATGCCTCGGTCAGGCCGTATTGCTGGGATTGCCATATTGATAACCCGAAGGAGAACTCGTGATGGATAGCTGCAGACGACGCGTTTTGCAATTACTTGGACTTTCGTCTCTGGCGCTGACGGCCACGCCCGTTTTAAATGCGTTTGCCGCCGGCACAGAGCACGCCGAAGAACCCAAGCCGGTCATCAAGCCGAACAAGAAGGCCCTGACGGCCAAACAATGGGCCATGGTCATCGATACGCGGCAATTCGAGTCTGTCGATGATGTCGAACCGTTGGTCGAGGCGTGCGACTCAATTCACAATGTCCCGCACCTGAACAACAAGCGCCATGAAATTAAATGGATCTGGGAGGCCCATTACCACAATGCCTTTCCCGGAAAGGCCGGCCAGTTTCTAAGCGAGGAAGTTGAACACAGGCCGTTCATTGTATTGTGCAACCACTGTGAAAATCCCCCCTGCGTGCGGGCCTGCCCGACCAAGGCCACCTGGAAGCGGGAATCCGACGGAATCGTTTTGATGGATTTTCATCGTTGTATCGGCTGCCGCTTTTGCATGGCGGCCTGTCCCTTTGGCGCCCGCAGTTTCAATTATCGGGACCCGCGCCCCTTCATCAAAGAGGTCAATAAAGAATTTCCCACCCGGATGAAAGGTGTGGTTGAAAAGTGCAATTTCTGCGCAGAACGCCTGGCCGTGGGTAAATTGCCGGCCTGTGTGGAGGTCTCGGAAGGAAAATTGGCCTTCGGCGATCTGTATGACCCGGAATCAGAGGTCCGTGAACGTATCCGGACGAATTACACCATTCGGCGCAAACAGGTGCTTGGCACAGAGCCTTCTGTTTATTACATAGTGTGAGGTGAATATGCTTGAATTAGCGATTAAAGGTGGCAAAAAATATTATGGCTGGATGACCTTTCTGCTGCTCATCGTCGGCGTCGGTTTTCTTCATTATTTGTGGCAGCTCGATTTCGGTCTGGGTATCACCGGTTTAAGCCGCGATACCTCCTGGGGATTTTACATCGCCAATTTCACTTTTCTGGTCGGCGTGGCCGCCGGAGGGGTGATGGTGGTCCTTCCCTATTATCTGCATGATTATAAAGCCTTTGGCCGGGTAACCATTCTGGGTGAGTTCCTGGCCATTGCTTCAGTTATCATGTGCGTGACGTTTATCCTGGTCGACCTTGGTCAGCCCATGCGGATTTTTAACGTCTTTATTTATCTGTCGCCCAGTTCCGTTCTTTTCTGGGATACCGTCGTGTTAAACGGGTATCTGTTCTTGAATATCATCATCGGCTGGAATGTGCTCGAGGCCGAGCGCAACCAGGTCCATTATCAGCCGTGGGTAAAACCCTTGATTTACCTGTCGATTCCCTGGGCGGTCAGTATCCACACGGTAACCGCGTTTTTGTACTGCGGCCTGCCGGGCCGGGGCTTCTGGATGACCGCCATTTTGGCCCCGCGCTTTTTGGCGTCGGCCTTTGCCGCCGGGCCGTCCCTGCTGATTTTATGCTGCCTGATCATCCGCCGGGTGAGCAACTTCGATCCGGGGCGGGAACAGATTCAAGCCCTGGCCAAAATCGTGGCCTATGCCATTTGCATCAATGTGTTTTTCTTCCTGTGTGAGGTCTTTGTCGCTTTTTACAGCAATATCCCCGAGCACATGGATCACATCAAATACCTGTTCGTCGGATTGCACGGGCACGGAGCCTATGTGCCCTGGATGTGGGCCTCGATGTCTTTGATGCTGCTCGGCATTATCCTGACGGTCAACCCCCTTACCCGCAAAAATGAAGGCGTGCTGGCAGTTGCCTGCGTGGTGATCTTTCTGGGCACCTGGATCGATAAGGGCCTTGGCATGATCGCCGGCGGTTTTACCCCTTCTCCGCTGCATGAAGTCAATGAGTACATTCCCTCGGTGCCCGAAATAATGATTGCCCTGGGCGTATGGGCCATGGGCTTTTTGATCCTGACGGCACTGTTTAAGATTGCGGTGGGCATCAAAGAAGAACTCCACGAATAGATTTCAAAGCGTACATTTTTTTAAAGGGCATTCTGGTTGCAGAATGCCCTTTTTTTTGGAAGATTTTTCCGGTATCCTGGGGCACCAGGCAGAAATCGACAAGTTGCAGGGCGAAAACAACCAGGAGGGCTTCCCTATGGGCGTGACGATCCATTATCGTGGTCAGCTGGCCGATGTTGGAAAAATAAAAACCCTTTGCGATGAGCTGGCCCAGATTGCCGAAAAAATGGATTGGGCATACAATCGCCTGGATGAGGTCTGTGGTGAATTATCCCGGGTAACCGGTAATCATCTTGAAAGGCTTTCCCCCGAGGATCTTGCTTCGATGATTGAAGCGTTGCTGCAAGACAAATACAGCTAAGATAAAAGAACGACGAACCTGTGATAATGGAGGAAATAAACCATGTCCAATAATGATGCCCTGGTGAAGCATCAATATGGAATCGGCGAAATCTGGCAGAAAATTGAAACCGGACTGAAGTTGGCCGGCAAAGATATCAATTCACTAACCCTGGACGACCTGGCCCCCATTGATGAGTTTCACACCCGGGGACGAGCCGCCACCCGGGAGTTAGCCGAAATGGCGAATTTAAAGGCGTCTGACCTTGTACTGGATGTCGGGTGCGGCTTGGGGGGCACCGCACGTTACCTGGCCGAGCATTATCAATGTCGCGTCAAAGGAATCGATCTTATCGAGGCGTATATCTCGGCGGGGACAAAACTGACCGCGTTTGCCAACCTGAGCGATCGGGTGGAGCTGCAATATGGTAGTGCCCTCGACCTTCCCTATGAAGATGAGCAGTTCGATATTGTTTTGACCCAGCATGTACAGATGAACATTGCTGATAAGCACCGGTTCTACTCTGAGATTGAACGGGTTTTGAAACCAGGGGGCCGTTTTATCTTCCATGATGTTTTTCTCAGCGGCGGCAAACCCGCTTTGTACCCCGTGCCCTGGGCTGATAATGAGTCGATCAGCGCGATGGTAACTGAGTCGCAGGCCCGTTCGACTATTGAGGAGATGGGCCTGGAGATCGATCAGTGGTTTGGAAAAGGTCCGGAGTCTGTAAAATTTTTTGAGCGGGTGTTGACCAGGATTGAAACCAAAGGACTCCCGCCCTTTGGAATTCATCTGATACTGGGAGACAACGCGGAAGACAAGATGCGAAACCACGCCCGCAATCTAAGTGAAAATCGGTTGTCGGTTGTGGTGGGGGGTGCCCGTAAGAAGTAGAAGCTTTTTCAAATTTGAAACAGCTTCTAATGCGGCAGCTTGCTTCAAGCTCAGGGATTCTATGAATGATGATACTTCGCATTACTACAAATGAAGATTTAAATACCGTGATTTCATGGATCAAAGATAAAGAGGCTTGCAAGCGATGGGCCGGCCCCCCTGTCAGATTTCCTTTAACACTTCAAAGCCTCAAAAAAGATATCGAGTTTTCGGAAGAGAATACATTTGTGATGGTTAATGACGTTGGAGAGCTGTTGGGTCTGGGGCAATTGCTCGAAAAAGAAAACGACCGGATTCACATGGCCCGGGTTATTGTTTCACCGCTTCAGCGCGCTAGAGGTTTGGGAGAATTACTGTGCCGTCTATTGATCGATGAGGGGATTAAACGATATGCAAAAATATACTTTTCGCTAAATGTATATTCTGATAATACAACCGCGGTAAAGTTATATCAAAAGCTGGGTTTCAAACCCCAACCAGCACCAACCGGTTCCCCTGCAGATAAAGATGTTATCTATATGGTTTTCAGGCCTGACCTGGCAGAAACGCTGACCTGACCATATTTGGGATTTTACTGCTGGCTGTCATCCCCGCGAAGGCGGCTATGTCGTCATTGGCAATACTGCATTTGTTGCTGTTTTGTCATTCCGGGCTTGACCCGGAATCCATATTTTTTCAAAGCCTTACAGTGCTGGATGCCGGATCCGTCATCCCGGACTTGATCCGGGACCGGCATGACGGGCAGAAATTAGTCGCTTTTCTGAATTGCGACACACTTTGGAAGACGGGGATCCAGAAGATCAGTGTTTTGTGGTGAGCCTTTCGAACCACCGCCTTCGCGGGAATGACAAAAGGAGTTTATTTCTTCAGGCTTATCAGCCATGAGCTATCAGCTATATCCCGGCAAAAAGCTTACTGAAATAATCAACAAAGGGCCAGATCAGCCCCCCTAAAATCGATACCTCGGTTACGCGTCCGATGATGATTAAGCCAATCAGGACAAAAGGGCCGTAGCGTTCCAGCATACCAATAAATTTTGCAAAGCCGGCCGGCAGCAGCCCGGATAAAATTTTTGAGCCGTCCAGCGGCGCGATGGGCAGAATATTGAATATCGCCAACGCCAGGTTGATCTGCAGGCTCATGATCACCATAAAAATAAACAATTCCATGACAGTGCCGGTGTGAGTACCAGGGGTGCCGCCGATGGCAAATAGGAGTCTGAGCAGCAGACCGCTGGCCAGCGCCAACAATATATTTGCCAGGGGACCGGCCGCACTGATCCAGAGCATATCCTTTCTGGGATTCTTCAGCCGATAAGGATTCACCGGCACCGGTTTGGCCCATCCGAAATGGACCAGAAAAATCATGATGGTGCCCAGCGGATCCAGGTGTCGCAGCGGGTTCAGGCTCAGGCGGCCAAGCTGTTTGGCGGTATCATCGCCATAGCGATAGGCGGCGTACGCATGGGCAAATTCATGAAAAGTTAAGGCGATCAGTATCGGCGGTGCCACTAATAGTAAGGTTGTTAAGTTCATTTATGTCTTTACCCGTAACCGGCGTTGCATTTCAGAATTATCTGTTATTATCATTGCATATAATCCTGTGATGCCTATATTCATTCAAGATTCGGGCGACCATATCACGTTCAATCAGCCGAGGTCTACTGTTTAATATGAATCGGTCCCAAAATTCTAAGCTCATCGGCCTGGTTGTCAGCCTTATTTTAACAGGCTGCACCAGCGCGCCGGATATGCCTACCCCGGAAAAGATCGGAGAAAAAGAGCGCCTGCGCGTAATATCCGGCGAGCAGGCAGCCCAGGTGGTCAACAAAATGCACGGCCAATCCGTGGCCACGGACGCAAATCTTATCGCCGAATACGGCCAGGGCGAAAAGAAGGATGTGCTCTATATTTCGCGTTACGCCGATCCTGCGGCGGCACAAGAGGCCTTTGTTCTAATGATTGAAAAAATGGCCGTTGCCAAAAATAGTCCCTTCTTCCATTTAATGCCCATTGGCAAATATCAAAAGAAAGCATACATGACACTGGGCATGGGGGCGATGCACTATATCTATCATTCCGGCAGCGTTTTACTGTGGTTTCAGACCTATCAATCCTTTGGGACGACACTACCGCCGAAGCTTTTAGCGCTATACCCGATATGAAACAGCTTTCTAATCGGTTTTCATTACCGCGAAGCAGATAGACGGTGACACGATTCGACAAAGTGCTCACGGTCCTGAGCGAAGTCATGAAGGACACGGACCACGTCTGAGCATGAGTTGAATGCGGAATCCAGGAGACGCAATACGATCTTGATAAAGAACTGGATTCCCATTGGACGATGATCAGGGTGGTGAGAATATTTAACCACGGGTAAAGCCAAAATGAATGACAGGGAAACAGAACATGCCGAATTCAAACTATACCGAAACGGATTATGAGAGTGCGGTTGAAATTGCACCGGGGATTTTCTGGGTGGGATTTTATGATGCCCCATCCGGGTTGCACTGCAATCCCTATCTGATTGTCGATGAAGATGAAGCCGTGGTCATTGACGGCGGCAGTCGGCCGGATTTTGCCACGGTCATGTTAAAGATACTGCAGACCGGTATCGTCCCGCAACAGATCAAAGCCCTGATTTACCAGCACTATGATCCCGATCTGTGTGGCAGTGCCCCAAATTTTGAGGATGCCATCCGGCAAAAAGATCTGCAAATAATCTCAGCCGCAGAAAACATGATGTTTATCCGGCACTATTCGATATCTTCACCCCTGGTGTCTTTGAGTAAATTAAAATTTGAGTATGACGTTTTCTTCCGGCCGCAAGCTGCAGTTTATCAAAACGCCTTATTCCCATTCGGCCGGCAGCTTTATTACCTTCGATCCCCAAAGCGGGGTGCTTTTCACCAGCGATCTTTTCGGCAGCTATGGGGTTGACTGGAATTTGTTTATGCAGCTGGCGGCCGAATGCATTGAATGTAAAAATCTATCCCAATGCCCCAGGAAGCTTCCGAATTGCCCGGTCAATGATATTTTAAATTTTCACCGAAAAATCATGACCTCGACAACGGCGCTGAGATATTCCCTTGAGCAAATCGCTAAAATCCCGTTTAAAATCCTGGCACCGCAGCACGGCAGCATTATCGACGATGAAGACATCCTTCACTATGTATTTAATCTTCTGGCGTCATTAAAAGACGTGGGCATAGACGGCCTGCTAGACGCTGACCATCAATTTGATTTCGGCAAGTTTCAAAAAAATAAGGCTTGAGATACAATGGGAATTGAAGATAACCTCAATAAATACCTCCATTTGTTAAAGAGCAAAGATCCGCTGCTCCCTGTGCTTATCCATCAGCTCTTAGAGTATCGGGCCACTGTTGCCGACAACGAGATCAACAATCAACTCTTGCAGGAGTTGATTGCCAGGTATGCCGAATCGGAACTGCGGCTTAAAAGGCTGAATCAAGAATTAACCCATAAACAGGAGCGCCTTGAACAGGATCTGATCGCTGCGGCTGAAATTCAAAAGAGCCTGTTGCCCGTCAATGTAAATTTCGGTGAGATCCTGGATGTTGCCTGGCGCTTTCAGCCCTGTGATAAAATAGGCGGCGATATTTTTAACATCATTCAGTTCAATGATGATTACTGGGCCGTTTACATTATTGATGTGGCCGGACACGGTGTTCCGGCGGCAATGGTGGCGGTGACCGTATATCAATATTTGCAGCCCCAGAGCGGCAATCTTATGATGCGGCCGGACGATTCCCCGGGCAATCACCAAATACGCCAACCGGCGCAAGTATTGAAATTTCTCGACCGGGAATATCCTTTTGAACGGTTTAATAATTTTTTTACCATGAACTATGTCATTATCAATGTCAAAAACGGAACCCTGATATCCAGCAGTGCCGGGCATCCGCCGCCTATCATCCTGCGGGAAGATGGAACCCTGGTCCAGCTGAAAAAAGGCGGGCGGCCCATCGGGACAATTGATCTGAGGCTATCCGCGGATGAGCCGATCGTTTATGAGCAGGAAGAGGCGCAAATCGGTGCAGGGGATAAATTGGTGTTTTATACCGACGGGGTCTATGAATATCAGAACGACCGGGGTGATTTTTATGGTAACAAACGGTTTCACGAACAATTAACAGCCCTCAAAGATCGATCGGTGGTCGATTTGATTGAGGCCTCGTTTGAAGCCCTAATGGCCTTTGGGAATAATACCGCGCCGAAAGACGATGTTTCCCTGCTGGGAATACAGCTAAAGAATCTGTGAACCGGCCGCAAAGAAATTCAAAAAATGTGAATAAATTAAAGCCCCATTTTATCACCAAAGCACGAAATGTCGAAAACATGAAAGAAAAGAAAAATTTCGTGTTTTCGTGATTAATCCTGCTTGGCTCTATGCTTTTGGCAGATCCGGGTTAGGACAGGGTTCCCAATTTTTCAATCTCACTCAAATCATCCATCAACCGTTTGATACGGTGGTCCAATGTTTCCAGGACGCCGGACTGGGCTTCCAGCCAATACGGAAGGGCGCGCTGAAGTATTTTGGTACCCTCTTTAGTCAATTTTAGGGTACGGGTGCGGGGATCCTTGCCCGAACCGGAACGGATCAGCCCCTTACCTTCCAGGGGCTTGAGGTTGCGGTTCAGGGTGGTGCGGTCCAGCCCCAGGACGTCCGCCAACTGACCGATGCTGGCAGCCGGGTTCATGAAAATGGTGTTCAGCAGCGTAAACTGTGTTCCCTTTAACCCGGTGGGTTTCAAATGCTTATCGTAATGATTGGCCACCACCCGGGCTGCTCTGCGCACCCGCATGCCCATGCAGCTGTCAGCCACCTTGCCACAAATTCCCTTTAATTTTTCCATATCTTGTTTTGTCATAATCAGTGCATGTACACGCTAAAATCCGGGCTGTCAATCATTTTTATACTTCCGGGCTGGGTTAGTTATGATTTTTATTTAATACTTCAACAATAGTTGACAAATAATTTTAAAAGGGGAATTAATAGCTGAGCTATGCAAACTACTGCTTGATATTAACTGAAAGAGGAAAGGAGGAGCAAACCATGCGCAAGATTTCAATAATACTTGGGTTAACGATTGTCGCCATTCTCACCTCTTTTGCGGCCACAGGGGTGGCCGCGGATCATACCCTTGTAACGCCGTTGCTGGTTGATCTCAAGGGCTGGAATGCTGAGCCGGCCGGCGGCATGACCATGGATATGGGATCTTCAAAAATGATCAATGCTGTTCGCGAGTATCGGCAGGGTGACAAGGAGCTGAAAGCCATGATGATACTGGGCAATCAGGCCATGACCCAGGGCAGTATGCAGGCCATGAAGACTGAATCCGCCGAAGGCAAAATGAGTATTTCTACCATCGACGGCTTCAAGGTCCAAATCTTCTATGACAAAAAAGAGAATTCCGGTGGCGTTATGGTTCTGCTTGGCCAGAAACAGCAGCAGGGAGCCATGTTCACCCTCTTGTATAAAGGGCTTTCAGAAGAAGAAGGGTTAGAGGCCGCTAAAAAATTCAACTGGAAAGAAATGAAAAATTCGGCGGATAAGCTGTTTTAGGTTGCCCGTGAGCCCGTTGGCCCGTTTGCCGGTATATGACAGAGGGCAGATAACAGAAGACAGATAATTGGACGTGAGATCCTGCAGCCGATCGGGACCATTGAACATTTACCTGCTCCAGGCGGGCTTGTGCCCTCGCCAAGGGCGAGGAAACCTTCGGAGCAGGGTCACTTTTTTACTAGCTTCTCGTGTCAGTCCTGATCATGCTGGGCATGCCGGACGATTTCGCCTTCGATAAGGTAGATGACTTCCTCGGCGATATTGGTGGCATGATCGGCCAGGCGTTCCAGATGGCGCGAGATCAAAAGCAGGTTGATCAAGTAGCCCAGTTTATCAGGGGGGTGGTCACCCATGGCCCGTTTGACACGATCATAGGCCTGCTCCTTGATTGCATCCACCTCGTCATCCATCCTGACCACACTGAAGGCCTGATCGTAATCCATGTGGACCAGGGCATCCAGACTCATTTTTAACATGGTCTGGGCTTTTTCACCCATGGCCGAATAGTCGAAAAACTTTTCGAGTTGTTCGCTTTTGGCGGTTACCCCGACCCTCTCGGCGATATTGACCGCCTGGTCGCCGATCCGTTCCAGTTCGTTATTGATTTTAATAACGGCAATGATGAATCGTAAATCAACGGCCACCGGCTGATGCAGGGCCAGGACTTTCAAACACTCCTCTTCGATGTCGACTTCCATCTCATCTACTTCATAATCGGATTTTATGATTTGCTGGGCCAATATGGCGTCATTGTCTTCAATGGCCTTGGTTGCCATGCGGACCCGCTCCTCCACCATGGTGCCCAGGGAGAGAATGAGCTTTTTTATTTTTTCCATTTCCCTTGAAAAATGCTTTCTGATTCTTTTCTCCATTTCATCATCCTGTTTTGTATTCTGTGTGCAGGTTACCGATTTTTATTTTTTCGGTTATAATCTGCATTAATTATTAGATTCTTGTTAGGGTAAAACTAGAAGTTTGTCAAAGCCTTCTTTTGTCGGTTAGCCGGTCAGCCCGTTAACCGGTTTGCCCGATTCCAGACGAAATTGCTGAATCTATCCTTTCCTGTTAACGGGCCAACTGGCCTAACCGGCCAACCACTTCTAACAAAACCCTAACAAAAACATCATACCGATCTAACAACACATTTTTATTGTCTAACTGTATTTATCGGACCGAATCAAAAAAACCAACATTGAATAATATTATCATATGACACCTGCAACCTTGTTCATCGTCCTCCTGGCCCTTTCAGGTGCTGCTTACTACGTGGGACGGCGGCGGGCGTTTGCCGTCGCCGGTGATAGCGCTGGAATCCAGCAGCTGCATTCCCGCCCAACTTATTATGGCGCCCTGACGGCTATCTGGTGCGGCATTCCGGCCCTGCTTTTATTCGGATTCTGGCTGGCGTTTGAGTCCACCGTCATCACCCAACTGGTGGTTTCGGATCTGCCTGAAAATATTCGCAGCCTGACCGGAGCTGAATTAAATCTTTTTATTAACAAAATAAAAAATATGGTCAGCGGCAACATTGTTTCCGGCGAGATAACTCCGACGATGCAGGCTGCTGCCGACCATTACCGCAGTCTCCAGGCAACCAGCAAGGCCGCCCTGGCGGTTGTTGCCATTTGCCTTGCGATGCTGGGCCTTGTGGCAGTGCGTGCCAAAATCAAACCGGGCTTGCGGGCCCGCAACATGGTTGAGCAGGTAATTAAATATATCCTGATTGCCTGTTCCACCCTTGCGATTTTTACCACCATCGGCATTGTCCTGTCGGTCCTGTATGAAGCCATCCGCTTTTTCAAGGTAATTCCGGTGACCGATTTTCTTTTCGGGTTGGATTGGAGTCCCCAGATGGCCATTCGCACCGACCAGGTGGGCTCTTCCGGGGCCTTTGGCGCCGTTCCGGTTTTTCTGGGTACGGCTTTAATCTCGGCCATTGCCATGGTCGTGGCGGTACCCATCGGATTGATGTCCGCCATTTACCTGTCGGAATATGCCGGCAAGAAATTCCGTGCTGCTGCCAAACCGCTGATTGAAATTCTGGCGGGCATTCCAACCGTGGTTTACGGTTTTTTTGCCGCCCTGACCGTGGCGCCTTTCATACGCGATACGGGATCGATTCTGGGGCTGAGCGTCTCTTCCGAAAGCGCTCTGGCCGCCGGTCTGGTGATGGGGATCATGATTATTCCCTTTGTTTCTTCGCTATCGGACGATTTTATCAACGCCGTGCCCCAGGCTTTGCGGGATGGCGCATACAGCCTGGGTGCCACCCGGTCGGAAACCATCAAACAGGTGGTGTTGCCGGCGGCCTTGCCCGGCATCGTCGGCGGTGTTCTTTTAGCTGTTTCCAGGGCCATCGGCGAGACCATGATTGTGGTGATGGCGGCCGGCCTGGCGGCCAATTTAACGGTGAATCCTTTGAAAACCGTCACAACGGTAACCGTTCAGATCGTCACCCTGCTGGTCGGTGACCAGGAGTTTGACAGCCCCAAGACCCTGGCAGCCTTCGCGCTGGGGCTGTTGCTGTTTGTGGTTACCTTAATATTAAATGTCATCGCGTTATACGTAGTTCGCAAATACCGGGAGCAGTATGAATAATTCAACGACTACCGCAAGCCCAAATAAAAAGCATCCCGCTAGAATTCTGGAAATCGTCAACCGGGGCCTTACCAAACGGTACCGGGCCGAGCGCCGGTTTCGCTTTTACGGCCTGATGGCCATCCTTGTCAGTCTGTTGTTTCTGTCCCTGCTTTTTATCAGCATCGGCGCAAAAGGATACAGCGCCTTGCAACAAACCTTTATCAAGGTGAATGTATTTTTTGATCCGGATCTTTTGCGCCAGGAAGCCCTGGCCAGTGCCAACTATCAGGGATTGGTTAAAAAAGCATTGCGGAGCATGTTTCCCGATGTCAAAGGGCGTGGGGATAAACGCAAGTTATACGGCCTGGTAAGTTCGGGGGCTTCTTTCCAGCTGCGGGATATGGTGCTGCAGCAGCCTGGCATCATAGGTGAAACACGGGAAATCTGGGTCCCGGCCGATGATGATGTCGACATGCTCATCAAAGGCCATATCAATCGGGAAGGTGCCGAGAGCGACCGGCGCTTAAAAGACAATCAGCTGGCCTGGATTGATCAGCTGGCCGTCGAAGGACGAATCAAGAAAAAATTTAATCAAACGTTTTTTACCGCCGGCGACTCCCGGGAACCTGAGCTGGCCGGCATCTGGGGGGCGATGGTCGGATCGTTTCTAACTCTGGTGATAACCCTGCTCTTATCATTTCCCATGGGCGTCGCTGCCGCCGTCTATCTGGAAGAGTTTGCGCCTAAAAACCGCTGGACGGATTTAATCGAGGTTAACGTCAACAACCTGGCTGCCGTACCCTCCATTGTTTTCGGGCTGCTGGGCCTGGCGGTGTTTCTCAATTTTTTCGGATTGCCGCGGTCCGCCCCGCTGGTGGGCGGCCTGGTGTTGACCCTGATGACCCTGCCGGTCATTATCATCGCCAGCCGGTCGGCCTTGAAATCGGTGCCGCCTTCCATTCGGGAAGCGGCTTTGGGTGTCGGGGCCTCCAAAATGCAAATGGTGTCGCACCATGTGCTGCCGCTGGCACTGCCCGGCATGCTGACCGGTACGATTATCGGTATGGCACGGGCCCTGGGCGAAACTGCACCGCTGTTAATGATCGGAATGGTGGCCTTTATCGTCGATATCCCGGCCAGCTTTACCGATCCGTCCACCGCCTTGCCGGTCCAGATTTTTTTATGGGCCGACAGTCCGGAGCGGGCCTTTGTGGAACGCACATCCGCCGCCATTATGGTATTGCTGGCCTTTCTCATCACCATGAATGCCGCGGCCGTTATACTGCGTAAGCGGTTTGAAAGGCGATGGTAACTTTATGGCAGCAGGCAGCCAGATGTTGGGAATACAGGGGCGGGTTTCGTGCCGATCCCTATCAGGCGTGGGGATAGAAGCCCGTCCCTATCATCTTATGCCCCCAAAAAAGCTGAGATTAAACACAAAACAAACAGCAACCTAACGCAACCCTAATGATCGCTGGTTAAAATTCAGACATTAAATTCAAACGGATCAAATGAATGATCTGATTAAATTTCTAAGGAGGAAATTCTAATGAAAAAAGCAATTGTCGTATTGGTTATCACTCTTTTTGTGGCCACATCCTTTGGTGTGGCCGGCGCCGCTTCCGCCCGGGACTACATTAGTATCGTCGGCTCTTCGACGGTGTATCCCTTTGCAACGGTCGTAGCCGAGCAGTTTGGCAAATCGACCTCATTTAAAACCCCGAAGATTGAATCCACCGGTTCAGGTGGCGGGTTGAAACTTTTTTGTGAAGGTGTGGGTGTCGAACATCCTGACATCACCAATGCGTCGCGCCGGATCAAACAATCAGAGTATGATAAATGTGTCAGCAACGGCGTCAAAGAAATTGTAGAGGTAAAAATCGGTTATGACGGCATTGTGATGGCCAACTCCAAACAGGCCGCACCGCTTAGGCTGACCCGCAAGGATATCTTCCTGGCCCTGGCCAAAGATGTCCCGGATCCCAACGGCGGGGAAAAGCTGATTCCCAATCCTTACAAAACCTGGCAAGACGTCAACCCGGCGCTGCCGGCCAAAACCATCGAAGTGCTCGGACCGCCGCCGACCTCCGGAACCCGGGATGCCTTTGTTGAACTGGCCATGGAGGGCGGTGCCAAAAAGTTTGCCTGGATCAAAGCGCTGGGCAAGACGGACAAGAAAAAATACAAAGCGGTTGCCCACACCATCCGTGAGGACGGCGCTTACGTCGAAGCCGGTGAGAACGATAATTTGATCGTGCAGAAGCTGGAAGCCAATCCGAATTCGGTTGGTATCTTCGGCTTCAGTTTTCTGGATCAAAACGCGGATAAAATCCAGGGTTCCTTTGTTGACGGCGTCCAGCCGACATTTGATGCCATCGCCGACGGGAAGTACCCCGTGTCGCGTCCCCTGTTCTTTTATGTCAAAAAAGCACACGTCGGTGTCATTCCGGGGATCCAGGAATACCTGGAAGAGTTCACCAGCGCCAAAGCCTGGGGCGAAGATGGGTATCTGGCTGATAAGGGCATGATTCCCATGCCGGATGCCGAGCGGGCCAAATTTCGCGCTGACATTATGAACCTTCAAATTCTAATGTCTCTAAAGTAATATAAGAATCCAGACCCAGGCCGGATGCATTCATCCGGCCTGCTTCCATTTTTTAATAGCCGACGAGCAAATAATAAATTGACCAATCATGTAATTGTGTTAGGTTATGGTTTAGCTCCAGATGTGGCTGGTTGAAGGAGTACCATGTTTTCGCTTAGAGAAATAAATGAGGCCGGTTTCGTGGGAGAATTACCGCAAGACAGCATACAATCTCAAATCATTCCCAAGGAAAAGCGGGACCTGGTCAGTCGCGACATCCGTCAGACTGTCGGCGACATCACTGTTGAAAATCCCCGCATGACGTGCCGCCATGTGGACGTATTCTATGGCGAAAAACAGGCCATTAAGGATGTTTCCCTCGATATCGGCAACCACGAGGTCGTCGCCATGATCGGTCCCTCGGGCTGCGGGAAATCAACATTTATCCGTTGTCTGAACCGCATGAATGATACCATCGATGGCTGCCGGATTACCGGTGAGATTACGCTGGACGGGGTCGATATTTATGGTAAAAACATAGACGTGGTTCCGTTGCGGGCCCAGGTCGGGATGGTGTTTCAAAAACCGAATCCCTTCCCCAAGTCAATCTATGAAAACATTGCCTACGGCCCTAAAATCCACGGTTTGGCACAGAACAAGGCCGAGCTGGATGAAATCGTTGAAAAATCTCTGATCAAAGCCGGTTTGTGGAACGAGGTAAAAGACATCCTGGAGCATCCGGGAACCGGCCTGTCCGGCGGTCAGCAGCAGCGCCTGTGCATTGCGCGCACCATTGCCGTTGGCCCCGAGGTCATTTTAATGGACGAGCCGTGTTCTGCCCTGGATCCGATTGCCACCGCTGTCATCGAGGATTTAATCGATGAACTGCGCGAACAGTATTCCATTGTCATCGTTACCCACTCCATGCAGCAGGCCTCACGCGTTTCGCAACGTACCGCCTACTTTCACCTGGGCGATCTCATCGAGGTCGGCCCCACCGCTCAGATCTTTACCCGTCCCAAACACCAGTTGACAGAGGATTACATCACCGGCCGTTTTGGATAAACACCACAGGCAGTTTCCATATTCAGGCCGGCGAATCCTTCCCGGAGATTCCCGGAAATCGTGCTAGATTAAAAACAGGCTAGGCAATCGTTTTTACCCACTCGAAAACCTTTACTTTAATCTGGTCTCGAATATTTCGCAGGGCTTTCAGTTTTTCATCGTGGGTGCCGGTCAACTGCTCCGGGTCCGGAAACGGCCAGTGAAACCGTTTCGTAATTCCGGGAAAGACGGGGCATTGCCCGGCGGCCGTTTCATCACAGACCGTAATCACATAATCATATAACCGGCCTTCCTTGAAAAATTCGAACACGCTGTCGGATCTGGCCTGGGAAAGATCATAGCCGATTTCCTGCATAACCTCGATCACCAGTGGATTGACAGGTTTGGGATCCAAACCGGCACTTTCAACGTAAACCATTCCTTCTGCAAAATCATTTAAAAACGCTTCCGCCATCTGACTCCTTCCACTGTTGTGGCCGCAGATGAACAGGACTCTTTTCTTATCCATTTGAGTGCTCCCTGGGTCTTTTATTTTCCGAGTTTAACATTTTGAACAGACCAATGAGCAATTCTGCATTGGGGTGATGTTTTTTTAATGCTCTGGTCTGTAAACTGAGCAGACCGGCAAATGCCAGTACGGCACCGATCAGCAGAAATAATTCTTTCATGGAGCTTATATCTCCCTGGTTTGAGATAGCTGCATTTTTGCCTATATCCATATTATATAAATCCATTGTTAATCAGCAGTTATTGAATGGTTAGAGTTTGGTTAGAACTAAACATGCTATGGACGGCATTGGCATCAAATGGTGGCGCATTATTTTTTCTGGTTTTTCTTTGCCTTGAAGCCGTATTCGTAATCAAGCGGAAGAAAGAAAGGCATGAAACATTTCATTTTTTACCTTCGTTACGGTGCCCGTCCCAAAGATTTGAAAGCGGAAGAATTAAGCTTATTTGATAGCGTTTGTGGAAAAAACCGGGTTTGGGAAACGCACTAGATCCCAGCAACGCTGGGAGTTTTTCGTTATTGGTTAATCGCTTGGTATGCAATCAACTGGTCATCGAATTCTATTAACGAATAACCAATAACAAATAACCAGCAGTTATACAACCTGACCCACCTCAACTATTTTCATGGCGTTGGTCACGCCATAGTGGCCGTCCTGATCCCCTTTGGTGATGATGGCCATATCCCCGTTATTCAGAAAACCCCGCCGCTCCAACACATCGATAGCTTCCCGTTTGATTTCATCCCGCTGATGAAGGGTAACATCGAAAAACAGCGGGTACACGTTGCGATACAGGGTCATTTTCCCCAAGGATGCCGGATGCCGGCTTAAACCGAATACGGGGATCGCCGTCCGAATGCGCGACATCCACAGCGGGGTTGAGCCGGATTCGGTCAGGGCCACGATGGCTTTTATGTCCAGGTGGTTGGCAGCATACATGGCAGACATCGAAATGGCCTCATCGACCCGTTTGAAACGCCGATCCACCCGATGCTTGGAAACGCGCGTGCTGGGTTGTCTTTCGGCTGCCAGGCAAACACGTTCGGCGGCGGTGACGACTTTTTCCGGATGCCTTCCGACCGCTGTTTCACCGGACAGCATGACCGCATCGGTTCCATCGATCACCGCATTGGCCACGTCCGATACCTCCGCCCGGGTGGGCACCGGGCTTTGAATCATGGATTCCATCATCTGGGTGGCCGTGATCACCGGTTTGTCCAAAGAGCGGGCTCTTTCAATGATGCGCTTTTGAATGGCCGGAACCTCGGCATCGCCGATCTCAACCCCCAGGTCACCGCGGGCTATCATGACCCCGTCTGATTCATGGATAATGTCATCGATGGCCTCAACGGCTTCAGTCCTTTCAATCTTGGCAATGATGCCGGCCGTGCTGTTAACTGCGTTTAGCAGTCGGCGAGCTTCCTTAATATCGGCTGCACTGCGAACAAAGGAAATTGCGATATAATCCACCTGCATCGCAGCGGCTGCTTTCAGATCTTCACGATCCTTATCCGTCAGGGCTCCGGCTGAAAGCCCTCCGCCTCGACGATTGATACCTTTATTGTTGGACAATTCGCCGCCATTTTAACTGTACAGAATAATCTGCAACCCGTCGATTCTGTTCAACCTGCAAGTTCGATACGACCGTCATCCAGCAACAAAATATCCCCCGGTCCCACATCTTGTGACAATTCCTTGTAGTCAAGGCCGACGGCCTCGGGGGTTCCAGCAGTTGCCTGTAGCGAGGCGTCCAGAACAAACTCGGCGCCCGGATCAAGGGTAACCCGGCCATTTTCAAACTGTGCGATCCGAATCTTTGGACCTTGAAGATCGGCCAGAATACCGATCTGACGACCCAGGGCAGTGGCATACTTTCGGACGGTGTTTACGCGATTCTGGTGGTCATTCAGTTTTCCATGGGAAAAATTGATTCGCACCAGATTCATCCCGGCCCGAATCAATTTTTCAATCACTGAATCATCATCGGTCGCTGGACCCAGTGTCGCTATTATCTTCGTGCGTCGTAGCATTGCTGTTACCTCAGTAAGAATCAATGAAATATAGTTAAAAAAAATCCGGTTTGATTTCATCATATCAAACCGGGCTTGATGGTAATGGGGCTTAATGAATAATTAATACAGATTATCAGTATAGTGCAAGTTTGTTAGAAAACAATTAAAAAAAATGATATCTCGTTATATTATTTTAGTGAAACAAATCAACTACTTCTCACATTCAAATGCCAGCCTGAAGGCATGTTCGCGCTTAATTTCTTTGGAATCCAATCGTATTTTTCCAAGGGTTTCCGGATTTTTGATTTCGATTCGGTTGTGGTCTCTTAACCGAAATAGCTTTAATTGTTTAGTGTCAAACAGATAGACCTTCGTCTTATATATAAAGTACAGTTCTGCCATAAAACTCCTTTTCAATTGATACGTCGATAGCTCTCATGGGCTGTAATGATTTCCTTTCCCTGGAGTAGTTCAGATAATACGGGGGTTAGCCGATCAAAGCGAGTCGCCAGCATTTCCAGAATAGATAGGGTGATTTTGTTAAAGAAGTGTTAAGAAACCGATAGAAATGAGTGAAATTCGAAGCAACACTTAATGCATGCTTAATTTTTGGGCAGATGGATGGTAAACGTGCTTCCCTTGCCGGGTGTGCTTTTAACGGTTACCTGGCCGCCGTGGGCCTGGGCGATGTGTTTGACAATGGCCAGGCCCAGGCCGGTGCCGCCCAATTGGCGGCTGCGCGCTTTGTCGACCCGATAGAATCGCTCAAACAATCGGGGCAGATGCTTTTTGGCAATGCCGCTGCCTTGATCTTCGACGCTGATCGATCACTTCGGAATCATCCTGTTCGGCGTTCAGGTTAATGGCGCTGTCCGGTTCACTGTATTTAATGGCATTGTCCAGCAGGTTGACAACGGCCTGTTCGAGAAGGGTTGGATCGAAGAGCGGTTGCAGGATATTGTGTCGCAGTCAAAACGGACAGTCGATGTTTTTTTCTTCCGCTTTTGACCGGCATATCTGTACGGCAGACTGAAAAATGTCCTTAACCGGTTCCCTTTTCGAACTGGATGGCATTGCCTTCATCTTCCTGTTCGATTCTTGAAAGTGACAGCAGGTCGTCGATGATCGAGCTTAAGCGGTCGACATGTTTTTGGATAATGCCCAAAAACCGTTCGGCTTCTTCAGGTGTATCGACGTTTCCCTGATGCAGTGTTTCAACGAATCCTTTTATGGCTGTCAGGGGGGTCTTGATTTCATGGGATACATTGGCCACAAAGTCTTTGCGCATGTTCTCCAAGCGCCGCAACTGGGTGACATCGTTAATGACAACCAGGGTGCCGATCTGATCTTTGCCGGCATCCAGCAACGGCGAGCTTTTTAAATTCAAAATTTTTTCGCCGTTCTGGTATAGCACAATATCGTCTTCTTCGAGCTCTCGGCCGGAGATGGCGTGACGGATGAACTGTTGCAGCGGCAGGTTGCGGACGACTTCCTGGATGTTCTTGTCCTGGCATTGAACGGGATCACATTCAAAAAGAACCGCTGCCGCTTGGTTCATGGATATGATACGCTCTCTATTGTCAACCGCAACGACACCCTCCTGCATGCTGGAAAGTACGGTTTCGAATTCGTTGCGTTGGTTGATGATGGTATTAATACGGCTGTCCAGCTGCGACGGCCATCCGGTTAAGCGCTTCGGCCAGCCCGGCCATTTCTTCAGAATCCGGTGCTGCCAGACGGTGGCTGAAATCTCCGTCGGCGAAATGGCCGGCACTTTTTTTCATTGCCACGATGGGACGGGTAATACGGCGGGATATCAACAAACTGATACCGGCCGCCAGAAGGGCTATCAGCAGTCCGCCCAGTCCAATTTTAAGTTGGATCGATTTCAGCTCCCGCTCAATGAACGTCGTCGGTATCGCGGCCCTGATAACCGCCAGGATATTGTCGTTTTCCTTGATGGGCCGTGCAACGTACATCATAGACTGCAGCAGGGTATTGCTGTAGCGGATGGATCTGCCGTTTTCTCCGCCCAATGCCGTTGCAATTTCAGGTCGGCTGGCGTGATTGTCCATTAAATCGGGCGTTTCCCGGGAATCGCCAACCACTCGACCGGAGGGCAAAATGACGGTAAAGCGCGTTGCGGACTTGCTTCCCATGGCCTTGCAAACCGAGTCCACGGACGGGGGATCCAGGGGCAACAGATGGGTGATGACCTGGTTTTCCAAAAGAATGGCTCTTGCATTCAAATCGACGGCGGTCTGGTCTAAAAAAAAGTGGCGCATCGAACTGGACGCATACCAGCTGACCGCCAGAACTGAAAGGAGGGTAATCAACAGGAAGGAGGGGAAGATTTGCCATATTAATTTTTTGCTGTTCTTCATGGATTCTCCTGAAATCGATAGCCGACCCCCCTGACGGTTTCGATGTATTTCCCCAGAGCGCCCAATTTTTTGCGCAGTCCGACAATCTGTACATCCACGCTGCGATCGGTGACCGGATAATCATCACCGCGAACCGCATCCACGATCTGCCCGCGGGTAAACACCCAGCCCGGCCGCCGCGCCAGAATATAAAGAAGCTGAAATTCGGTATACGTCAAATCAACTGGCTGCCCGTCGGCCAGCACGCTGCGCCGGCCGGGATGTATTTCCAGGTCGTGTATGTGAATAACGGCGGTTTGATCTTCCGATTTGCCGATCTGGCGTCGGAGGGCCGTGCGGACTCTGGCGATCAGCACTCTGGGGCTGAAAGGCTTGGTGATGTAGTCATCAGCGCCCAGTTCCAGACCCGTGACGATGTCGGCCTCTTCACCTTTGGCCGTCAACATCACGATGGGAATATTCTGGGTTTTCTCGCCGGCCTTTAGTTTTTTGGCCACCTCCAGCCCGTCGATTCCCGGCAGCATTAAATCAAGAACGATCAGATCGAACGCTTCGGTACGTGCTTTTCTCAAAGCCTCTTCACCGGAAAGGGTTCCCGAAACCTGATAGCCTTCCCTGGCCAGATTATACCTGACCAGCTCCAGGATATCTTCTTCATCATCGACGACAAGGATTCTTTCTTTAGCCATAATTTTCGCCCACACTTTAATTAACAGTTATTCCAACCGGGGTTATTATTATCACTGATTGTGGGATCAAACGGTCAACCCACAATGTGAGCAATTTATTTTTTTATTGTTATCATAAAGTTAGGCAAATGTTAAATTACTATTAACCATGAATAAAATTTAGGGGACGTCCGTGGCATATTGACATTTAATAGCAATGTGTCAGGTAAATGATATGCCCCGCAAAGCTCGCATAGATGCCCCCGGCGCTCTGCACCACATTATTGTTCGTGGAATTGAGGGCCAAGCTATTTTTAAGGATCAAACAGACCGGTACAATTTTCTTGACCGACTGGGCGAATGCTCTCTGATACTGCCACACCCTGTTTTGCATGGGCCCTTATGTTCAACCATATTCATCTCTTGTTAAGAACCGGTTTAACTCCCATGGCCAAAGTTATGCAGAGATTGCTGACCGGTCATGCCCAGCAATTTAATCGTCGTCACAAACGCCACGGTCAATTATTTCAGAATCGCTACAAGTCATTTCTATGTGAGGAAGATGCATACTTATTGGAGTTGGTTCGATATATTCATCTGAATCCTTTAAGGGCAGGGGTGATAAAGGATTTAAAACAACTAAAAACATATCCTTTCTGTGGGCATCACGTATTAATGGGCAAATATGACCATGAATGGCAGGATACTGACTATGTGCTTGGCATGTTTGGTAAAACAAGGCCGTCAGCTAGAAGAGCCTATTTAAAATTTATAGCCAAAGGTATATCTGCAGGACGCCGTCCGGAATTGGTTGGCGGCGGGTTGATCCGATCAATTGGAGGATGGTCTGCGCTGAAAAGCTATCGCAGAAGCGGCATTCGAATTAAAGGCGATGAGACGAATTTTAGGCGGTTCGGAATTTGTTGAAGAAGACGCTTAAGCAGGCAAATGAGCGTTTAGCTGAAAAAACTCGGCTTCAGACTACCGGTCCAGATCTCGCAGAGTTGATGGAAAAAGTTGCGGCGTACTACAAAGTTGATACTGATGATCTGAAGACCGCCAGCAAGGAGAGAAACATCAGCCGTGCGCGGAAAATGTTATGCTATATAGCTGTACGGAAACTGGCGATCAGTTGTGCCGAGGTAGCACGGACGCTGAAAATTGGTCCGTCAACTGTGAGCAAAGCCGTGATTAAAGGGAAGGCGGCCGCTGATCGAAAAAAAATTCTAAAGGAAATACTTGGGCTCGAGATATAGCTTATAAAATTTCTGAAAGAAAAAAACAATACATAAATGTCCAAATGCCACGGACGTCCCCTAAAACGGAAATTGATGATCAGTTGTGCCGCTGTTGCCCGGGCGCTAAATATTACTCCGTCAACCGTGAGCAAAGCTGTCATTAAAGGGCGGGTGGCAATTGACCGAAAGAAAATCCAAAAGGACATACTGGGTTTTTAGTTTATACTTGGATTAGAATCTCAAAAACTGTTAAATGTCCAAATATCACGGACGTCCCCTGAATTTTCTGAATTTTAGAATGGGATGTCGAAAGTAAAAACCCGTCTCCGGTTAAAGAGACGGGTTTTCCCCTCCAACTTACCCTGGCAACCCCGCTGCCGTTTCTCATATGCGAAATTAGGCCGGAAGTTTTGCGCCCCACCCTTTCAAGTGGTTTGCCCTTTCAGGTTCCGTCGGAACGTTCCAATGAAAGTATCGGTAGATATGCGAAAACCTTTAGAAATATTTATGATTTAACCCTTTATCGCTTCGGAAGACCTACCGCCATCCTCTGTTATCTGAAAAAGAACAACCTTTGATACGATGCGATCTTAAAAAAACAGCTTGACGCACGGGGTTTAAGTTTATATTATATGAACATATGTTCATATAATATAAATTGGAGGGATGGCATGGGAAATGCCCGGGCCAAAATCATAGAAGAAGATGGCTGCCTGGTGAGGATCGTTCACCTTGACAGGGTGGAAAAAGCCCGCAAAGATGTCATTGCGGACCGCGAACTGGACCGACTGTCGCTGACCTATAAAGTGCTGGGGGATCCCAACCGGCTCAAAATAGTTATGGCGCTGAAAAATGTAGAGATGTGCGTGTGTGATCTGGCGGCTTTTACGGGTTTGAGCGAATCGGCCGTATCACACCAGTTGCGCCGTCTCAAAGACCTGGCGCTGGTTAAAAGTCGACGGGATGGGCAGATTATTTATTATGCCCTGGATGACGAGCACGTGTCGGCGCTGCTGGAAGTTGGACTGGAGCATGTTCGTGAGTAATCACAGATTGATCCAGATCGCGGCTGGAAGCCGCTGCCACAGGACGCTTCTGAAATCGCCCGCAAGTCGTGGGAGCGGCTTCCAGCCGCGATTAGCATACCCCGACAAAGTGATTTATAGGAGAGTATAAACTTTGAACTTTATAATTAACGTGCTTGCAACATCCTGGCATTTACTACTAGATGCCTCGATATACATTTTGTTTGGCTTGATCGTCAGCGGGTTGCTGCGGGTTTTTCTCAACCCCAATACCGTTGTCAAGCACCTGGGCCGGGGGCGTTTTGCATCCGTTTTCAAGGCAGCCTTTCTGGGCATCCCCATCCCGTTGTGATCCTGCGGTGTCTTACCGGCAGCCGTGTCGCTGCGGAAACAAGGTGCCAACCGAGGGGCGACCACCGCCTTTTTAATTTCAACCCCGGAATCCGGAGTGGATTCCATTTCGATCACCTACGCCCTGATGGATCCGATTATGACGGTGGCGCGTCCGGTTGTCGCCTTTGTGACGGCCTTTGTCGCCGGTCTTTCCGAAAACCTCTTCAGCTACAACAAGGAAGGCCGGGAAATCATACCGGATCTCAGGTGCCCGGTGGACGGCTGTTGTGACGGCGTCAACTGTGATCCTGAGCAGCACAGCCGGCACCACACTTTCTATGAAAAGCTGAGAGCCGGATTCGGATATGCCTTCAAAGATCTCTGGAACGATATTGCGGCCTGGTTTCTGTTTGGATTGCTGCTGGCGGGCATCATCACGGTCCTCATTCCGGATGATGTCTTCAGCCGCTACCTCGGATCCGGCCTGCCGGCCATGTTGCTGATGCTGGCCGTCGGAATTCCTTTATACATTTGTGCCACGGCCTCAACTCCCATTGCGGCCGCGCTGATTTTAAAAGGCGTCAGCCCGGGTGCGGCCCTGGTGTTTTTGCTGGCCGGTCCGGCGACCAACCTGGCGTCCCTGACGGTGCTGATCGGCACCCTGGGCAAACGGGCCACCGCCATTTATCTGTCCTCGATTGCGGTTTGCAGTGTGATTTTCGGACTCGTTGGTCGATCAAATTTATGGGTACTGGGGGCTTTCAGCCCAGGCCATCGTGGGACAGGCCTCTGAAGTGGTGCCGCTCTGGCTGCAATGGGCAGGGGCGCTGGTGGTGGTGCTGTTGTCAATCAAACCGATTTACAGCCTGCTTTCTTCCCGTCTAAAAAGCGCTGCCAAAAAACCACCCGGGCCGCCGGAAACAGTGACAATCCAGCCGAAAATGGAGTCGCTGTCACCGCCATCGAGCTGCGGGCCGACTTGAGAGTGTTCGTCCTGAGGATCGGTTCGATCCTGGAGAAATGGTTAGCCGGTTGAGCCCGTTGTCCCGTTAGCCCGCACAATAGTGAACTTCTGCTTCATCGTCAGAATAGACCGGAGAACCGGCCAACCGGCTAACTGGCTATGAGGCGGTGGGCGTGGGTGAAAATGTATAATCCGGGGCCATCGGCCAGGGATGCCAGGGTGATGTTGAGTTCAGCGGCCAGTTTGGCCGCTAACCCGGTGGGCCGCGATATGGCCAGAATTATTGGTATGCGGGCCCGGGCAGCTTTTTGAACGAGTTCATAGCTGACGCGCGATGACAGGGTCAACAGCCCGGCCTGGTCAAGTTTGCGATCCAGCACGACCTGGCCGATGACTTTGTCGAGGGCATTGTGGCGCCCGACATCTTCTGCCGCCGCCAGAAACTCGAATTGGGAGCTGTACAAAACAGCCGCGTGGGCGGCGCGGGTTTGTTGGCGCAGCGGCTGGTGCTGATTTATGTTTTCCAGACATGCCAGCGCCCTTTTGCCGTCAATACGGACATCGTCCGCCAGGGGCTTGATAATCTGGAAAAGATCCTTTACGATTTCTTTGCCGCAAAGACCGCAGCTTGTCTGACTGATAAACCCCCGGCGATCCAGAATTTCGGCTATATTATCCCGCCGATCAGGGGTTAAGGTGACGGCGATAACATTGGTATCCTCACCGTCGCAGAAAGCAAGGGATGTATAATCATCGGCTGAATCTATAATGCCCTCGGTCAGACAGAATCCGGCCACCAGCGCGATTTCGTCACCCGGTGTGCGCATCACAACCGAATATGGGTTTCCCTGTACGCGAATTGAAAGCGGTTCTTCTGCGATCAGCGCCTTATCTTTGTCTTTACTGGAAGCGGTGTCCCAGTGGATGAGTGGGTAGGTGTCCAAAAACGCCTCCCGCGTTTAGTTGATTGGTTAATTAGTTAATTAGTTGATTGGTAAAAGCGAACGGCAGTATTTCAGGGCCAGCGATATTCCCTTTGCCGTCGTTTTAGGTATAAATTTCTGAATGAAAGATTATATGTCCATTTCTGGCATGAATTGCAAGGGTCATTTGCCGATTCAACCGCATCAGATATTATAAATTGCATATTTTTCTTGACAAATGCCTCGAAAAGATCAATATTTGCAAATTTTGAACGGGACATTAAAAAATAGGTGACAGGAGGCCGAACCGATGTACGCGGTAGTTAATTCAGGCGGTAAACAATATAAAGTCCAGAAGGGCGAAGTCCTAAAAGTTGAAAAAATTTCCGGTGATGTTGGCAACTCCGTGACGTTTGACAGGGTATTGATGTTTTCTGATGGAGAAAACGTCAGCATCGGTCAGCCGGTACTCGATGGTGTTTCGGTTGAGGGACACATCGTGGAACAGGGCAAAGCCAAGAAGATCATCGTATTTAAATACAAACGGCGCAAACGGTTTCGCCGCAAAAACGGGCATCGGCAGGAGTTTACGGCGGTGCAGATAGACAGCATCAAGGCCAAGGGTACCAAAGCCGCAAAAGCCGCCGAACCGAAAGCTGAGGCCAAGGCGGAGGTCACGGAATCCGAAACCCAAAAAACGGCACCCAAAAAAGCGGCAGCCAAAGAGACCGCTGCCAAGAAAGCAGCTCCCAAAAAAGAGACTGCCGAAAAGGCCGAGGCCAAAGAATAGAGACAAATCTGAATATTTAAATCGTATCTAAAGTTATAAAGGAGTCCAACGATGGCTCATAAAAAAGCAGGCGGCAGTTCTAAAAACGGTCGCGACAGTAATGCACAACGACGCGGCGTCAAGCGCTATGGCGGCGAACCGGTAAGGGCCGGCAATATTTTGGTGCGTCAGCTGGGAACTCGAATCCATCCTGGAGAAAACGTTGGAATGGGCAAAGATTATACCCTGTTTGCCAAAATCGACGGCCGGGTTTCCTATGAAAAGTTTGGTCGTTCGCGCAAAAGAGTCAGTGTTTATGCAGAGTGAAATTCTTTGATGAAGCGTTCATTACCGTTCAGTCCGGAGACGGCGGACGTGGGTGTGTGAGTTTCCGGCGTGAAAAATTTATCCCCCGCGGCGGTCCCGACGGTGGCGATGGGGGTAAAGGCGGTGATGTAATCTTTAAAAGCTCATCGCACCGACGCACGTTATACCCCTTTCGATTCAAAAGCCAGTTTAAAGCCCAAAATGGGACCCACGGCCAGGGAAAGCGAAAAACCGGCAAAAACGGTGATGATCTCATCATCGAAATTCCGCCGGGAACCCTCATCACCGATGAAGAAACCGGTGAAATCATCAAAGATTTCACCCAACCTGCAGAAACTTATATTATTGCCGAAGGCGGCCGTGGCGGCCAGGGCAACACCCGCTTCAAAACCTCCACCCACCGTGCACCGCGGTTTGCCCAACCCGGTGAACCCGGACGGTTCTTAAAGCTCAAACTCGAACTCAAACTTCTGGCCGATGTGGGGATCATCGGCCTGCCCAACGCCGGAAAATCCACCCTCATCAGTTCCATCTCTTCTGCAACCCCCAAAATTGCGGATTACCCTTTTACGACCCTGACGCCGACTCTTGGTGTGGTTCAGGCCGGCTGGGGAGAACCGTTTGTGGTTGCCGATATACCCGGATTGATTGAAGGCGCCCACAAAGGGGTGGGACTCGGCACACGCTTTTTGCGCCACATAGAACGCACCCGGGTCCTGGTCCATCTGATCGACATCTCAACCATCGATCCGCAAAGCCCCCTGGCAGAATATGAAACCATCAATCGAGAGTTGGCCAATTACAGCCCCCAGCTGACGGAAAAACCCCAGCTGGTGGTTTTAAACAAAATGGATTTGTCCGATACCAAAGAGGCGGCCGCAGCTTTTCAGGCTGCCGTCAAAGACCGGGAGGTGCTTCAAATATCGGCTGTAACCCGCAAAGGGGTGGATAAGCTAACCTCCATGATGATCAAATATCTTGAAGATTTTAACCAAGACCAAAGCGATGACAACCAACCTTAAAATGAATTTTGAACAGGCCAAACGAGCTGTGGTTAAAGTGGGCAGCAATGTATTGACCGAAGAAAATGGTTTAAATTTAAAGGCCATGCGGTCGATTGCCCGTCAAATCTGTAAATTGGTTGACGACGGCCTTGAGGTGATCCTGGTGTCCTCCGGAGCCATGGCTTCCGGTGTGAGAAAAATGGACCTGGCCAGAAGGCCCGATGAGCTTCCCAAGCGCCAGGCAGTGGCCGCCATCGGTCAGGCCGGCCTGATGTTGGAATACGAGAAGGCCTTTGGTCGTTACGGCCAGAAAGTTGCCCAGATTTTACTGACCAGCGAAGATCTTTCCAGCCGCAAACGCTATCTAAACGCCCGCAATACCCTCAACACCCTTTTGTCATGGAAGGTGGTACCCATTGTTAATGAAAACGACACCGTGTGGATCGAGGAGATCAAACTGGGCGACAACGACAATCTGGCCGCGATGATTACCCTTTTGATGGATGCGGATGTTCTGATCAACCTGACGGATATCGACGGTCTGTACACCCAGGATCCGCGGGTGCATCCGGAGGCCGAATTGATCGCCCGGGTGGCCCGTATAACCCGGGATACCGAGCGCTATGCCGGTGATATACCCGGTGCGCTGGGCACCGGTGGTATGATCAGCAAAATTAAAGCGGCCCGCAAGGTCAATTCGGCCGGGGTGCCCATGGTGATAGCCCGGGGTGATAAACCGAATGTTCTGCTCAAACTGTTTGCCGGGCAAAAACACGGGACCTATTTTGTGCCCAAAACCCAACGGCTGGCCAGCCGCAAGTGCTGGATTGCTTTTTCGTTAAAACCCCAGGGGCTTCTCAAGCTTGATGACGGTGCCGTCAACGCGCTTTTAAGGAACGGCAAAAGCCTGTTGCCCAGCGGTATTCTGGAAGTGACCAAAGATTTTGGGGTGGGTGCGCCGGTGGAATTTGTGGACCGCAACAATGACGTTCTGGGAATCGGCCTGGTCAATTACAGTTCCTCCGAAATCAAAAAAATCATGGGTCTGAAATCCAATCGTATCAAACAGGTCCTGGGGCACAAATCATACGATGAGATTATTCACCGGGATAATCTTGCCATTACGGCGGTGATTGATGTATAAAATCTTGAAGATCGGGTAACCAACAATGACCATCGAATCAACCATACAGGACATGGCCAAAGCGGCCCGGGGTGCCGCCCATAAGCTGGGCCGTGTTTCCAGCGAGCAAAAAAATACAGCCCTGCTCACCATTGCCGCCGGGCTTGAGAAAGAAGCTGATTTTATTCGGTCCGAAAACCACAAAGATCTTTTAAGGGCTGAGGAAATGGGACTCTCCGGTGCGATGATCGACCGGCTGACCGTTAAAGCTGCGACCATCGATGCCATGGTTGCCGGCCTCAAAGAGGTCGCCCAATTAAATGATCCGGTCGGCACCATGGGCCCGACCTGGATTCGGCCCAACGGACTGCAGATAGCCCGTATGCGGATCCCGCTGGGGGTTATCGGCATTATTTACGAATCAAGGCCCAATGTGACCGTCGATGCCGCCGGATTGTGTTTGAAGGCCGGCAACGCCGTCATTTTACGCGGCGGGTCAGAGGCCTTTTATTCCAACCAGGCGCTGGCGGCCATCATCGCACGGGCCCTGGAAAATTCCGGGCTACCGGACAAATCCGTTCAGGTGGTACCGATTCGGGAGCGCGAGGCGGTTTATGCGCTGCTAAACCAGGAAGAATTTGTTGACCTTATCATACCCCGGGGCGGCGAAGGGCTGATTCGATCGGTGGTGGAGAATTCCAAAATTCCTGTGTTAAAGCATTACAAAGGGGTTTGCCATATTTATATCGATGCCGGTGCCGATCTGGATATGGCCCAAAATATTTGTCTGAATGCCAAAGTCCAGCGTCCCGGCGTATGCAATGCCATGGAAACCCTGCTGGTGCATCGGTCGGTGGCCGAAGCCTTCCTGCCGGCTATGGCCGAGCGGTTTGCGGAGGCGGGGGTGGAACTCCGAGGTTGTGCGGCAACCTGCCGCATATTACCCGATGCCCAAAAAGCCCAGGAGTCTGACTGGCCGGCGGAATATTTGGATTTAATTCTGGCCGTCAAGGTGGTTGAAGACATGGATGAGGCTCTGGAGCACATTGCCGCTTATAGTTCCAACCATTCAGAGGCCATCGTCACCCGCAATTATGAGCGCGCCCAACGGTTTGTGCGCGAAGCTGATTCATCCGCGGTGCTGGTGAATGCCTCCACACGGTTTAACGACGGCGGGCAGCTGGGGCTTGGCGCCGAAATCGGCATCAGCACGTCTAAACTGCATGCTTTCGGGCCCATGGGGGTGGAGGAACTCACCACATCCAAATTTGTCGTACAGGGCAATGGGCAAGTTCGTGAATAGCTAATACGGTGTAGCTTTGACTTGGGTGATGACATCCTGTTGGGAGCAAGTTAGAAAATACAAATCACAAATCACAAATAACAATCAAATCACAATGACCAAAATTCAAAATTCGAAACCTGCCTTCGGCTTTTCAGATCCTATTAATCTCTGCGCTCAGTTTAATGTTTCGGTCATTGATTATTGAAATTTGGGATTTATTTGGAATTTGGTGCTTGTTATTTGGAATTTAAGGCCAATTAGTTTTGCCTGGATGACCTTACTATTATATCACTATCAACAAGCATCTATAATTAGGTATTGAGATTATGCGAATTGGCCTTTTCGGTGGGACATTCAATCCGGTTCATCTGGGGCATCTGCGGGCGGCCGTGGAAGTCAGGCAAGGGTTTGAGCTGGATGAGATCTTTATGATTCCCGCAGCCTTGCCGCCTCACAAAGTACCCGGTGAAGTGGCGGCTTCGGCCGACCGGCTGAATATGCTTAACCTGGCCCTTGGTGCTGATTCCGGCCTTAAGGTCTCCAATGTTGAATTGAATCGGTCCGGCCCGTCTTATACCATCGATACGGTGCAGCACTTCAAACAGACCCTGCCTGCGGAATCCCGTCTATTTCTCATCATGGGGCTGGATGCTTTTATTGAGATCGATACCTGGAAATCCTATCGGGAATTGCTGACACAGATTCCTTTGATTGTCATCAACCGGCCGAATGCCGGTGACCGGATGGGCGGCTTTCCCCGGGAGGTTATGGATGATTACATTTCCGTGAAATTATCTGCGGACTATTCCTATTCAGCTTCCCGGTCCGCATACCTTGCCAGTGGCCAACAACCGATTTATGTTTTTGAAGTAACGGCCCTGGATATTTCTTCAACCCGGATCCGCGCCGCGATCAGCAAGGACCGATCGATTCATTATTTAGTGCCGCCGAAGGTAGCAGAATATATCAGAACCAAAGGAATTTATTTATGACAAAGAAAACGGATCCCGCCCTGGATCTATATGTTAAGGCTGTCCTGGATAGAAAAGCATTGAATGTGGTCGCCCTGGACGTGGCCGAACTGACTTCTTTTGCAGATACCTTTATCATTTGCAGTGCAAGATCCAACCGGCAGGTAGGCGCCATCGCCGACTATATTAAAACGGACTTAAGAAAGCATAAAATAAAGCCGCTCAGCGTGGAAGGCTCTAAAGACGGTCACTGGGTACTGCTCGATTACGGGCATGTGATCATCCATGTATTTTATGAGCCCATGCGTGAATTCTATGACCTGGAGGGACTGTGGGTGGATGCCAAGAGAATCGAAACACCTGCTTTGAAAAAGGCAGCCGGGAAATCCAGCACCGCCTGAGAAGTCTTGCGAGGGTGAGCCTGAATCCCGCATGAAAATCATTTTATCTGCTGATCCAATTTTGACACAACCTGCGAGACCGGCAGCCACTTCCAACCGGCGCCCGGCTCCCGTGTAAGGATGTAACTGTCGGAGAAATTTAAATCGAGTGAGTCCCGCAGCCCCCGGGCATCTTCAATTCGCCCATCCCGCAGATACTGCTGGGCCAGATAATGCTCAATATTCGGCAGAACCTCCAGCCCCCGATCGGTTGTAACGGTTGCGAATTTATCATTCTGGCGCAGCATTTGGTAGTATTCTTCCACCGCAGTTGTATTCCTTCTGAAAGCTGACCGCACTGCGCGCTCGGCGATGACTTTGGCAGTTGCATAGGCATCGGGGTATTTTTCGACCATTTCCGCAAAGGCTTTTTCACGCGTTTCTCTGTCTGTATCCGACCCCCGGCGATGGCGGGCCAACTCATACAGCGACATCAGCTCCTCTTCGTAATTTTTGCTGTCGGCATCCAGGTCCTCACGATCCTTTTGGAGCAATTTTTGGCGGTAAGAGGCGACCTGGTTGCGCTGGGCATATTCATCATACATCTGCAGGAGTATGCTCGGATCAACATTTCCGTTTTCTGCCAGCTGGGCCAGGCCGGTTGAGTCCAGGATGTGCTCCATTTGCTCAAGGGTCTGAAGCTTCGAGACGGATGGTTGTGAGGTGCGGGGTTTCAATTTTCTGGAATTTAGGTCGCCGGCTTCCCCACGCCCTTGATTCTGTTCGGCTGCAAGTTCATTGCCGAGCTCTGTAAGCTTTGCTTCAAGCCGGGCCACATCTTGGTGCAGTGTGTCAAGGGATTGCTGATGGGCTCTTTGTATGTCCCGTGATGAATTATAGGCGTGGTAGCTGTAAATTGCGGTGGTTGCGCAAATTACAATCACAAATAGTCCGACCCCAATACTTAATTTAACGGATATATCTTTTATCATGAGTATCCCAACCTCCCTGCTAAATGGAAGCTTGCCCAATAATTCATCCTGCTATTCTTAAGATAGCTTTGATTCTAAATGTAATTTCGGCTATCATAGCAGCAATTGTTTGCAAGATCAAAAGAAGAAGGAAGATACACATGGCAGAAATTTCAAAGCCTTACACGATGATTACGGATTTTGTCACCGGCCGGGAGGTGCCCAATGTCGGCGCGGAAGAAAACCGTCAGGCGGTGGAAGAGGTATTAGTGAAGGAAAAAGGCTATCTGAAAGAAGATATTCAGGTCGATGTCGATATTGCCATCACCGTTGCCGGCGAGCCCTACCGCTCCCAGGTGGATCTGGTGGTAAGTTCAGACGGTGGTAAAACGCGCTTTATGGTCATCAAGTGTGCCGCCGGTTCTTTAGGATCCCGTGAAAGGGAAATTGTGGCGGCCGCCAGATTGCTGGTTGAATACCAGATTCCCTGTGCGGTGGTCTCCGACGGCAAGAACGCCATCGTGCTGGATACGGTCACCGGAAAAAAAATCGGTGACGGGCTGGATGCCATTCCGTCAAAGCAAGAGGCCGTTAACCGGCTCAAATCATTGACCCCACAAGCTTTTTCCAAAGAACGCCTGGAACGCGAAAAACTGATTTTTCGTACCTACGATATTGAAAACGTCAATGTGCAAAGGAATGTTTAAAAGTTAATGGAATGGATTCTATTCTTATAGGGGTTTTGTGGCTTCTATGTAGGCTGAAACCACATAGTCGCCGGCATTTTTGCTTGCCCCTGGCGTCCACTCTGAAATGAGCTCGCGGCTTTCATCCTTGGGGGTGATTTTTATATTCTTAAAGCCGGCCCGGGCCAGCATGTCCCGGGTATCATCGATGGTTGCCGCTCCCCCGACACAGGCCGACACCAGGGCCAGGTTTTGCTGGATCTCCTGCGGCAGTGGTCCGAGGGCGACAATGTCGGAAATTGCCAGGCGGCCACCTGGCTTGAGGATGCGATAAGCGTCACGGTACACACTCAGCTTGTCCGGTGACAGGTTGATGACACAGTTGGACATGATGATGTCTGCGCTGTTGTCGGCCACCGGCAGGTGTTCGATCTCGCCCAGTCGAAACTCGACATTTTTAGCCTGTATTTTTTCGACGTTGGCCCGGGCCTTGCTCAACATATCCGGGGTCATGTCGATGCCGATGACCGTGCCCGTGTCCCCCACCTGTTTGGCCGCCAGAAAGCAGTCAAAGCCGCCGCCGCTGCCCAGATCCACAACGGTTTCCCCGGTTTGAAGCGATGCCAGGGCCACCGGGTTGCCGCATCCCAATCCCATGTTGGCGCCATCCGGGACACTGGTTAAATCTTGCTTGGAATATCCCATCAGGGCTGACATCTGCTCAGAAGTTACATCCGATCCGCCGCCACAGCAGGAGGCTGCCGAATTTTGCCCGACCGCTGTTCCTGAATCCCCGCAGCAGGATACCCCCGAACTTATCCCGGAAACCACAGACCCCGCATTGGCGATTTTGCCATAGCGCTCCCGTACCGCTCGTCGGATTACTTCTTTGGTTGCCTTATCCATAATAACCTCCTAATTGATCGATAATGATCGTGACAATTTTCAAACACCTGTTATCGTTTATAGACCGCAACAAACCTTTCCTTAATTTGGATTAGAATAGATACCTAAACACTAAATCCTAAACATCAAAACACGATCTTCTCTTTGACTATTTGACAACTATCGAAATATTATCATAAAAAAGGGCCGGTCACCCTTCATGAAAAAAAGCCCTGCAGCGCCTTCAAGGTCTCGGGTTCAATCCAGCACTCCATCTTCTGCCCCCGACGCTCCATGCGAATCAAGCCGGCCTGTCGCAACTCCTTGATGTGGTGGGAGATCGTCGAGGGACCAATATCCAGATCCTGGCCCAGCTCACCCACGCAGGCGCATCCCGCCTCGCCGGTGCCGGGATTGATACTGGTGATTGTTCCCGGCAGGCAGCAGGCGGTCAGGCGCATGAATATTTTCAAGCGGTTGGGGTTGGACAACGCCTTGAACATTTCAGCAAATTCTTCGATGTTTTTATCTCGATAGTTCGACATATATCGAAATATAGGTCAAAAAATAATAACTGTCAAGTTTTTATTTGACCCCCTCGGCCTTTTTCAGCCTATCAGACGGACAGCCGCAGCCATCGGATTTTTGTTGATTCGCCAATTGAGATCCTGTCAGCGCATCGGCCGCCTCTTTCATAATAGCTGCCGGTTTGTCCTTTACGAACTGTCCGATTTCAACGGCTTTACGAATGTCGCCCTCAGCCACACCGGCCGCAATCAAATCGGGAACAATTTTGTCCAGACAAGCCTCGCAGTTGGCCGCCATGGCGGCCCCGGCCGCAATCAGCATCGTTACTTTGAAGTCGACGATCGCGGGTACCTTTTTTGTGGAGTGCAATTCTGTGATTACGTGTTCCCTTTTTCCTGAGTTCATTATCTACCTCCTTATTTAAGATTTCTTGATCATGTAGACGGAGGTATAGAACAAAAGGATACAGATTCAAAAAAGTATTTTTTTGGCTTCTATGCGCCTTTGTCTGAACTAAAGAATAAGAACCTGTTTACCCATCATGGTTCCACTCTCTTGTTTAATGTGCATTGCCTGGATATTTTCAGGTGTTAGACCGGTCAAGGTCTTCTGTCGTGTTGTAACAAGGGTGCCTTCATCCAACAGTCCGGCTACAGTCGAAAGCAATTTCCCCTGCTCGGACATATCATCCGTCTCAAACATTGATCGGGTGTACATAAATTCCCAGGAAATGGTGACGCTTTTAAATTTAAACACTGTGATGTCCACTGAATCGACCGGGTCATCGATAAGCACGATACGACCTTGGGGACGGATGCATTCAGCCATCACCATACCAATGCCTTTCCATTTGCGTTGTACAAAAGATGGCGTCAACTGAATCGGTTCCGGCTGCCTTTAGCTCTTCATAGAGATTATTTCTGTGGTTCAGGATAGTGTCGGCACCTAAATTCTTGCACCATTCAACTGTTTCCGGCCTTGATGCGGTTGCAAACACTTTCAATCCAGCCCAACGGGCTAACTGTATTGCTATGGAGCCAACGCCTCCCGCACCACCTATTATCAGAATGCTTTTACCGGAGTTGGCACCTGCTTCCGGGACAAAACCCAATCGCTCAAACAAACCCTCCCAGGCCGTTATTGACGTCAAAGGCATGGCCGCGGCATCTTCAGGTGAGAGGTTTTTCAGGCGCTATCGCAGCTATTCGCTGATCTACCAGATGATATTCGCTGTTGCTCCCTGGCCGGGTGATATCACCCGCATAAAAGACCTTGTCGCCTGCTTTAAATCCGGTCACGCTGTCGCCGGTTTTTTCGACAATCCCATAGGCATCCCAGCCAAGCACGCTATCTTTTTCTGACAGTTGGCGAACCTTTGTATCTACAGGATTCATCCCGATGGCAATGACGCGAACCAGGAGATCCTGTGTTCCCGGTTCAGGTATCGGCTGTTCTTCCAAAATAAAGGCGCCAGCGTCTTGTGCTTCGCTGCCACTTTTTGCAACTATCGCTTTCATGTGTTTCTCCATTGTAATATTCATTTATTTAAACAAATCATTTCTTAGCCAGACTTATTTCCGGTTTGCGGTCACAGGCCAGGGTACCCTCCTCGTCGTGGTAGAAATCGCAGCCTTCATCCAGTTCCTGCTTTAAGCGGGCTCGGGCGCGGTGGAGCCTTACCTTGACATTTGCAAGGGTAATCTGAAGGATATCGGCGATCTCCCTGTTTTTAAACCCCTCCAGTTGGCTGAGAACCAGAACCGTCCGATGGTCTGGTGGAAGCCGGTCGACATACTCCCGCACGCATTCGCTCATTTCCTTGCGGATGACTTTTTGGTCAATGGGCGTTTCTGACTGGGTGAATTTTGAGGGGTTGTTTGCAATTCCGGCGGCGCCCTCCAGGGGATCCTGGACGGATGCATGTCCATGGGCGGGAGACCGCAATTTGTCGATTGCGGTATTGGTGGCGATACGGTAGATCCAGGTGGAAAGTTTGGATTGGCCTTTGAAACCGGCAAGGCCGCGGCTGACCTTGGCAAAGACTACCTGGGCCAGATCTTCAGCTTCATTGGGTCCCACGAGCCGTGCAAGGTAATTCAGTATTTTCGGCTGAAATTCTTCGTAGATTTCCTCGAATTTCATCTGCCTCCAACCTAAAGGCCCTATGGCCGGTCCTCAAACCTATCGCGCGGGATTACTCCCCGCCCACCTCTTTTTGACAATGCTTGCATACCTTGGCCCGCTTTTTAATAATCTCGGCACAAAAGGGGCATTCGCGGGTGAAATGTCTTTCGTGAATCTTTGAAATGGCCTCATCGACTTCTTTTTGAACCAGTTCATTGCCGAATTTTGCACTGCGCAACGGTTCAATGGCCCCCACTTCACCGATGTCCCCGATCATTTCGGCCGCCTTCTGGCGCACCCGATTCGGATGGGATGAATCCAGCAGGATGGTGAGAACGGTGGGGTCGTCCTTTCTGACAAAGCATTCGGCCAGCATGGCAAAGCCGTTTTTGATGGCCTCTTTGATGGCCTCCTGCTCGGCAAGTACCTCTTCATCGATTATCTGGCCCCGGCCGCCCTGGTCGCTGAACACCGGAATCAGCTCGTATTGCTCGGTGCCCGGATAGTTCATACAGCGATAGGAGGCGTTGTGGGCATAATTTTCCTTCAAATGTTCCCAGCCTTGCTTATACAAAGGGCATTCATCATTGAAGCATAAGAACAGGAAAGGGGCACCCCAGCCGAGACCGTCACCGACGTTCATCGGCGGCACCTCCCACAGGTTCATTTCTGTCCCGCAATGCGGACAGCTGGGTTTGGGTTGGGCCATTACTTTTTCAAGTACTTGTTCACGGGTTTCTAACATTAAAATCTCCAATCACGTAAGATAAGTTTGGCCGGTTGAGCCCGTTACCCCGTTAGCCATTGAAAAATCATCATAATTTGACTTATTTCCGGGCTAACCGGCTAACTGACCAACCGGCCAACCGGTATGTAGTTGCCGTAAAACTAAGGCGTCTGAGGACAATTGTCAACAAATGTCAATTTATTTGGTATAATGAATCAGACTATGGAAATTAAGCAAATACGGCTGGCCAGGATGGCGGTATTCTGTTACCTGGTTGGCGACGAAAACACAAAAACCTGCGCCTTAATAGATCCGGCATTCGACACCGATCGCATTCTGTCCGAAGCCAAGCGGCGGCAATATCGGGTAACCCACATCATTAACACCCACGGTCATTCCGACCACACGGCCGGTAATCAAGCGCTCAAAGCGATGACCGGGGCCAAGCTCCTTATTCACGAACTGGACGCCGATCGCCTGGGGAGGGTGATGCATAAAACCTTTTCCAGAATTCTGGGGGGCAAGGGGTCTCCCCGCCCGGATGGGCTGCTGCACGATGATGACTTGATCCGGATCGGAGAAACGCCATTGAGGGTAATTCACACACCGGGTCACACCCCGGGAAGTATCTGCCTGTATGCGGATGGTCATTTATTTACCGGGGATACGCTTTTTGTGGGAGCGGTGGGAAGAATCGATTTGCCGGGTGGATCTCGATTGCAGTTGCGAATGTCATTTCGGGAGAAGATCTTCACCCTGCCCGGAGACACCATCGTCTGGCCGGGGCATGATTACGGCCCGGCTCTCAGTTCGACCATCGGGCATGAGCGAGATACGAATCCCTTTATACCCTAGTGTAATGCCCTACAAAAAGGCAGGTAAGTCTCAGCGTGGTTTTGAAGTTACTATAGTCCATCTAAATCAGGTAATAGTCGGGTAAAGTTCGAGCAGGCGATTGCCCAGCATTTCCGCCAGCCTTCTATAAAGCCGGGCTTCATTGGCCGGGTTTTTTTTGAGGATCTTGAGAAAGCTTTCCCGGTCCAATCTGAGTAAATCCGTGGATTCCACGCATTCAGCTGCCGCGGAATACGTTTCCCGGCCAACCAGGCACGACCAGCCAATCATTTCCCCCGGATGCCGGGCCTGATACACCACCGGTCCGGTTTTGCCCAAGCTGAGTTGAACCTGACCTTTGAGTAAAACATAGAAATAACCGGCTGCATCCCCAACGCTAAAGAGAATGTTGCCCTTGTTGAGAGACATTTTCTCAGAAATTTCCATGGCTTCGGTGGTAAATTCCCTGCCCATGCCCATGATAAAGTCACCCATTTTTAAGTGCATAGTCCTGTCTCCTTCCATTATTATCATCTAATAGAGATTTAACCGCAGTTGTTCAAAACCTTAGGTATCGCGTTAGTAGAGAAATGGAGTGATGGAGTACTGGAGTGTTGTAGGAAGATATCCACTTTACAGCCATTACTCCAATACTCCATCACGCCGAAACCGTAAAGAACTTGCACACTGATGAAAGGGCCATTTGGATTATAGGCCCATAGTTGTATATTAGTGCCCATTCCCCTTTTGTCGATAGCACCGATGGCTTTACCCACGTCTCAATTTTTTTCGTCTGCTTGCCGATCGGGTTGATTTCCCTCCAGCCCTTTACAGATGTTAACATGTAAACTTAACAATTGTTAACACCTGTAAATACTGTTATCACCCACGTCTTAACGCTATGCATTTTTATTTAGTTATTTCAAATATTTAAAATGTTAACATCCCTGGCACGATGCTTGCTATTAGATATCTCCTGCTATCGATTTCCATTGGAGACGATATATCAGGATTTAACAGTTATTTCAAAAAAACAGTACAATATCAAAACTTTATTTGCGATCGAGATGATTGATAAGGAGGAATAATGATTAAAAAAACCCTATTAGTGTTAACCACCCTGGTTTTCGTGTTCAGCAGTGTCGGCATCAGCCTGGCCCTTGAAAAAGGCAACAAACGCAAGGGTAAATACTCCTACCGCAAAGTCTACAAAGCCTGTTTTGAGCGTGGAGAGGTTGATTCCAAAACCCCGCCTATCAGCCCGGCCGACAAAACCATGGCCGAGTGGACGAGAATTTTTGAAACCAAAGATCTCAAGGAGTTCGGTTGCCAAGAAGAGTGGAGCCAGCTGTCGGATGAGGCCATGACCGACATCTACACCTATATGCACGATCACGGATCGGATTCACCGACACCGGCTAAATGTAAATAAACGCCAATCAAATTCGGGGCAGTGGGTCCGGTAAACGAATCCTTATAAAAACCCCGCAATAACAAAGAGGAGGTAATTATGAGCATCAAAAGATTTTCGGCACTCATGCTGACCATGGGCCTTGTTCTGGTCCTTTCAGCAGGTTTTGCCACCACAACTCTGGCCGCAGAGACCAAAAAGGATCCATCCAAATCCGACTGGTGGTTTCATGATATTGTTGATGTCGATTTTGTCATGCAGCATATCAGTGTGCCCATGAAAGAGGGCGTCATGATCATCGATGCCCGGCCGAAACGCGCCAAATACGACAAAGGCCACATCCCCGGGGCTGTCAACATTCCCGACAGCCAGTTCGCCAAGATGACCGCTCAACTGCCCGCCAGTAAAGATGCATTGCTTATCTTTTACTGCGAAGGCCCCACCTGAAAGCTGAGCCATAAATCCGCCAGGAAGGCGGAAAAACTTGGTTACACCAATGTAAAAGTATTTGCCGATGGTTTCCCGAAATACATGAAGGTTCCCGGCAACTATCCTTCTGTTTCCTCTGAATGGGTCAAAAAAGAGCTCGACAAGAATACCGGTATAGTTCTGGTCGACTCCCGGCCCAAGCGCAAAAAATACGACAAAGGCCACATCCCCGGCGCCATCAGCATTCCGGACAGCCAGTTTGCCAAGATGACCGACCAGCTGCCCCAGGACAAGGGCGCAACGCTGGTATTCTACTGCGGCGGCTTTAAATGCCGATTGAGCCACAAGTCGGCCAAAAAGGCCATTGATCTGGGCTACACCAGTGTAAAAGTTTATGCGGCCGGATATCCGGCCTGGAAAGCGGCCTATGGTGCCGGCGAGTCCGCCTCCTCCAAAACGGCGGCCACCAAAATCAAAGCCGGTGCCGAAGAGGGCAGCATCGACACGCCCACCTTCGTTAAAATGGTCAATGAAAATCCGGACAGCATGATGCTCATCGACGTTCGTGATGCGGATGAGTTCGCCGATGGCCATTTTAAAACCGCCGTCAATATCCCGGTTGACCAGCTTGAAGACCAAATCAAGACCCTGCCGGCCGACAAGCCCATTGTGTTTGTCTGTGGCACCGGTGCCCGCAGCGGTGAGTCCTACTACATGGTCCAGGATGTGAGGCCGGAGCTGAAAAATGTGTATTACCTCGAAGGTTACCTGACATTCAAATCGGACGGGACCTATGAAATTACCAAAGAGGAGCCCCAATCGTAATTCTGGATTTTCAGGAACGAAGCAGCCGCTCCTTGTGAGCGGCTGCATGATTGAGGCACAACCTTATTCAGTGCATGTGGAGCATAGAATGAAAACAGCAGAAGGAAAAATTCCTTTTCTAAACCATATAATTTTAATGGCCGTTTGTTTGATGTGGGGGTCGGGGTTTGCCTTTGCCGCCCAGGGCGGTGAGGACAAAGCTCCCGGACGAACCATGGCCGACCAGGCGACCAAAGGACAGCATCTCTGGAATACCACCGATCATACCAAGCACAAGGCATTGCAGCAGGATTTTAAATCCGGCATGGAAGTCACCCGGGCCTGTCTGTCCTGTCATTCCGAAGCCGAGGCCCAGTTTCACAAAACCGTTCACTGGACCTGGCTGGCCGACCCGGCTGAAAAGACCCGGGAATACGGTAAAGGCGGAAATTCGCTGAACAATTTCTGTATTTCGACCAACAAAAACCAAGACAAGAGCTGTCTGGCCTGCCATCCGGGATGGGGGACCTCCAAGGATAGCGGAATCAACTGCCTGGTATGCCACAGTAAAAAGGAAATGAACTTTGATGAAGCCATGACCGACATCAAGGGGTTTCTCGAAGAAGGCGATGAGGAATCATTGGAAATCGCCAAAGAGATCCAGGGCGAGCTCAAAGAAGCCGCCCAGAGCATTGGCCGGCCCGGCCGCAAAAACTGTGGTTCCTGCCATTTTTACGGTGGCGGCGGTGACGGGGTGAAGCACGGCGATCTGGACACCTCGCTGTCCAAACCGAACAAGGCCCTGGACGTCCACATGGGTGTGGACGGTGAAAATTTCGACTGTGTGCGTTGCCACACGACGACATTGCACAACATCGCCGGACGGGTATATACGCTGCCGGCGGCCCAGGATCGCAAAAGCCTGGTGGAAGACGACATGGCTTCTAAAATTACCTGTGAATCCTGTCACACCAGCACACCCCACAAGGCCGGTTCCAAGGCCAACGACCATACGGACAAGGTGGCCTGCCAGAGCTGCCATATTCCCGAATTTGCCCGGGTCAATCCCACCAAGATGTCCTGGGACTGGTCCCAGGCCGGAAAAACCAAAGACGGCAAGAAATATAAAACCAAAGACGAGTTCGGCAAATTCGACTATATGTCCATCAAGGGTCAGATGAAGTGGGCCAAGAATATGAAGCCTGAATATCACTGGTACAACGGCATCATCCATTCGACCACCGCCAGGGATCAAATTGACCCCGGCCAGACGGTCCGGGTTTCCTGGCCCGAGGGCAGCCAAGGGGATGTCAACTCCCGGATCTATCCCTTTAAAGTCCACCGTGGCCAACAGCCTTACGACAAGGTGAATAATACCCTGCTGGTACCGCTGCTGTCGGGCAAAGACGGTTACTGGTCAACCCTGGACTGGGATAGAGCCTTGAGTAAAGGCCAGGAAGCCGTTGACGTTCCTTTTTCAGGCCAATTTGGCTTCGTGGACACCACCTATGTATTTCCGATCACCCACATGGTCGCACCCAAAGATAATGTGGTCGCCTGTACCGAATGTCACACAGGCAAAGACGGCCGTCTGGCAAATCTTGAGGGGTTTTACATGCCCGGCCGCGACAGTGTCAAATGGCTGGATATTATGGGCTGGATAGCGGTGCTGGGCGCTTTGGCCGGTGTTTTTCTACATGGTTTTGGGAGGATGTTAACGAAGGGCAACGGCAAAAAATAAGTTCCCAAGCTCTATCAGAATAAGGGAGAGGGAGATCGGCAATTTGCGGATCTCCCTTTTTTATTAATGGGTTATGGATTGTGGGAGCGGCTTCCAGCCGCGAATCGTTTAACCTCAGCAGTGCGGATCGCGGCTGGAAGCCGCTCCCACTCTTTAACCGACACCCAAGTTTCCTGGGTTCCCGCCTGCCAGACTGTGTCGTAATACAAAAAGACGCTCAATCTCTGCCTGTCATGCCGGACTTGATCCGGCATCCAGTAGTGTAAGGCGCTGAAAAGTAACTGGATTCCGGGTCAGGCCCGGAATGACGAAAAGGTGAATTTGCAGACTTCTGGCAATTCCGACTCACTCTGCTTTGCGGGAATGACATTGGGAGTCATCGTATTAATTTCAAACTGGTTTCCCTGCACACCTTACGCAAATTATTTGTGAGACCGGATGCCAGTTGGCAGATGCGGCTTCTTTTTTGAACTGAAACAGAGCGTCAGCCATCTTAACACCCTGCCATCGATGACAATCAATCCCAGAAAAATTCCCCCCATGCCGGCATATTCGACAGCATGAATCACCTCACCCAGCACGCCGATGCCCATTCTTGCGATGGGTTTAGTTGGGATTCCTTTTAGACGCCGATATAAGAACCAAGAAAGAACATCGCAAACAGGGTCATGACCCCGAGCAAGGACAGCAGGATGCGTTTCTTATAAACCGCCACAGTGGCATCCTCGGCATCAACTTTGTTGAAGAGGTAGGGAATAAACTTCAGGGGATGGAATTGATAAAAGAAGAAATCCTGTTGGGATATACCAAAAAGGCGTTCAAAGGAGAGTTGCTTCCATCGCTCAGAATGGTATTTTTTCAGGTATTCAATGAAGTCGATTAAAAGATATATGCTAAAGGCACCAATCGCAAAAAACACCAATAAACCAAGCAAAGAAAACAAAGCTTCCATAGTGATATACCCCCTTTTTTTGCAGTCTTACCTTAATCTGTATCGGTATATTCCCTCCAAAGCTTTAAACATATTTTGGTCGATGGGCAGTTATTTTCCGGCTGCCAGTCGCTTCCACCCCAATTCAGCGGTGGGGAAACCCCAGCAGCTTTATTTTTTAAATGATATTAAATAGTTACTAATTTTGTCTTGAAACCGGCTCAAAAATTGTTATAATTTACCTACCGGTAGGTAAAGTAACTATTGACATATAAAAGACTTTAAATTAAACCGTGTTTTTCACCACTTTGGAGGCCTGGCCCCAATGAAAATGATGGCACTACGGAAGCTGCAGCTATGAATCATACGGATAAGATCAATGGCCTGGAACCCAATGCCAGGCAACGGCTATTGGATACGGCCACGGAGCTGTTTGCGGAGAAGGGCTATGCTGGCACTTCGGTAAGGGAAATTGTGGACCGGGCCGGCGTCAGCAAACCGGTTTTGTACTATTATTTCAAAAGCAAGGAGGGGCTTTTTTATGCCATCCTCGAATGGGCCGCCGATGTCCAACAGAAAATATTAGACGAAATTTTTTCCACATCGGGGCCGGTGCTGGATCGGTTTATTCATTTCTACCGCCGGGTCTCAAAAGGCGTTGAAGAATATCAGCACTTGTATAAAATGATCCACAGCCTTATGTACGGTCCGCCCCAGGGGGCACCCGAATATGATTTTCCACAATACCAGCGCCACATGTTCGACGCCGTTAAACGCATCTATAATAACGGATTAACAGCCGGCGAGGTAAAGCAGACCGACGGGGATGAGGTGGCGTTTCTGGTGCTCAGCCTGATTGATTTCAGTCTAAACATGAACCAGGTCCTGCCTGAACTGGCAGACCCGCAGCGCCCCGAGAGATTGCTGCGGCTGGCCTTTCAAGGATTAAGCCGGGGGGAGAAGGTTTAAATGAAAGCCAAATTTTCAATTCTGCTGATTGTTCTGACAGTGCTGACGGCAGCCTTTTTGCTGGCCGGCTGCCAGGATCAGGAAAGCATGGCCGTTGCCGAGAATACATCGCCGGAGATGCCGGCGATCCCGGTCTCGGTGATGGTCATCGAACCGGTTGCCATGCGGGATGTCATATTTTTACCCGGTGAAACCGAAGCTTCCGAAGATGTCAAGGTGGCGGCCAACACCTCCGGCCGGGTTGACTGGATCGGTCCCCGTGAAGGCCAACACGTAAAAAAGGGGGACCTGCTGGCCAAAATTGATGTCTCGGCCCTCAAGGCTTCCCGGGATCACGCCGAAGCCGCCTACAAGCTGGCGGACGATCTTTACCAGCGCCGACTGCGACTCTACGACCACAAGATTATCGCCAAGGAAGAACTCGATCAAAGTGAAACCCAGCGTGCGCTGGCCCTGGCCGATCTTGAGCAAATCAAGGTCAGGTATAATCATGGTTTTCCCAAATCGCCGATTGCGGGAATCATCAACTACCTGTATGTGGAGGTGGGCGAATACGCGGATGTCGGCAAACCCCTGGCCGAGATTGTCAACATTGACAGAATCAAGATCAACGTTCGGGTGCCCGAGCTCGATGTTCGCTTTGTAAAGATAGGCCAGCAAACCCCGCTTAAAATAGATGCCTTTCCGGACCGCTCCCTTATTGGGACCATTGATTTTGTGTCTTTTAAGGCCGATCACGCCACCAAGACCTTTCTGGTAAGGTCGATTATCGACAATCCCGGCCATGACATCCGTCCGGGCATGATCGGTCGGGTGGCCTTTGTCCGCCGGGTCATTGCCGATGCCGTTGCGGCCCCTCTTTTTACTCTGGTGGACAAGGGCGGGGAGCGAATTGTATTTGTTGAAAAAGACGGCGTCGCCCAATCGCGCACCATTTCCATCGGGGTGATTGAAGGCGACCGGGTGCAGGTTACCGCTGGGCTGAACCCCGGTGATCACCTGATCGTAAAAGGGCATACCGAAGTCGAAGACGGGATGAAAGTGATTGTTAAATGATTGTCAATCAGGCGGCTCTTAAACGACAGGCAACGGTTCTGGCGCTGCTGGTAATTATTGTTATTGCCGGCCTTTATAGCTATGTCACCCTGCCCCGGGAATCTTTTCCGGACATTACCATCCCCTATGTATTTGTTACCACCACCTATGAAGGTGTTGCGCCCCAGGACATGGAGAAGCTGATTACCATTCCCATCGAGCGCAAACTCAAGGGGATTGATAATGTCGAAGAAATCCGCTCCACATCTGCCGAAGGGCATTTCCACGGTGGCCATCAAGTTTCTGCCCAAGGTCGATCTGGACGATGCCGTGCAGAAGGTCAGGGACAAGGTGGATCAGGCCAAAAGCGACCTGCCGGCCGATCTGGCGGATGATCCGGTCATTCAGGAGGTCAACTTTTCGGATATGCCGGTCATCCGGGTGGTCCTTTCAGGGCCTTTCAGCCTGCGCCGGCTGCAGAATCTGGCCGAAGATTTACAGGACCGGATCGAGTCCATCACCGGCGTTCTGGAAGCCCGCATCAGCGGCGGGCTTGGAGCGCGAAATCCACGTTGAGTTCGACCTGGATCGGGTGGGGGCCTACAACGTACCATTTTCCAGCATCATCAGCTCCGTGACCCGGGGCAACGTCAACATGCCCGGCGGCAGCATGGATATCGGGGAAGGCAAGTATCTGGTGCGGGTTCCGGAGGACTTCAAGCACCCGTCGGAAATTTTTTCCATCGTGGCCTTTGTGCGCGACGGCAAGCCGGTCTACCTGCGCGACGTGGCGACGCATTAAAGACTGCCCACAAGGATCCCTTAACCCGCAGCCGGATCAACGGGGACAAGAGCGTCACCATCGCGGTGTCCAAACGCAGCGGTGAAAATATCGTGCGGGTGACCGACGAAGTCAAACGGGTCGTCGAGGAAATGCGGCCCCAGCTGCCCCCGACCCTTCAAATTGACCTGACGGCGGACATGTCCAATGATGTGCGGCTGATGGTGGCCGATCTGGAAAACAATATCATTTCCGGGCTGATGCTGGTGCTGGCCGTCATTTTTCTTTTCATCGGCGGTCAGTCGGCCATTTTTGTTGCCCTGGCCATCCCCTATTCCATGTTCATCACCTTTGCCCTGCTGACCGGATTTGATGTGACGCTGAATATGGTGGTGCTCTTTTCATTGATCCTGGCCCTGGGCATGCTGGTGGACAACGGCATCGTCATCGTGGAGAATATCTACCGGCACATGCAGCAGGGCAAATCCCGTCAGGAAGCGGCCCGCATCGGCGCCGATCAGGTGGCCTGGCCGGTGATCACCTCCACCCTGACGACCCTGGGCGCCTTTTCACCCATGCTGTTCTGGCCGGGCATTATGGGCGAATTCATGGGGTATCTGCCCATGACCCTGATCATGGCGCTGAGTGCCTCGCTGTTTGTGGCCCTGGTCATCAATCCGGTTCTCTCCGCCCGCTATCAGAAGGTCAAAATTGCCAATCCCAAGGGGAAAAAAGTCTTCTGCCAGAGAGCCTTTTATAAAACGGATCTACCTGGTGCTGCTGAAATGGTGCTCTGCGTCATCGCTGGCTGGTGGTTCTGTCCAGTACCCTGCTGCTCGTTGCGGCGACGGTGAGCTTTGGCCTGTTCGGCAAAGGGACCGAATTTTTTCCGGAAACCGAGCCCAAGCGCGCCTATGTCAACATCAAAGCCCCGGAAGGCACCAATCTGGACACCTCCGACAAGCTGGTGGCCGAAGTCGAAAAGATCGTTTCCGAATACGAGGACATCCGTTATGTGATTTCCAATATCGGGGCTTTGGGCGGAGACCCATTTTCCCAGGGCGGAACCGGGACCCACATCAGCCGGGTGGTGCTGGATTTCAAGGATTTTCACGACCGCTCGCGGTCCTCTTCTGAAATCGTCAATGAAGTGCGGCAGCGGATTCTGGCCACCATGAAGGGCGCCGAGATCCAGGTGGAAAAAGAAGAGGAAGGCCCCCCCACCGGGCAAGCCGATCAACATCGAAATCTCAGGCGAGAATATTCTGACCCTGGGGGAACTGGCCGCCCGGGTGCGCAAAGAAATCAGAACCATTCCCGGTCTGGTGGATTTGAAAGACAATTTTGTCAAAGGCAAGCCGGAAATCCGGGTACGGGTGGACAAGGAAAAGGCCGCCTTGCTGGGCCTGGACACTTACACGATCGCCTACACGGTCAAAGCCGCCATCAACGGGGTCAAGGCCGGTGTCTACCGCGAAGGCAAGGATGAATATGACATTATCGCCCGGCTGCCGGAACGTGATCGCCAATCCATCGAAAACCTCAAGCGGATTACGGTGTCCGGGCCCCATGGGAGAGCCCATCCCCCTGACCAGCCTGGCGGAAGTTTCTTTGGGCAGCGGTATCGGCGCCATCATGCGGCTGGATCAGAAGCGGGTGGTGACCATTTCCGGGGACGTGTCCGGCCGTCTGGCCAACGACGTCATCAAAGAAATTGATGAACGCCTCCAAAAGAACCTGATCTGGCCCCGGGGCTACCAATACCGTTTCAGCGGCGAGCAGGAAGAGCAGGCCAAAGCCCAGGCTTTTCTCAGCAAGGCTTTTTTTGCCTGTATTGCCATCATCCTGCTGATACTGCTGACCCAGTTTAACTCGTTTATCACCCCGCTGATTATTTTGTCGTCGGTGATCCTGTCGCTGATCGGGGTTTTTATCGGGCTGCTGGTTACCGGCACCGCCTTCGGCATCATTATGACCGGTATCGGTGTCATCAGCCTGGCCGGCGTGGTGGTCAACAATGCCATTGTCCTGATTGACTATTACAACCAGCTGTTGGCCAAAGGGATGACGGCTCTGGATGCCTTGATGCGCGCCGGTGCGGTGCGCTTTCGGCCGGTGATGCTGACGGCCATCACCACTATTCTGGGTCTGTTCCCCATGGCTACCGGCATCAGCTTTGATTTTCGCAAACTGGCCTGGGATATCGGCGGCGAGTCTTCCCAGTGGTGGGGCCCCATGGCAGTGGCCGTGATCTTCGGGCTGGGGTTTGCGACGTTGCTGACCTTGATCGTGGTGCCCGTTCTGTGCTCCCTGGCGGACAGTTTGAAAAACCGCAAATCCGGGTCCACCAGAAGCTGATTTCTTAAAGACAAATTTTGAGACAGCTTATAGTAAAATGAAGACGGGACCCCTATGCGGTCAGATGCTGGCCCTCATCATTATCTTCGAGGCTTAACTCAATTTCAACCCGGCGGTTCTTTTTTCTTCCTTCCAGGGTTGCATTGGATTCGATGGGGTTTTCAGGACCCTTTCCAAAGACTTTAATTTTCGAGGCCGGCACGCCTCTTTGCACCAGATAGGCTTTTACCCGGTTGGCGCGTTCTGCTGACAGCATGACATTATACAACTTATCGCCATGGGAATCCGTATAGCCGGTAATGGTGATAGTTGAAACGGGATGATCGGCTGCCAGATCGATGATGCGATCCAGGGTATCAAGGGTCTGTTGGGGAAGCTGGTTTGAATTGTGTTGGAAAAACACTGTAAATTTACTGTCTTCGGCAGGCAGGAGCTTCTGGGACGGGGTTGCGGTGCCTAAATTCCCGGACGGTTTTTTCCCAATACCCGCCTGCTCTTCGCGGGTTAGCTCCTTCAGAACCGCCGAACGTTTGGCAGGATCATCCATATCGATTATTTTTTTGGCGGCCGGTACCTGCCCCAGACTATCTCTATAAACGGCTGCGGTCTGGTTGGCGGTCATCAAGGGGGCACCGGTTGAAACACCGTTGCGAAACAGGTAGCCGACACCCACCAGCAAACAGACCATAAAAATAATACCGGCCGTGATGCCGATCATACGCCGTTGATGATCACGTTTTTGCAGCGCCAATTCTTTTTTGATAAATTCGAAATCCTGATAATCCGGGATTTCGCCGCCGGCTGAAATTTTATCGAAATCCGCCTGGGTTTCCAGTACCTGGCTGCCAACGGCAATCTTCAGGTTATTGATTTTCTGGGTCCGGAAGTTTTTTTCGGGCATCAAGTCCACGATTTTTTCCTGCCTTGGCGGAACGGCAACGTCTCCCAGGGCGACATTTAATTCCCGGGCACATTCGTCAACCATGGCGGCGGTTATCACGGCTTCCCCGCTGCTATAGGCGGTCATTAAGGCCCGGTCGCAGATAATGTTGATCAGACGCGGATACCCCCGGGAATAATGAAATATCTGTTTAACTGCATCCAGCTTGAAAATTTGTTTGGCCGCACCGGCAACCAGGAGGCGATGCCTGATATACTCTTCCACTTCTTCTGCCGACAGGGGGCCGATTTGATAATTGGCTGAAATTCGCTGCCGGGTGGACCGGTTTCTTTCCTCCATCAGGATGGATGCAAATTCGTTCTGGCCGATGAAGAAAATGTTCAACAGCATCAGTCCGCTGAGGTCGATATTGCCCAGCAGGCGTATCTCGTCCAATAATTCATGGTTGAGTCTCTGGGCTTCGTCGATAATCAGCACCACCTTCTGGTAGTCAGCGAAGGCTTTGAGCAAGAATTTCTTAAAATGGATCAGAAATTCCCCTTTGGACGTAAAGGTTTGCCCCATTTTGAGTTCACTGGCCAGGAAGTTGAAAAAGTCCAGCTTGCTCATATCCGGGTCCGGAATCGTGACCACGATCGTAGCCAAATCGATGGATTGAATCAGGTATTGGATCATAGCGGTCTTGCCGGTGCCCACGTCACCGGTTAATACCAGAAAGCCTTTGTCGTCTATGATGCCGTATTTCAGATGGGCCAGAGCTTCTTTATGTTTTTCACTCATCCACAGAAAGGATGGGTCGGGGCTTATGTCAAACGGCTTGCGGTCCAGGCTAAAATGATTTAAATACATGATAATATTACTCCTTAGGGTATATTAGGCATCATGCAAAAATCGTGCTCGGGCTGATTTGTTAATATCTGTAATAATTACAGCATATTGTTTTTTAAGACCGGGCAGCAAGGTGAAGTTTTCCTCCTATTTTTGGGAAGAAAAGTTCACAATTATTGTGGTTTACAAAACCTTGAAGAACCAAAACAGCATAAAAGTCCTATCTGTCTCGGACACGGTTGAGCCCAGCTTGAAGGAGCTGGCAGACACCCGGCAGCTGGGGGACATTGACCTGATTATTTCATGCGGCGACCTCCCGCCGGAATATCTGTCCTCCCTGATCGATTTGATGAAAGCCCCCCTTTACTATGTCGGCGGCAACCACGATATCCGCTATGAAGACACCCCGCCGCAGGGAGGGTTAAATCTGCACGGTCGGCTCATATCTTTCGAGGGGATCAATATCCTTGGGCTGGAAGGTTCGCATTGGTACAATGGGGGGCCCTTCCAGTACACCGAGGGTCAGATGCGATCCATCATTCGCCGGCTGGGCCCCAAACTCTGGTGGCGGGGCGGGATCGACGTGGTCGTCACCCACGCCCCGCCCCGGCATATTCACGATGCGGAAGATCCCTGTCACAGGGGGTTTGAGTGCTTTCATCGGCTGATTAATAAATATCAACCGCGGTATTTTATCCACGGTCACATCCACAGGACATTTGACGATTCTGCCGATCGGGTAACGGGGGTCGGCAAGACCAAAGTGGTGAACACATATGGGTATAACCTCCTGGAAATCGAAAATCCGCTCAATGCTTAACCGGCGGGGTCCTACTGACTCCCCGGTCGATGAAAATTCTAAAGCCAAGAGCTTTAAAGAGCAGCAGAAAGCGGAAGCAGCCTATGATTCCCATGATCGGGGAACCCGATCTGTGGCCCTGGATAGAATTACGGGCAGCGTCGGCCGCTACAACGATTTTGACAGCCAGTTCAGGTTAAGACAGCGCGCATCCTCGGAGCGGTTGCGATGGATCAGGGATGCCATGCGGCAGGGCCGCAATCTCGGGCCGGTCAAACTTTACCAGATCAAAAACGAGTTTTATGTCCTGGACGGCAATCATCGCATAGCGGCGGCCAAAGAGCTCGGCCAGGATGAGATCCTGGCCCACATTGTCGAACTGGTCCCCACCGATAACTCCCTGCAAAGTATTCTGTACCGCGAACGCGCGGAATTTGCCGATCGCACCAAGCTGCCCGTTGAAATTAATGTGACCGAGGTCAGTCAGTATGCCCATCTGCTGGATCAAATTTCAGAGCACCGGGATTTTCTACAGCAGGCAGGGAAGAAAACCGTTGCTTTTGAAGACGCAGCGCAGGACTGGTATAAAACCATTTACCGCCCCCTTTGCAACATCATCAAAAAAGGGCGTCTGGGGGATTCCTTTCCCGAGCGGACCATTGCCGATCTGTATGCCTATATTACCCTTCACCAGTGGAAGGAGGGACGCAAGCGCCGCTACGGCATCGGGATCGGTAAACTTATTCAAAATGACATGGAGGCATTTGGTAAAAAAATGGATGAGCTAAAAGACTGCGAATATCCTGAGATGAAACGCGGCATTACCGTTTTCATCCTGATGAACGTACAGGCCAAAAAAGAGATTAAACTAATGGAGAAAATTTACGAACTGGAGCCGGTCCGCGAAATCCACTCGGTCCACGGCGATGTCGATATTCTCGTAAAAGTGGAGCTGACCCGTGATCTGCTTACCTCGGATGCCGAGATCATCTCCCAGTTCGTGCACGAAAAAGTCCGTCAGCTGCCCGGGGTCAACAGCACCACAACGCTGATTCCCGGGATTTCAAAAATTAAGGAAACTTAATAGTATTCCTTGGGAAAGAATTTAAAAAACACATCCTGAACCCGCTGCCAGAAACTCTGGGCCGGTTGTCTTCCCAGGATGGTGTCACCGGACACCCAGATTACGTTACCCTTTTCATCCAGCATCACCCGCCAGCTATTTTCCGGCTGCATTAGATATTCTATTTTTTGGGCCAGCTCCTCGGCCAGTTCGGGACTGTCTATTAATATCCCCATTTCGGTGTTAATGTTGCGGGAGCGCGGATCCAGATTGAATGAGCCGATATAGGCCCGGGTTCGATCCACCGTCGAGGCCTTGGAATGCAGGCCCACAAATCCGGATACCACCGGCGGCGTGTCAACCTCTGATTTGATGGCGGCGTCATGGCGCAGTTCGTACAGATCAATCCCCGCTTCCAATATACGCTTGCGGTAGGGCCCGTAGTGGCTGTTGACCGCCGGAACATCCTGGGAAGAAAGGGAGTTGGTGATGATCCGCAATTTGGCACCCCGTTGCACCATTTCACCTGCCTCTTCCAGCATGCTTTCATCCGGAATCAGGTAGGCATTGACGATCAAAAGCTCTTTTCGGGCGGTTTTACTGAATTCCGGCAGTTCGGTGGCCATGCGCTGGGAAATAGCATCAGTCTCCAATTTATCGTAAATTTTGCTGCTGGTGCCGATCTTGAGCCGGTCGGGCAGGGATTGCAGCAAATCTGCCCAGGTTTGTCTTTCAAGGGGATAGTTTTGCAGCAGCTTCGATTGCTCGAGGGACCGGAGCAGGGCCTGCTCCTGCTTCTGCAAATAGCCTGCCGGCACTTTCCCGGCATAGGCATAGCCAGGAACCATCAGGGTGCTATTCCAGAAATGATCAAATATTTTGGACATCTGACGTGCCACCGGGCCCAGACCAAGCACGTCAAGATCCAGGAAATTAAACTTATGGTTCAATCCGAAATATTCGTTCCCGAGATTGCGACCGCCCAGGATGGTGATGTGGTTGTCGGCCACGATGAGCTTGTTGTGCATGCGATAGTTAAACCGCTCCAGGGTCTGGTACGTCTTCAAACTGCGGTTGACGCGCTGCTGCTCAAAGGGATTGAATATGCGGACGTCAATGTTGGGATGGGTGTCGATGGCGGCAATGGTTTCACCCTCTCCGACCAAAATCAGCCCGTCGGCAATTAACCGGACACGGACACCGCGGTTGGCGGCATCCAGGCACCGTTTTAAAACGAGATCGCCGCTGTCATCTCCATACCAGAGATAATATTGGACATCCAGGGAATGCCGGGCTTCATCGATGAGGGCCAGGCGCCATTTGAGGGAGTCGGCATTGTTTTCAAGCAGCAGGAAACCGGATTTTTTAGAACCGTGCTGCTTGGCGAATACGGATTCAAGATCGGCCAGGGGACCCGATGCACCGGGCTTTGACGCAAAACTGTTTTCGGGATCCGGATAGCCCTCCCGCACGGTGGCACAGGACGCCGGCAGAATCAAAAGAATCAGGAACAGGAAAAATTTAGAGATTTTCATTTGGCATTACCCTCCTGCTTTCCGGATAATTTAGGTGGGCCCGCATCCATCCGCGATGTGTGTAATTTATCTTTAGGGATGTGACTCTGCGTGTGGTTGCGAGAAATGTCCCTCTTTCAGGAAATGGATCGTCTCGCGGGCCACTGTCTCGTTATAGCGCATCATTGAATGACTGGTATCCACCAGCATAAAATCCGTCATTCCATCTATTTTGGTACTTTTCACCGATACCACGCCATCGTCGGCTCCCGGCAGATGGCCGTCCGTTAGGGTGAAACTGGATGTGCCGGCGATAATACCCAATGGATAATAGGGGGGTCCGATGCGGTTCGGAAAACTGTCTTCATCGGTTCCGAGCAGTCGTGCCGTGGGCCCCATAATTTTAAATAGCCAGCTGTCACCATAAATGTCAACCAATTCGCTGCCCTGACTGGGTGTTCCCAGCAGCACCACCCGGCCGAGATTTATCGAAGGCTTTTGGTCCAGATATGCCCGTACGATCAGCCCTCCCAAAGAATGCCCCACAAAGTGGACCGGACGGCTGTCGTTGCTGCAGTAGCGTTCTATTTGTTCACCCACCTTTTCAAGGATGATGTCAGGCTGTTCTTTAAGCGAGGCATACTCAATGCTGTGGGCCTCATACCCTGCATCGCGGAGGCGTTTTTGCAGCAAGAACATGGCGCTGCCATGGCGTCCCAATCCGTGCAGCAAGATAACCTGCTCGGCTGCGTCCTGTTTGCTAGGGGGGAACAGCCCCCGATCGAGACCACCAGGAAGCTGAGAAGCCACGCACCCGCCGCCAGGCACCTAATTTTTTTGCTCTTTTTCATGGGATTGCCCAAAATGTGTTCTGCATAGCGAATGACAACCACCCCCTTCATCAGATTGGTTTTGATAATCTATGTCTTATCAACCACTTTGACAACCATGAGGGTCATGTCATCTTCAATCTTATTGCCGTACTGGAATAGATCCACTGCGGTGAAAACGGCCTTCAAAATTTCGGTGGCGCCGGCCGCCGCGTTTTGGCGAATGACTTTCTGAAAAGCCTCCAGGCCGAACATGTCGCCATAGCGATTTTGGGCTTCCCGGATGCCGTCCGTGGCAATGACAATGACCTGGCCGGGGGCAATGGCCCGTTGGGCTTGTTTATAGTCAGCATCATCTGAAATCCCCAGCGGCAGGTTGCCACTGCCGTGCAATTCCTCAAAGCTGTCCGAATCGGGATTAAAAATAATCGCGGGTTCATGACCGGCATTCAGCCAGTGCATGTGATTGTTTTGCCGGTCGATATCGGCATAAAATAAGGTCATGAAGCGGCCGGAATCCTGCACATCTGCGGCCAGTTGCCGGTTGGTATCGGTGACAATTTCCGCGATACTGCCCGACTGCGAGGAGCGCTGCCGGATAAATGCGCGGGCAGTGGCCATCAGCAACGCCGATGGGATCCCGTGATCCGAGACATCTCCCACCACGACACGGACGGCGTCGGTCTCCGGTCCTGGGAGGTTTAGAAAATCATAATAATCGCCACCCGTTTCGTCGCAGTAAACGCTTTTCCCGGCAATGTCCAACCCTTTGACGGACGGGGTGCTTCTGGGCAGCAGGTTTTGCTGGACTTCCATGGCCAATGATAGGGACTGGCGCACCTTGCGATGCTCCCGGCCCAATTCAGCCATGGCCTGCTCCCGGGCGCGAACGAAAAATTTGAGGAGAAAAAAGACGATGGCTGAAACGGCCCCGATGTTCATCACAAAAGAGATGATGACAATCAAAGGCGGCAGGGCCGGCTGTGATAGTTCCCGCCCATCAAGAAATCCTGAAAGGGCCATGAGCAGTAGATAGGCCCAAAACCACGGAATTGCCGGGGTGGTTCCGGCAAACATCAGGGCACCGATGGGCGCCAGAATAGACCAGATAATTACCGAACCGGACGCGGCAAACCCCCCCAGGCTCCATTGAAGAACAAAAGGTAAAATCAGGATCAAAAACAGCTGGCTGCGGCAAAAGAATTTGTAGCGCTTTGACACCAGGTAGTAAACGAGGCTGCCGGCTGACATGGCAGAATAACCCAGGGGCAGGCTGCCTGCCAGGGGACGTCCCAGGGAAAAATAGGTAATTCCCCAGAATACGCCCAAAATCGTGCAGGTAGCCGACAGCAGGATCAGAACCGCTTTGCGCAGACGCAGATCTTGCGGATCCGAGGGAAGCTCGCCGTCCCCGGCCAGGCCATGTATCCAGGCATTAAGGTGGCCTTTAATTCTTACCAATTGATTCATCATATTTGTTTCCCAGCCCGGGGATCATTTTTTTAAAATGCTTTCACGGTTTTCCGTTGGGTAGGTTCATGAAGAATTTAAGCTGTAACATTTTAACCGCCTTTCAGAAGTTACCTCGAATTAGCTCATAGCTCAAAGCTGATAGTAAATAGCTCAAAGCTCAAAGCTGATATTCTGAAAGTCAGGCTTTGAGCTTTCAGCCATTTTTACTTCCGCCAATCAACGCAAAAATGGTTTTTCGCAAATTATGCGTTCCTTTTGTCATCCGGCTTCGATAGGGCTCGGTTTAAATGGTAAGGGCAATATGATAACACATACCATCCTATACATTTTTCCAAGATTATCAAATGATAATCTTTTGGTAAGGTTAACATAATTTGGATCTGATAAATTACCTTATTCTAAAAATGCTTGTGTAGGCTTCAGGTAATTATTCTGTGGCAAAAATAAATAATTTTCGATACAAATGATATGACCGATAAGTAAATGAGATCCAAAAAATTTAAGAGTATGTGCCTGGCGTAGGCTGTGAGCCGTTCGTTAGCTGGATCACAATTCGGTTGCCGTTTAAGTTGTATATGGTTTGAATTTTGTGATGGCATTTTACTGGAAAATCCAACTAAATTCCTGAAATTACAAAAAATGGCGAACAGATGGGTTGTGTTTTCAGTTGTGCTTTTTTTGATCCTGGTGCTTATTTATTCGGCTAAGGCTGAAGATAAAGGAGCCGATCATGATATCAAACAACATTTAAAAAAGATGGAAGAAATAGAAGAAAAAAAAGAGGAGGAGGAAAAGGAAGGCGAGGAAAGGCCAGGCATTGAGCAAGCGTCCGCAGAAAAGATCAGGCTGTTTGGCGCTATCGAAACTAACTATGAATATCTTGACGTGAAAGATATAGATGACAATAACAGCGGCAGCAGTTCTGATTTGTTTATCAGTTCACTGGCATTCGGCCTCAGCCTTATTATTAACGAGTGGAGCAAGGCCATAGTTGTGCTGGAGTTTGAAGATATTGGCAGAAACGATGGCTCTGAACGACTCACACTGGACGAAGCCACTGCTACTTTGAAAGCACCATGGGTACCGATGTATTTTATCGGCGGTAAAACGGTGATGCCGTTCGGTGTTTTCGAAGACCACCTGATTGAAGGCACCCTTGCCGAAGATTTATACGAGATCGACGAATTTGGCGCCACCCTTGGTTTTGCCCCGGATTTTTACGGGCTGGACATCTCATTTTCAATCTATGAAGATGCGAGCATCGTGGATAACCTTAACGATTTTGATACCCATGAGTACAACCCTGACCACCATAAAGAAGATCGCTTTGGTTCTTATATCGCCAATGTCACCCTTGCGCCTGTAGGAGACATACTCACCGTGAGCGCTTTTTACAACAGCGAACCCGGTGACGGCAGACGCAATGAAACTATCGGTGGAGCGTTCACCTTGAATTTCTGGAAGTTTATCCTGGACACCGAATATATAACCGCCCTGCAGCGGGAGAACGGAGAAAACGGCGAGGAAAACCTGGAGAGCACGGCGGTTGTCGGGCTTGCATTTGATGTGCTGGATTCGTTGCAGTTGGCTGCACGCTATGCGGATTTCGATGATGATAACCCGGAAGATCAGGACGAAGTTCTTGATTACCGGTTCGTTGCCGGATTCAACTACTCTTTTATCGACGATGTTGATATATCATTTTTAGAGGATGCTGTTTTCTCCTTTGAATACCGGTTTTCAAAATTTGAAAAGGAAAAAGACAGCGAAGCCGCTGATTCACAAAATATGCTCCAGTTCCAGGTAGCTCTTGAATTTTAGCACCTGAATCTTGCATCATGAAAATAAATGAGAGGGATCGGCATAGTGCACTATAGCCTCACCCTTAAGTGCCTTCATATGGCTCCGACTCGTGCAAAATCCAGGTAGCAAACAGCGTCGAATAAGTGTTCAGGGCGGATTTATGTGCTTAGATTGCCGAATGGTCATCTAAGAATAACCGTATCATTATTTTTTTGTGATTTAATTTATGCCATGCGAATACTATTGGTAGAAGACGACAAAAAGATCGCTTTGTTTGTCAAAACCGGTCTGAAAGAGGCCGGTTTTGCCGTGGACCATGTTGTTGATGGTGAGGACGGCTTGCACCTTGCCCTGACCGAACCGTATGATCTGGCCGTTATCGATTTGATGCTGCCCACCGTCGATGGGCTGACCATTATTAAAGAAATGCGAGATCGTGATATTGACACCCCGGTGCTCATCATAAGCGCCAAACGCTCTGTGGACGAGCGCGTAGAAGGTTTACAGACCGGCGGCGACGATTACCTGATCAAACCGTTTGCCTTTACCGAGCTTTTGGCCCGGGTTCAAGCCTTGATGCGACGATCATCCCGGAGCAGCTCAACCGCTGAGTTCACGGTTGCCGATTTGACGCTAAACCTGCACTCTCGCAAAGTTTTCCGGGCCGGCCGGGAGATAGACCTGCAACCGCTCGAGTTCTCCCTGCTTGAATACCTCATGCGCAACAACGGTCGAGTCGTTTCAAAAACCATGATTATGGAACATGTCTGGGATTACAACTTTAACCCCCAGACCAATGTTGTCGAAGCCCGCATATGCTACCTGCGGGATAAAATTGACAAAGAATTTGACACCAAGTTGATTCATACGGTTCGAGGGGTTGGTTATGTCCTTAAAGAAAATTAAAAGTCTGGGAAACTCCCTTTTATTTCGCCTGACGATTCTGTACACCCTGGCTTTCACCATGCTGGCAATTATCAGCTTTGGGGTTCTTTACTACCAGATTTATGTGATGACCATGGAACGGACGGATGAAGACTTGCTGGAAAATGAAATCGAATACTATTCTGAATATCTGGCCAGGTCGGGTTTGGAGGGTCTTAAAAAAAGGCTGATTCAAGACTCAAAACCGGAGGATCCCGCGGAAGAATTTTATCGTATTACCGATTTTAACGGCAACGTATTGGCCGTCTCGGATATGTCAGCCTGGGGCCCGGTTGACAAAACCGATGTTGTATTAGCGTTAAAGAGCAATGATATCAATCATGTTTTTCAGACCATCACCCTTGCCGACAGTGATGACAAGGCGCGCATGGTCACGGCCGTCATCGGATCCGATATCATCCTTCAAATTGGCGAATCCCTTGAAGAAGCCGATGAATACATGGAAATTTTCCGCAACCTGTTTACTATCCTGACCGGGTTTTTGATAATGGCGGCGGCTTTTATCGGATGGTATCTGGCAAAGCGAGCGCTGACCGATATGGCGGAGGTCACCCAAACCGCTGAAGATATATACCGAGGGATCTTATGACCGGCGGGTTGAGGTAAAGGGCCGGTTCGAGGAAATCGAAAAACTGGGCACCGCCTTTAACAAAATGCTGGATCGCATTCAGATATTGTTGCGATCGATGAAAGAGATTAACGACAACATTGCCCATGATCTCAGGAGTCCGCTGGCACGAATCCGCGGCATCGCTGAAATGACATTGGTCAGTGATAAACCGACTGGCGCCTACAGGGAGATGGCTGTCAGCACCATTGAAGAATGCGACAGCCTGATTGAAATGATCAACACCATGCTGGACATCACGGAGGCCGAAGCGGGTGTCAATGGTGCAAAAGTTACAGAATTTGATCTGGTATTATTAATAACCGAAGCCTGTGAGCTTTTCCGTCCAGTTGCAGACAAAAAACAGATAGATTTGGCGGTCAATCTGCCTGAAACCATGTTTTTTTGTGGAGATATTAGAAAGATGCAACGGGTAGTGACGAATATCCTGGAAAATGCCATTAAATATACGCCTGAACAGGGAACGGTTACCGTATCTGCTGTGGCACAAAATGGGCAGATCCAGATCACCGTTGAAGATTCAGGAATTGGTATCTCCGAAAATGATCTCCCCCATATTTTTAAGCGCTTTTACCGCTGCGATCGAAGCCGGTCCCAGGGCGGAGTCGGGTTAGGTCTCAGCCTGGCCATGGCCTTCGCGAAATCCATGCAAGGCAAAATTAAGGTAGACAGCTCCGTGGGCATGGGAAGCATATTTACCGTGAGCTTTGCTCAGGAATCCTAATTTGAAGCCTCAGCCATTTTCTTCACAATACCCTTTGGTCACATTTGACCCCACCTGATTTGACATTTCCAATCCTTTTTGAGAGGTAACGGTGATGCAGAATGAAAACAAAAATTGGGGGAAATGGAAAAATGCAATCTTTATCCTCCTTGCATTGGTGAGTATCCCCATCCTTTTCCCTTTTGACGAATCGCTCTGGCTGGCTGCGCGGGACCTGGTAGAGCCGGATTATTACAACTTTTCCAAACTGGTCACAAAATGGGGGTTATATCTTTTCTATGCTATTTTTGCCGGTTTATGGGTTTATGCACTCATTCGGAAGAACCGGAAATTCATCCATATCGGCCTGGCATATCTTAAAGCTCAGCTTGTTTTTTCACTGGTAGTGGTCAGACTACTAAAGATTTTCTTTGGCCGCATCCGGCCCGGTCACGGCTCGGGATTCACTTTTTTTGGGATGTCCGGCAACTACAATTCCTTTCCCTCGGGTCATTCGGCGGATGCCTTTGTATCCGGTGTGTTTTTATATTATTTGCTGAAACAGACCCAATATGCCCGATTCCGCTTTTTGCCTCTGATTTATGCTTTCCTAATTGGCATTTCCCGGGTGTTCGTGAGTGCCCATTTTCCTTCGGATGTCGTTGCCGGAATGATAATCGGTATACTGGGAGCATGGTTTTTCATATCTCGCAGCCAGCACCAGCAAAATTTGGGAACTGACCAGACGCTATAGCACTCGCTACCTGTTTCCTCCCGCAACGGTTTACAAAATTGATTGGAATAATAAACAAGCGCATGTATAATGGTGCCGATCTTTGATAACAATTTGATTTAGCTAGCGTCCGTTGATAAACCATGAAACCGAAAATGAAACTGCCGGCAGGAGCGGAAAGTTCCGGCTGGCCAGATAATATAGATACTGACCAGATTATCAAGGCCGAGGCAAAATGCTTAATCGGCACCGAGCACTTAGAAGACGGAACTACGGCTGTTATGAAGATGTATTACCGCCGGGGCGTTGCAAATTTCATACGCGCAAGATTACTAAATTTCAGGGCTCAACGCGAGTACAGGATTCTTAAACATCTGGCCAACTGCGGGATTGCCTGCACGATACCGCTTTTTTGGACCCATGGTTATTGCAAGGAGTATGGTTTTTATGAGGTACTTTGCACCCGGCAAATTCCAAACACCCTATCATTGGATACTTTTTTGTCTTCAGAGTCGATAAATGATCAAAACAGCGATTTTGGACCATTATTTCAACTGGTTTACAATATGCATCGATGCGGTGTTTATCACGGTGCTTTAAGTACTAAAAATATCCTGATCGATGCCCCAGGCAAACCCCAGGCAAAATACTACCATATTGATTTTGCCCGTGGTTGGCTATTCCCGAGCTCCATTTTAGGCCAACGGATTGCCTGGTTCGACATCCACAAACTGGTCAGAAAAATCGAAAGCCATTTGGGCCCAGGCACCTGTGGACCCTATCTTGCTCAGTACGGCCTTGGAAAAGAAGCCATTGAAAAATTTTACCAGGATACCAGGCGTTACAAATCAGAGAGTCGCAAGCAAAAGCGCATCAAAAACACCCTGAAGGTAAAAGTATTTTTCTATGCGTTACTAACCCAGATAAATCTAAGACTGCGTTGACGGCACTCTTTTATGTGAAGCGTCATATTTAGAAAGCACTAATTTATGAATAGTTTACAGCCAATCCAAAATATTCTCGTATGTCCGGCCTGCCGAAGTGGACTCCAATTTAAGCAAGATGATATCACCTGTACAAATTGCAAACGGGTATATCCGATCCATGAGGGCATACCTCAATTTGCCGTTTATCAAACCGACGAAGCTGTTTTAAATGAAGCCATAGAGATATCAAAAACGAATTATGAACACCGCTACGAGGATTTCGAGAAAGCCAGAAATTACAATCTGAAATATGATCGCAAGCTTTTGAAGCGCTTAAGCACCCGGCGGGAATATCAGCTTCTCCAGCGCCTGTTGGGACAACAAAAGCGCTGTGCCACAATGCTGGAAATCCCCTGCGGCGGCGGTCGCATCAGCCCCCAGTTGGAAAATGCAACGGATATGTTGATTCAGGCAGATGTCGGCCTGGGACAGATTTTGTACGGGATGACCAGGGAAAAACTCCAAATACCCCAGGTATGGATGACGGCATCCGCCTTTCACATACCGCTGCAAGATAACAGTGTGGATGCTGTGGTATGTATCAGACTATCTCATCACCTGCCGGCGTACAGCCAAAGGGAAGATTTACTCGCAGAGCTATTGCGGGTGGCCAGGCGCTATGTTGTCATGACTTTTTTTGATTATCATTCAATCAAAAACATCCTGCGCCGACTGCGAAAATCAAAACCGAAACTGACAATGACCCTATCCCGGGTCTCTTCAATTGCAGCTATGCACGGAGCAAAGCTGATAGCCTGTCCGCGACTGTCTATCATAGGCTCCGGTCACCGCTATGCCCTGATGGTAAAAACCGCTTCATTTTGATTGGCATAACTGGAGCGCATCCAAAGCTTGTTGCGATCCGGTTTAAAATGCTATTTATCGCGGCAAGATGCCGCTCCCACCTCTTCTATACTTTCCCCCAATTAACCGCTTCAAGATTACCAAATTGTAATCTTCAGGTAACCTTCTGATAAAGTATTTTCCCTTATGATTGGGGTCACACTCGGATCCATCTCAAAAAATGTGAATCAGTCTGCGACAGGCTCAGTCGGGTGGGGTTCATGGCAAACCTCAATTTAGAGATGGGTTTTAATCAACAAAATCCCGGTCCCAGGCCTAAAACATTTTTGATTCAGAGCTTAAATTCATGAAACCTTCCAAATGGATTGGCTGGTATACCGTATTATTCCTTTTAGGAATCGTTAATCCTGTGACAGGTTGGGCGTCTGCCCCCCAGGCTGAAATTACCCATCTGGTCATAAAAAATACCGAAGATTTCCTCCTGGTTGATTTGAAAATTGACAGTGATTTTACCCCTGAAATGAAGGCGGCGGTGTTAAACGGTGTGCCGATTCGGTTTACCATTTCAATCGGACTTTATGAGGTTACTGACTTCTGGTTTGACAAACAAGTGGCCGGCATAACAGCTATTCATGAGCTGCGTTTCGATCCCATAAAAAAAGTTTATAAAATAACACGCTCCCGGGGAATACTGCGGCCGACCTATATTGAAGATTTCGATTCAGCCCGGCTGCATATTTCGGAACTCAGCGATCTGGCGGTCATATCGCTGGCCGATCTGAAAAAGGGTACCCATTATCAACTGATGGTGGGCGCCGTGCTCAGCTTAAAAAAATTCCTTCTTTTTAATTTATATCGGGAGTTAAAAACCGATCGGTATACAGTCAATTTCATTTACTAGAAGCGCATCTGACATTACCAATTAATAATTTTCCCGTAATCTTGCAGTAAGAAATCTTTGATATTCAAGAAGTCAATATTAACTTGGACTTCCTAAGTTTTGGGGCGTCCACAAACCGCAATGAAAGGAGGTTGTTATGCATTCCAAAAGCATGGTCAAGGTATGCAATTCTGGTTTTAGGATTCGTATTGGTTATGTCTCTTTGCATCGGATTACCGGGTGCAATCGCCGAAGAAGATGATGGCCTATGCGAAGGAAAAGGTCCAGGCTGTATTTTCGGATGCTCTGAATGATTCTTTTTTCACCATGGATTTTCGATTAGAGGATTGCAGGTTTCGGACGATCGGCATCAATCCCTTTTTCATCCTCAAACCCGGCTACCAGGTTGTTCTTGAAACGCCGGAAGGTGCGTTTGATGATGAAGGAATGCCAGTCGATCGTGAAAAATCGGTGGAAACCGTTCTGTATAAAACAAAATTGATCACGCTCGAGGACGGTCGCAGGATTAATACCAGAGTGGTCGAGGAACGCGCCTTCGAATGGGATGATGAAGAATCCGAGTGGGTGACAATCGAAATTTCCTTAAACTACTTTGCTATCTGTAAAAAGACCAGCGCGGTTTACTACTTTGGAGAATTTTCCCGTGACTGCCCCGCTGGCTTTGATGAAGATGATGTTTGTACGGGTGACCCTTATGACCCTGATGAGGAGAGTAGCACTAAAGGTTCATGGGAAGCCGGGATTGATGGCGCGATGCCCGGCTTTATGATGACGGGAACCCCCCTGCTTGGCTCAAAGTATTTTCAGGAGATAGCTGAGGAACAGGAAGCTGTTGACAGGGGAGAAATCGTGGCATTGGGGTTGGATGTAGAGGTTCCGCAGGAGAATGGTCGGGTTGTATCGAAATATACGACACAAATCCAATGGAAGCAGAGGATGGTGGTTGCGATGGTGAAAATGATCCTAAACTATACTGCCCCGAAGTTGGCCTGGTCCAGGACCAGAGCTTTCTTGAACTCGTTTCGTATTGACTACGTGGGCCGTTATCACGACGACGATGATGATGACGACGACGATGAGGATGACGATGAGGATGACGACGATGATAAGAGCTGGAAGCGCAGACATCACCGTTGGCATCATTGGCATTAAGTTTTTGTAAAAACCGCATCTCCTGGCTCCCAGAACCCTTATCTGTTGATTGGAGAAGATACCCAAGGAGAGTCGACCCTCTGGGGTACCGGAGGGTCGGCTCATGCCCAAATAAGATAATGAAAGAGCGCTGTCATGAAAATAAATCAGAACGAAAAAAACGGGATCGTGTGTATCACGATCAAACGGCAGAATGGGTGCTGAGTTATCGCCGGAGCTTGAAAAAACGATCAAAAAAATTATGGCAAGTGATAAACGGCGAATACTGTTTGATCTGGGAGCCCTCGAATATTTAAGGACCCCGACCCTGCGGGTGATTTTGAAGGCCGTCAAGCAGATAAATCAGAAACGCGGCAGGGTGGCCCTGTGTGCCTTGAATGGCTATGTCAAGGAAATCTTCGAGGGCAATTGCTTTCAGGACACCTTTGCCATTGCCGATTCGGTTGAATCCGGCATTCAAACCCTTCAAAAAGCCTTAAATGCCGCCTAACTGACGTATTAAACCCGTCGTAGTAAAAGCCGCAAAGGAACCTTACCATTATTACTATTTAGAACTGAAACATGTTGGTTCTGCCCGTGATGGGCTGTCGTACAATGACCGGTTTGATTGGGGCGGCATGGTGCCGCTTCCACAGATAAGGACCGGTTCGGATTAAATTTTGTGGGAGCGGCATCCTGCCGCGATTTTCCCATGGCCCCCTAATCTTTAACCCAATCAACCCAATCAATCAATAACGTATTAACTTATTCGACCCAATCGAAGGTGCGATCCACCGCTTTTTTCCATTCCCGGTAATATTTTTCCCTCACAGCTGGGCCATGGCTGGATGCCAGGTCTTGTCCTCGGCCCAGTTTTGTCGCAGCTCATCCGTCCCCGACCAGAACCCCACCGCCAGACCGGCGGCATAGGCCGCCCCCAGGGCGGTGGTTTCCGAAACTTTCGGGCGGATGACCGGCACATCCAAAATATCGGATTGAAACTGCATCAACACTTCATTGGCCACCATTCCGCCGTCCACTTTAAGCCGGCTCAGGTGCACGCCGGAATCTTTGTTCATGGCGTTGACAATGTCACAGGTTTGATAGGCGCTGGCTTCCAGTACGGCCCGGGCCAGGTGCCCCTTGTTGACATAGCGGGTGAGCCCGACGATGGCGCCACGGGCATCCGAGCGCCAGTAGGGCGCAAACAGACCGGAAAAGGCCGGTACAAAATAAGCACCGCCGTTATCTTCAACCGTCTGGGCCAGGGTTTCAATTTCCGGTGCACTGGATATTAGCCCAAGGTTGTCCCGCAGCCACTGGACCAGGGCGCCGGTAATGGCGATGGAGCCTTCCAGGCAGTACACCGGCGCCTGGTCATTGATCTGATAGCCCAGGGTGGTGAGCAGGCCCTGGCGGGAGACGGTCGGGGTGGTGCCGGTGTTGAGCAGGAGAAAACACCCCGTGCCGTAGGTGTTTTTAGCTTCACCCATATCAAAACAGGTTTGACCGACCAGGGCGGCCTGCTGATCCCCCAGGGCTCCGCAGACCGGGATTGCAGCCCCCAGGGGCCCGTCTTTTAAACTGGTACCCCAGGTGTTCTCGTCGGAGGAAGGCACAATGCGGGGTAGTATCTGAGGGGGGATGTCCAGGATTTGCAGAATCTCTTCGTCCCATTGAAGGGTTTGCAAATCCATCAGCATGGTGCGGCTGGCATTGGTGACATCGGTGACATGGGAACCCCCGTCGGGCCCCCCGGTGAGCCACCAGATGATCCAGGTTTCCATGGTGCCGAAAAGGGCATCGCGCTTGTCCGCTGCCTGGCGGGCCGGGGCCACATTGTCCAGGATCCATTTGATTTTGGGACCCGAAAAATAGGTGGCAATGGGCAGGCCGGTTTTGTCGCGAAAACGGTTTTGCCCCTTGGCGCGCATTAAATCCCTGCAAATTTCATCGGTGCGCGTACACTGCCAGACAACGGCATTGGTGTACGGCGTGCCGGTATGTTTATCCCATAAGACGGTGGTTTCCCGCTGGTTGGTGATGCCGACGGCTGCCAGATCGGAACCGGAAAGACCGGCGTTTGCCAGGGCGCCCCGGATCACGTCCCGGGTGTTTTGCCAGATTTCTACCGGGTTATGCTCCACCCAGCCGGGCTTGGGGAAGATCTGCTCGTGCTCTTTTTGATCCAGTCCGACAATGTTGCCGCTGTGATCGAAAATGATGAAACGGTTGCTGGTTGTGCCCTGATCCAGGGCGCCGACGTAGTTGGCCATTGAGGCTCCTCCTTTGCGCAGGTTATTTAACCACCAGTGCTTTCATACTCGCAGCCAGTTCCCGAACCAATTCATCGCCGATACGCAGGCGCTCGGGGTGCGCCCATGGATCTGTGAGCTGGTGCATCCAGTCGGCCGGGGTGGGCGGCTTTTGATTCCATTTGCTGCCGACGTTAAAAAAAAGGTAAGTATCCCAGGCAACCCTGCCGTGCCAGCCGAGACTGTCGGCCACCGCTTGGCCGGAGCGCTGTTGCGGGTCGTAAAACTGGCATATCCGGGGATCATTGAACGTTTCGGCGGCCGTTTCGGCTGCTTTTATGGAATCGGCCGCAAGTTTGTTGATCCAAACAATTGCGATACTGATGTCGGCTTCTGGAAAAGATTTTATGATGGATTTCAGCACCGCCCGGGCACCCACTTTACTTCAGCGGGGTCAGGTGGGTGACAGCAGGGCCAGGAATCGAAGCCGGTCGCTGTTTTTGTTGAAGTATTGCTGCAAGGAGTGCAGGGAGTCGCTAAGTGATAACAATGGAAGCTGTTTTTCCTTTTTCATTGGTATTAACCGTTGGCTGAATCTGTAACAATCACCTTAAACTGTTGCCTAATTCTATCCACAACCCGGCGGACGTCTGCCAGGCATCAGCGGCCTTTGGGATTTTTTTCCGTACACCGGCAGTTGCCGAATTTCTTTTCAGACTGAATTCTTTCCATGATTAGAGAACGCCCGTTTCGTTTAAGATCATCTTCTAAATCCTGACTGGTGTACTCAAAGCAGTAGCAGATGTATTCGTTCATTTCATATTCCTATAAAAATTATGTTTAATAATTTTTAATCCATAAACATCCAGCCATCCACGCCGGCCAATTTCACACCTACCTGGGTAAACCATAGTCGAAAATTTCCATCGTCCCCCTGATGATTCAAAGAGAAGACCATCGGACCCAGATAACATGTGATCTTCCCAGGTAGCAATTCTTGTGGGTGCTTCCGATCCGCCGCGACGATAAATCCATTGTGTCAGTCTGAAATCATCATCCAGAAAGAGTTCATAAACATCACCGGGCGTGTTACCACCCTGCGGTCGGATAGGTAACCACCACACAGGTGGCTTCCCCATCGCCCATTGGCAGTTTTTTTCGGCCGACATCTTCCACCGTCGTCTGGGTGTCCATGGCAACGTGAAAGGGAAACAGAAACCAGTGGTTATCGTTGATAAACCAGGCGTCAATGCTCTTGAGCATATGTGAAGGATCGGTTTGCAGGTCCTTGCGGTAATAGGTGATAGGATCTGTGTAATCCAGGGCGTCAAAGGTGACCCTGTCAAGCTTTGGCTCCCAGATCCAGAAGCGGCGGGCATGCGTATCGCCTTTTTTCACGTTATAGGTGTATTGAACCTGTTCAATCTGGCTGAAATACTGCACGCCGTATGATTGGCCAATACGCTGACGGACCGCCATGGCCCGTGATTCCTTGTCGCCGCCGGCGCAGGCGGCCAATCCGGCAATAAGTAAAACCACCATGGATAATGTGAGAACCGGTTTCATCATTCTTACCCCCGTAAAAAAAGTTTATACCTGAATTTTGCATTAATTTTCATACAAGAATCAGGTAAGACATCAGCTTCTGACAAAGGTGCCGTTTCTCAGATCTTCGAGCGCCTGCTGGATTTCTTCCTGGGTATTCATGACAAACGGCCCGTATCTGGCGATGGGTTCATCCAGGGGTTTGCCCGAAACCAGCAGAAATCGACCCGGTTCGCTGGCGGCACCTGCCTGAATATAGTCCCCATCGCCAAAAACCACAAGCCCTGGTTGGGACACGGGTTTTTCCTGAGCCTTTTCACCTGTTCCAAAAATACCCCGGCCTTCGAATACATAGGCAAACACCGTGTGTCCTTTTTTCACCGGGTGGGAAAAGGAACCATTGGCAGGGATGGAAACGTCCAGGTAGACCGGATCAGCATAAATTTCGGATACTGCCCCCCGAACCCCATCGACCTTTCCGGCAATTACCCGGATTTTCACGCCGTCTTCCCGGCTAATTTCCGGGATCTGATTGGCGGTGACGTCCTGATAGCGTGGGGTGGTCATTTTGAGCCGGGCCGGCAGATTCACCCACAGCTGGAACCCGACCATCTCTTCCTGAGCGGGCTGGGGCATTTCCTCGTGCATGATGCCGCCGCCGGCTGTCATCCATTGGATATCTCCCGAATGGATACTGCCCGAATTTCCCATGCTGTCGGTGTGATTGACGTGACCGTTAATCATGTAGGTGACGGTTTCAATTCCGCGGTGGGGGTGCATTGGAAAGCCCTTGATATAATCTTTAGGGTTTTCGGATCCAAAATGATCAAACAGCAAAAATGGGTCGAGATGATCCAGGGTGGCAGTGGCAATACTGCGCTTGAGCCTGACACCGGCACCCTCCATGACGGTTTGGGGTTCTATGATCTGGATAACTTTTCGTGATTGATTATTCATGAATTTGCCTCTATATGAGGATTCGTAGCATTAAGTTAACGCAATTGAAATATTTGGGAGTGAATGCCAAGTTTTGGTTATTGAAATTTTCCTATTTTAGATTGATTAGTCATTTGGTGCTTTAATTTGGGATTTTAGTTGCCATCATTCCAGAGACTCCAACAGTCCCTTAACCAAAACATGTCGATTTCAATTGATGGTTTATTTTGCCAACTTAGCGGCAACTTCAGCCACATGCTTACCCTGAAACCGGGCGGCGGCCAGTTCGTTTTCGCTTGGCATGCGGGAGCCGTCACCGCCGGCAATTGTTGAGGCGCCGTACGGGGAGCCGCCGGTAATTTCGTCAATCCGCATCTGCCCCTTGAAGGCGTAGGGAAGGCCCACGATCACCAATCCGTGATGAAGCAACGTGACATGAAAGGTCAGGATGGTGGACTCCTGTCCGCCGTGCTGGGTGGCGCTGCTGGTAAAAACACTGCCGACTTTACCCACCAGGGCGCCTTCGGCCCACAGCGAACCGGTGGCATCCAGAAACTGGCGCATCTGACCGCACATATTGCCAAAGCGCGTGGGGGTGCCGAAAATAACGGCATCGGCCTGGGCCAGCTCTTCAACGGAGCAGACCGGGACCTGGGAGAATGCTTTTTGAGCCTCAACCGCTCCCATTTTTTCAAGAACCTCCGGCGGCAGGGTTTCCGGTACCCGCCGAAGTTCTACTTCCGCGCCGGCAACCGATTTCGCACCCTCGGCGACGGCATCCGCCATTTTATATATATGCCCATAGGTAGAATAAAAAACAATTAAAACTTTCATGGTTGTCCTCCTTGGTCTAGTTGAATGGTTCATTCAGTGTAAAGGATTCAATTCCATCAAACCAATTAACTCCGGGTATATACTCCCATACCTACTTTTTTGCACAAGTTTCCAAGAATCGTTTGATCCGCTGCATTGAGAACACTCAATTCCTCGGTGATCAAGGCCGCATGGGATGGAAAAATTTTGCAAATGAGTTTTTGCCCCTCAACCGTCAGATGAACGATGAAAATGCGTCGATCCGAGGTGTCGCGTTCGCGTCTGACAAGCCGGCGTTTTTCCAGGTTGTCGATGACCATGGTGATATTGCCGCTGCTTCTCAATATTTTCCGGCCCAATTCCTTTTGGGAGAGGGGGCCCAGGTGGTAAATCGCTTCAAGCACTCCGAATTGACTGACAGTCAGTCCGGCAGATGATAAATGTTTGTGCACCCGCGCAGTAATAGATTCGGCGGCGCGCATCAGCTTGACATAAGTTTTTAACGCCCTGGTTTCACCGGTGTCGGATCGAGATTTGGCCACTGTAATTACCTCAACATTAATTGGTTTAATATTAAACTAATTATGAAGCGGCTTTTGTCAATCGATACTTAGAAGTGGCTTAAATTAGCGGTGGGAGTGGCTTTCCCTCCGGGGCGTAAGCCCTACGGGCTGGAGGCAGCCACGAGATTCACGCTCCGGGTTCAATTCATGGGACGCTTTTTGAGAAATCTTGGAGAGATTGTTTCAGTTTCTGGATTTCATCCATTTAAGATAGGATGCATGGCCACTGACTCGCGCTAATTTGTACTGTCGATCTATTTTGACGGATCTGAGCCACAGCAGTCCCCGCTCACCATCCTTTGAATATTGCAGCATCATATCGTTGGGCGCCTCCGTCCATAGATACCGCTCGAAGGCCTGGTCGGTGCGCAGGCCTTTGCCGAACTGCCGGAACACTTCACGGCGCAGGGCTGTGTAGTTTGAATGACCCTGGGTGCGGATGGTCAGCATGTAGAGTTGGTCCCGCCAGAAGGCATAATGGATCGATGACAGTGTGGCCTGGCCGAATTTTAGATCTTCTTTTTCCCGCCGATATTCCACCACGCCGTCCTGCCTCTCGGCATCCTGTATTTTTTCCAGGCCTTTAATATCGAGAAGTTTGGTTCCCCATCGCAGATCACCAAACTTTTTATCCGCAAAAATCAGGCTTTGATCTTTTTTAATTTTGGCCGCTTGGGGCGGTAAGGACGTCTGTGAGGCCTTTTGGGGCTGCCGACGGGGAATGTCCCGGGGAGTTGGCCGGGGCATGCTTTTTATATGTGAGCTTTTTTCTTTTTTATGGTCCGGGTTAGCGGAGTCTCCATTCGATCTGCTTTCTATGCGTTCAATTTTGTTTGGCGGAATGCTGGCTCGCATACCGTGGAAAATAATCCAAACTTGATCCTTTTCGCGCCACACTTTTTCAACGTCAAATTTTTTGCCGGATTTTAAAACCACCACATCGGCCCGGGTGGGAAGTGCAAATATCGCCAGACTAAGGAAAATGGCAGGTATAAGATATTTTCTAAGCTTCATGGTGGTTATAGACGGATTTAGTTAAAAGCCTAATAGCGATTAACCAATAACAATTAACACCGAATTGAGCGTTTTCGCTCTATTCGGGTTACATAGTCAAAATTATTTCAACCCGGCGATTTTTCTGGCGGCCTTTGGCCGTATCGTTGGTCGTCAAGGGGCGATACTCGCCAAAGCCCATGGTAGATAACCGTTTCGGTTCAATCGCACTCCCTTGGAGTAAAAATTCCGCGACAGCCCCGGCCCGGGCCATGGACAACCCCAGGTTGGAGCGAAAAGGGCCGCCGATCAGGGGAACATTGTCCGTATGGCCGGCAATGATGATTTCCCCCCTGGTTTTTGCCAGAACCTCCCCAATTTTGAGCAGCAGGGGAATAAAGTTTGATCTCAGGTCGGCTCTGCCGGTGTCAAAGGTGGCTTCACCCATCATGCGGATGGTGACCTGATTCTCAGTTGATTCTACCTCAACATGTTCTTTGATTGCCTCCATTTCGTGTTCCAGTTCATCGATGATCGGTTTAATAATATCCTCGATTTTGGTCAAAACAATGGCCTGATCAAATTCTTTGGCAATCATTTTTGAGCCTTTCGGGGATTCGAAGATCGGCGTTTTGCGTTGAATTCCAAAGGCATTTTTTACGGATCCGGAAACCACCCGATACCGGTTGCGGTCCATTTCGGAAAATGACAGCAGCAGTACGAAAAAGCACAACAGCAGACTCATCAAATCCCCGAAGGTTACCACCCACGCCGGCGCACCTTCTTCTACTTCTTCTTCGATGGGGGAGATGTCATCGCTCATTGCGCACTCCCCGCACCTTTGGCTTTGGGCACGACTTTCAGGCGATCTTTGGGTGACAGGTGGATTTTAAGTGTTTCCTGGAACACCATCCCGGACAGGCCGCGCGCAATACCCAGCGCGCCGTCGAGGACCAGGTTTTTGGTGGTTTGCTCCTGCTGACTTCGCAACGCAAGTTTATCTGCGAGGGGTAAAAAAACCAGGTTGGCGAGCAGTGCTCCATACAGGGTTGTCAAAAGGGCCACTGCCATGGCCGGACCGATATCCTGGGGGTTGGCCATGTTGGCCAGCATTTGCACCAGTCCGATTAGCGTTCCGATCATACCGAAAGCCGGTGCCGACGCCCCCATGCCCTTGAACACTTTTTGTCCGGTTGAGTGACGCTGAATCGTATGGTTGATATCTTTTTTCAGAAGTTCCTTGATCTGGGTTTCATCGAAGCCATCGGCCAGGAACTGAAATGCTTTGGCCGCAAACTCATCATCCGGCGCTTCATTTTCCAGCGCCATCAGGCCCCGCTCCTTGGCAACTTTGGCGATGGAAACCATTTTTTCCATGATTTCTTCGGGCGGGTTGATTTTAACCAGAAAGGCCTTCATGGCCACGCTGACTGAATTGATGACATCGGCCATGGTAAACTTGATAAAACAGGTGGCGATGGTTCCGCCGACAACAATGAGCAAACCCGGTACGTTGAGGAAGATGGTAACACTTCCCCCCGTAACAATGGCCAGAAGAACCAGGACGGTTCCGCCCACCAAGCCTATAATAGTTGCAATATCCATACTATCACTTACAGAAAAACAGCGATGCCAAATCCAATCTATAAATTGTTGTTTTGTGTATCTAACTAAATTTACAAGAAATCGTCATGAGGGAGTTGGGAATATAACGATTCAACCCGTCACCTTTCTCAAAATGGATAATATTTCTATCGGCAAATTGGGGCGAAACTTGAGGGGAAATCAGGGGCATTTTTATATGATTTTTAACGGTATTTTAAAATGCCCTGGTATTTATTCAAGCCGTAATCGTTTTTGCCAATTGACTTAACAACCATTTGATTCTATGATATAAAATAATAATTTCAAATGATGACAAACCCAGGCCCGGGTAACACAGCCCGGGTAACACAAGGGCGAATTTTTATGATGCGAATCCTGTATATATTCTTATGTTTGCTTATCTTGTGCCCGCCGCTAATGGCAGACGATACGCATGATGCCGAAGCAATCGTCAAACACAAACTGGATGCCGTATTTGCGGTATTGCAAAATAAAGATTTGGATCAGCAGGCCAAGAAAAAAGAGATCGATGAAATCGTTACGCCGATGTTTGACTTTGCGCTGATGGCTAAACTGACATTGGGCAAAAAGAGCTGGTCCCAACTGACCCAGGAGAAAAAAGAGAAGTTCACCGAGCTTTATATTGCGCGTTTAAAGAAAACATATCTGGATATGCTATCGCTTTATACTGATGAAAAGGTCATTTTTGAGCCGCCCGCCCAGGTTAAGAAAAAAGTTCACATCCCCACGGAACTCGTCTCAAAAGGCCGCAAAATATCCATACTCTACAAGCTTTATAAACCGGCTGACGGCTGGAAGGTCTACGATCTGGAAATCCAGGGTTCCAGTATTATTAGAAGCCAAAAAGCTGAATTTAGCGCGTTTCTGCAAAGCGGGACGATTGATGATCTGCTGCGTAAGATGGAAAAACCTGCTGACAGCTAGAAGCTATCTCAATTATGAGATAGTGGATAGTACTTATGTGTAAACCTCTACCCCCGATTACAAACTGACCCAATGACCAAAAGCCATTTCCCTCTGACAGGATTTTATGACAAACTGGTTCTCAACCGTCCGGGAATCATCATCTTTTGCATTCTGGCAGCCATCGCTTTTCTGGGATATAAAGCCAAAGATTTCAAGCTGGACGCCTCCGCCGAAACCCTGCTCCTCGAGTCTGATGAAGCCCTGCGATATTCACGGATTATCAAATCCCGTTACGGGGGCTATGATTATTTGTTGGTGACCTATGCGCCCAAATCCGATTTGTTCTCAGACGAGGCATTGGCTGATCTGGCAAGATTGAAAAAGGAATTAGCGGCGTTGCCGTCAGTATCATCGGTTGTTACCATTCTGGATGTCCCGCTGCTGGAAAGTCCACCGGTGCCGGTCAAAGAGCTGGCCAACCACCTTCAAACCCTCCAGTCACCAACAGTGGACCGCAAACTGGCCCGGGTGGAGCTGCAAAACAGCCCGCTATACCGAAACCTGCTGGTCAGCCCTGATCTTAAAATCACCGCCCTCCAGATTAATTTTTGGACCGATTTTGCCTATACCAACCTAGTTTCCCGCCGTGACGATATTTTGGCAAAACAGACCGCCAGCCCCCTGCTGCCGGCGGAAATTGCCGAGTTCAAGCAAATTGCCACCGAATTAAAAAAGAGCAGAGATGAACGCAAAGATGTTCGGCATCAGGATATAGCAAGAATCCGTGCCATTATGGACAACCACCGTCAGAATGGACAACTCTTCCTGGGCGGTATCAGCATGATCGCCGATGATCTCATCAGTTTTATACGAAATGACCTGAAGATATTTGGGCTCGGGGTTCTGATTTTTTTAATCGTTGCCCTGGGCGTTATTTTCAGGAGCAAGCGCTGGGTCATATTGCCGATTCTTTGCTGCGCCTTTTCGGCGGTCGCCATGATGGGGATTCTGGGTATGTTCGGCTGGCAGGTGACGGTCATATCTTCAAACTTCATTTCTTTACAGCTGATCATCACCATGGCGATTACGATCCATTTGATTGTGCGCTACCGGGACCTGGCCTTAAGCAATCCCCGGGCCGAGCACCGGGATTTGATCGCTCAGACCATCCGTTTGATGGTGACCCCCTGCCTGTTTGCCGCCCTGACAACCATTGCCGGTTTTGGTTCTTTGATGTTCAGCGATATCCTGCCGGTCAGAACCTTCGGCTGGATGATGATCGCCGGCATTGGCGTCTCTTTGATGGTAACCTTTCTGCTTTTTCCCGCCGGCTTAATGCTGGTGGCTAAAAAGACTCCCAAGGCCGGAAAGAAATTCAAATATTCATTGACCGCTTCTCTGGCCGGATTAACCCAAAACCACGGAAAGGCGGTGCTGGCCATCAGTGTTGCGCTTTTTATCCTTAGTGCGATCGGCATATCCCGGCTGGCCGTTGAAAACAGCTTTATCGATTATTTCAAAGCCACCACCGAGATCCACCAGGGCATGAAAGTAATCGACCAGAACCTGGGCGGTACCACTCCCCTGGATGTGATTGTAGAAATTGATGCCACTGACGATTCAGCTCAGGCTCCGGGGTCGGCGGAAGTTGCCACCGGTGACGGCGAGCTTGACGAGTTTGACGAATTTGATGAATTTGATAAAAAAAAGGATGATGGTAGATACTGGTTTACTTCGGACCGGATGGCATTGGCCAAAAAAATCCATGCCTATCTGGAAAGCCTTCCGGAGATCGGTAAGGTTTTATCTCTGGGAACCATGCTGAAGATCGCCGAGAAGTTAAACCACGGCAAACCATTGGATAATTTCCAGCTTGCGCTGCTTTACGGTGAATTGCCGCGCCGGTTCAAAGCTTTGGTGCTGGCGCCCTATGTATCGGTGGAACACAATCAACTGCGATTCACCGTGCGGGTCAAGGATTCCGAAAAATCTTTGAAGCGTGATGCCTTGCTCAAGAAAATCCGTCATGATCTGACCGACAAGATGGGGTTAAAGGAGGAGAATGTCCATCTGGCGGGTTTGCTGGTGCTTTATAACAATATGCTGCAGAGCCTGTTCGAGTCTCAGATTTTGACCCTGGGAGTTGTTGTTCTGGCGTTGCTGGCCATGTTTTTGCTTCTTTTTAAATCCTTTAAAATAGCCCTGATCGCCCTGGCGCCAAATTTGCTGGCTGTCGGAGCTGTTCTAGGGTTCATGGGCTGGATGAATATTCCACTGGATATGATGACCATCACCATCGCGGCCATCAGCATTGGAATTGCCGTTGATAACACGATTCACTATATCTATCGATTCAAAAATGAGTTCAAAGTCAGCCAGAATTACACAAAAACCATGCATTACTGTCATGGCAGTATCGGTTACGCCATGTACTACACATCGGTGACGATCATTATCGGGTTTTCCATTCTGGCCTTTTCCAACTTCCTTCCCACCATTTACTTCGGCCTGCTGACCGGATTGGCCATGCTGATCGCCCTGCTGGCCGCCCTGACCCTGCTGCCGCAGTTGCTGATTGTGGTCAGACCCTTCGGGCCTGAAAAAATCTAAAAGCTATCTCAAAGATGCATCTTGCGTCCAATGGCTTCGTTGCCACGCAAAGCCTGATGACACATCTATTTTAGTTTTTAAAGGCGCGCCTCCCAGCATAGCTGGATGACCCATTGATCTTTATTTTCAAAGGTGCACCCGGTTCGGTTTAAAATGCTATTTATCGCGGCAAGATGCCGCTCCCACCTCTTGTAGTGAAAATTGCTGGATGAATCTTATAAGTGGATAGAAAAAAGTGGGAGTGGTTGTAAACGACCGTTCCCTTTTGGTCGATTATGACGGTCCAGGGCGCTCCGCCTGAGCGGTATTGGCGCATGATAGTTGGAATCTCATGGGTTTGTGGGTTGCCGGGGCTGTGGGCCATGGGGATTTTCAAGAGCCACTCCAGCTGGTTTTTACGCAATTTGTCCTGGGAATCTACTTAACCAGCGGCAGGCCTTCTGATATCCAGCTATTGATGCCCGCTGACAGGTGATAGACTTTTTGGAACTGCAGTTTTGTAAAGAGATCCATCGAATGTGCAGATCGGTTTCCACTCCGGCAGTAGACCAAATACGATTTTTCTTTGTCCAGGCGTCCTATTTCATCCACAAAAGATTTTGAATAGTAATCGATCATGGTGGCACCTTTAAGATGTCCACTTTGATACTCTCCCGGCGTTCTGATGTCGAGGATGATAAAATCGGGATCTCCTGTATGGGTTTCAATCAATTTTGAAGCTTCCTTGGGCGAAAGGGCAGTGATATTCTGATCCTGCTGTGCACGGCAGGAGGGCAGGATAAAACCAACTAAGATCACAAATAGCAGGAGGATATATCGGGTCGGCCTGGTTTGCATGGTACGGGTCTCCTTATTAACCAACTTAAAAATTTTGTAGATTCAAACCGTCTGTCAATACCCTAATCATTGACCCGGGGTCGGACAAGGCGGAGGCCGCCATAATTCAAACATTGTAAGCCTGCTCCTCCGGGCATATCGAGAAAATCAAAGGCTTTAGCGAAATAAAAAGCCATGGAACACTGGGATTTCATTTTTTTTGTAACCTATTTGTATCTACTGGTTCCTATTCTACAAAAACAATCTCTTTTCTTTTAAAAAAATTAATAATTACCGCGAAACAGCAATCGCGGCTTTTGAAGAATCAAAAGGAGGCCCCAATGAACCTAGATCGAGTTGTTTTAGCCTTTGCCGGCAGCGTTATTGTTTTCAGTGTAATTCTTTCCGTGATTCACAGCCCATACTGGCTTTATTTTACAGGATTTGTAGGCGTCAACCTTCTTCAATCATCCCTTACCGGGTTTTGCCCGTTAGCCGTAATTCTCAAAAAGGTGGGCGTGAAATCAGGCCATGCATTCGGTTGATGTTCCAATTAACCAATAACAAATAACGGATAACTCCCTTATGGGTAATATATAGTCGTTTCAGGTTATTTTGTCTTACACCCTCCTCCATTAATGGGGTGGCATTGATTGCCACCCCATTTTTATTTACAAACCCTTGTCTCCATTATATGAATCATTCATTGTTAGTTGGTTCCTTTCATTTACATGAGGATCCCGGGACCAACTATTTGCTGTGCCTTAGGCATGTGGGAGCGGCTTTCCAGCTTCGAGGAATCAATAGATCGCGACTGGAAAGCCGCTCCCACAAAACCAGGGTATGGATGCAATATTTAAATTGCTTTTCCCATAGGAGATCATGTCGATGCACTATTTAGCGCAGGATGACCCCGAAATTGCCCAAATTATCCAGCAGGAAGAAGCGAGAATCGAAAACACTCTGGATTTGATTGCAGCCGAGAATCATGCCCCCCGATCCATTCTGGAAGCCCAGGGATCTATATTCAGCACCAAGGCGGCCGAAGGCTATCCGGGTCACCGCTTTCATGCCGGCTGTATGTTATGCCGACGAACTTGAAAGCCTGGCAATTAAACGGGCCAGGCATTTGTTCGGCGCCGATCACGCCAACCTTCAGCCCCACAGCGGGGTATCGGCCAACCTGGCGGTTTACTTCTCGGTCCTCGATGTCGGCGACAGAATCCTTTCGATGAAGTTGTCCCATGGCGGCCATCTCTCCCACGGCGATCCCTCATCGGTCACCAGCCACTGTTTTGAATTTCGGCACTACGGATTAGACGCCCGAACTGAACAGATCGACTATGAAGAAGTCCGCAGGGTTGCCGAAGATTTTAAGCCCCACATGATCATAGCGGGGGCCAGTTCATACCCCCGGCTGATTGATTACCAAATAATGGCGGATGTTGCCCACAGCGTTTCAGCCTATCTGCTGGTCGACATGGCCCACATCGCCGGGCTGGTGGCGGCCGGGGTCATCCCCAGCCCGGTTCCCCATGCGGATTTTGTGACCTTTACGACCTATAAAACCTTGAAAGGGGGCCGGGGCGGAGTGATTTTATGCAAAAAAGAGTATGCCAGGAAAATCAGCAAAACCATCTTTCCGGGTGCCCAGGGAACCCCGTCTCTTAATCTGCTGGCAGCCAAAGCGGTATGCTTCAAGCTGGCCATGGAATCCGGTTTCAAAAAGGAGCAGATCAAGACCCTGGAAAATGCCACTGCCTTTGCCGCCGGATTTGAAGACAAAGGCTATCGTATCGTCTCCGGCGGGACTGACAATCACCTGGTCCTGGTCGATTTGAGATCAAAGGGTTTAACCGGGGACGTGGCTGAAAAAACCCTGGAGTCGGTGGGAATTATCGTCAATCGCAATGTCATACCGGGCGATCCCGAGAAGCCCGATGTTACCAGCGGAATTCGAATCGGCAGCCCGGGCGTTACTGCCCGGGGTATGGGCGGGGTGGAAGTTGCCCGGATTGTGGAATTGATGGATACGGCCATGGTATCTATAGACAGAAGTGATGCCCTTGAGAAGGTGTCACAGGAAGTTGCCGACTTGTGCCGGAAGTTTCCTGTCTATCAGGGATAGGGTTGTCCTGGGAGATAAATGCCGCTGCTTCATCCAGATCGGTCAGGGCAAGTCGAACCCATTGAAATTTTATTCAAAACAGTGTTAAGGACAACAGGTATTTTCTTTGAATTGAAAACGCAAAGGATGCCATATGGTTACAATAGTTGATCTTAGTCACCCCATTGAAGATGGCATGATAACCTATACCGGGTTGCCGGGACCGAAAATAACCGATCATCTGAGCCGGGAAGCGGTTTTAAATTTTTTGCGGTACCGGCACCGGTCAAAGGCATGGGATCTTTTCCGGTAAGGGCGTTTGCAGTGTTGGAGTAATAGAGTCTAATGACTTCCGGGCTAAGAATTAACATCGAACATCGAACGTCCAAATGAACGTCGAATGGAAAAGGTGAAAATTGTGGACGAAGCACAATTTTCAATTTCGATGTTCGAGTTCATGTTCAATCCTTTGGATTTTACCCCTGGCATATGAAGGATAAAAAGATATGAATCGAGAAATCAAAAGTATTCAAACAGACCTACGAGGATTATTTAGCCCAGATCGCCGGGCTCGATTTTCCTTTCATCGCCGATACCCTCGGGGTAAAGGCAGACGGTGACGATGTCATCATTCCTTTTTTTGGCAAGCCCTACCGGGTTTCTGCCAAAGCGATTACGGATCCATCCGGCTAAACAGCCCCACCTGTCCATCTGTGTTATATTGTGTAAATACCTGCTGATGTGTCCGTTGATCGAACCGTTGGGGGGCAACTGGATGGCCTTTAAGGATTTTAAAGATGCCGCCCCTCTGGTTCAGGCCTTTTCCAATACGGTGACACGGCCGCTTGCGGAGGCATTTTCCGGCCGTGTTTCAGAACTGGAAAGAGCAGGGAAAAAGATGGCTGGATACACCCCCGATGAAAAATTTCCCTATGATTTTTGCATGCAATTTGATGCCCTGCCGAAGATACCGCTGTTGCTGCTTTTCAACGATCAGGATGACGAGTTTCCGGCCCAATGCGGCGTGCTGTTTGAAAAACGCACCGAAAAATTTATAGACATGGAATGTCTGGCCATGGTGGGGATGCTGTTTTTTGAGTATTTGCAGAAAGAAAGCCGCCTTTAGAGTTTCAGGTGTGGACTTTTGGCATTTAAAAAAAACTTGTTTCACCACGAAGGACACGAAGATCACGAAGAAATCTTAAAGTTGTGGATACTATATTTTCTTTGTGTTCTTCGTGCTCTTCGTGGTTTAATTGTCATTTTGGTTTAGGCTTTTACGGGCTGGCGGTTAGCTTATCCAGTGATGTACATTAAAAAGGTCTCCTGATAACCCTGCCGATTTCTCCTTGCAGAAATTTTGAAATTGGTTCAATATTATACAGCTTTGGTGCTGAATCAAATGCTGTCGATAACCTGTCGGGGGATAGGTATAGGTGATGGAAAACCCGAAAATTTTGGTGGTGGACGACGAATCTGATATGCAGATCTATCTTTCGACCGTCGTGGAAACCATGGGTTTTGAACCGATCGTGGCCGGCAACGGTGCGGAGGGCCTGGAAAAGGCCAGGGCATTCCATCCGGCGTTGGTGATCCTGGACGTCATGATGCCTAAAATCGAAGACGGCTTGCGTGCCTATCAGCAGTTCAGAGAGGATGAAAGGCTCGGACGAATGCCCATCATCATGGTGTCGGCCATTGCGAAGAAAACCTTTTTTCATTCTATTAGATTGTTGAGACCCATGAGCGGCAAGCAGCTGCCGGAGCCTGAAGCCTACATGGAAAAACCTCCCGATGCCGCCGAACTCAATCGTTTAATAACAATGCTTCTACAGGGAGACTAACAAAGGAACGGCGAACCGCTCTTTTTCTCCTGCACGTTCCTGTCCTATAGCCATGGTGAAATTTTTTCAAAAAATTCGCCGCAGCCTGATTTCCAAACTGCTCATTCTCGTTGGCCTGAGCCTGTTTCTGTGTGTTTCCGTCTGGGCCTTTTTTAATATCAAATACCAGAAAAAAAAACTAATGGAGGGTATCGTTGCGAGTGCCGATACCCTGACCACCTCGATTAAGCTCGGCACCCACTATGCCATGATGAACAATTTGAGAGATGATATCACCCGGATTATTACCAAGGTTGCCTCTGAGAAAAACATCGAAAACATTCGGATCTATAATAAAGAGGGCCAGATAAAATTTTCCAACCTCCATGGGGAAGTCGATCAGGTCACCAATATAAAAGACGAGGCCTGCTTTGTGTGTCATCGCTCCGAACCGCCGTTGGCGCAGCTGAGTTTGACTGAAAGGACCCGTATCTTTCCCTCGCCCCAGGGTTACCGGCGACTGGGAATCCTGAGCCCGATTTACAGCGAACCCGGGTGTTCATCCAATAGCTGCCATGTTCACCCCGAGGGCAAGCTGGTTCTGGGAGCTTTGGATGTCGTTGTGTCGCTTGAGGAAACTGATAAGGAAATATTACTTTTTCAAAAATGGTTGTTGGGATTTGCAGTAATAATATTTTTACTGACATCCACAGCTGTTTTGTTTTTTATTCTGCGATTCGTAAAACGCCCGATCAATAACATAATGAACGAGACCAAGCTGATAGCCAATGGGGAATACTACTCCCGCATCGAAATTGATCAGGAAGATGAAATGGGCGTGTTGTCCATGGCGATCAACAAGATGAGCACCAAGATCGGCGAAAAGCAGCAGGAGCTCAACAAGCAAAGAAACGAATACCAGACCCTGTTTGAGCGCGTTCCCTGTATAATCACCGTCCAGGATCGCGACTACCGGCTGATCCGGTACAATCGTGAGTTCAGTGATAAATTCAAACCCCAACCCGGCGATTACTGCTATGACGCCTATAAGGGACGGAAACAAAAATGCGAGATTTGCCCGGTTGAAAGAACTTTTGAGGACGGCCAACCGCATTTCAGCGAAGAGCGGGGATTGAGCAAGGATGGCAAGCCGACCCACTGGATTGTCAATACCGCTCCGATCAAAAACGACAGCGGTGAAGTCGTTGCGGCCATGGAGATGAGCCTTGATGTGACCCATATCAAACTGCTGGAAGAGGAGCTGGAAAAGTCCGAGAAAAAATATTCCGCCATTTTCGACAACATTCCCAACCCGGTGTTTGTTCTCGACATGGATACCCTTGAGATCCTCGACTGTAACGGCAGTGTCAAAGGTGTCTATGGGCATAATAAAGAAGCAATCATCCGAACTTCTTTCCTGGAGCTCTTCCGAAAAGAAGAACGAAATCGCTATGAAAATTTAATCAAGACATCCGCCGAAATCAATCAGGCCCGGCAATATAGCGCCAACGGCGAGCCCCTCTTTGTAAATATTCGGATCTCGCCCTCCGATTATCTCGGCGGCAAAGCACTGCTGGTCACCACCAGCGACATTACCAAACGACTCGAGACCGAACAGCAATTAATCCAGGCCAGTAAAATGGCGACCCTGGGCGAGATGGCCACCGGGGTGGCCCATGAACTCAACCAGCCGCTTACGGTGATCAAGACGGCCAGTCGCTTTTTTATGCGCAAAATCGCCAAGAATGAGAAGATCGAAGATGAGGTGATGTCTGCCATGGCCACCGAGATCGATTCTTATGTCGACCGCGCAACTAAAATTATTAACCATATGCGACAATTTGGCCGCCAATCGGATGTCAGCCTGGAAAAGGTTTCGGTTAACAACGTCCTCGAAAAGGCGCTGGAAATTTTGGGACAGCAACTAAAAGTCAGAGGGATAGAGATCGTATGGGATCTGGCACCCGATCTTCCCCTGGTCCTGGCCGATCCCGATCGCCTGGAACAGGTTTTTATCAATCTTTTGATCAATGCCCGGGATGCCATCGATGAAAAATGGCAATCCCAACCCCAGCCAACCGGGGAAAAGAAAATTACCCTGAGAACCAGCTCCGATGATAAAGTAATAATCGTTGAGGTAATAGATACGGGGCCTGGAATTCCGGAGTCGATGCTGGATCGGATTTTCGAGCCCTTTTTTACCACCAAAAAAGTCGGCCAGGGCACCGGACTGGGGCTTTCCATCAGCTACGGCATTATCAAAGACTGCAAGGGTAGTATTCAGGCCATTTCCGTCAAAAATAAAGGTGCCGGCTTTCTTATCAAATTTCCAATCGCCAGAGAGGGCTGATGGATAAGTCAATCCTGTTAGTCGATGATGAAGAAGGTATTCGCAAGGTATTAGGCATTTTGCTGGCGGATATGGGGTATCAGGTCCATACGGCTGCCACCGGTACTGAAGCCCTGCGTACTTTTGAAAAACTGCGGCCCCCCATCGTGCTGACCGATATCAAGATGCCCGAAATGGACGGCATTGAGCTTTTGCGCGAACTAAAGCAGATCAGCCCTGACACGGAAGTCATCATGATTACCGGGCACGGTGATATGGATCTGGCCATTAAAAGCGTTAAATATGAAGCCACCGATTTTGTGACCAAACCCATCAACGATGAGGTCCTGGAAATCGCCCTGAAAAGGGCCCATGAACGCATCACCATGCGCCGCAAGCTCAATGATTACACCCACAACCTGGAACAACTCGTCCGGGATAAGACCAAAAAGCTGGTTGAGGCCGAGCGGTTAGCCGCCATCGGGCAGACCGTGGCCGGGCTGTCTCATGCCATTAAGAATATTACCGGGGGACTCAAGGGGGGGGCCTTTGTGCTGGAAAAGGGTATCGAGTTGAGCGAGCAGAAGTATCTGCTGCAGGGCTGGGAAATGATAAAAGGCAATGTTGACAAGATAACCAACTTGTCGCTGGATCTTCTCAACTATGCTAAGGACACCCGGCCTGATTTTCAAGAGAGTGATCCCGTTCAACCGGTGCGCGAGGTTGTTGCGCTGATGCGTCCGCGGGCCAGAGAACAAGGCATTGAGTTGAATACCCACTTTGATAAGGGCATCGATCCCTGTCATTTTGATCCGGATCTCATCCATCACAGTCTTCTCAATTTGGTAACCAACGCGCTGGATGCCTGCATCGATGATGCTGGAAAAAAAGGGAAAAAGGTGACTATTCGTGCACTAAAAAAGCACGGCTGGGGGGTGGAGTACCAGGTAAAGGATACCGGCTGCGGTATGAATGCGGAGGTCAAAAATAAACTTTTCCAAAGTTTTTTCAGCACCAAGGGGACCGAGGGGACCGGTATCGGTTTGATGATTACCAAAAAAATCATCGATGAACACAAAGGTGAAATTGTTGCTGAATCAAAAGTCGGAGCTGGATCTACTTTTGTGATCAGGTTACCTCGGGGACTGCAGGATAAAGCATCATAGCAACTGCTGCTAACGACTGATAAGCCAAATTGAGCGAGTATTTGGTTTTTCGTGTTTGGTGTTTGGCAATCGAAAATTCCGAACACCAGACACCAGACACCAAACACTAAACACCAAACACCTTTATCTATGAATGACACCCTCATCAAATACAGTCAGCTTGGCGATATTTTTGATTTTTTCTCCATGGGCGTTATGGTTCTGTCGTCCGAGCGGAAAATTCTTTCCCTGAATCAATCGGCGGAAGTCATTACCGGATACAGGGCATCTGATCTTGTGGGCCAAAACTGTACCGGCCGGCTGCTGAATTCACTTTGCAGCGGAAGCTGTTCCTACCTGGAAGCAGTTGAACAGAACCGTAAGTCCGGCAGTATGGATATCGAAGTCACCGGTCAGGACAATGAAACCCGTAATATCACCCGGATTGTTTCGCCGGTCTATGGACCGGACAACCTGCCTGTGGGTTGTATTGAAATTTTCCAGGACCATTCAGCCTTAAGAGATCTGCTGGAACGCGTGCGGCACGATGACCGCCGCCTAAAACTGATCCTGGACAATTTGGATATCGGTGTTCTAACCGTGGATCGCGGCGGGCATGTCGCTTTTTTCAACAACACGGCCGAGACCATCACGGGGTTCAGCCGGGGGGGGGTCCTGGGTAAATCATGCAGCACGGTTTTTGGCGATTCCGCCAACCCGGGCATGTTGCTGTTTAACGAAACCATTGCCGATGGTCAGCCGCGCTCGAGTTCGGAGGGAGAGCTCAGAACCCGGGATGGACAGGTCATACCGGTGCGGGCCAATTTTATGGCCCTGAAAAATGAGGACGGGCGCATTGTCGGCGGTCTGGCGACCATTACCGATTTATCGTTAAAATACCAGTTTAACAGTGAAATAAAGGGGCGGTATACCTTTTATGACATGGTCGGTAAGGACCCGGCTATCCAGAAAATTTTTGACATCATTCCCGTGGTGGCAGCCAGCGATGCCACCATTCTAATTGAAGGCCCCACCGGAACCGGTAAGGATGTGCTTGCCAAAGTCATCCACACGGCCAGTTCGCGTGCCCAAAACCCGCTGGTCAAGGTCAACTGCGCGGCCCTTCCCGACAACCTGCTGGAATCTGAAATGTTCGGCTATGCCAAAGGGGCCTTTACCGGGGCGGACAATGATAAGCCGGGACGGTTTCAGGATGCCGACCGGGGAACCATTTTTCTGGATGAAATTGGAGATTTGCCTTTATCCCTGCAGGCCAAACTGCTGCGGGTGCTGGAGGACAGGGAGTTCTATCCCCTGGGCAGCAGAAAAACCACCAAAGTGGATGTGCGTATTATTTCGGCAACCAACCAGAATCTGGGGCAGCTGGTGCGGGAAAAAAGATTTCGCGAAGATCTTTTTTACCGCTTGAATGTGATGCGCCTGGAACTGCCGCCGCTAAAGGATCGGCAGGGCGATATTCCGCTTTTGATTTCCCATATTCTAAAGCGTTTGAGGGTTACCCGGGATTCCCGGGCGGAAAACTTTTCCAACGATGCCATGGAGGTTTTGTTGAATTACGATTTTCCCGGCAACGTCAGGGAGCTGGAAAATATTATTGAGCACGCTTTGATCGTCTGCCAGGGAGAAATCATCGAGCGTCACCACCTGCCCCTGGCGCTTCAAAAGGGGATTGCGCTCTCACTGCCGGCTGAAGAAACCGCCCTGCCGGTTGGTGCTGTTGGGATCAGCGAAAAAAACTTGATTTTGGATATGCTGCAAAAATACAACTGGAATAAAGGGAAAACTGCCGACGCCCTTAACATCAACCGCACCACCCTGTGGCGTAAATTAAAAAAATACCATATATCCGCGTAAGTAATTAAAAACAGAAGATTTATTTCCTTTCCAATGGGCCTCCGCCCAACAGTTCGAAACACGACTACCCCATTCGCTGTCTAAATCAAAGCAACACTTAAATTGTGGTCCCACCGGAGCAGGCTGTCGAATGCAACTAAATGTTGCAATATGATGCAGCAATGTAAAAGGAGTTTGTACAACCCTCTTTTTTATATTTATAATACATATCTAATTGAAAAATATATAAATAATTTTTCATGCGTTGCCGCTGTATTCTAAACCGATGTTGCAATTCTGCAACATACATCAAACCTGTTTTAAATCCAACCGCAGTATCGAATATTTTTTAAGACCCTAAAATTATTATTAATATTTTCCTAACTATTGATATTCGAGTATCTGGCACGATAAATGCTCTTGCAAAGGGTTAGGCTGACGGGTGCAACGCCACCCATTTCCAGGCAACATTAATTCAACCATTTGTCTGAAAGAACTAAAATGTTTGTTTTATCTCTAAAAAAAGACGGTGCCATCCATCACAAAGAGGGTGCTGTGGATTCAGATGTCCTTAAATACCTCAGCTATCAAATCGGGCTTGAAGATCCGTACACGTTGAGAAGCTTCTTTGAGATGGTTGAAAAATACGAGTTGCTTGGAAGGCTGAATGCGTTTCTGCCCACCTGTATCGAACAGTATCAAAACTGCCCGGGGCAGGGGTGTGAATCAGACATCATCGATCATCTGGAATTTGTTAAAACAGTTGAAATGATTGGAGTTCCCGAAAAGCGTCTGGAGATCTACAGCTCTATTCGGGGGATACACAAAAGCGATAGCGTTGAGATTAGATCGTTGCCGTTGAACAGCCTGCTGGATATGCCCTTGAAGCTTGGAAGACTGAAACACGTGGTTTTCGGGGACCAGGTAGACATATTTGAATTTGATACGGTCTTCACCCTGTTTGAATTCATTGATGGAATTACCTGGGAGCTCGGTTTCCATGTTATCCCTGAACAATGCGAACTTAGGAGGTGAGTCATGTTTAACAAAATCCTTTTTGCCACAACCGCGTCACCCACATGCGACAATGCAGCCAAAGTGGCCTTTGATCTGGAATTGAAGTGGGATGCCCAACTCACCATTTTTCATGTGCTCGGCATCCCCACCCGGGGGTACAGCCCTTTTGTCACCGATGTGAGAACCGGTGAAAGGGAACAACCGGATCCGGATTATATCGAATGGGTGAAAGAGGAGATGAAAAATACCTACGGTGATCTGTTGAAAGACACCGAGGGTGTTGAAATTGAAGCCGCCGTTGGAATTCCATCCCGGGAAATTTTGAGAATAGCACGCAAGAAAGATGTTGATTTGATCATTATGGGTGCCCATACCCGGCAGGAAGACGTCGCTGCCACCCGCTATCGGGATGTGGTCGGCAGCACCATGCAAAAAGTTGCCAAATCCGCCCGCTGCCCGGTGGTTATCATCAGTCGACCGTGTACGACCTGCTGGAAGCTGTTTTCCAATATCGTATTTGGAACCGATTTTTCCAAAGCTGCCGATTCGGCCTTCATGTTTGCCTCCAAACTGGCCCAGGAAGTCGGGGCCAAGCTGCACATCTTCCACGCCTGCGATATCGCCTCCTCCTCCTCCGGCCGGGTGCTGGGGCAGGAAGAGATCGAGCAGCGGATTGAAGGCTCCCGACAAAAAATGGAAAAGCGCTATGCCGCTAAAATGAATGGCTATGACAACTATGGCATCGAGGTGCGCGAAGGTGTTCCCTATATCGAGATACTGAAATACGCCCGGGAGAAAATGGGTGACCTCATTGTTATGGCCCACCATACCCGGGAGATTGATCCGGAGGAAGCGGTCCTTGGCACTACCGTGGAACAGGTCGTTTTGCGTTCGGCCTGCCCGGTGGCCAGTGTCAATCATCCTGACAAAGTCGCCTGACCCTTATCGGCGGCGGCCGAAAGAGTAGCTGGAAGGGATGTGATTTCAGAATGAATAAGAAGACGGTGCTCATTGTAGAAGATGAAATGGATATGCGCATCTTTATCTCCACCCTGCTTGAAACCAGCGGCTACAAACCGGTAGTGACCAGGGATGGAAAAGAAGGCCTGATCAAAGCCAGGGAGGTTTCGCCGGATTTGATTATTCTGGATGTCATGATGCCCGGTGAAGGCGGCGTTCAGATGTACCGACAGCTTAAAACAGACCAAACCCTTAAAGCCATTCCGGTTATTATGCTTTCGGCCGTGGCCCAGAAAACATTTTCCCATTATTTGAATATGGTCAACGCGCGCCTGGATAGCCCGATTCCCAGGCCGGAAGCCTACATCGAAAAACCGCCGGAGGCTGATGATTTGCTGAAAATGGCCGCTTTTCTGATCGGGTAGCTGCTTGTTGAAACTTCAAAAAATGCAATTTGTAGATAAAGATTGTTGGAATGCAATAACAGGGGAGACAATATAATGGATGACAAAAGCCAGTGGGATTGGAACCTCGGCCAAAGAGATATTGCAGATATGGGGCAAGGGCAAGACAGGTTCACCTGGATCGAAGAGCCCTATGTGAGTCCGGATGGGGAGAAAATTGCCAACATCGTCAACCTGGCGGAGGGGGAGTTCGCGGTTTGCGTCAACGGCCAACCCTGGGATGCCGTTTTTGATAAAATATGGTATCTGCGATTTGCGCCGGATGGACGGCTCACCGCGCTGGTATCCGAGACCGGGGAATGGACGGTGGCCGTGGACGGTGTGCCCTGGGAGAACAAGTTTGGTTATGTATGGAATACGATGTTCAGCCCGGACGGAAAAAATATCGCTGTTGCCGTTCAGCAGGATATGGCTTACGGCATGGCGCTCAATGACCTGCCCTGGGAAGATACCTTCTCCAATATGACCAACCCCACCATCAGTCCCGACGGAACCCGGACGGCTGCTGCAGTGCAGGTCGCAGATTTCAGCGAAGGCGAAATTCAAAAATTTCAGGCAGGCGCCTATTCAGCAGCCATTGACGGAACCCCCTGGGATACAAAATTTGTCAACGTCTGGAATATGGCGATCAGCCCGGATGGCCAAAAGCTGGCAGCCGAAGTCAGACTGAACCTCTACGATTACACCATTGCAGTTAACGGCACGCCCTGGGACAAGACCTTTGGTTGCGTCTGGGAGCCGGTGTTTCATCCCATCAGCCATTCGGTGGCGGCCCCGGTCCGGATAGACGGCAAATGGTCTGTGGCTGAAGACGGCCGGACCATCTGGGATCGACGTTTGGTGCAAATCTGGCATCTGATGTTCAGCCCTGACGGCAGTAAACTGGCTGCCATCGTTGCACCCAAATATGGCAAATGGACGATTGCAGTTGACGGGCAGCCCTGGTCGGTCACCTTCAACGATATGGTATCCGATGCGGTTTTCAGCTCCGACAGTAAAAGAATCGCGGCGGTGGCCAAAAATAGTGGGCGTTGGTTCGTGGCGGTCGATGGTGCTGTCTGGGCCAACGACTTCGATATGGTCTTCCAACCGGTCTTCAGTACCGACAGTAAATATGTGGCAGTGAAATTTCAGCAGGACGGCAAATATGGCATCGCTTTAAACGATCACCGATGGGATGGCCAGTGCGATGCAATCTGGGATCCTGTTTTCAGTCCCGCGGGAGACAAAATGCTTCTGCGAACACTGAAGGACGGCACTTATTCAAGGCATGTTCTGTCTGTGACGGATATGCTGGGTTAAAAGGGGGAAACATGCTCGAAATTTATCAATTCATCAGTGGTCCGTTGGCCTGGAGTGCCTTTATTATTTTCATCGGCGGATGCCTGTACCGGCTTATCAGCCTGCTCGTGCTGGTTCACCGCAAGGAAAGATTCATTTATTCCTATATGAGCTTAAAATATGGCCTACGCTCCATTCTGCGCTGGAGCACCCCCTTTGCCACCGAAAACATGCGCAGGCATCCGGGGATGACAATCGTGGCCTTTGCCTTTCACATTTGTCTGCTGGTGACCCCGCTGTTTTTGCTGGCCCATGTTATTTTAATCGAGGAAGCCTGGAATGTGAGCTGGTGGACCCTGCCGGATGGCCTGGCGGACGCAATGACGCTGATCGTTATTGCCGGCTGTATCTTTTTCTTTATCCGGCGACTGACCAATCCGGAAGTTCAGTACGTCACATCTGTATCTGATTTTGTATTACTGGCGATTGTGGTTGCACCGTTTGTAACCGGCTTTCTGGCCTATTACCAATGGTTCGGATATAAAATTTTTGTCATCCTTCATATCCTGTCCGGCGAAATCATGCTCGTGACGATACCGTTTACGCGGTTGAGCCATATGATTACGGCCCCGTTGACCAGGGCTTATATGGGATCGGAGTTTGGAGGGGTGCGGCATGCGCAGGACTGGTAGAATTCGGTTACGGCCGTTGACCCGTTTGCCCGTGGGCCGGGGAAAAACAAAATTAGATAATTATCCTATTTTAACGGGCTCAACCGGTTAACCGGCCGACCGGCTAACCAAGATATACAGATTTATTTTATAACAGGAGAGTAGCCATGGCTGAAGCTGCACAAGAAGTTGAAAAGAAAATCGTGGACGAGGGGCTGGAACGCGGTGCCGAAAAACTTACCGAGGAACGGATTGAAAAGGTCGTCAACAGAGTTTTAAAAGGTGAAAGCGGTGCCCGTTTAAAGGCTTATGTGGATACGTGCATCCATTGCGGGCTTTGTTCCGAAGGCTGTCATTATTACCTTTCCCACGATAATGATCCCGCCTATTCCCCGGTGGGCAAAGTCAAACAAACCATCTGGGAAATGATTAAAAAGAAAGGCAAGGTCAGTGCCCAGTTCATAAAAAGGGCTTCTGAAATTGCTTCCACCGAATGCAATTGCTGTAAGCGCTGCGCCATGTATTGTCCTTTCGGAATCGACATTGCCTACCTGATGCTGACGGTGCGGCGCATTTGCCATTTGCTGGGTGTCACCCCTCTCTATATCCAAGACACGGCCCACAGTCATGCCGCCACCCTGAATCAAATGTGGGTTAAAGACGATGAGTGGATAGATACCCTCCAGTGGCAGGAGGAGGAGGCCCAGGCTGAAATACCCACCCTGAGGATCCCCCTGGAAAAAGAAGGGGCCGATATCATGTACTCGGTGATCGGTCCCGAGCCCAAATTTCAGGCCCAGCTTCTTTATCAGGCGGCGGTGATCATGGACGTGGCCGGGGTGAATTGGACCATGCCGGCAACCCCCGGCTGGGACAACAGCGATATGGCCATGTATACCGGAGACAATGAAATCATGGGGCGCATAAAACGAGCCCACTTTGAAACAGCGGCCAGACTGAGGGTTAAGCGAATTGTCATGGGTGAATGCGGCCATGCTTTTCGGTCGGTGTATGATATGGGCAACCGCTGGTTGGGGTGGCGGATGCCCCCCATACCCATCGTCCATGCCATTGATTTTTACGATGAGCTGCTGCGGGAAAATAAAATAAAGATTACCAAAAAATATCGAGACTCCGGTTACGCTCCACGATCCGTGTAACGTCATTCGAGGGGGTGGGTTGGCGGAAAAGTCCCGCAATGTGATCAATGCTATCTGTGAAGAGCTGATAGAGATGCACCCCAACCGTGAGCACAATTATTGCTGCGCGGCCGGCGGTGGGGTGATCAATTGCGGACCGCCCTATAAAAATACCCGCATGGATGGCAACCGTATCAAGGCCGAGCAATTGTTCGCGGCAAAGTCCCGGGGAGCCAAAATTTTGATTGCCCCCTGCCACAACTGTCACAGTGGCCTGGAGGACATTAACCATCATTACGGTCTCGGCCTTGAGATTAAATTTATTGGCGATATAATATATGAGGTGATGGAAAAATAGTAATCGTTTAAAGGTTCTGGGTTCAACGTTCAGAGTTATCTTTTATGGTTGACCCAGTTATTAAGTGAGCGCATACTTTCAAAGATTCAAAGGAGAAAAAGGATGGGAAGACGATCTGCAGTTATATTAGCTATAGCGATAATTCCTTTTCTTTTAATTTTACCGGGGTTCGCCCAGGAGGATATGGTGGTGGTGGAGGGGGATAGTTTTGAGGTCCAGCGGCGGCCGCCGGCTGTTTTTCGACACGATGATCACAATGAAGCCGCTGAGATTGAGGAATGCAACGAGTGCCATCATGTTTACGAAAATGGTGAAAAATTGGCCGATGAATCCTCTGAAGATCAAAGATGCGCTGACTGCCATACTGAGAAAGCCATAGACAACCAGCCGGGTCTGCGCAAGGCATTTCATTTAAATTGCAAAGGTTGCCACCAGTCCAAAAAGCAGGGTCCCGTTATGTGTGGAGAATGTCATGACCGTAGGACGGATAATAGTGAATAGTTATTTGTTATTAGTAACCAGCAATGGAGAAAAAATCTATCTTGATCAAATTGGTTTTATCGGATTCCAATAACCAATAACAAATAACACAGGACTGAGCGCCACGCGCTCAGTCCTGTCGAAAGAGAGGAACGCCATGCCTAAAAAGATTCTCATCATTGACGATGACCCGGTGATCGTTAAATATCTTATGGCTATATTCAGTGATAATGGTTATGCTACATGCAGCGCCGGCAGTAGTATGGAAGGGTTGGACCTCGTCAAAAAAGAGAAACCGGATCTGATCTGTCTTGATATACAGATGCCGGGTGAATGGGGGCCCCGATTTTATCGCAAGCTCAGAAAAGATAAAGAAGTAAAGGATATACCCATTATCGTTGTCAGCGGCATTGACGGCGACCATGCGGTTAAGGATGCCGTGGCATTTGTCAAAAAGCCGTTTGATCCCGAAAAGCTGATCGGTATTGTAAAAAATACGATTGGGTAATATGCTTGAGCAATGGATAACAAGCTTCTGCTGGTAGATGACGAAGAAGGTATTCGCAAAGTCCTGGGGATATCATTAACCGATCTCGGCTATCAGGTGCTCACAGCCGAAAACGGCGAGGAAGCCCTCGAGATATTCCGCCGCGAAAACCCACCCATTGTCCTGACCGACATTAAAATGCCGGTGATGGACGGCATCGAACTCCTCCGCACCATAAAGGACGAAAGTCCCGACTGCGAAGTCATTATGATCACCGGCCACGGCGACATGGACCTGGCGATTAAAAGCCTCAAATACCGGGCCATTGATTTTGTCACCAAACCTATCAACGATGATATTCTCGAAATCGCCCTGGGCAGAGCCCATGAAAAAATCAGTATGCGCCAGAAGCTCAGGCAGTACACGGAAAACCTGGAAACCCTGGTGCAGGAGAAATCCGCCCAACTGATAGAAATCGAAAGACAGGTCGCAGTGGGCCAGGCCGTGGAAGGACTCGCTTCCATGCTCAGAAACATTGCCGGTGATCTGGAGGGCGGCCTGACCTATTTCAATGAAATGCCCTGTTTTGTGTCCATTCACAACCCGCAAATTGAAAGTCATGGCGGTGAATCAGCTTTACAGGGAGCGTCTGGGTGATAAAGTCGGCCGCAGACAGCTGGGAAGTATACGGCGACAAAGCCGGCACCCGCGACGGGTGCCCGGCGGCTGAAACTTTTGAAACCGGCAAAGGACAGCGGACAAAGGCCAGCATTAAATACGCCGACGATCAGCAGGCCCCGGTGATTGTCCACACCGCTCCCATCCGCAACCAGTCCAAGGAGGTGGAGCTGGTGGTGGAAATTTCGGCCGATATCACCGAGGTCAATCGCCTGCAGGAAGAATTGCGCCAGACCCAGCAACGCTACCAGCAGCTCTTTGACGAAGTGCCCTGCTATATTTCATTGCAGGACCGGCAGTTCAGACTGCTGGCCACCAACCGACGGTTTAATGATGACTTCGATGGCGAACAGGGTGCCTATTGTTATGAGGTCTACAAGCATCGGGATGAGCCCTGTCCCAATTGCCCGGTGGCCAAAACATTTGAAGACGGCCGGTCCCACCAATCCGAGATGGTTGTGGCCCCCAAGTCCGGTGGGCAACGTAACGTTTTAATATGGACGGCACCCATTCGTGATGCCGACGGAGAAATCGCCCGGGTGATGGAGATGTCAACGGATATCACCCAGATACGCGAGCTGCAGGATCACCTGTCTTCCCTGGGACTTAAAATCAGCTCCATTTCCCATGGAATCAAAAGCCTTCTGGCCGGTATCGATGGGGGTGTCTACCTGGTGGAATCCGGTCTGGCCAAAGACGATCCCGTCCGGGTTCAAAGAGGGCTGGGATGCCGTTAAAACCATCGTCAGACGAATTCGCAAACTGGTTCTCAACATCCTGTTTTTTGCCAAGGAACGGGAATTTCAGCCGGAAAGCCACCGATGTCCTGAACTTTGCCTACGATGTGGCGGCCAGTGTCGAGTCAAAAATAAAAGCCGCCGGTGTCAAGCTTGATTGCGATTTTGACAGCGACCTGAGAGAGGTTCAAATGGATGCCGGGGTGGTGCGCTTGGCGCTGATCAATATCCTCGAAAACGCCCTGGATGCCTGTGTCGAGGATACGGCTAAAAAATCCCACAAAATCGTTTTCAGCGTTAAGCCGGAAGATAACAGGGTCGTTTTCGAGATCAAAGACAATGGTACGGGAATGGATCGCGAGACCCGCGAAAACCTGTTTACCCTCTTTTTTTCCTCCAAAGGCAACAAAGGCACCGGGCTCGGTCTCTTTATTGCCAACAAGATCATCTCCCAGCACGGCGGTAAGATCACAGTGGATTCCAAACCGAACCGGGGATCCACGTTTCAGGATAAGCATACCCGCAGAGTCACCAACCATTGGAATCACACTAAACGCTTCTCGACTATTCATTCAAAATGGCCCAGCGGTCCCCCGAGGTGATCGACCCAGATGTCAACGAAGACATCATATTCAGCGGTACCCTTAAGAATCGGGACGCATTGAATACCCGCTTTGGTGAAAATCGTTTTCCAGGAGTCGTCCTCATCACCGGCCATGTCATTTTTGGCATGGTCACCGGCCACCGACATAAAGGGCATCAAATAGGCTTTTTTGATTTTCTTTTTGAGCAGCAACTCCTTGATCAAATCAACTCAGGATAACCTTCAACCGTTCCGACGAAAATGTTAGGGTCTTCGAGTTGCAGCTGAAACATCAGGGCGGCATAAAACGCGTTGGATGGATGATGGGTGCCATGGCCCATTAATACAACGGCTTCGTTTTTTTTGCGGTTTGGGGGGATGGTTTTCAATATCGCATCCACCGTGCGCTGCATATCTTCCTGGGTGGCCAGCAAGGGATATCCCAGGATGATGCGCTGGAATCCGCCCATCACCTTGAAGGCGCCCACCGTGCGGCGCAAATCATGATATTCTGCACCGCCGATGGTGTGCAGCGACTGCACCGCCACATGGGTAAAGCCTTCATCCTGCATTTTCGCCAGGGCCACTTCGGGTGAGTCTAAATGTTTGCCCTGTTTGGCCAGTTTCTTCCGAATAATGTGAGATGTATAGGCCCAGCGAATGGGTGTTTCGGGATAAGCGGCCCTGGCTTTTTTATCAATATTTTCAAATGACACCTGGGCACTGGGTACGCTGGATCCAAATGCTACCAGCAAAATACCCACTTTTTTAGGCGCTTTGTGACCATGTCCACCTGCCATGGCTGAGGCGCACAGGCCGACAATTAACAAAAAAACCAGCACGGAATGAGAAGCTTTTTTTTCATCTGTTGAATCTCCTAATGTTGGGTTTCATTTTCACTTAAAATTCGAATTCATTCGGATGACGCCTCTGTGTTCTAATACGAGGTCATTGATCACTTTCTGTCCAGTCTTCCGGTGCATTTCCGGCCACGTAAATAATGACTCCTGATTTCAAAACGATTTCCTCCTTTGATTTTTATCAGTCCCGCCGAAATAAAAAACCCTTCGAGAATAATGCTCTCGAAGGGTTGCACCCAGTTTACTTGACCCTTTGGCAGTGAATACTATGCAGACCTATTTCCGCGTAGAGGCATAGATATGGTTAAAGGCAGGTCTTCTGGCTTCCGGATCATTCTACTCTTTGCACCTTCCCACCTGATTTAAACCAAGCAGTGGTATCTTGCAAATTTCGTCCCCGTTTACAGCGGCGGGACCGCTCCCGATTTACACGGGATTTCCTATTAAGCCCTTATTGGGCACCTTGGGATACGGGATACAGGAAGCAAAAATTGAAGTCAATAGAAAATAATATAACCGTTCAGGGGTTCAAAGTTCAGAGGTTCAGGGTTAAGGTTCGATCCGGCCCCTACAGGGGACACTGGAGTGGTAGCTGACCCGAGGCTCTGACCGGCCGCACCCGGTGTTGCGTCGCGGCAAGAGACCTGGGGTATACACCTGTCTGCTGGCCGGGATAATCAAGCAAGACTACCCTGAACGGTGAACCCTGCAACCTTTGAACGGTTACAAAAGAATCTATATAGAGGCCAAAATGACTTCCGACGGAAACCACAATTGCTGATAGTACTCTCTTGATAAGACTTCAAAGCCGTGTTGCTCCAATTTGTCGGATAATTGCACACTGCGGCAGCCGCCGAATAATTTGGGTGAAATCCGGTAAATCAGACTGTAGATTCCTGAGCCAAAGGATTCTCCCTTCGGTCATATTCACCAGAATTAATTTGCCCCCATTCTTGAGGACGCGTTTGAATTCTTCTAAGATGGCATCAATATCATCAAAGGCAATCAGGTCGAACATGTAATTATTCACCAGTAAATCAAAGCGTCCGGTCTTCCGCTTCAAGCTCAAAGGCATTTCCGATTTTCAACTCATAGTTGGCGGCCGATCAATTTGCCAAGTCTTTTTTCAGCCTTGTGCAGCATGCCGCGGGAGATATCCACCCCGATATTGGTGCCGCTGGGGTTGCGCCGCACAATCTCATAAAACCCCAACCCAGTGCCAACCGCAACTTCGAGGATATTTGGCCGTCCTTAATGTCCGCCAGTTCAATGGCCCGGTCGCGCGCCCGGGTCTCGGCCAGCCTGCCCCAGATATCGTAGGTTTTCGACAATGAATCATAGACGGCGGGGATTTCACTTTGAGGAACTTTTGCTTCCATCATCCCATCTCCTGAATAGAAAATTATCTTTGCGTTTTAGTGTCCCTCGCCCGCCATGCGAGCAAGGCGAGGCGGGCGGGCTTGCGAGAGATCTCTATTCTGAGTCATCCGTAATGCTATTTAAAGCCGTTGTCTGCCAAAATCTTATTCACCTTGCCAAAGGTTTGAAAGATAATCGTCCGCAGATCTGTTTGCCGTCATCGGTTCCGACCATATCTCCGACGATATCGTTGCAGCGGGTGCCGTTATATTTCGCGGCGATATCCTGCCGAAACCAGTCGCCTAATTCCTCCAGCATCGGCAGCAGCTTTTCAGATTCCTTTTCCTCATCAGCGCCCTTGCCGGCATGCCAGGCCAGAATGCTGGCGGCACCGGTCATGATGCCGCAGGTTTCCTTGAAAAACCCGCAGCCGTCACCCAGGCCCGACATGGCCCGAACAAACCGGGATTTTTCTTGCCGTCCTGCTCCAGGGCCAGAATCATCATGATCTGACTGCAATTGTATTTATTCTCTGCCAATTCGGGCATGCGCTTTACCATTTCATCTGCGGTTTTTCGTTTTGCTGTCATATTAATTCCCTTTGGGACACGGATGAGCACAGATTTCACGGATATTTTTATAGAGGTAGATCTATCAGTATCAAGGGTGTGTTTTTAAATCCGTGAAGAACCGCGACAATCCGTGTCCTAATTTTTATCTATGCCGTTGGAGATCCCGCAGCGGCATCCCTTCAAAAGCTTTATAAAAGGCCTCATTATTCGGGTTTAGAAGATTGGCCAGCTTCTTCCATGGCGTCCACAATTGTCACCCGGCGCTCTTTGGGGATCAAATCCAGTAAATCGGAAATCATCTGTGAACCGGAGTCATCCAGAAACACATAGGTCTGCTGACCGGCATCCGTCAGGCGTACTTCAACGCTTCTTTGGTTGTCTGACTTTCTTGTCCGCTGAACCAGGTTTTGTTTCTCAAGCTTTTCCACCACCCGGGTCAGGGTGCTCTGATGCAGGGCCACCTCTGCCGCCAGGTCTTTCATGGAAAGCGGGCCGTCCGCCAAAGCCTCCAGAGTATAGCATTGCTGGACTGTGACCGGTCCGCACATCAGCTGTTCTCGCATCAGCTGATTGAAGAACCGGGCCAGGCGGGTAAAGGAGTGCCGGGATCGTTTAACCAGTGCTTTTTGAGCCATTTGCATTTCCTTAAAGTGCTATTTGTTTGCCATTAACAATATATGGTATTAGCATAATATGTTTTTAGCAAATGTCAAGGAGATTTTCTTCAGTTTTTAATAAAAATTAAAAAAATCCTTGCGCTATTCGCGATTCGCGAATAGAATAAAAACATGATACTTAAACCGCAAGATGTCGTTATTATGTTAAAGCTGGTAGTTCGTGGAGATGGAGAGTGGTCTTATCCATCTCTATCATACGAATTGTCCATGAGTGCCTCAGAAGTTCATGCCGGTGTTAAGCGAGCCGTTGCTGCCGGGCTCATGGACCTGCATCGAAAAATTCCTCTCAAAGGAAACTTGATCGAATTCATAATTCATGGGGTTAAATATGCTTATCCCCCTGATCGCGGAGGAATCACTCGTGGAATGCCTACCGGTTATGCTGCTTTGCCCCTAAGAGAGCTTATTATCCAACCTGATGAACCACCGCCGGTTTGGCCCGACCCTGAAGGGCAGGTGCGTGGTTACGAATTTTCACCTTTGTACAGCTCTGTTCCACGGGCCTGTGAGATCGATCATCGACTTTATGAATTACTGGCCCTCATTGATGCCATCCGTGATGGCAGGGCCCGTGAAAGGAAAATCGCCATAGAAGAGATCCAGTCAAGGATTTATTGATAAAAAATGAAGCAGCATTCGATTCATATAGAAATGATAAAGCAAGTTGCCAAGGGCCTCGGCTCACTCAGGTCCAAAGTAGTTTTTCTCGGTGGATCTGCGACGGGTTTCCACATAACTGACGAGGCAGAACCTGAAGTAAGAGCAACTAAGGACGTCGATATAATTGTCGAAGTTGCTTCGCGAGTGGAGTATCATCAGCTTGAAAACAAGCTCAGAGAATTAGGTTTTTCCCAGAAAACTGAATTAGATGACCCGATCTGTCGATGGTACATAAACGAAGTCATTGTTGATGTTATGCCGACAGATGAGAATATTCTCGGATTTTCGAATAGATGGTATCTGCAGGCCATTAAGAATTCAGTGACAATAGAATTGGAGCGAAAATTTGAAATTCAAATTGTTACGGCACCGTATTTTCTGGGAACAAAATTGGATGCCTTTTTTGGGCGCGGAAGAGAAGATTACCTTGCAAGTCATGATATGGAAGACATCATTTATTTGATTAACGGGCGCGCAGAAATAATTGAGGATATTAAAAACGCGGAACCGGAATTAAAAGAGTTCATAATTAATTCATTAGAGGGTTTTATAGAAAATGAGTTCTTCCTGGAAGCCTTACCTGGTCATTTGTTGCCCGATCGGGCAAGCCAGGGTCGACGATCAATCATTCTTGAGAGAATGAACAAAATAGTTGATCTCGGTGACAATTGAGAGGCTATGAACTCTTTCAACGGTTGCATCAGCCAGCGCGTTTGAAAATTTTCTACTCCCAGTCGAGCAGGCGGTTTTGCCCTTCAAGCTTGCGGATTTCGGTCAGGTCCTGGCTGACCTCCAGGCATCCCCGGTAGTGTCCGTCGGCATCCCGGACCGGGAAGTAGCGGATGTAGATGAATTTTCCGCCCAGTTCGATCCAGAAAGCAGCCGAGTCCCGGGAGCCGGACTTAAAGGCGTCCAGGATCTTGTTGACCATGTGAACGCTTTTGGGGGGATGGCAGTTGCGCACCTCGCGGCCGATGATGGCGGGGCTGCGCGGAAAAATTCGCTCCGGTCCTTCGGAATAGTAGGCGACCCGGTCGTTTTCATCCACGAAGGTCAAGTCCACCGGCAGGTGGGTCAGCATCAGATTGATCTGCTCCAGGGTCATGCGGCCGGTGTCCAGGCCCAGCGCCCCGGCCACATCCTCGAGGACCTCCTCCGGTTCGGGGGCGGGTGCCGCGGGTTCTTTTAGGATTTCATCGGGCCAGCCCTCATCCGGAACCACCCAGGCAAAACCGATGTCCGGCCTCACCTTCCTTGACCTTGATCCACTCGCTGTCGGTGAGCATGTCCAGGCTGGTGGGAAACAGGATGTGTTCTTCTTTGTAGATCATGTCCCGGATGGCCTGGATGGCTTCTTTCAGTGAGGTTACGGTTTGTTCGGGATCATTGCCGGCAAACGCCTCCCGGGCCTGTTTCATCTGGGCCCGGATGTCATCGTGAATGGACCACATCACCTGGGAAGGTCCGGTGAAGTGGTGGGCCTCCAGCATGGGAAATAGCTGGTTTTCCTTGCGGGTGTAGTGGGTGTTGATTTCCGACAACTGTTCGATGAGTTCTCCCAGTGCCTGGCGGTGCGCTTCAAAGGCTGCAGGTGCGGGCGGCTGGCCCAGCAGGCCCATGAGCATACTGGTTTCACTCATGATTTTTTCAGAGGCCCGGTTTTCTTTCATGTAGGTGTGGATCGGGTGGCCCAATGGCGGTTCCGGCCGGTCCTGCTCTTCCAGGGCCTCTTTGAAGATTTCGACATGCACGTCGCAAAGCCGTTTGATTTCTTCGGCGGGCATGCCTTCGTTCATAAGCTCCTGCTCTATTTTGGCAATTTCAGGGGCTTCAACGCCCTGGATCAGATCTCGGAAGCGCTGCTTGAGAACTTCCATGTCTCCGCCGTCATGAAGATCTTTTATGATTCCCTTAAGGGCCGCCTGCCTTTCCCGGGGATCCGTCAGAGGCTCACCTTGAGAACCGGAAGCGGTCTCACCGGAGGCGTCAACGCCGTCGCCTTGATTTTCAATCTCGGTGGTCAGTAATGTTATCAGCGTGTCGATCTCCAGTCCGCTGATCTTTGATGCCATCTCCAGGGTGGCCACCTTACCCATGGTTTTGCGCATGATGGGGTTTTTCAACCCCTTGAACTTGGGCGAGAGCGTGATTAAAAAATCTTCTAAAAAGGGGTATTGTTTCAACAACTCATCGATCTTGGTTTTGGCGTTTATTCCCATGGAGGCACCTTCCTTAGAAAACTATGAATAAATTTAAATATAGGTCAGGGCTGCTGACCTGTACTATTTAAAAATGGTTGTGAAAATGTCATCATCGGCGGACGTGCATTGCCGTTTCAGCAGCCGGAATTTTTCCAGAAGCTCCTTGCCTTCCTTTGAAAGGCGGGAGCCTTCTTTTCTATCGGTGTGCACAATGACGGTATCGAGGTGTTTTTCGGTGGCTTTGATTTTGCTCCAGACAGCCTTGTAGGACATTTTCATTATTTTGGCGGTCTGGTTAATGGATCCGGTTTTTTCGATATTATCCAGGATTTCCATGCGACCCTTGCCAATGATGGCATTGTCATCCTCATCCACAATCCACTGACTAGATTTTAACTTTAATTTTACCATGGGACCAATGTCCAATCCTTTTCAATCTGATACTATAGAACAAACAATTTTTAAGCTCATAGGCTATAGCTCATAGCGCATAGAAATAGGAATTTTTCCTTTCAGACTTTCAGCTATTATAACGTGAGCATTTTAAATCGATCGGCAACGCCGTCATTCGGACGCGAGATGAGGCTTTGAAGCCACTTTCACTTGCCGAAAGGGCAGTGGGGATACGAGCATTCTTCACAATCCTTACAAAGCCCCCCGTGTCCCAAAAAGGCCAGCTCCGCCTTGCCGATATGCTCACCGGCCAGTATGCGCGGCAGCACCAGGTCCAGCACCGTGATGCGGTGATACAACCCGCAGGCCGGTACCCCCAGAAGCGGTATCTCCCCGATGTAGGCCGCTAAAAACATGGCGCCCGGAAGCACCGCCGAGCCATAGTTCATCTCCGTGGCACCGGCCATGCGAATCCCCTTGCGGGTGACATCGTCCGGATCCACACTCATCCCGCCGCTGAGCATAATCAGATCGCAACCACGGTCCAGATGATTGCCGATTGCCTGGGCGATCAGCTTGGCATCGTCGGGGGCAAAGGCGATCCCATCCACTTTTGAGCCCAGGGCGGTTACTTTTTCGCTTAATACCGGTGCGAAGCGATCTTCGATCAACCCATGGAAAACTTCGTTGCCGGTGACCACCAGGCCGACTTTGGCCTGGCGCAGGGCTTTAACCGACAGCACGGCACCGTTTTGGCGGGCGATGGCCGCGGCCCGTTCGATGGCAACCCGTTTCATCACCAGGGGGATGGCCCGGGTGGCGGCCACCTTTTCACCCTTTTTGACCAGGGTGTGATTGTGCAGGGTGGCGCACATGACCTCATCGACCATGTTAAAGGCTGCCAGTGCGGTGGTGTCGACTTTAAACAACCCGTCGGTTTCGGCCAGCAGGTTGATCTTGCCTTCATGGGGCTCATCCTTCCAGGCAATTCCCTCTCCGGCCAGGGCATCGGCCAGAATCGCGGCGGCCTGGTTCTCGTGGATTTCGTCTTCTTCCAGATCGATGACGTAAAGATTATTTTTGCCCAGCTTTTGAAGGTGGCAAAGATCATCGTTGCAGACGGTGTGGCCTTTGTGAAAGGCGGGGCCCTTGAATTCGCCGGGGCGAATCTCGGTGATGTCATGGGCCAGCTTGGTGCCCACCGCATCCTTTAATTTGATTTTCTTCAGCATTTTAGAACTCCCATGTGTCCTTCTTTTCTCATTCAAAATTCGATGTTGGACGTTCGATGTTCATTGTTTTTTGGCACCCAATTCATATCCGGCCAGGTAATCTCGCGGGCCTCTTTAAAATAAACATCATCGGCGCAGGGTTTGCAAAACACACGCCCGTCTTTGTTCACTTCGCGGCGGTCGCGCACCACCTGGCCGCAGCGCGAACAGGTCGCCTTAAAGCGGGTCGGACCCGGATAGTCCTCTTCGGGGACTGCGACTTTCACCTGCTGGACCCGGAACAACACGCTGTCCGGCATGCGCTTGTAGGCTTCCAGCTGGCGGGCATGCTTATCCGTAATCTCCGGTGCATAAGCATCTGTGAGATCACGGGATTCTTCAGTGGAGATAATCCGAATGGCTTTATCCGTTTCCAGATTTACAAAGGTGGCCGCCATAATGCCGTAGTCCACAAATTTCAGGGAACGGCGCCCCAGTTTGACGCCGGTGGTGCAGGCAACCGCATCGGCCGTACAGCGATCCATTTCCACGTAGACGATGAGCTTTTTAATCTGATCGTGGCTGGCGGGATCATCCAAACCGATGAGCCGGCATCCGAGCATGGCCATGCGGACCCCCACCGCCTGACCCGGGCAAAGATGACCGTGGGCTGCGGCTGATTTTTCCAGCAGGGCTTCAAAATTTTCCATGGTCAGCGTGGATCCCTTAGGCCACAATGTGGCATATGTTAATAATAACATATCTACTGGCAAAAAAAATCGCTGATGGTCAGCGGGTGAAATAAATCAATAGCACAAAATTGTGTTGCTGTAACGTAATAATTGTAACAAAGATTAGTTAAATGGTTGATTAGTTGAATAGTTGATTAGGTTAGCGGATTTCAGCCTATTTTACTAAACGACGGCCTTGCAATCAACTCAATCAACTTAATCAACTATTTATACCCGGAACCCGCAACGCGAAACGCGTAACGCGATCAGGGCCGTTTTTTCAACAGGGTGAAATAAAACGTACTGGATTCACCCTGGACACTTTCGGCCCATATTTTTCCATTATGGCCCTCGACAATGGCTTTGCAGATGGCCAGGCCGAGACCGGTTCCTTCCGGCTTGTTGACCCCGGCCGATGGCACGGAGGAAAACTTATCAAATATGGTTTTGAGATTTTCCTCTGAAATTCCCAGCCCCTGATCTTTGACCGATACCGTTACATAGGCGGGATCTTCTTCCACTCTTATTTGAATCTCGGTTTCGGGATCGGAAAATTTGATGGCGTTTTCAATTAAGTTGACCAGAACCTGTTCGATGCGCTCCAGATCCAATTCCGCCAGAACGTCACCGGGATTTTCGTAGCGGATGGAAACATTTTTATCGATGGACAACGGGCTGATAATTTCAACGACTTCCTCGATTAGCACACTCAAATTTACCTGATCAAATGACCACTCGATGGTGCGGGCCTCGATCTTGGTGAAATCAAAAAGGTCTGATACCAGGTGAATCAGCCGTGCCAGATTTTTATCGATAATTTCCAGGTAATTGCGGTTATCCTCTTTTTTTATCGTGCGGTTGAGGTAATCGATGCCGCCCCGGACGACGGTCAGCGGGGTGCGCAGTTCATGGGACATGTTGGCCAGAAAATCCGATTTTAGCTTATCAAGGGTTTGCAGCTCGCGGTTGGCATCCGATAATTCTTTGGTGGCCTGGACGATCTTTTCTTCCATGTGGCCGCGTCCTTTGGATAAACTCTGGGCCATGCTGTTAAAGCGTTGTCCCAGCTTTTCCAGCTCGTCGCCGGTTTCAATGTTTACCCGGGCATCCAGGTTGCCCCTGCTGATTTCATCGGTCATGCCTTCCAGTTTTTTAAGGGGTTTGATCACAAACCGTCGCGTCAGGACAAACAGGCTGAAAATCGTAATAAAAATCAGGGCGTACCCGCAACCGCCAGTTTTAGATGATTTTTGCGGGTGGTGGACAGCATTTCATCCACTGGCAAAAATACGCTCAGTCCCCCACCTATGGAATTGAGGGAGTCTTCCTGGCGGTTGTGGCATTTGAGGCATTTTTGCTCCATGATACAGCGGCACCATATATTGAAAATACTGTTGGCCGTTGTTTTGCTCGAGCCTGAAGGTTTCTTTTGCGCCTTCGGTTCTGAAAAGCTTTAGCGCCTCACGTTCAAAATCATCCGGTTCGTTGTCCGGATTCAAGGGATTCAATCCGGCCAGGCGAAAGCGGTATAAGTCCTGGCGGGTTGAATACTGGGACAGTTTGCGGGTCACCATGGACGGGTGTAAATCTCTGATATGATCCCCGGGTTGTTTGCAGGGTATCGTCAAATAAATACATCACATCTTTGGCCCCCTGGCTTTGACGATTTACAAACACGCCGCCGCAGTCGGTGATCCATTGCCGGGTCAAAATAATCTGGCGGGACAGAATCCGGGCCTGGTTCACCACCTGGTCATTGGCCTGTTTGCCGCTTTGAATGCCGGCCCAGGTAAATATAATGCCCAAAATAGGGATGATGATAAGGACAATACACAAGAAAAATTTCCACTGGAGGGAAATATGAAACTTTTTCACAACTAGCCTCCCGGAGGGATATTGGTAACCACAATGCCGAACTTATTGAGAGACGGCTATAATAGAAGATGTTTGATGGTTAGTATCCGGATGAATTATAAAAGGTGTGCCACCCAGATGGTGTCTAAATACCTGATTTTCAAAAGTGAGTCAATCCCCGGGGACTCTGAAGGTGCTGGGCCGGGAAAAAGCAGGATGTAAGTATGCTGTTAAAAGTGTAACGATTTCATCTACCTGTGAAAAATTCCTTGCACCGAATACCGAGCAGTGCCAAAGTAGCACTCAGTTCTCTTCGCTCACCGGATGGTTTATTTCAAGTCGAACAAAGTTTGGAATATATGAATATGCCCGGTCCCAATCCCCAATACCGTATCCTCGTAGTTGACGATGACAGGGATATTGTCCAGACCATCAAGGGTAACCTGGAGCTGGACGGCTATGAAGTTCTGACCGCCTCCGACGGGCACTCCTGCCTGCAAATCGCCCGGGAGCAACGGCCGGATTTAATTATTCTCGATTTGAGCCTGCCGGACATCGACGGGATCAAGGCCTGCCAGATCATGCGGCGTGAATATGATTTTCCCATCATCATGCTGACCGCCCGGGAAGGCGTGGCCGACAAGGTGTTGGGGCTGGAATGCGGGGCCGATGATTACATCGTCAAACCGTTCAATTCCCTGGAGCTTTCCGCCAGAATAAAATCCATTCTCAAACGGGTCGAAAGAAGCCTGGTCAACGATCTGTGTGAGTTCAAAGGCCTGTGCATTGATTTTAAGTCCAAAACCGTCACCGTGGGTGATGAAAATGTGAAACTTACCAAAACCGAATTTGAACTGCTTTCCCTTTTTGTATCCTATCCGGGCGAAGTTCTTTCCCGTGAATTTATCCAGCAGCAGATCTGGCGCGATTCCCAGCTATATCAAACCAGCCGTGCAGTCGACGTGCATGTGCAGCGGCTCAGAAAAAAAATCGAAGCCGAAGTCGACAAACCGGAGTACTCATAACGGTGGCCGGCGTGGGCTACAAATTTCAGGCGGGATAGAAGCTTCCAGCTTTCGTGATCAATATGCTTTTTCATTTCAAAACCACAGCCAAGACGAATTTGGCGCCTGATTATTTATTGTTTCATATATCTTAATTTTTAAAATATATCCGAAATGAGCCCGTTTTGATCATTTCGGATGTTACAATTTTTACAATTTTGTGGCTTGACGGATAACATCATTTTTATTTATCAATTGCGAGAATTAACTTGGTCCTACAGCATCCTTATGTAAAATTATCATTTTCTTTTAATTTTTGCTGGTGAAAAAGCAATTGGGTCGAATATTTACCGGCTAAAATGAAATAGCTCTTGGGAGAGTCTATGAAAGAGGCTGACAACGCAACGATTAAAAAAAAGCCGGCCTGGGAAAAAGCGATCAAACCTGCCGCTCTGGTCATTCTCGGGATCATCATTGCCTTTCCCTTATTTAGCATGTCTTACTATACCATGGTGCGCACCTCCACGCCTGAGTTTTGCGCATCATGTCACGAGATCAAACCTGCGGTGGTGGCGTGGCGCTCCTCCACGCACGTCAACAACGCTGCCGGGGTTGTTGTCGATTGCATGGACTGCCACCTGCCCGCTCCCCAGAATACCTTCAAATTTTTCTTTGCCAAGTCCTACCATGGCCTTAAGGACGTGGCCGTTCATTTCTTAAGTGGCGAATATGACCAGGAAAAGGCACGCAATAACGCTTATGCCGCTTTTGAAAACAGCGAGTGCCAGAAATGCCATCGCAATTTGCTGTACATGCCAAATAAACGCGGTGCCATGCTGGCCCACCGTTCCGTACTTTATGCCAAACCGGGATATGAGAAAAAATGTGTCGATTGTCATTATGATCTGGTGCATTCTGAACGCGGTCTGGTGATGTTTCGCCAGACCCGCAAAGTGCCGTACCAGGCCAAAGGGCTCAGACAGTTTTAAATCTGTTTTTTTAGGGAAGTTTCTTCTACTTAGAACATAAACGAATGAATTGAAAGGAGCAGGACCCATGAGGCGAACATTGCTGTTTATCACTATCGTTTTGCTGGCCATCGGTCTGATTGTCTTTCCAGCCATGGCTCAGCAGCCCAATTTTGCCAAGGTCAAAGAATACCGGATCGAACGCAGCGTGCCGCCGGAAGCCCAGGCATGTATCGAGTGCCACCGCGCCACAACTCCCGGTGTTTTTGCGGACTGGGCCAAGAGCCGCCATGCCAACGCCAATATCACCTGTTTGGATTGCCACCTGGTCCAGCCCGGTGACCAGGACATCGCACAGGACCATGAGAAGTATTATAGCCGATCGGACATGCCCTGGGGCGAGGCCAAATACAAGATGCCGATCGCCTCGATCGTCACTCCCAAGGACTGCTCCCGCTGCCACCCGGATGAGGCCACCCAGTACAGCAAAAGTAAACATGCCAATACCATCGAAATTATGTGGAAGCTTGATCCCTGGCTGAACAAGGGGATGAACTCCGATAACGAACGCAAAACCGGATGTTTCAACTGCCACGGCACGGTGATCAAAATCGATGAAAAGGGCAAAATTGATCCAGGCACCTGGCCCAACGCCGGTGTCGGGCGCCTCAATCTGGACGGTAGCAAAGGCGCCTGCACCTCCTGCCACACCCGCCACCGCTTCTCGGTGGCCGAAGCCCGCATGCCGGAAGCCTGCGACCAGTGCCATCTGGGTCCCGATCATCCCCAGATCGAAATTTATGAAGAGTCCAAGCACGGGACGCTGTATCACGCTTATAAGAGCGAATACAATTTCAATGCGGCTGGTGGCACCTGGACACCCGGCGTGGACTATCGCGCCCCCACCTGTGCGGCCTGCCACATGTCCGGCTCCGGAAAAGAACCCACCAGCCACGATGTGACCCAGCGGCTCTCATGGGAGACCCAGGCGCCGCTGACGGTTCGTCCCCAGGACTTCAAGCCTTTTCCATCCGGGACCAACTGGCAGGATGAACGCCAAAAAATGAAAAACATCTGCAGCGCCTGCCATGGCGATGCCTGGATTAACGACTTCTATGACGGCTTTGACAAGGCGGTCGAGGAATACAATGAGGTCTATTTCAAACCGGTCAAGAAAAAAATGGATGAGCTCTACGAAAAAGGACTTGTGGATAAAACGAAATACTTTGATGAGCATCTGGAACTGCAGTATTATGAACTCTGGCATCACGAGGGCCGACGGGCGCGCATGGGGGCGATGATGATGGCCCCGGACTATGCCTGGTGGCATGGTTTTTACGAGGTCAAAAACCGCTACAACGCCTTCATGGAAGAAGCCGACCACCTGCTCAAAACCGGTGAGAAGGCCTATAAATGGGATCCCTATCCCAATGCCACCGGCGACACCAAGCGACCTGAGGCAATTTTCGGGAAATAGCGCAAGGCTTTCGCGCCATAAGCAGTATTAAAAACGAAAACTCCGCTTCAAATATTTTGAAGCGGAGTTTTATTTTTTCAAAACGTCTCTAGGCTTCTGAAAGCACCTCATCCACCCAGCCCAGGGCTGCGATCATATTCGGAAAACCGGTGGTGGTCATTGCCAGCAGGACCGCATGGGCAATTTCATCGGCCGAGGCGCCGGCTTCCAAGGGCCTTGCGGGTGCTGGACATCACCCCGCCCCTGGAATTGGCGCCGATGGCGATCCCCAGTTTGACAAGATCCTGGGACTTCTGGTCCAGCGGTCCCGCCTCCCGGCAGGTCTGGCCCAGCTGTTTAAAATCCTTGAATACGCCAGGGAATTTTCCGGAGAATTTTTCGTAAATTTTAGGCAGATACATAGCGCCTCCTTTTTCAGTCAAAGTTTATAAATAGCCAGTGTTGTTTCACGGAGTAAATTAATAAGGCAATCCTCTTGTAAGTTCAATAAAAGAATGTCATTTTGTGAAAATGTAAAGTAAAAGTTTGGATTTTCACAATAAAAGGCTTTGACAAAGGGGACAGCACTTACTATATTCCATTTTAACGATATATGAGGATATTATGAAATCATTTGTAAAAGTCATGAAAGCTTTGTCTGATCCGAATCGTGTCAAAATTGTCAAACTGCTCCAAATAAAATACATGTGTGTTTGTGAGTTGCAGGGGGCGTTGAACCTGGCACAGCCGACTGTATCCAAACACCTGAAAATATTAGAAGAGGCCGGGCTGGTTGATTTCAAAAAAGACGGCCTGTGGGTGAACTATTTTCTCACCGACGGAAAGAGCAGTCCATACGCTGCCAACATGCTTGGAAACCTTCAGCACTGGTTAAGCGAAGATTCAGAAATTGCAGAATTAATGCAAAAAGCACCATTTATCAACCGGGAAGATATCTGCCGGGCTTAATTTTTTTAATCTTATATATCGCTAAATAGGGATATAGCATTTTATAGCCATCGTTTCAGATAGAACTTCTCAATATTATTTGCAGGATACAGCAGGATTCAGCGGCAAAGGGGTAATTTAAAAATGAGTGAACTGGCCACGGCTGCAGACAGTGCGGCAGAATTAAAAGAATCTTCAAACAGCGAGCAGGTTGACACCCCGCCAAGTCAGATCGACTGGAAATCAATCTGGAAACCGTTAAGTATTATTGCCGGCGTTTTTCTCGTATTCTTCTGGCTGCCCATCGACAGCGGCCGTTTTACCGGGGCGGTGATCGAATCCCTGGCCCTTGCCAGGTGGTACGCCCGGGAGCATGTGTTGTTGTGCCTGGTACCGGCTTTTTTTATCGCCGGTGCCATTTCGGTTTTTGTGTCCCAGGCAGCCGTGATGAAATACCTGGGGCCGGGTGCCAGAAAAGTTATGTCCTACGGTGTCGCTTCGGTTTCGGGCACCATTCTGGCGGTTTGCTCCTGTACGGTACTGCCGCTGTTTGCCGGGATCTGGAAGCGCGGCGCGGGCCTGGGCCCGGCAATTGCCTTCCTGTATTCCGGTCCGGCCATCAATGTGCTGGCAATTGTTCTAACGGCCCGGATCCTTGGCCCGGAGATCGGCCTGGCGCGGGCGGTGGGGGCGGTGGTGTTCAGTATCGTTATCGGGCTTAGCATGCACCTGCTGTTTCGCAAAGAAGAGCAGGCCAAGGCCGATGCGGCCCTGCACATGCCCGAACCTGAAGTGGAGCGGCCCCTGTGGCAAAACGTGATTTATTTTGCCGTCATGATCGGCATCCTGGTGTCGGCAACCTGGGGCCAACCGACTGAATCTGACGGTCTGTGGCAAGCGATCTACAGCGTCAAGTGGCTGTTGACCGGTTTTTTTGCGATCACCCTCGGCGTGCTCCTGATAAAATGGTTTAAGGTAAAGCCCATAAAGTTCTGCTGGCGGCTGCGGCCGTCTTTTCCCTGGCCTTTATTTTTCCCCACGAACCGTTGATTGCCTTTTCAGCGGGGATCATTGCCCTGGCGGTGGTGACCACCACGACCCGGGGGGAGACCGAGAGTTGGTTTCTGGCCACCTGGGATTTTGCCAAACAGATCATGCCGCTGCTGTTTGCCGGGGTCCTGGTGGCCGGGCTTGCTTCTGGGGCGGCCCGGGTCGGAGGGTTTGATTCCTTCGCAATGGATCAGCGGCCTGGTAGGCGGCAACTCCCTGTGGGCCAACCTGTTTGCCTCGGTGGCAGGTGCCTTTATGTACTTTGCCACCTTGACAGAAGTGCCGATTTTGCAGGGGTTGCTGGCCAGCGGTATGGGGAAGGGACCGGCGCTTGCACTTTTGTTGGCAGGCCCGGCACTCAGTTTGCCCAATATGCTGGTGATTCGCAGTGTCATGGGCACAAAAAAGACGGTGGCCTTTGTGAGCCTGGTGGTGGTGATGGCGACCATCAGCGGTCTTATCTTTGGCCATATTTCTGACTGAGCACACTGACCGCGGCAGGTGCGAAATGGTATCGGACACCATAATTTCGTGGGAGCGGCTTTCCAGCCGCGAAACTATCTGATCGCGGCTGGAAAGCCGCTCCCACAATCAGTAAACAGCACTTTTTTTGCCGTACCGTACGAATTTTATCACCAGAAAAGGGAATCAGATCATGACGACAGACGAAGTTACCCAGATCAAAGTCGGCGGGAGCAGCGTCGGTATCATCGGGCTGAAATCCGTTTTATCAGAGGTGGCCGACTCGTGTGCGGCCCAATCCGACGAAGAGATCCGGGCCGAACTGCTGAAACGGCTCAATCAGCGCAACTATATCGCCGATTGTGCCAGGGAGGACTATGGTCGCGCCTTTTTAAGGGAGTTTAACAAATTTACCGGCCGCCCGGTGGAAGACGGAGATCCGGAAGGCATAGATGTCAAGGTTTTGGGCCCCGGCTGTGCGAGCTGCAACCAGTTGGCACAGGATTTAATGACGGTGATGGCCGAGATGAATATGGCGGCAGATATCGAGCACGTTACCGACATCGCCGAGATCGGCAGCTACGGCGTGATGCGAACCCCGGCGCTGGTGATCAACCGGGATGTCAAGGCGGTGGGATCCGTTCCGCCGAAACCGAAGCTGAAGCAATGGCTGCAGGAGGCATTTACCAAAACCGGCAACTAGCTGCTTGCATAAATATAAACTCCTCACAAAAACGGTGCTTGTACGGAAAGTATAGGCTGCCAAATGAACGTGGTGGGAGCGGCATCTTTTTCCGGCAATCCTTAAAAATAACAATCAGAAAGGAAATCATCATGGAAATCAAAGTGCTGGGACCCGGTTGTCCCAAATGTCAGCAGGCCGAAAAAATTGTTAAAGAAGCCGTGGCGGAAGCAGGAGTGGATGCCCGGGTCGAAAAAGTAACGGATACCATGGAAATTGCCGGTTACGGCGTATTTGGAACACCGGCGGTTGTCGTGGATGGTGATGTCAAAAGTGTCGGGAAAATACCAAAAAAACAGGATGTTATTAGTTGGATTAACAGTTAAGCAGATGCCCGGCAGATCTTTTACATTCGAACTGTCTTAACGATTCCCCTTTTCGAAGGCTGCGGGGGCTGCCATCATCACTATAGAGCGCACTGCCCGTCTATATGCAATCATGAAATTCATTCAAACACGCACGCTTAAAAAGGTATTGGCTCAAATTGTCATCATCTTGTTTGGGGCGGTTGCATTAAATGCTGCATCCCTGCAAAATGTTGTCATAATCTCCATTGATGCGCTTCATCCGGCGGCCTTGAATGCCGGAATAACACCAACCATATACGGGGAGATGCGACAGGGCGCTTATACTCTTGAAGGACAAAGTACGAATCCCCCCCTGACGCTTATTTCCCACACCGCCATGTTCACCGGGCTGGGACCCGATAAAAGCGGGAAATCGGACAATCAATGGCAACCCGGCGAGCCCACCATCGAAGGCCGGACAATTTTTAACAGTGCCAGGCAAAAGGGTTTTCAGACCGGTTTTTATTATTCCAAACAAAAACTGGGCTATCTGGTGAATGAAGCCGTTGATGTTCACCGGTGGTCACGGGATGATGCCATTGATCTCGCCGAAGCTTTTATCAGAAAGCCTGGCCGCCACTTCGTGTTTGTGCACGTCAGCGGGCTGGATTTTGTCGGCCCGGAGCACGGGTGGCTGTCTGCCGGAATACATGGAGGAATTGTCCTATATAGACGAGTACCTGACGCCCTTAATACGATTTGTGAAAGAGCAAAAGAATTACCTGATTATAATTACCAGCGATCATGGCGGTCATAAAAAAATTCATGGGAGTCAACATCCGGATGATTTTCGCCTGCCGTTTGTTATCCATTCCGACCGGATGAAATTTGGCAGTATTCAGAACAGCAAATATTTTGTTACTGACTTGAAAGCTATTGTGAACCGGGTTCTAAAATAAAGAATGCTGCCAGACTCTTATAATCAGGGAGTATTGATGGTGACCCTATTTCGAAAACTTACAATTTTTTTACTTTTATCAGGCCTTGCATCGCTGACGGGTCCACTTGCGGACATGGCCGATGCCCGGGATTTCAATGCCTTGCCGGTGAAAGGCATGGTCACCATGATCGATCTCGGGGCCAAAAAATGCATTCCCTGCAAGATGATGGCACCCATCCTGGCGAAAATGGAAAAGCAGTTTGAAGGCAAGGCCGCTATTGTATTCATCGATGTATGGATACACAATGAACAGGCCAGACGATTCGGAATCCGGGCTATCCCGACCCAGATATTTTATAGTGAAACCGGCAAAGAAGTTTACCGTCACGTCGGATTCATGGATGAAACGGCCATTATCAACCAGCTGAAGAAAATGGGGGTTGAGTAGTTTGCTCGAAGCCATATTTTTAACTGTCAACGAATGGATGGTCAGCGGGACCGCCATCGCCGCAGTGGGGTGTTTTACCTGGGGTATGATCAGCGTGCTGTTCAGCCCCTGCCATCTTGCCTCCATCCCCCTGATCGTCGCTTATGTCGGTGGTCAGGAGAAAGCCTTAAACCCAAAGCAGGCCGGCGTTTATTCAACTCTGTTTGCCCTGGGCCTGTTCATCAGCATTGCGCTCATCGGTATTGTTTGTGCCCTGCTGGGACGGATGCTGGGGGATGTCGGCAATTACTGGCAAGTCTTTGTGGGAGCCGTTTTGATCTGGGTGGCCCTGGGAATGCTGGGGGTTGAACAATGCTCGGTGTCGGGCAGTCTGCTGTATCGATTGAATCTGAAGGGTTTATCGGGGGCCCTCTTGCTTGGCCTTGCATACGGGGTTCTTTCAGGTTCCTGCGCATTCGGTTTCATCGCCCCCATTCTAGCGGTTATCACCATTCAGCAAAAAATCGCCGTCGGCATCTTGTTTATTCTCCTGTTTGCCCTGGGACACTGTCTACCCCTTGTATTGGCAGGCAGCTCGACAGCCGCCGTTCGAAAATTGATGGAAAACAGCACCTGGCAAGGAGCCGGCACCTGGTTTCGGCGCGCGGCCGGTGTTGTAGTAATTCTTTTGGGCGTGTATTTTATGCTTAATCCGTTTATATTATCCTGAGGAGTGAAAAGCGATGAGCAATGAAGCAATTCCAAGCAATGACCGTAAAATGACCAGTATGTTTGAGCGCTTTCTTTCCCTGTGGGTGGTCTTGTGCATTATTGCGGGGATCCTGATGGGGAAAATCGCGCCAGGCGTGGCGCAGTCTCTCGACGGGTTGGCCATTTATGTCAACGGCGCCCCGGTGGTATCCATCCCCATCGCCATCTGCCTGTTTTTCATGATGTACCCCATTATGGTCAAGATTGATTTCGGTGAGGTGATCAAGGCCGGCAAAAGCGGCAAGCCGGTGTTTTTGACCCTGTTTGTCAACTGGGCCGTCAAACCCTTTACCATGTATGCCATTGCCCTCTTTTTCCTCGGCACCCTGTTTCACAATTTCATCGGTCCTGACGCCGTGGATCTGGTCAAGATGCCCTTCGGCCTCGACCTGCCGACGGGCGCGACCCACGGGGCGGGCACGGTGGTTCTGGTTGACGGCGTTAAAATGCTGCAGGTTCCGCTGTGGCGCAGTTACCTGGCCGGCTGCATCTTGCTGGGAATCGCCCCCTGCACCGCCATGGTGCTGGTCTGGGGCTACCTGTCCCGGGGCAACGATGGCCTGACCCTGGTGATGGTGGCCATCAATTCCCTGACGATGCTGCTGCTCTACGGCGTGCTGGGTGGATTTCTGCTGGGGGTGGGGCGCCTGCCGGTCCCCTGGCAGGCCCTGCTGCTGTCCATCGGCATTTATGTCGCCCTGCCGCTGGTGGCCGGCTACCTTTCCCGCAAGTGGCTGATTGCCGCAAGGGGAGAGGCCTGGTTTAAAGAGAAATTTTTGCACGTGCTGACGCCGGTTACGATTATCGCCCTGCTGATTACCCTGGTGCTGTTGTTTTCTTTTAAGGGTGAGGTAATCATCAGCAATCCGCTGACCATCCTGTGGATCGCCATCCCGCTTTTTATTCAGACCGTCCTGATTTTCTGGCTGGGGTATGGTCTTGCGCGGCTGTTGAAACTTCGTTATGTTGACGCCGCCCCGGCGGCCATGATCGGTGCCTCCAACCACTTTGAAGTTGCCATTGCAACCTCCACGATGCTCTTCGGCTTATCTTCGGGTGCGGCCCTGGCCACCGTTGTGGGGGTGTTGATCGAGGTGCCGCTGATGCTGATGCTGGTAAAAATTTGCTTGAAAACGACTCATTGGTTCCGGGCGGCGGAAATGGGCGCTGCGGCCAAACAACCAACAACCGGAGCTTGAAATTAAGATCCCAGCACTAAAAATCAAGGATGAAAATAAAGCCACTTTTCGTTGTCCAGCCGATATAGGATTCCGATTAGACTTGACATTTTTTCTGAAACTAAGTAATATGTAAAAATAAATATGAAAAAAGGAGTATGTAAATATGAAAATAGGAGAACGTGGGCAAGTTACGATTCCAAAAAATATTCGCGAAAAATACGGACTCATGCCGTACATTGAGGTTGAATTTGTGCCTGAAGAAACCGGGGTGTTGATCAAGAAAAAGAGCCTTTATTCGAGCCCGGTTGAGCAGGTATATGGTATTTTGAAGAAGAAAGATAACACAGACAATTATATTGAGGTGATTAGAGGCAGATGATCACATTTGTTGATACCAATGTATTGCTGGATGTATTTTTGCCGGATCCAAAGTGGGGTGAAACGTCGAAAAATTCACTTAGATCAAGCTTATGTTCAGGGATCTCTTATTATTAATGAAATCATCTATGCGGAGCTCGCACCGCAATTTGCCAGAAAAGATCTCCTGGACGACACATTAAAAGTTCTTGGCATTCGAATTGTTTCTTTGGATCTTGAAACCGCTTACAACGCCGGAATGAAATGGAAAGAATATCGAGAAACGGGAGGAACACGCAACCGAGTTCTGGCGGATTTTTTAATCGCTGCCCATGCCAAAATGATTGCAGACAGGCTTTTGACACGCGATCGTGGCTTTTATAAAAAATATTTTTCAGATATTGAAATTTTTAGCTGATCATTAATGGAGAAAAGCAGTCCGGAAAAAAAAGCCCGCAAGGTTGTGGACGAATGTGCGGATTGTGACGTCTGTCGCTTCTTAATGGATTCCGACTGCCTGATGTTCCCGGAGTTATACCGGCTTTATGACCGGGAGAAGGAAAGCGGAGAAGAGATTACTTCCGGGGAGCTCAGGCACCTGGTGGATTTGTGTAATTTTTGCGCCCTGTGCCCGTGCCCGCCGGTGCGTGCCAACATCATCGAGGCCAAGACCCGGTTCATCGATCGCGACGGTTTGAAATTCGGGGTCCGGACCCTGGAAGACGTCGAACGGGTGGCCGGGCTTTGCGGGGCCTTTCCCCAACTGGCCAATAAGCTTTTGCGCGGCAAGGCCACCGGGGATCTGGTAAAAAAGGCCGCCGGCATTCATCCTGAGCGTCAAATTCCCATGTTCCCGGAACAGAGCTTCCCCCAATGGGCCGAAAAACAGAACCTGAATACCCGGCCAAAAAAGAGCGAAAGCCGCAAGGTTGCTTATTTTGCCGGCTGCACCGCCAACTATCTTTTTCCCGAAGTGCCCCGGGCTGCTGTCGAGGTTTTTCAATACAACGGGATTGATGTCTTTTACCCGGAGCAAAAATGCTGCGGCATGCCCTCTATGCTGGAGGGCGACCGGCAGCTGACACTGGAGTTTGTGCGGTACAATATAGACACTCTGGCGGCAGCCGTGGCAGCTGGTTATGACATCGTCTGTTCCTGCCCGACCTGCGGATTTATGCTGCGAAATGTCCTAAAGGAGGGGGCCTATTATTCTGCGGAATATCAGGCATCGGTGGATGCCGACGGCGCCTATCTTAAAATACCGACCGCCGGAGTATCCGCTAATCCCGGCGGGAAAAAGTTTAATGTGCTCAAGAAATCCATGTTCCAGGACATTCTCAAAGATGAGGGCTATTTTTCCGCCATCGACCCCATGAAGCGCATCATGGTGGCGGAAAACACCTACGATCTGGGAGAATATCTGATTGATCTTCACCGGACAGGGGAACTTAAAACAAACTTCGGTGAGGTGTCCGGCCGCATGGTCTACTATCCCCCCTGCCACCTCAGAGAGCAGAACATCGGCCGGCCCTATCAGGAACTGCTGAATTTATTGCCGGGCACCAACCTGGAAGCGGTGGACGGCAGTTTATACTGTTGCGGCATGGCCGGGAATTATGGGCTTCAAACGTGATTTTCACGAAACCTCTATTCATCTGGGTAGTCGCTTGATGGACAAGATAAAAGAGCTGGACCCCCGGTGGCTTGTAACCGATTGCCTGAGCTGCCGCCTGCAGTTCAATCAGCTGCTGCCGTATAAAGTAATTCATCCGGTTGAAGTTCTAAAAGAGGCTCTTTCTAATTACAGGCCCAAATAGGATTTGCGGCTGAACTTTTGCAGCACCGGGGTTCCCATGCCGTGACGAATGGCCTTTAAAACATTCGTCTTTATCGATGGGCACGGTGCCGGCCAGCATGTGCACCGGCAGGTGATCGAAGGCGGCCGCGACCATGGGGGTGCTGGGGCCCAGCATGATTGTCTTAACCTTTGGATGGACGTTTTGCAGGATTTCTTCGGTGGTATTGTTTAAAATGGAGGTCGACGTTAACAACAGCACATCCGCCCAGTTGCCCAGCTTTTCGTAAAAATCTTTTTTATGTCCCATACTCCGCGATGCATCTAAAATTTCTACCGAGGCTTGTTTCTGCTTGAGCAACTCCACCAGCGGTCCGATAAAACCGACCATGGCCACATTGGTTCTCTGTCCGATTTTAAAGTGGTCGAACAGGATACTATTTTTTCTATCCTCGGGATATTCGAGCGCATCCTTGTGGTTAAGGGCATTGACCAGGGCCAGGGCCATGCTTCTTTCAATCGGATGGTCACTTTTAATCTTCTCCAGGAGTTGCAGCGCCGGCTGTCCTTCGTAATCGATATGCCGGTTGAGGGGCATGCAGGATTTCTTGTCTTCGAAATGGGTGTATGAGAGCCCGATGCCCCCGTCAGACAAGGTCACTGCGGTATAGCCAAGTCCGAGGCACAATACGTCTATATTGACCTCGCGGGCTCTTTTTTTGAACAGGTCGTATAGCTTTTGATTTAATCTCATGCTACAATTTTTTTGCTTCTGGATTTGAATTGCTTTTTTCCGGCCTTTTGGAGGGTATGCTAAAGAAGGCAAAAATTCCAACTAAAATCAGGTACAGATGGGCGATATTTTCAAGGATTTCCTCCAGGGCCACATGTACATTCGCTTCATTCGGCAGTCCCCCTAAATACTCGACTGAAAATACCCTTCTTGCTATTACTATAGACAGGGCATAGGTGAAGGCGGTGCCTGCCAGAGCAATTTGGACTGCCTTGGCCTTCTCTATATTTGCCCAGAGTCGGTCTTTCCAATAGATAGCCCAGACGAGAACAATGGCTGCAACGTAACCACCCCGTTATCTGTCCCGACGAAATGGATCTCCCGGCAAAGAAAGTTTACCGCCATTGTCAGCAGAATATAATCAATCTCCAATCGGAAGAGCAAGGACCGAACCAGAAACAATATCACCGCGATACCCATCAAGCATATCGCCAATATCTCGTGGTATTCTTTCAATATCAAATATTTTGCATTATATTCGGCCCAATATACGAAAAAAATTCCCAGGATTGCGGGAATAAAGCACCAAATCCCCCTGAGTGAAAAAATCAAGCTCAACCACTCACGCAAAGCCCGTTTGGTTTTGTCATCCCATAAATGGCGCTGGAATTTTTGGATTGCACTCATAAAATGGGATTTCCATTTTCCTTGTTTTTGAGATGGTCTTTTTTGAATCGTTAGGGAACCAGGGGCCAGAAAACCGGCATCGCCACCATGATGACGACCAAAATGACCAGTGTCAACAGGCCGCCGACTTTGAGGTAATCTATAAACCGATAGCCGCCGGGCCCCATGACCATCAGGTTGGCCGGATGTGCAATCGGGGTCGTAAAACTGGCCGAGGCCGCCATGGCGACGGCCATCATCAGGCCCTGGGGTGAGAGCCCCATGTTGGCGGTGGTGCTCAAAACGATCGGTGCCATAAGCACGACCAGCGCAGCAGTGGGCACAAAGCAGGTTGCCAGAAAGGTCAGGCCCACCAGACCGAGCATCACCGCATTCGGACCATACGGCCCGACCAGGGCAACAACTCCTTCGGCGATCAGTTTGGCAGCACCGGTCTGGTCCAGGGCGTTGCCCAGGGGCAGCATTCCGGCGATGAGAAAAACCGCTTTCCATTCGATTTGCCGGTAGGCCTCGTCCATGGTGAGGCAGCCCGAGAGAACCATCAGGGCGGCACCAACCACGGCGGCGATATATATCGGTACCCAACCCAAAAAAACCGGTGCCAGGACACCGGCAAGAATCAGGATCGAAACTTTCATTTTTTCCAGGCGCAATTCCTCCTGGGCCATTTCAGTCAGGACAATGAAATCAGGCTCCTGGCCCAGCAGTTTTAATTTGTTGCGCGGGCCTTGCAACAGCAGGGAATCCCCAAACCGCAGGTCCAGGTCCCGCAAATCGGACCGGAATGCCCGCCCTTTGCGCCACAAAGCAATCACGGTCAGGCCGAATTTTTCGCGAAAATTGATTTGTCGCAGGGTTTTGTTTTCCAGGGTTGTTTGTGGTGAAAGGATGGCTTGCGCCAGGCCGATATTGCCTGAAACCAGTTTGTTCACATCGGGGGCGGCCTGGCGTTCGATTTCCAGTTCTTCCAGTCCGTGCAACAGTTCGAAATCCCGCATACGCCCTTCAACCACGAGACGATCGTTGGCCTGCAGCAATTCGTCGGGTTCGGGCATAATAATGGGGGCATCACCCCGCAGAATTCCGAGAACCCTGGTTCCGAGGGCTTCCCCCAGACGGCTGTCTTTCAGTGTTTGGTTGACCAGAGAGGAGTCGGGCGGAACCTGCATGACCATCAGCTGTTCATGCAAATGATAAACACTGGTAAGCTCTGAGCGGTCAACATAGCGAAACTGATCAAAGCCGTTTGTATCTTTTAATTGCGCCAGGTGCTCTTCCGGTCCGGCCACCAGAAGCCTGTCACCGCGCTGCAGGGGGTCATCCTGCAGGCCTACGCGTTTGACACGATCGTCTCTGCGAATGGCAAGTACATTCAAACCGAAACGGGCGCGAAAACCAAGAGAGTTGAGGGTGCTGCCCGCAAACCGTGAATTGACCGGCAATGATACCTCGCCGATCTTGATTTGATCCGGAATAGGGCTCCTGCAGGTCAATGCCGCCCTCTTCGACCTTGAGCATATGCCAGTGCTTCAACTCCTCCAGAGCTTCGATCCGGCCTTCCACAGTCAATCGATCCCCGGACTGCAACGTGTCGGTTGGCCCCGGCGCCAGAAGGGTACGGTCCCCCCGTGTTATGCCGATAACATTCCAGCCCAGAATCGATCCCATTCGAATTTCGACCAGGGTTTTTTGGGCAAGAATCGAGTTGCGGGGGAGGCGAATGTGAAACAGCCGCTCACGCAAATCGTATTGATTTTGCCAGTCATCACCCCTGCCGGCTGACGACTCCTTGACAACATCCCTCTGGGGCAGCAGGTAACGGCCGATTAAGACCATGAAGGCAATTCCGGAAGCCATAATAATCGCACCGACCGGTGTAAAATCAAAAAATGTAAATGATTTCATCCCCGCATCGCGCAGGGCATCGGTGACAAGGATGTTGGGCGGCGTGCCGATCTGAGTGGTCAGACCTCCCAGCAAGGAGCCATACGCCAGGGGCATCAACAGTCTCGAGGGCGAACGTTCGGTGTGGCGGGCGATATCCATGACCACCGGCAGCATCAGGGCCGCAACTGCCACGTTGTTCATGATGGCTGACATGACACCGGCTGTTACCATAATCACAACGATCATCCGCCATTCGCTGGTGCCGGCCAGCCTCAGGACAAAACGGCCGATGACATTGGCAACACCGGTCAGGGTCAGCCCGCCGCTGAGAATGAATACTGCCCATACCGTAACGACGGCAGGGTTGCTGAAACCTGACAGTGCTTCGACCGGACTGACCAGGCCTGTCAGGGCGACGGCACCCAGGCACAGCAGGGCGGTGACTTCCATCGGTATCCATTCCGTCACAAGAAACAGCACAGAGACGGCTAAAATAGAAAATACCAGTAAAATATCCGGGGTCACAACAAATATCCTTTCAAAATGATAGCGTTAACAATTGGATGGCGACGGTTTCGCCGGCAGCTAATTCATTGCGGTCTTCGGGAATAATGATCAGCGCTTCTTTTCTGGCCATGGATTGCAGGCCGCTTTTTAATTTTGCCGGGTGGACCCAGAGTTTATCTTCGCGGTTTTCAAGACGGGCGTGAACAAAGTCGGTCCACGTTTTTTTACCGCTGACAGCCGTGGCCAGGCGGGCCGACGCAAATGGAAACAGCACCGGGTTGCCCCCGGTCATTTTTAACAGCGCGGGGATGGCCAGTTGCATAAACGCCATCTCGTTTGAAGGGGGGCCGCCGGGGAGAAAAAAGAATGGTTTATTGTGCAAAAGTCCAAAACCAACCGGTTTGCCCGGTCCCATGCGAACACGATGGTAGAGGCCCCGCCAGTTCAATTTTTCAACCACATCCAATATCAGATCCTTTTCACTGCCCCAGGCGCCGCCGGTGGTTATAAAGAGATCAACATCCGGCAGATGCCTGGTTACGGCGTTTGCAATGTCTTCTTTACGATCTGAAACCAGTTCCGTTTTGTAATCCAGTCCCAGCAGTGACAGCCAGGAGCAAATTTCCACCATATTACTGGCGTATAGTTTTCCTTCCGGTAGAGGCTTTCCGGGTGCGACGACTTCATCCCCGGTGGCAATAACCGCCACCCTGGGCAGAGAATATACGTTGGCGGATTCGTGGCCCGCAGCGGCCAGCAGGCCGATCAAGGCCGGGGTTAATTTAGAGCCCTTTGCGGCAACGGGTTCTTTGCGCCGGATATCCTTGCCCCGCGCCTGGATGTTCCGTCCTGATTCTGCGGTGTTGATGGCGGAAATTATATCTTCAGTGCGCCGACAAAATTCCTCCGACAGCACGGCATCGGCACCATCCGGCAGGGGGGCGCCGGTGGTGATGCGAACGGCCTGTCCGTTTGTGATCTTCAACCCGGAAGTCTCGCCGGCTGCAAGGGTTCCGACAACCTTAAGGCTGACAGGATTTTCCGCACTTGCTCCGGCCACATCCGGGGATTGAACGGCATAGCCATCTTTGCGGGAACTGCTAAGCGATGGGCAGTCAACCAGGGAGGTGATATTTTCGGACAGAGTTCTACCGGTTAACCGGCTTAAAGGAAGGGTCTCCGTGGGCCCCTTATGAACATTGGCCAGGGTAAGGTCCAGCGCTTCTTTGAAACCAATGAATGTTTTCATTTGTTGGTAAATGGTTGTATCGTTTTGATTCTCAGCTATTTCAGCAGAGCCTTTTTTATTGAATTAGAAGTGGTCATAAAAGCTTAGATTGTGCCTGTGAGCAAGGCGTAGCGGCTAAAGCGGAGCGTACACGTTAGTACGTGAGCATTTTAAGCCGCTTCAAGCCGCTCACGGTACAAGATGATTTTTATGACCGCTTCTATTTAAAGTCACGGTGACATGCCTTCATCCTTGCCCTGAGATCGCGAATCTCGTGATGCACCACTTCCAGCTGTTTGTTGGCCACCGCCCGCTTTAAATTTTCGAGGTGATCCTGGTATTCGATCATGGCTTCCTGCCACTCGGGATCGGCAAATCGGGCCATTTCATTGGAGTGGGTGATGAACTCCTCTAAAATTGCCTGGTCGGGATAGCCGCCGCCGGCTACGGCTTTTTCAAGCGTCTTGTACTCTGCGGCCATCCGTTTTTTTAAAGCTTTAAACGTATCCTGCCAGCGGGTGACTTCTTCTCTATCAGCAGGATCATAGTCGCTCAAAGTAGACCAGCGCCATTTCAGCTTTGTTTCAATGCGGCCCTTTTTTTCCCTGTGCTTGATTTTGGCATCGATTGATTCGGGAATCGACCATTGACGGCCATCAGCTTCAAGGGTGCCGCTGCGAAGCTCCCCCGCAATTTTTTCCAGATAGTCAGCAAGCTCCAGTCGTTTGAAAGCTTTTTCGATTTTATTTTTCATGGATGCACGCAACTCCCTTGAAATTAAACAATTGATTTCAGGGCGAAATTATTTTCATCACGAAAACACGAAATAATTGATTTTCATTTTTCGTGTTTTCCTCCTTTGGTGCTTTCGTGATTATTATGCTCTTTATCCGTTTGGTTCCGATGGACCCGGTTGTCCTAAGATTTTAATTTCATCGCCGCTGCGGATTTTGCCTTCTTCCAGAACCCGGGCAAACACACCTTCACGGGGCATGATGCAGTCGCCGGCTTTGTAATAGATGGCACACTTGTTGTGACATTCCTTGCCGATTTGGGTGATTTCTACCAGAACCTGACCACCCAGCCGGACCTGGGTCCCGACCGGCAGCGTTTTCCAGTCAATGCCCTCACTGGCGATGTTTTCTGCAAAATCGCCAAAAGTCACATCCAGGCCCTGTTCTTTGGCGCCCTCGATACTTTCGGATGACAAAAAGCTTACCTGCCGATGCCATTTGCCGGCATGGGCGTCCCCTTCCAGGCCGTGGTCTTTGGATATGAACGCTTCGTCAACCGGCGTTTTGGGGGTTCCTTTTTTCTTGCTGATGGCGATGGAGACTATCTTCATAATCTATATTCCTTTTAGCGATAAATCTGTTTAAATCCCAAAGTACATGCACCAAATTACAAATAAATTCCAAATTCGAATATTTAATGACCAAAACAAAACCCGTTTGGGTCATTGTAAATTGAAATTTGGATATTGTTTGTTATTTGTTATTTGGTGCTTGTTATTTTTTCAACCAAGGATTCACTAATACTTGGATTTCCTGCATACTTTATCTAAAATATTTGTTGGGCACAGCATTAGGTCCCGTTTCCAATCAGAAAAATCCCATAGGTCGCGCGCAAATTTGGGAAAATGGTAATTGCTTTTCCGAAGCGGTTTTCCGATTGGGTATTTATGGCAACTTCTTTTAAAATGTTAAAGCCCACTTCCTGGATAAATTTTCTAAAATCCTTGATGGTAATTACCCGGATGTTGGGGGTGTTGTACCACTCATAGGGCAGTTGCCGGGTGACCGGCGCATAGCCGGACGACAACAGCTGCAGCCGGCAGCGCCAGTGGCTGAAATTGGGAAAACTGACAATTCCTTTTTTGCCAATGCGCAGCAACGATCGAATCATGGTATCGGGTTCGTAGACCTGCTGCAGGGTCTGACTTAATATCACATAATCAAATGTGTTATCAGGATAATCCAGAACCTCTTCGTTGATGTCGCCCTGCAAAACGGACAGCCCTTTTTCAATACAATGGGTAACCCGGGATTCATTGCGTTCGATCCCGTTGCCGTTCACATCTTTGTGAGTGATCAAATATTTGAGCAACTCACCTTCACCGCAACCAAGATCGAGGACCCGGGAGCCCGGTTCGATCCACGAAGCAATGATCTGCAGGTCAAACCGCATGCGGTTATTTTGGGGATTGATGGAAGACACGTTCTAAAAAACCTCTGATTACCGATGTTAATCGCTCATTGGGCAGCAAAAAGGCGTCATGGCCCCATTCGGCTTCGATCTCGCAGAAACTGACATCCAACCCGTTTTTTTTCATGGCTTTAACCATGGCCCGGGATTGATAGGTCGGGTAAAGCCAGTCGGATGTAAACGATACCACCAGGAACGCGGCCGCCATTTTAGAAAATGCTTTAACCTCGGAACCGTCACCGTGCTGTTGACCCAGGTCATAGTAGTCGGCGGCTTTGGTGATGTACAAAAAGGAGTTGGCATCAAAGCGTTCCACAAATTTTTTGCCCTGGTAGCGCAAATAGCTTTCCACCTGGAAGTCGGCATCAAAATTAAATGAAAAGTCGCTTTTATCCTGCAGCCGGCGGCCGAATTTAAGGCGCATGGATTCATCTGACAGATAGGTGATGTGGCCGACCATGCGGGCCACTGCCAGCCCCATATCCGGTTTGGGGCCGAAATAATAGTCTCCCTTGTTCCAGTTGGGATCCACCATGATGGACTGGCGGGCCACTTCGTTAAAGGCGATGGCCAGGGCGGAGTGTTTGGTTGTGGAGGCCAGCGGAATGGCCGCAGACACCATCTCCGGGTATCGGGCGCACCATTCCAGGACCTGCATGCCCCCGATGGACCCCCCCACAACGGCCAGCAATTTTGAAATCCCCAGATGATCGATCAGGGCCTTCTGGGCTTCGACCATGTCCCCGATGGTGACCACCGGAAAATTCAGCCCGTAGGGCAATACGGTTTTGGGGTTAATGGTGCACGGTCCGCTGGACCCCATGCAGCTGCCGATAATATTGGAACATACGATGAAATATTTGTCGGTATCGATTCCTTTGCCGGGTCCTACCATATTGTCCCACCAGCCGGGCTTGTCGTCTTGCGGTGTATAGTAACCGGCCACATGGGAATCTCCGGACAGGGCGTGCAGGATCAGGATGACATTACTTTTGTCCTCATTCAAGGTGCCGCAGGTTTCATAAGCCAGGGTTAAGGGGCCAACCCGGGCACCGCTTTCAAGCACCATTTCATCCGGCGGTTCGGCAAAGGTGAAAAGTTTCATTTCGACGATGCCCACCGAAATTTCGTCTTTGTCGTGTTCGATGTATTCGCTCATCTCTACCTTCAATAGAGCTCAATAATGCTACAAACTTGTTGCCGTCTTCTTGTCCCTGGCTTCTTGTCGGAGGTCACTGGTTGCTGGTTGCTGTCTCTGGTTGCTGGCTGACATTCTGAAATTCTCAGTTACCAGCGACAAGAGACCAGAAGCCAGAGACCAGCCACAAGCAACCAGTGACCAGCCACCAGCGACTGTAAATTACTATTGAGAAGGTTTATTCAGACCCGGAGTTATACCTTCGAGAATGCCTGTTCCAGATCACCAACAATATCATCAATGTGCTCGAGACCCACCGACAGTCGGACAAGATCCGGTGTCAGGCCGCCGGCCCTTTGCTGCTCTTCACTTAATTGCGAATGCGTGGTGCTCGATGGGTGAATCACCAGGCTTTTGGCGTCTCCCACATTGGCAAGATGGGAGAAGAGCTGAAGGCTGTCAACGAATTTTTTGCCGGCCTCCAGTCCGCCCTCGATCCCGAATACAACCATGGCGCCGAAACCATTTTTAAGGTATTTGCTGGCTGCCGGGTAGGAGGGATCCTCTTCCAGCCCCGGATATCTTACCCAGCTAACCTTGGGATGTGTTTTCAGGAAACGGGCCACGCTCATGGCGTTTTCGCAGTGGCGCTGTATCCGAAGCGCCAGGGTCTCCAGGCCCTGCAAAAAAATCCAGGAATTGTCCGGTGAAATGCAGGCCCCCAGATTGCGCAACGGCACCAGGCGCATTCTCATAATAAAAGCCACCGGATTAAGATCTCCCAGATCATGGGCGTAGCGCAGGCCATGATAGCTGGGATCCGGCTCATTGTATAACTTGAATTTTGGATCTGTCCAGTCGAATTTTCCGGAGTCAACAACAATTCCGCCGATGCCGGTGCCGTGTCCGCCCATCCATTTCGTCAGTGAATTGACCACAATGTCAGCGCCATATTCGAAGCTTTTTAACAGAAAAGGCGTGGTAAAGGTGGCATCGACAATTAGCGGCAGATGATGTTTTTGGGCTATTTCAGAAATCGCGCCGATGTCGGTAAAATCCAGCAGCGGATTGCCGATGGTCTCAATGAAAATAGCCCGGGTTTTATCGGTAATGGCAGATTCAAAACTCTGGGGATCACTGGCATCGGCAAACTTCGTCTGGATGCCAAACTGGGGCAAAATACTGTCAAACATGGTATAGGTTCCGCCATAAAGATTGTTGGCCGAGACAATTTCATCGCCTGCCGAGCAGATATTGATAATTGAATAGTGAATGGCGGCAGTACCCGATGCCAGCGCCAGAGCCGCTGCGCCGCCCTCCAGGGCTGCCACCCGCTGCTCGAGGACGTCCTGGGTGGGATTCATGATGCGGGTATATATGTTTCCGAGTTCTTTTAGCCCAAACAGATTGGCAGCATGCTCGGTGCTTTTGAAAACGTAGGAAGATGTTCGATGAATGGCAACGCCCCTGGCGGTCGTTGTCGGATCCGGCTCCTGGCCGGCGTGCAAACAAAGGGTTTCAAATTTGTAATTCTGGCTCATGACCTATCTCCTTATTATACTTTGGCTGCGTCGCTAAGTACGCAGGTGAGATCCTGTGATTACCGCTGGGCTTTTATTAAATACTTCTAAGGACGATTAAAAGCATGTCAACGAAAAAGAAAATCTTTTCTTCCCAAACACTATATATGCTTGCCCGGTATGGTCTTGGATTAGATAAAAGAATAGTTGGGTTCTCAGATGATGCTTGCAGAAGAAAACGGGAAACAACCGCGGCGGGAACCAGGTTTAAAGTAACCTGGGAACGAACGGGTAAAGAGATGATGTTAGGCTAAGTTACCGATACAAATCCTTTACCCCCTTCCTGTTTCCATCCTGCAAGAACCGAAACTGTTGCGCCTGGCAACGGCACATGCCAACCGGCTCCTGCATGTCCATTTGCATTTACCTCACATCCTTTCAGTTGAAATTTAATTCAGCCCATCTACCACAATGTGTTATTTGACGTCAAGGGTTTTTAATATTATTTCTGTGTGGTGCTATCACCCAGGAGGTTGGAAAGTACTTCGCAAGATTTGCAAATCTTCATCTTCTCTTTCCAATTCCCTTGCACTGTCCCTTCACAGACGGTTCCGTTAATGAACCAGCAAAGATCACCGGATTTAAATTCCCAGGCTGGACATCGCTTCTTTTGGTTGGGGGAGCACTTCTTGACCACCCAGCACGGTTTGCGGTGCTGGCGATTCTGATCCATCAAAGAGACCAGGAAATACATCTGCCGTTCCACTGCGGCTGGTACGTTACGCCAGGCCTGCTCGTAGCTGTGGACGGCCTTTATGGAGATCCCGAGCAATTGAGCCATTTGCTTTTGGGTCCTGCTCAGTTTTTTGCGGAGATGGATGAATTCTTGGCTGTCCATGGGGGATTCCGTGAGTCAGTTACTTGAACGGGAAAACGGCACGATGAGCGAGATTGCCACAATGTGGCATACATGTCAACCTAAAAAAATCTGTGAATTTTTAACAGACAAAATTGCCAGCCAGGATGGCGTGTACTTGGAAAATTTAATACCGGTAATGGTGGGGATTCAGTCTGATTTCAAAACGGAATTGAGGGAACCGCTTCTAAAGCCATCCAGATCCAAAGATACGTAGACGAATCCCAGATCGTGAAATTTCAGTTGGATGCTTTTTTGGTGATTCAGTATGGTGGCAAAGTCTCCGGGGGGCACTTCGATTCTGGCCGTATCGCCATGATGGCGGACGCGCAGCACCCGCAGGCCTAAATCGTAGAGAAACTCTTCAGCCTGTTCAACCTGATTCAGCTTTTCTCTTGTTACCGCTTCCCCGTAAGCAAGCCTGCTGGCCATGCAGGGCATCGCGGGTTTTTCGGCGATTTCCAGATGGTAATATGCGCATATGGACCGGATCGTTTGTTTGGTAAATTCCAATTCAACGTAAGGCGCTTGAATCGATGCTTCACTGGCCGCCTGGATGCCCGGGCGATAATCACCCAGATCATCCATGTTGACACCGTAACTGACCGGCCAGGGTTCTATGGCAGATGCTCCCTGGAGTTTTTCGCGCAGCGCTTCGATCTTTTCAAAAAGTGCTTTTTTGCAATAATAGCATCGATCGGAATGATTGACCTGATATTGGGGATTATCCATTTCCCGGGTCCGAATGATTTGAAGCGGCATGCCGTGGGTTTGGGCAAAATCTACCGCAAAGCGATATTCCCTGCGGGCAAGGGACGGGCTGTCTGCCAGCACGGCCACCATATTATTTCCCAATGCCCGGTGGGCCGCGTAGGCCAGCAAGGCACTGTCCACCCCCCCGCTGTAAGCAATAATGGCATGTTGCTGGGTTTTAAAATATTCGTCTAATTTTGCGGCCCAAAGCTGCCGGTCCGCATTTTGCTCTATATTATCTGAAACGCTTCCCATTGTCTCATCCTGCCAGCATCGCCGGCTTTCCGATTGAATCATTTTTAATGATCTGTAAAATTGGGAATAGATCGAAATGTGTCTTCCTTCCCGAATTTGCTGCTCTGAGGATAACATAAACTATTTGGCAGTCACAGGAAAGAATAAATAGGGTGGGCGATTAAAACGCACCTTTGAAAACATCACAGCTACGGCAGGTTTTCATTTTTTCATTCCAGGTGCCGTGAATTTCACCGTCGCATATGGTACCATTGATAAACCAGCACAGATTGCCACCCTTAAATTCCCAGGCCGGGCACTGTTTTTTTTGTTCGGGGGGGCAGTCTTTTATTTTCCAACAGGGTTTATTGCCGTTTAGGCTTTTTTGTTTGCGGGAAACCAGAAAATACGTTTGTCGCTCCACGGCCGGTGGAATGGTGCGCCATCCCTGTTCATAGCTGTGAATCGCTTTTAGTGAGGTGCCCAGCAGCTGGGCCATCTCTTTTTGGGTTTTGTCTAATTTTTTTCGAAAAGATTTGAATTCATTTTTATCCATAAAGCTAACCTCTATATTTTTCGATTTTTACATTGCTGTTGTGCAAATAATAAGATTAGCTACATTGTGGTAGCAATGTCAATAGAAAAATATCTGAGGTTCCCCCCTTCGCCTTTCAGGCTTCGGGGGCAGGCAGGGTTCAGATTGAGACATTTGGGATCTGGGATTGTGGATTTTTAAATGGAATATTTTCTGATTTATATAAGGGATAAGTCGGAGCCCGACAATCATTTCGTTCGCTGCCGCTCATTAACGCCAGCTTTTCAATCCGAAATCCAAAATTCCAAATCCCTAAATCGGGAGACTCTGAACCTTTCTATTCAAGCATCCAGATATCGTGGATATCCTCTACCGTATATCTAACCGTCTTTATTGCTTTAAGCACCCGGGTATACGTCATCGCCAATCCGATATTCTCTGACAGCACCAGGAGCGAGTCTAAATCACGATCTGATATATCCCACACCTCATGGTGATAAAGCCTCAGGGCGCCGATTACTTTGCCGGAAAAATTGATGGGAACCGAAATAATAGCCCCGATTCCTTCTGTTGCGGCATCTTCGGGATATTGGAGTTTATCGGTGCCTTTGACATCGCTGATGACAAACGGCTTACCGCCGGAGGTATCGGCCATACTCTTATCAGATAAAACCGGACCCTTATGAACATAGTCCGTGCTCAAGCCGAAGCTAGCGAGAACCTCGAGTTCATCTACTTCCACGTTCAAAGCAAAAATGGTACACCCTTTTATCTCAAGGGCCGCAACCAGCAATTGGGTCAAATGGTTGGCCATAATTTCAAGGTTATCAGATTGCGCGATAGCTCTAAAAACGACTTTAAAAAGATCAATGTCTATTTTTTCTTCAGCACTCATTGATTACCCTCCTCATTATTTTTAGGAAACGATGCATACAGTAGTTTCTTTGAGTGTCATCAAAACTTTGTGAGAAACACTTCCGGAAAAAAAACGGGTGACCCGGGAAGCTTTGCGATTGAGGACGATGGCATCGAAATTTATATCCCGATTGAGATTAATAATTTCGCTGGCAATGTCCTTTTTGCGGGCTCTAAAAATGGTATTTATCTGGCATTTCGCCAGGTCAGTTTCCGCAAGCTTTGCGGTGATCGCTTTGAGATCGTTTTCCCGCTGCATGACCTGCTGGGAAAGATAGTTCAAACTGCTCTTTAATTTTCCGGTTACCCCGCTGGCCGGGGTCTCAATTTCGGGTATGGGTGTGTAGGCATGAAGGAAAGTGATTTCTACCCCATCAATGTGTCCAAAGGTGTCGGTAACAAATTCAATTGCCTTTTGATCCAGGTGAGTAAAATTATAGGCAACCAATATCTTTTGAATGGCCATTTTGCCTCCCCCCTTTCATGTGATTAAGGATTAATCAATTGCCTCGCCATTTAAGCTCGGCTATCTGGATATGGAATAAGACGTGCTGCAGGTATCGGGAATCGAAATCGCGTTATAAACAGATGAAGCCTAGAATGATCTGAAGACAGGTCAGAAGCGATATATCTGAAGTACTGTGTTTTCGGTGACGGTCGACTGATTCTTGCCTGACAAATCCCGACATGGCGGGATCCTGCACCCGATTGCATGCGCAACACATCGCGACCAGTGATCGGGGCGGAAGTTTACGCTTGTGCAAGTCTCAGTTTCTATCCTAAATGCCACAATGTGCTATTTTGTGTCAACAAAAAACTTGATTCTTGCCATGTGAACCGGGTACGATGCAATTTTTTATCTGTTACCGGATTTCCGACTTGCTCCGGTTCTGGCGGCAGAGAAAGGACAACGTATGGCGCGACTTGAGAACATGCCGGAACCCCAACGATCCCACATCGCCAATACCAAGCTGCCCGTCTTCGATACCCGTTCCTGGGTCAAGGGACCGTCACTGAACCGGCGGCGCATAGCGATTGTTTCCACCGCCGGGCTTCACCGCCGGGACGACATGCCCTTCACGTTTGAACCCGGTGATAATTATCGTATAATACCCGGTGATACGGCCGCTGATGAGTTGATCATGTCGCATGTTTCCACCAATTTTGACCGCAGCGGATTTCAACAGGACTGGAATATCGTTTTTCCCCTGGATCGACTCCGTGAGCTTTGTGATGAGGGGCACATTGGAAGTGTTGCCCGCTTTCACTATTCGTTTATGGGGGCGATGGATCCGACGGACCTGGAGCAATCCGCGCGCAAACTGGCCGGATTGCTCAAAAATGATAACGTTGACGGGGCTTTATTCGTTCCGGTCTGACCGTTGTGCACGCGCGCCGTTGGCGGGCTGGCACACTATGTTGAAGAAGAAGGGGTTGCAACGACCCAGATCAGTTTGATTCGAGTCCACACCGAAGCCATCAAACCGCCACGGGCGTTGTGGGTGACCTTTGACCTCGGGCGTCCCCTGGGTGTGCCCAATGATGCTGGTTTTCAGAAACGGGTGCTGTTATCTGCTTTGAAATTGTTCGAAGAGCCTTCAGGCCCGGTTCTCAGAGATTTCCCGGAGGATGCGCCGGCTAACAGGGAGGCCGATGTGGTCTGGGCCTGCCCGGTTAACCTGGCCCGCAAAAAGATCGACCTGGGCGATGCGGATGCTTTACGGGCGGCCTTTAAAAAGGAATCGGTGGAATTGCGCTCCTGGTATGACCTGGCACTAAAAAAGAACCAGCGCACCACCGTGGGTGTCAGCGGTCTTGAAATCAATCAAATAGTCGAATTTATTGGGGAATTTATTGACAGTGTCCCCGCCAATCCCAGGGAAGATATAAGCCTGCCTTTCTCACTTAATTTTGCGGTGGATGATCTCAAGGCGTTTTATTATGAAGCGGCTGCCGCCCAACCCGGGAGCACCTCACCGACAGCCCAGGAATTGGACGATTGGTTCTGGGGCCAGACGGCTGCCGCCAAGGTATTGCTAGCGGTTAAAGACCGGTGTTTGAAAAAAGATGATAAAATGATGCAATTGCTTGGCAAGATATTGCTAATTCCCATGTCGCAAAGTAGTTCTTGATGATGATCGCTGGTCACTGGTCACTGGTCACTGGTCCCTGGTCCCTGGTTTCTGGTCGCTGGTCCCTTGTCACTGGGGGCGGGTCTCTTGTTTCTGGTTACTGGCAGCGGGTTGCCGGTAATGGTGGTGACTCGATATTTGATTCTGGATACTCGATGACATTCTGACTGTTCCGTATATGCAGATCATCGAATATCGAGTATCCAGCATCGAATTTCAAGTGCTAACGGCAACTGGACCATCGGTGACAAGTGACAAGAAGCCAGTGACCAGGAACCAGCCGCCAGTAACCAGAGACCAGCGGCCAGCCACCAGCAACCAGAGACCAATGACGAGCAACCAGCGACCAGAAATCAGCTCCCAGCCACCAGCCTGGTATTGAGCAAAATGGCCCAAAATTTCCTGCAAAATGCCGAATTTTGACAGCATTTAGAGAATTCCGGAGAGGTGAAAACAACAAATATCGATACAACCAGCTATAATCATTAAGTTAACTGCTATTTCCCCCAATATGGCGTGGTTCTTGCTTATTTTAGGATGATCTAGAGGTTGCCAATGACCTAATTGATGGGTCAAGTTAAGAGAAATGCAAATTACATTCTATAGGAACCCCGGGTTGGTTATGAAATTGAACTCTAAACCATTGTTTTCGATTGTTTTCCTGGCTGCCATCTTTTCTGCTGCCGCCCTTCTTTCAGATGCCCGGGCAGAATCGGATACTTTTCCCGTGCCCTCGGTTATTGAACCGAATGTTGCCTTTTGGACCCAAATTTATACCGAATATTCATCCAATCATGGCGTTTTGCATGATAGCCGCAGGCTTAACATTGTATATGGTGTCATTGAACTGGTGGATCCCGATCGCTACGGCGGCCGCAAAACCAATAAAAAGCGTATCAAGAAAGCCAAAAAGAAATACAAGGCCATTCTGGCCAAACTGATGCAGGGTGGAACACCCGTGGGCCCGGTCGAACAGAAGGTGGCCAAGCTGTTTGGCCCTGATACGAAACCGGCCGAATTTCGGGCGGCCATGGGCAACATTCGCTGTCAAACTGGCCAAAAAGATCGTTTCCGTGCCGGCGTCATTCGTTCCGGGGCCTATATCGATGAAATCAAAAGAATTTTTCGCAGCAAAGGGTTACCCGAGGATCTGTCCTATCTGCCCCATGTTGAATCCTCATTTAATCCTAAAGCCTACAGCAAATTCGGTGCCGCCGGCATGTGGCAATTCACCCGCTCAACCGGTAAAAGCTACATGAAAGTCGGCTATACCATTGACGAACGGCGCGACCCAATTATTTCTTCGTATGCCGCCGCCAAATTGCTGCGGCACAATTATCGCAAATTGCATAATTGGCCATTGGCGCTTACCGCCTACAATCATGGTGTTTCCGGTATGTTGCGGGCCCAAAGGAAAAAGGGCACCTATGAGCGCATCTTTACGGAATACCGCAGCCGAATTTTTAAATTTGCCTCCCGCAATTTCTATTCCGAGTTTCTGGCGGCCCGGGAGGCGGCTAAAAATTACCGCCTATATTTTGGTGACCTTGAACTGGACACGCCTGTCAAAAGCCGAACGGTGGTGTTGAAAGGTTATGTTTCGCTGTCCCAGATGGCGCAACACATGAACCTTAAAACCGCTGAACTGCGCCAACTGAACCCGGCTTTGCGGCAACCGGTTTTTAGCGGCCAGAAATATGTGCCCAAAGGATACCGCTTACGGCTGCCTTACAGAAATGATAAAGATTGGGAAACCCTGGTTGCCAAATTAGAAGACCAGATTTACAAGCACAATCAGAAAAAAAGCAGCATCTACACAGTCCAGCGGGGCGATACCGCCGGAAAAATTGCCAAAATCCACGGTGTCAACCTGGCGGATTTGATTGCAGCCAACAATTTAAATTCCCGGGCTACCATCTATGTCAACCAGAGCTTAAGAATCCCGCGGGCCGATGATCAAACCATCCTGGTTGCCAAACTCCAACCCAAGAAAGAGCTGCCGGTCAAGGACCTATCGTCACCGCCGCCGATACAGGCTGAGTCAGGTGTTGCCGCACCGGAAAAAACGGAGACGCCCCTGGTTGTCGCCAGCCAATCCGCCGTTCAGGCATCCGGCGCAAGCAGTCAGAATGTGAGGGTGGTCGAAGCAAAACATTCGCTGGAACCGCTTCCCGTCCAGAAGCCGGACCATGCCCCCAAAGAGGTACAGGCAGAATCTGCCCAGGGCGCGCCGAACAACAACCTGTTTGTCGAAAATCCCATGATACCGTATCTGCCTGCCCCGCAGGAGAGTATTCAACCCCAGGCCGAAACCGCCGCCCTCGTATCCAACGATATGAAAGCAGCCGGTGTGGCGGAATCGGCACCTTCGCCCTTGCCGCCGGAAAAAACCGAGCCGGCTTTACTCCGGGAAACAGAAGCCCGCCCGGAAACCCCTGCTGTCAAAAGCCCCCAGAATAGCCCTGAAGTCGTTCTGGCTAACCTGGCTGTCAAAAAAACCTGGACTCAGAAAGGCCAACAGGTGGGTAGCATACGGGTGGACGTTGAGGAAACCCTCGGGCATTACGCCGAGTGGCTGGGTGTTGCGGCCAGGGAAATCCGGCGCTTAAATGGGTTGCGTTACGGACGGGCGCTGCAGCTGAACCAGAAACTCAAGATACCGCTGCACCGGGTGACCCAGGAAGAATTTGTAGAAAAACGCTTTGAATACCACCAGGAGCTGGCGGAAGACTTTTTTGCATCCTACCGTGTTGAAAAAGTACGCACATATTCCATCAAACGGGGCGACAATATCTGGACCCTGTCCCACCAGGAATTTGAAGTGCCGCTGTGGCTGATCAAAAGATACAATGCCGGCGTGGACTTTAGTTCGCTGATGCCTTCCCAAAAGCTAATAATCCCCATAATAGAAAAAAACGTCTAAATGGGTGGTGCGATCGTGACCAACAGCCTCAAATCCGTTTTGGCGCGCAGGCCGTGGGGTTCGGCGATGTCGCTGATTACCACATCTCCGGTTTTGGCCGGAATGACGGCGTTGTCTTTTCCCAGAAACTCTCCTTCACCTTCTATAATCACCAGGCTCAGCTGCCCTTCGATATCATGGTTGTGGACCGGAAGCTCCTGGCCGGCTTTGAAGTTGAAATTAATAATTTTAAAATAGGGCGAATCGTGCACCAAAAGTTTTTTGAATGCTTTTTCATTAAAATCGTTTTCTTCGTAAAGGTTAAGATGTTTCATTGTTTTTCTCCCCTGTAAGGATTGTTTTATTTTATAGTCTGTCTTTTTATTAAACCTAAATGCGACCAATGGCATTGATCTAAGTCAAAACATATCCACAAAACAAGCCTTTTGTAAGACAATCACGGATAGAAAGGCGGTTTTAATTAGGTTGGTGGGTCGATCCACTTTTTCTCGCGGCTGGAAGCCGCCCCCACAGTTTGCGTGCACCTGGTGGGAGCGGTTTCCAGCCGCGATATATTAGATGAATGTATCCATGCTACTATGGGCTATGAACTATCAGCTATGAGCTATTATTCTTGACCTGTATGATAATTTCCGCTAATGAGTTGCTGACATGCAAAATCCATTTTAAACCGAATACTAGCCGGCAAAGGATTAAAAATGGTTTAAACTTTAGCAAAACCCCGCCATATAAATTATGGACGGGGTTTTATTTTGGGTGGTCAATTTTTATCATCTTAACGAAAGGAGGTAGGCTATGAAAAAATTTGTCTGTGTTTTAGGCTGCTTGGCAGTGGTCTTGTTTGCGGTGGGGGCCGGCGCGGAGGTAAAAAATCCGGATACCTTCATCCTGGCCAATTACGGCAATCTCAGAACACTGGATCCGTCCGTCGCTTATGATGTGACCTCTTCCCAGCGGTTGTGGAACATTTATGAACCGCTGGTTTTTTTCGACGGTTCCTATACGGACAGGTTTAAACCCTTGATCGCCACCGAGGTGCCCAGCCTGGAAAACGGCGGCATTTCTGCAGACGGCAAGACCTATACCTTCAAGATCCGCAAAGGGGTCAAGTTTCATGAAGGCGGTGATTTGACACCGGAAGATGTGGTCTATTCGTTTAAGCGCAACATGCTCGTCGACCAGGATGGCGGCCCCATGTGGATGCTGCTGGAAGCGTTGACCGGCGAGGGTTCCACCCGGGACAAGGAAGGCAAGATCATCCCCGGTATTTTCGACAAAATTGACAGGTGCGTCGAGGCCAAGGGCGACACGGTCATTTTCCATTTGCCAAACCCCTATCCGCCATTTATGGGCATTTTAGCCTACTCATCATCCGTGGTTATGGATAAGGAATGGGCCATCTCGAAAGGGTGCTGGGACGGCAACATCAAAAATGCCGCCAAATACAACAATCCTTCCCCGGGTCACGAGCCGCTGCAGAAGCTTGCCAACGGCACCAACGCCTATAAAATGGTATCCTGGGAGCCCAATAAGGAGTTTATATTTGAGCGCTTTGACGGCTACTGGGGCCCGAAGCCCAAACTCAAAAGGGCGATCATTAAATACGTCGATGAGTGGAGCACGCGCAAGCTGATGCTTCAAAACGGTGACGCCGACCGTGTCAGGGTGGACAACCCTTACGTGCCTGAAGTGAAAGCCATGAAAGGGCTGAAGTTCTATGAGGTCCCGCTGTTATCCGTTACGGCTGCTTTTTTCTGCCAGAAAATCAACCCCACCGGGAATCCCAACATCGGCAGCGGCAAACTTGACGGCAACGGTATCCCGCCGGACTTTTTTGCCGACATCAACGTTCGCAAGGCCTTTCTGCACGCCTTTGATCGCGAAACTTACAAACAGGATGTTTTTAATGGCCTGGTGGTTATGCCTTCCAGTCCCAATATCAAGGGCCTGCCCTATCACAAGGATGTTCCGGTATACGGGTTCGATCTTAAAAAGGCAGCCGACTACATGAAAAAAGCCTGGGGCGGCCAGGTGTGGGAGAAGGGTTTTAAGATGATTATCACCCACAATACGGGCAATGAAATGCGTGAGGCCGCCGCCCACATGATGGCTGAAAACATCATGTCCTTGAATCCGAAGTTTCAGATTGAAGTGCGCAACGTGGAGTGGAAGGACTACCTGGTCAAGTACCGCAATTTTATGTATCCCATCTTCATCATCGGCTGGGGAGCCGACTACGCCGATCCGCATAATTTCATCTACACCTTCATGCACTCCCGGGGTGTGTACGGCCGCTATATGGGTTATGAGAATCCGGAAGTGGACAAACTTTGCGACGCGGGTATTGCCAATGTGGATCCCGACAAACGCCGCGAGATCTACCACAAACTTCAGGATCTCTGGTATACCGAGGCTGCCGCCAATACGATCTATCAGCAGATTGTGGTCCGCGCCTACCGGGATTGGGTACATGGCTATGTGCCCAACGCCATGCTCACGGATGCCAATGAGATGTTAATGGATATCTGGAAAGAGTAACAAATACAATTTTTTAGTTGAGCCCGTTACCCGTTTGGTCCGTTGCGCCGGTTCAAATCGGAAAAATGTCTGATTTTTTTTTAACCGGCTAACGGGCCAAACGGGCGCAACCGGACAACCTATGTAAACCTGCCATGTATGCTTTTATCACCAGAAGGTGTTTACTACTGATTTTCGTTCTTTTCGGCGTTTCCGTTTTGATATTCGGCATCCTGATGACCTTCAGTCCGGAACGCAGAGCGGCAGCCTATGTGACCAGTCCCCAGCAAGCCAAAGACATCCCAAGGCTGATCAAACAATTCGGGCTGGATGACCCCTTTTACGTCCAGTACGTTCGCTGGATCAAAGAGGTATTCAAAGGCAATCTGGGCTGGTCGCTGATTGCGGCCCAACCGGTTGGTGAAGCGTTTTGGCGTTATTTCCCCGTGACCCTGGAGATGAATCTGATAGCCGCCCCCATTGTTGTTATCTTTGGCATCTGGCTGGGCACCATTTCCGGTGTTCACCGCAACAGCTGGATTGACCACGTCAGCCGCATATTTGCGATTGTGGGCTGGTCCCTGCCCACCTTTTTATTTGCCTTGCTGCTGCTCATGATTTTTTACGGATACTTTCCGTTGTTTTCGCCGGGGGTCATCAGCGATCAATTCACCATGTATATGCTGGAAAATCCGGGTGCGTTTACCCGTTATACCGGCATGTACACCCTGGACGGGATTCTCAACGGACGGCTGGATGTTACCCTGGATGCCTTACGTCATCTCGTGCTGCCGGTGCTGACCTACGTGATTGTCGTGGTGGCGCTGAACATGCGGGTCATGCGTTCCGGTATTATAGAGGAATTATCCAAGGACTACGTGATGACCGCACGGGCCAAAGGTGCTGACAAGAGAACCGTCAACATTAAGCATGCCCGCCGCAATGCGCTGCTGCCGGTGGTTACCGTGGCCGGCCAGCTGGTGGCCCTGTCCATGGAGGGCAGTGTTTCGGTGGAGGTGGTGTTTAACCGCCAGGGAATCGGCTGGTGGCTGGCCCACTCGGCGATACAACTCGATATGCCGGTTTTGATGTGCATCTGCCTGTTTATGGGAATTGTCTTTGTGATTACCAATCTGACCCTGGATATTTTATACGCCTTTATCGATCCGAGAATACGGCTCAATTGAATGTCGAATGAAGAATGAATAATGTCGAATGAAGGAGCGTAGCGACCTCCTCCATTAGACATTAGTCATTTAACATGTTCCAGCATATGATTTAGATAATGGCAAAACAAACGAATAAGGCTCAAAGTTGACAACAACCCACACCCATCCCAGACTGCGCGAGCTCAAATTTACGCTTAGCCGGATTTTTAGCAATCCATCTGCCATTATCGGGTTTACGCTGCTGTTCTGCTTCATCACCGTAGCGGTTTTCGCGCCCCTGATTGCTCCCCCCAAATATGCCCACAATCCGTATTTGATGCCCCACAAAGGATTTTCGCCGACCCCCAAACCCCCCGGTCCTGAGTCGCCTCTTCGGCTCCACATCGGGCCAATATGATATTTTTTACGGTGTGGTCTGGGGAACGCGTACGGCCTTTAAAATCGGGCTCTTTGTCGTTGTGATCGCGGGCCTGGTGGGGGTCACCCTGGGGGCGGTGGCCGGGTACTACGGGGGCATTATCGACGAAGTGCTCATGCGCACAACGGACATTATGTGGGCCATCCCGACCCTGGTGCTGGCAATGACCATTACGGTGGCATTCGGGCGGGGGCTGGATAAAATTATGATCGCCCTGGCCATGGTGCAATGGCGCTGGTATGTGCGGGTGATCCGCTCGGAAATTTTGACCTTGCGCGATCAGGATTTTGTGCAGGCGGCCAAAATTATGGGCGTTTCAGATTTTAAGATCATCGTGCGACACATTTTGCCCAATGCCATTTATCCGGTATTGATCATGGCCTCCATGGACATGGGGTCCATGGTGATTACGGCGGCCTTTTTGAGTTTTATCGGTCTGGGCGCTCCCAAAGGGTATGCGGATTGGGGCCAGATGGTCGCGCTGGCCCGCAATTACGTTGTCGGCCCGCTGGATGATCCCCTGCGATTTTGGTACACCATCGTTATCCCCGGCGCGTGTATCATCCTGTTTGTTTTGGCCTGGAATTTAATCGGCGACGCCCTGCGCGACGCCTTCGATCCCAAACTCAGACGAAGATGATATTGTTTGCTTCACCCGCTTCATTTGAGACGCAGAGAGCCGCAGAGAGAGTTTTTCTTATTTCTTTTCGTTGAGAGGACGAAAAGAGATAAAGTTAGCTCTCAGGGGAAAAAATACGTAGGAAAGCCCTATGGGAGAGTTAGAGCAGTTGGATAAAGCAATCAATAATTGCCCGCAGGTATGATGGTTTTTGATTTGCCGTCCTCTCAACTGGCAAATCAAGAGAATTATATTTCTCTGTGTTCTCTGTGCCTCTGTGGTGAAAAATAAAGATTTACGACACTATGACAAAACTGCTCGAAACAGTTGACCTGGTGACCAACTTCTACACTTACGAAGGGGTCGTCAAGGCCTTGGACCACGTAAGCCTGAGCATCGACCACGGCATTACCTTTGGACTCGTGGGTGAATCCGGCTGCGGGAAAAGCGTTACTGTTCGTTCAATGATGCGGATCATACAGGAACCGGGAAAAGTCGAAGGCGGCAAGATCCTCTTTTACCCGAACGCCGACGACGAGTCGAAAGCGACGGATCTGCTGCAGCAATCCGAATCCTACATGCGGGCTTTACGGGGTGACAGCATCTCGATGATTTTCCAGGAGCCCAACGCGGCCTTGAATCCGATCATGAGTATCGGTGACCAGGTTTCGGAAAGCTTCTTGTTCCATCGAAAAGAGGGGTATGTGTAAAAAAATCAACGCGGATTTGAACGCCTCCGACTGCCGCACGGTTTATCCGCTTAAAAATAGTTTTGCAGGCCCTCTACCGGACCGGGGAAAAAAATCCGGACAGCTGGATTCTGAAGGCGATGGGCCGCATTCCGATCCTCAAAAGATGGGACCGAAGATTGCGCCAAGAAGCGCTGCGGCGTTCTATCGAAATTATTGAGAAACTGGGCATCGCCAATGGTGCTGAGATTGTAGGGCGCTATCCGCATAATCTATCCGGCGGCATGAAACAACGCATTGTGATCGCCATTGCCCTGGCCTGCAATCCCATTCTGCTGATTGCCGATGAGGCCACCTCGAATCTGGACGTCACGATTCAAGCCCAGATTCTTGAGCTTTTACGAGAGCTTAAACAAAAAGAGATATCATCGGTACTGCTGATCACCCATGACCTGGGCATTGTTGCCGAAACCTGTGATCGGGTCGGGGTCATGTATGCCGGTAATCTTTGCGAAGTTGCCGACATCAAAGATATATTTCGGTCCCCCAAACATCCCTATACCCAGGCGCTGCTGAATTCCGTACCGAGGCTTTCCCAGGAAGGAGAGCTGCAAAGCATCGAAGGCAGTGTGCCCAATCTGGTGTCACCGCCCTCCGGTTGCCGTTTTCATCCGCGCTGCGCGCATGCCATGGAAGTGTGCAAGGGGGTGTTCCCCGAGAGGAAGGAAGTGGCCAAAAATCATCAGGTAGCGTGTTACTGGGTGGATAGATGACAGAGGTCAGGGGACAGAAGACAGAGGACGAAGAAAAATTAACCACGGAAAGACACGGAAAACCACAGAAGTGTTTTTATCGAAGGAAATATTTAGCCGTATTCCGTGTTTTTCCGTGAATTTCCGTGGTTAAAATTTAAAAATGGATAAAATACTGGAAATAAAAGGCCTGAAAAAGTACTACCCCATCCTGGGCGGTGTTCTGCAGCGCAAAGTTGCCGATGTCAAAGCCCTGGACGGTATCGACCTGGATATCTTTCGCGGCGAGTGCCTGGGGTTGGTGGGTGAGTCAGGATGCGGTAAAACAACCACCGGAAAAGCCATCATTCGCCTGCACCGTCCAACAGAAGGCCACATCCATTATTACGCCAACAAAACCGGAACAGATCAGTCTGCAGATATTGGGACGTTGAAGAAAAGCGTTATTAAAAAATTGGGAATTCGCGGCAAACTCCAAATGGTCTTCCAGGACCCGACCACTTCATTAAATCCGCGCATGCTGATCAAAAATATCATTGCCGAACCCCTCAAAGCCCAAAATATCCTCAGCGGCCGCGCGCTGGCAGACCGCGTCAAAGAGCTTCTGGAAATTGTGGGCCTAACCCAGGATCATTATTTGCGCTATCCCCACGAATTTTCCGGCGGGCAGCGCCAGCGTATCGCCGTTGCCCGGGCGATTGCAACCAATCCCGAGTTTATCGTCCTGGATGAACCCACGTCCGCCCTGGATGTTTCCGTTCAGGCCCAGATTCTCAACCTCCTGATTCGGCTTCAGCAAAAGCTGGGTTTAACCTATCTTTTTGTCACCCACCATCTTCTGGTGGTCAAATATATTAGCCACCGCCTGGCAGTGATGTATCTGGGCAAAATTGTAGAGATCGCGCAGACCAGCGATATTTTTGCACGCCCGTTGCACCCTTATACCATCGCACTGCTGTCAGGCATCCCGGCTCCGGATGTCGAGCACAAGCCAGGTCGCATCGTGCTTACCGGAGATGTGCCCAGCCCTGTAGATCCACCGAATGGATGCCGCTTCCACACCCGCTGTCCATTTACAATTGATCGCTGCCTGAAGGAAGAGCCACTGCTTGAATCTGTCGAATCGGGGCATCTGACAGCCTGCCATCGCCAACGCGATATGGAGAAGCTTTTCAGTGATCGCTTTGGACTAAAGAGATTCGGTTAGACCCGTGTGCCCGTTAGCCGGTAAACGGGCCAAAGGGCTCAACCGGCAATCCGCTTGCTTGTTGACCATGCTTTAGAGAGCTTGTATAAACAGATTTAGTGCTAATAAAAAAAAGTGGAGAAAAAACATGAAAGCGTTAATGTTATCGATCCTGGTAGTTCTTGGCGTTACTCTGGCTGCAGGTGCGGCGGACAAACCGGGCGCCAGCCCCAAAGTGGTGCTGGACACATCCAAAGGCGAGATCGTTCTTGAGCTCTACCTCCAAAAAGCCCCGGAGACCGTAGTAAACTTCTTGGGTTACGTTGATGCCAAATTTTATGACGGCACTATATTTCACCGCGTTATTCCCAAATTTATGATCCAGGGCGGCGGTTTTCTCCCTCTCATGAAGCGTAAGCCCGGGAAAGGCCCATTCAAAACGAGGCTGACAAAGGGCTGAAGAATGATCGCGGCACCATTGCCATGGCCCGTACGGGTGACCCGCACAGCGCAACGGCTCAGTTTTTTATCAATACGGTCAACAATAGCTTCTTGAATCACAAAAACAAAACCCAGCAGGGATGGGGCTATACCGCCTTTGGCAGGGTCATCAAGGGCATGGATGTCGTTGATGTCATCTCAGCCGTAGAGACGACCAAGCGCGCAGGGTATCCGGATGTGCCGGTTCAACCCGTAGTGATCAGGTCTGCCGTCGCGTAAAGTAAAACAGGTTGGCCCGTTGAGCCCGTTTGCCGGTTGGCCCGGACCCCATGCAAGATTTCAGATTTGTCGATCTATACCGGCTAACCGGCTAACGTCCGGCTAAACCAAGCGTGCCTTCAAGGAGAAAGGAGCTGATCGCAGCTAATATGGAAGCCAAAAAGATACTTGTACTTCTGGGTAGTCCGCGGAAAAAAGGTAACAGTACGACCCTTGCCAATCAGATAATCGCCGGGGCTGAATCTGCGGGCGCAACCACGGAAAAAATTTTTCTGCACGGCAAAGGCATCTCTCCCTGTCAGGCGTGCTATGCCTGCCAGCGGCCGGACAGCAAAGGCTGTGCCATTGATGATGAGATGCAGCCCATCTATGGTAAACTTATTGAGGCCCATGGCTGGGTGATTGCCAGTCCCGTGTACTGGTTTTCCATGTCGGCCCAGACCAAGCTGTTCCTGGACCGCTGTTTCGCGCTTACGGCCTATAAAAAAGATGCGTTTTACCGCAAACGCATCGCTGTCGCCATGAGCTTCGGTGATGAAGATGCCTTCAATTCAGGATGCGTGAACGCCCTGCGCACCTTTCAGGATTCCGCCCGCTATGTGGGTGCCAACCTCGTTGGGATGGTCTACGGCAGCGCTGACAAACCCGGAGAGATTAAATCCAATGCGAGCTTGATGCAGCAAGCAGAGGCCCTCGGGGAAAAGCTGGTGGGCAGAGCTTCCCGGGGTTAATTTATTCTTCCGCGTATCACCTTGAGATCACATTACGTTGTCTCGGACGGCTTGACACATTTCTTTGGGTTATCTATAATGTATTGATAAGAGTACAAATATTCAGCACTTATGATATCCTGATCAGAGCGCGTATTTCATTCCACCTGTCCTGTCTTTGTCCTATTGGTCCTCAGCCTATGAAACTTTGTCCAAAATGCGATCAATCGGTGGCGGAAGAAATCACCACCTGTCCCACCTGCGGCAGTATCATCGGCGAAGGACGAAAATACATCGATGACTACCGCATTGTTGATGTTCTCCACGAGGGTCACTCCAGTTTTCTTTGTCGGGCCATACGCGAGCGGACCCAGGAATTGGTTATGATCCGCCTGTTTACCCCTGAAGCCGGGGTCGATGATAAAGTGGTCTGGCGCTTGAAACGCGAATTGGAGGAACTCAAAAAACTTCCCCATGAGGGCTTTGTCAGGCACCATGCTATCCGTCAATCATCTGATGGCTTATGGTACCGGATCAGCGAGTGGATCAACTCCGAGAGCTGGGGGTCGTTGCTTGGCTCCGGAAAACTTCGGGATCGATCGGTGCTCATCGACTTGTTTTACCAGATGGCATCCACACTTGCGGTTCTGCACGAAAAAGGCCACTTTATTCCCCATCTCATATTAAATGATATCATCGTCATCCAAGAAGGCAGTGAAGAATTCACGATTAAAGTCGACTACAAGCTTTCGCGATTTTTTGATCCCAAGCTGAATCGACCCGGTCCCATGCTGAAGAATCTGCTGGACTGCCACCCGGATATCGTTAACCAGCGACCCCTTGACTACCGCAGCGATATATGGTCGCTGGCTAAAATATTTGTCGAATTGCTGACAGCCGATTTAGAGACCAGGGACTTCCTGGCCAAGGTTGACGAGCTTGAACTTCCTTCCGATCTCAATTTTCTATTAAAAGTGATGCTGGCTGATGACCCGGACATGCGGCCGCGCTCCATGGCAGAAATCGCTGAGTCTTTGGCCAAGATTAAAGCCGGTGAAGCCGCAAGAATTCAGGAAGAATCCGCAACGCCGGCATCAGCACCGGTGCGTTCGATTACCCGGCTCCACAAAATCGTCAAACTGCTGGCGGCAGCTGTTGTCATATTAATGATTGCCGGTGTCCTGGCCTGGTTTCAATTCGACCGTAAAGAAGATGATCCTTCTGCCAATATGGAGGCTTATGCCAATAAGTATGCCCGGTCAGTTGCCTTTTTGGCAACCGAATACTGGCTGGAAGCAGATGGGGGTCAATTTTACCATAATATGTCCGAGGGGACGGCCTTTCTGGTCGACAGTGACGGATACCTGCTGACCGGCCGCCACGTGGTTTGCCCCTGGCTGGAAGACACCAATCTATTTACCATGGCCGAACAACTCAAAGCCGGCGGCATGACGCCTGTTTTCAAATACCGTAGCTTTCTGTGGTTTGAAGGCGCCAAAGCCTTTAACCAGGGAGCGCGCATGTTGCCGGACCCGGAATTGTCGGATGTATTTTTCATCGACATTGCTTACAGTACCGAAGCAGACCCGCGGCTGGCTATCGCTGGTGTTGCCAAGCCACCGATGCAGACCCGGCAACTGGTTACCTCGCCCCTGAGAGATGATTTTGCCGTGCTTAAGATTGATCAGGTTCCCGAGGGGCTGACGCCCCTGCCGATCGACCTGGGTATGGACCCCCAGCAGATTCCCAAGCTTTCACCCATTATCACCCTGGGATTTCCCCTGGGGCGCCGCACCCAGGCAGATACCATTAATGTCAGCGTAACCCGCGGTAACGTCAGGCGTACATTTGAAAACCTTATCCAGGTTGATGCCTCTTTGCATGGGGGCAACAGCGGTGGTCCGGTAATCGATTCCCGCGGTAAAGTTATCGGCATCGTTTCCGGGGTTGCCATGGATTATTCCCAGCAGGGATTAATGCCAATGGCCACGCCGGTGTGGGATTTGGGGATGGTGTTGCCCATTGCCAAAGCCGTGGATTTATTAATTGAGCTGAAGGCCGGCCAGGTCAAATGGAACGGCGTGCTGGATTTTTCCGCCGAAGACGATTTGAATAAAATACGTGAGATTGCCGCCGAAGGCCGCTGGGCCGATGCCGTCAAAATGGCCGATGAAAAACTCGCCAACAGCTTCCAGCCGGCAATGAACACGGCGGCGGCGATGATGCATTTTTGCACCGACGACTATTTTGGCGCTAAAAAACTTTTTTCCCAATCGCTTTCCCTGGATGCCCAGGACTATTCGGCAAGGTTCATGCTTTATCTCATTGGCTACCTGACGGGAGATCTCAAGGCCAGCCTCCAGCGCCATTATTTAATTGATCTGGACTGGCGGTCACCCGCTGAGTTTCAGGGATATCTGACCTGGGTTTTGGAAGGATTGGTTGATGAACAAACCGCACTGCAAAGCTGGTACAATGCGCCTGAAAAGAGCTGGCTTTACTATGTCGTCAGTCTTTTGCATTCAAAGCGCGAGGACTGGCAGCGGTCGGAAGAGTTGGCCAAAGAATCGGTTCTGTCCGCCGGCACCGATGCCTGGGAATTTTTTCTTGCCAAAGCCCAGCTGGAACAATTGCAGAAAAGACGGCGCGCCGCCCTCAAAACCGAAACCCAGTGGAACAAATATAAAGCGGAAATAAAGGAATTTGATAAAAAGGTTAAAGGCGGGCAAAACGCCAAAACAGAGCGGTCCGAGAAAATGGTTGCGCTGTATTTGAAAATCGCAGATACCTCTGCCGGATTAGAAGACAAACTGCAGGCGCTGGAGCAAACCTACGAGCTATTGCCCGACAACCGCAGTATTCTAACCGCCATGATTTATTACAGCGCCGCCGATGAGAACTGGTCTAAATCTCTGGAATACATCGATGCCCTTTTGCAAACCAGGGCCCGTCAAAATGCACGGCGCATGGGCATCGGGCTTTTAAAGGCCTGTATCCTCAACTATGAGGGCAAAGGGGAAAAAGCCCGCGCCGCGCTGGAAGAATATGAGGGCCTGATCAGGGACCCCTGGTTTTTAATGATCAGCGAATATCTTCTGGGCAAAAAAACCGATAAGGCCCTCAAAGACCTGGCGGGCGAAAGCCCGGAGAGGCTCATTACCGCTTACACCATGATGGGTTTCTGGGATGAAGGTGCCGGTGAGGATAAAAAGGCGGCCCGGCATTACAAGGAGGCCATGGGTTCCTTTCTGGATGATTGGCTGGAATACGATTTTGCCCGGGAGAGAATTAAAAAGTTAAAAAAACCTGCCGAGTGATGGAATGGATTTACGAGATGCCATCTCAAAATTCTACACGGCAGTGCCCCAATAGTTGAAGGCCGCTGGTTTCCATGCCGGAAGAAACATCGTGTCCACAGCCTGAATCTTGAAGCCGCCCTGTTCGAGAAGGGTCGGAATCGAACGATTCAAGTTGCAGCCGCCTGCCAGCTTTGACCAGACGGGATTTAAACGATCCTGCCACTTTCTCACCTTCACATCCGGGGCGGCACCATGTTCGCAGAATATGAATTCCCCGCCCGGTTTTAGGACCCGCCGCATATCTTTCAGGGCTTCGATGGCATTGGGAACGCTGCACAGCGTGTAGGTAACAAGAATCGTATCGGCACTGCCCTTATCAAGCGGTATGTTTTCAGCCGAAGCCCGAATGAACTCCACCCCAAAGGGCACAGCTGCCACGTCAGCCATCTGCCACATTGCCGCAGCGGGATCAAGGCCCCAGACGTGGTCTACCTTCTCGGGATCGTAAAACCCAAGGTTCAGGCCGGTGCCGAATCCGATTTCCAGTACATGGCCTTTTGCCAGGGGGACCACCTTTTGGCGCTGCTGGGTGAATATTTTATGACCGCAGATAAAATTCGTTATCCTGGGCACGATATATTTTTGGTATAAATTCATTATGTCTGACAGAGACCCAGCTTTCTGATCATTCCCTTTTAATTTCCCGATCCGCATCAAAAGCGATTTTTCGCAATGAAATTAAATATAACCATCCTAAAAATTGATTGTCAAATAAGGAACATTCAAATTGTGACTTTTGTTAGACCATTTAGTGTGTTGCATTGCCGATATGTTTTTTATTGATTGCCAGCCCTATGCCCGATAAGGAATAGAACAATTTGCTATCTGCAACAAACTAGACTAAATTGTTTCTGGATTTCCCCTAGACTTTGCCCAGGGTTGTGAGCCTGTCGAAGGGGAATCCAGGAGCATAAATTTTTTCCGAATCAGAAATCAATGGGTGGTCATTGATAACCAGTTAGAATAATTTGCTCTTTTAACCTCGTGCAGGGGAGGAGGAAAGATGGATGTTCAAAAAGCCGAACTTTTAAGGGGGTTGAGCAGGGATTGTATAACCGAAATTATGGATATCGCCATACTGGAATCCTATGGCGAGGGGGACTGTCTTTTTTTCAGAGGAGATCCGGCCGGCTATTTTTATTTTTTGTTGATGGGGCAGGTCAAATTGCACCTGGGTGAAACCGGTAAAGTTGTTCACCACGTGACCCGGCCGAGTGAGATCATTGGCTGGTCCGGCCTTGTGGGACGTGAGGCTTACTCTGCCTCCGCCGAGTGCACCATGCCGACCGAGCTTCACAAAATAGAAGTCGGCAAACTGAGAAAAATCCTGGAAAAGAATCCGGTCGATGGCTTTGTATTTTTTGAAAACCTGTCAAAGATACTGGGTGACCGTCTGCTGCAAAGCTACAGTCAATACGACAAGGTCTTTGTGACCAGCACCTTGATTTAGGTTTATCCCGATTGTATTAAAACCCAATTGAGGGCTATCTGTTATTCGTTATTAGTTAATTGTAAAAGCGGATTAGAATCTGATTTTTATATCGGATTGTTCCGCAGCTCTCGATTAAATATGATCGGTTTCAAGTTCGATGCTGCTGTACAGTTGTTCCCACCGAACAAACGGTATGGGCTTTAAATCCTCTAAATCAGACTGTGGAATCGTACCTATTTTGGTGTTGGGCGCGTAGAAGCACTGTTGGCCTTTATGAGGTCCTTCCTCTAAAACCCATCCTGCTGGACGGGGAGCTTTTTACCCACATAAATTTTGGCTTCGGAATTATACTCGGTTTGATTGGCGGGACTAAACACAGCTTCGAAATGCATCATTTTTCATCTCCTCAAAAAATAAGCAGGGTCTGTCACAAAAACCCTGCTCTGTCGTTTTAATGGTCAGCATCTTTTTCAAAGAACCGCTAAAATATTCATTTAAAAATTTAAGTCAACCCCTTTTTTCATTTTTTGTTCCTCCCGTAAAATGATCATTGTCCGATATATGCGCTGCAATATATTAATTCGCAATGGAATGCAATCCCCCGGGTCCTTTAAAATGGATTTAACTGTATTATATTTAAGTGCTAATAGTATAGGGTATAACATTGAAGGTGTGTTGTGCTGATAATTAGCAGTTGGAGGTTTGAGGTTGGAGGGTGTTAGTCAGAGGTTTGAGGTTGGAGGTTAGAGGCTGATTATCAGGATTAAAATATTTTCAATCCGCAGTTACCTCAAACCTAAAGCCCGCCCGCCTCGCCTGAGCTCGCTATGGCGGGCAGGCAAAGCGCTCCTCAAGTGAAACGATCCTCTATCATCATCGTTTGGTGTTATCTAACAATAATTAAACGCCATGTTTCATTAAAAAGGATTGTGCAACGGTGATCAGAGTCGGTCCCGCCGGTTCGAGCGGATTGGGAAACTTGAAGGGTGTCAACAGGGTCGCCGAGATAGGTCTGGACTGCATGGAGGTTGAGTTTACCTATGGCGTGCGGATGGATCCCAAATCCGCGCAGGAGGTCGGCGCCCTGGCCAGGGAAAAAGGCGTCCTGCTTTCGGTGCATGCCCCCTATTATATCAACCTGGCCACGGAGGAAAAAGAAAAGTTGGCCGCCAGCAAGAAGCGGCTTCTGGACTCCTGCCAGAGAGCCCATGCCATGGGTGCCCGCAATGTGACCTTCCATGCCGGTTTTTATCAAACCAGGACCGCCGGGCAAACCTATGAGCGGATCAAAAAAGCATTGGTCGGATTGCAAAAGCAGATTGCCCGCCGCAAGTGGCAGGTGACTTTGTGTCCGGAAGTCACCGGCAAACCATCCCAGTTCGGATCACTGGAAGAGTTGTTGCACCTGAAGAAAGAAACCGGCTGCGGGATTACCGTCGACTTTTCCCATTTGTACGCCAGGCATCAGGGAGACATTGACTATGGTCGGATCCTTAAAAAACTGCCTAAAAAATTTCATGCTCACTTTTCCGGCATTGAATACGGCCCCAAAGGCGAAAAGAAACATATAAGAACCGCCCTGGATTTTTTCGAACCTCTGGCCAGGGAATTGGTCAAACGCAATCCGGATATCACCATCATCAGCGAATCACCCAAACCCTATGAAGATGCGGTGATGATGCAGAAAATGATTCAAAAGTTTTCCAAGAAAAGTAAATAGGTTCAGAGTAATTTTTGCTCGAAAAATTTGTTAATTAGACACCATCATTAATTTTGAAAGTTATTAGTTAATCGTAAAAAAGGACTGAGGTCCCTCATTTAATTACAACCACAGAATTACCATAGGATGATGTCCGCCTTTTCAAATAACGAATAACTATTAACAAATAACCAGTAACGCAGCAGAGGGGGGTACAAAATGGATCTTGGGATAAAAGGAAAGGTAGCGCTGGTCACCGCATCAAGCCGGGGACTGGGACGGGGCTGCGCGGAACAACTGGCTGGCGAGCAATGCCGGGTTGCGATTTGCTCCCGCGATGAGGCTGCTGTGAAAGCGGCTGCCGAAGAAATTGCCGGGCGCACCCGTGCCGAGATCGTGGGTTTCGGTGCCGATGTGAGCAATCCTGAAGATGTCGGTCGCTTGCTGAAAAATGTCAAGCAATCCCTGGGGGACCCGGAGATCCTGGTGACCAATGCCGGCGGACCATCACCGGGCACCTTTGCCAGCACGGCCCTGGAGGATTACGAGAAGGCCTTAAACCTCAACCTGATGAGTGCCGTGCATCTGATCCACGGTGTTGTGCCGGAGATGAAGGCCAGGGGCTGGGGCCGCATTATTGCCGTCACCTCTATTTCCGTCAAGCAGCCCATCGGCAATCTTTTGCTCTCCAATATGGCACGGGCCGGGCTGACGGGTTTTCTGAAAACCCTTTCAACCGAACTGGCACCCTTTGGCATCACCGTCAACGCCTTGCTCCCGGGAACCCACAAAACATCGCGAATCGATCAACTGGTGAAGGACACTGCCAGACGGGCGAATAAAAATGAGGACGAAGTCTACCAGGAGATGGTGGACAATATCCCCAGCAAAGTAATAGGGGATCCGGCCGACTTTGGAGCTGCGGCTGCCTTCCTGGCCGGGACCCAGGCCCGCTATATCACCGGGCAGAATTTGCTGATAGATGGGGGCCGGTACGGCGGCCTTCTCTAAAAGCTACTATTTTTGAGATACCTTTTACCGTAATATTCTTCGAATTGTTTGACAAACATTAACAGCAATATAAAAAAAAGGATTAAAGATATGTTTCGTAAAAATGGAACCGCAGAGAAAAAAGAACTGATTGAAGGTGTTCAGATGAGCACCATGGTGCATGGCGAAAAAACACTGATGGGGCATTTCAATCTTGCCAAAGGAGCCGCGATTCCGCCGCACTCCCATCCCCACGAGCAAACCGGGTTTATGGTTTCCGGCAAGCTGCGCTTCAAGATCGAAGATGAAGTAATGGAGGCGGTAACCGGTGACAGCTGGTGCATACCCGGTGACGTCGAGCATTCCGTGGAGGCCCTGGAGGAGTCGGTGGTGATCGAAATGTTTTCTCCGGTGCGGGAGGACTACCTTCCTCTATAATAAGGGTTGGCCGGTTGAGCCCGTTTCCCGTTAGCCGGTTAGAATCGGATAAAATCCGTTTTTAACGGGCCAACTGGCAAACCGAAAAACCGGCTAACCTCCCAACTCCTGCCAGGGGACTTCATACATCCGCAGGGGTTGATCGAATCCTTTCAAGGTAAATTCTCCCTGGTCGTTGAAGGCGAATTTCTTCCCATCTCTTAAGGAAGGGGCTCTTCGGTGTAAGCCACATTGGCTGCTTCGGATTTATACAGGGGAAGTTCTTTGTTGTTGCGGATGTCATCCACCCAGTTGGGGTTTAATAGGATCGATTTGGCACTGAGAATGATGTCCGCATCCTTGAGCGCATCCTCTGCGGTTGCACGGTCATAAATCTTGCCGCATATCATGATCGGAAGATGGGTTGCCTCCCGGGTAATTTGGCCCATATTCTGATCCGTACCGAAGGCCTTGGCGCTGTAATCATAGGTGGAAACGGAGATGGCATCAATCGGCTCGTTTGACAGCATCTTTATGATCTGCTGCCATTCCGCCTTATCCGCGCACAGCGAAACTTCCATGTCCGCAACGCCCCAGTTGGAAACTCTGAAGGTCAACAACCGGTCCGACGGAACCACCGGGCGCACGGCCTGGATGACCTCATGGGCAAACCGGTAGCGGTTTTCAACCGAGCCGCCGTATTCATCGGTTCTCTGGTTGGAATAGGAAGACAGGAAATTGTTGATCAAATAGCCATGGGCGCCGTGAATCTCGATGCCGTCAAAGCCCAACGCGATGGCGCCTTTTGCGGTTTCCACAAAGCCGCTGATCACATGCTCGATGTCAAAGAGGCTCATCTCATCGGGGACCGGATAGGGTTCGCCGGTTAGCGGGTTCTTTTGCCGGGGGCTGATTGCACTGGGTGCAATAACGCGGTTGGCGGGATTAATCGCCGGCCAGGCCATGCGTCCGCAGTGAAACATCTGCATGATGGAGACGGCGCCTTGTTTGCGGATGGCTTCGACAACCGGCTTCCAGGCCTCGATCTGGCGCTGGGTAGTCAAGCGTGCCTGTCCCGGGTAGCCCTGGGCGCTTTCATAATCAGTCACAATCGCTTCGCTATAAACAATGGCAGCATTGTTTTCAGCCCGCCGCACCAGAAAATCCAGCACATCCTGGCGCGGGATGCTGTCACCCGGCGATGACATCCGCGTCATGGGGGCTACACCGATGCGGTTTTTTAAAGTGAAATTGCTTAATTTAAATGGGGAAAATAAAATATCGTCGCTCATGATAGGTTTATCCAATCCTAAGGTTAGAATTTATATTCCTATTAATATTTGTGAGAAATCAGGGGTTGTCAAGGGAAGGATAGAATTTGACGTGCAAGATTGAAACATAAAATTATAAAACCCGATAAAACATTGATAGACGATATGATGGTAGATCTTTTCTGAAGACTCCCCTTTTGGCGTAATCTGCTGTACTCTTTCACATCCGTGCTCAGGATGGCAGCAAGTTTTCGTACGATCTGATCCGTGTCCTTCGTCATGTCGTTAAACCATCAATTCTGGTTTTACCTAAATGAATTTGTATCAGTTCGTTTTGTGACGAGAAAAGTGGACATCTGTCCTTTCCAGTGGCGCCATCACTTTAAAATGCAATTTTGTTATCCCTTTATCCTATTTTGTGGGAAATGCTCCCAGGCAAAACGAACAAATATAATCAAATTAACGCTTTTTCAGCAGAATTCAATCCTAACGGTAAAAGCCTCTTTAAAATTCAGGTTCAATGTCTACCATATAATGATATTGGCACCGTTTCCCTGCATGGCGTGATTGAAAGCTCTGAATACAGTTGCATTATTATGAAGGATCAAACCCGGGAGCACATTGGGCTATGTGTTGCGAAGATAAAAGCCATTATCCCCCAACAGGCTCAAAAGTAACAATTAAGTTTAATTTATCTAAACTTGTGGATTAGCGGGCCTAAGGTGGAGATTGGAAAAACACAATATTTGTTAGATTTTCCAAAGTAATATACCGATCTGGGATTTAGCAGATTGGATTAAGTATGCTGAAATTTCTCTATTAGAAAACTTCGGATATCACAGCAGAAAACCAAATATCAGCTGATAGTGATAAATTGAGATAATCTGTACTTTGTCCAAAGTACAGGTTTCAAGTGGATATCACAAGGTTTTTCAGATTGTGGATTGCACAATGGCAAATATACGAATATTCGCCTCCCGAAAATTGTATATAGCGTGCCTGTATCGAATCTTTGAAACCCAACTAAAATTATTGCACATTTCATTTGACAATCTTAAAATCGATCTCATCTGATGGTAGGATCCTAAAGGTGACAGACGTAGAAGCGACGAGATGGATTGAAAATCTTTATGGCTAAATACTAAAGGCAGGGTGAATCAGAAAATGGGTCGCCCTGCTCTTATGTTGTCTTTTAATACAATTTTAAACCAGATTCTGCTGGATTTGAACGTTACCGCATTTCCGAATGGGTTTTAGTAACAGAATGAAACCTAATCCCAGGAGTGCAATAAAAGTGCTGAGCCAGAAAGCCGGACTGTAGCTGCCAGTGACATCGAAGATATGTCCCGCCAAAATAGGACCTACAGATCCACCAAAACACCCACTGAAAACAATAGCACCAAAAAGCACACCATGGGCACCGATACCGAAGTATTCAGCCACAATGGGTGAAATAGCAGTAAAGAAACCTCCATGAGCGATACCGTAACAGGCTGCGAACAGATAAATCATCCAGAGTTTATCAGCAATCTGTAACCACAAAAGCGTGAAAATGAGCAGCACAAAGCAAAATATCATTGCCAGCCGACTGTTAAACCGATCTATAAAAAGACCTGTAGCAAATCGTCCCAGCATGCTGACGCCGCCGATGGTGGAGAGCACCCCTGCTGCTTTAGTTGCTGATACGCCTAAATCTCTGGCAAAGGGAACAATGTGCACCAGGACGATCAAAAGGCAATAAACCAATGCGAAATTAACAATAAATATTAACCAGAACTGATGGGTGCGTATGGCCTGGCCAAAAGAAAGATCTATGCCCTTAAACACCTTAGGATCGATTTTTGAGCTGGTTTTTTCTTTGGAGTATAGTCTCATCTCTTCAGGATCGCGGCGAAGAAGTCGGCTGATCAGTATCAGCAATATCATCCCGGAAATGCCGATGACCACAAAAGAGGTTCTCCAGCCAAAGCCGGTGATAAGTAGACTGGCTGTTAGGGGTACGACTAGTTGCCCTGCGCCAGTTCCCACTTTTACCAGTCCGGTGACGATTCCTCTTCTTTTTACAAACCAGCGAGCCGTGGTGGATAACGCTATTACATCAATGGAACTCATACCGATCCCAACTAAAATTCCGTAAAACAGATATAATTGCCAGATAGATTGGGTTTTGGAAGTCAGAAAAAAACCTAACCCGATAAAACAGCTGGTGACAAGCATCACCTTCCTGGGGCCTATTTTGTCATTCAACTGTCCAACAAAAATTCCTAAAAGCCCCATAAGAAAGAACGATAGGGAGGAGGCTCCCGAAATAGCGGCACGGGGCCAGCCGAATTCTTCTATCAGGGGATTAATAAATACACCATAGCTGATGAAAAGACCGACGCCTACTGCCTGAGTTCCAAAACAGGCTGCAGCGATTATATATTTGTAGGAAATTTTGGTGGGTTGCATTTGATTTCCGTTAGAAGTTCCAACCCGCTTTTACATTTAGAACGTTCTTTCTGACCGATCACCTATGTTTCATGATTTGGCTTTCCATTCAACAAGTTTATAGCCTGTCGACTTTAACCGGTACACCGAAAAAAACAGCATTGGCCTTTGAGTTCTGTTACATTATAGTCTCTTTTATCCTAATTTGAAGATGATTTCTGTTTATTTTTTCTCTGTGGAATTGTCAAAGCTTACAAACGGAAATATCAATTATAAAGAGGTAGCGTCGATAAAGATTTCGTCTATATTGGGGATTTTATGAAATTGTAGACTTTATGATTAAATCCACAATTCTCGAATTTTTAAGCAATTTCTATATATTGTGTATGCGAGGTGCTAAAGCAAAGTTTACATTGCGTGCCGACTCCCACAGTTATGGAAGACCACCAAAATATTGCAGACTACATCAACCAATCCCAAAAATATGCACTGAATTAAACCATAATGGCCTTTGTGCAGTTTGGGGATAGCGTGCAAAGCCGAGGGCTAATGGTCGTAGCCCACGGTGGCCGGTCTGACATAGATCAACGATTTATAACCCAGAAGGACATTTTGAAAAGTGAAATCTTAATGACCTTAGCATATGTATTAAAAAAAGAATGTTGTCATACTGTATGTAGTAATCTATTTAATAAAAATGGCATATACGAACTATAAAAGGCGTTTCAATATTTTCTACGGTTGGTATATGGTTGCCGCCGGTACGTTACTGATGGCCACCTGTTTCGGCATCAGTTACTCTTTCAGTGTTTACTTTCCCGCTTTACAGTCCGATTTTTCATGGAATAGGGCTGCCACATCCGGAGTCTTTTCGCTTTATCTGGTGTTGGTGGGCTTTTTTTCCATTCTCTGCGGGCGGGCAATTGATCGCTATGGGCCTAAACCTGTTGTTTTAATCATGGGAGTGGTTACCGGCATTAGTCTTATTTTAACAGCCCAAGTTCATGCTCTGTGGCAGTTCTATTTATCATACAGCGTTTTGTTGGCTGCCGGTACTGGTGGGATGTACATAATCGTTATGTCCACTGCCTCGCGCTGGTTTTATAGAAAAAGAGCCACAGCCATGGGTATTTTGGGAACCGGAGCGTCTTTGGGCCCGGTGGTTATGGCACCAGTCAGCGCGTGGCTGATAGAGACATATCAGTGGCGTGCTGCCTATATATTGACCGGAATTCTGGCCTGGATTTTGATTATTCCAGGAGCCTTGGTTCTTAAAAAAGACCCGGCTGAAATTGGTACCGGACTTGATGGCGACCTCTACTTCCCGACCGGATCCAGTGGCGAGGCAAAAAAAATAACAGCCTTTTCTATCACTGGGGCAATAAAAAGTCCCAGTTTCTCATATTTAAATTTTGTTTGGTTTTGGTTTTCTTTTTGCCTGTATATGATTATCACTCATATCGTCCCACGTGCGCAAGATATTGGTCTTGATCCGATGCGGGCTGCTGGCGTGATGAGTATCCTGACGGCGGTTAGCGCTGTATCACGTGTGGCTGGGGGAATGGCGGCTGACCTAGTGGACAAACGCAAACTGCTGGCAGCATTAATCACAGCAATGGCATTGAGTATGGTCTGGCTGACATCAGCCGACCAATCTTGGAAAATTTATCTATTCGCCATTCTTTTCGGCATGGTTTTCGGTGGTGGGGATCCGTCGTTGATTGCTGTGGTGACTGATGTTTTCGGAACTTCCAAAATAGGCACGATGATGGGTATTCTTATGATCAGTTGGGGATTGGGCTCCGCCGCTGGACCCTACTTGGCCGGCTGCGTGTTCGATTACACAGGGTCTTATGGATGGGCTTTCATCATCGCAGGCGGAGGTTTGCTGCTGTCAACTTTTGCAATTTTGAGGCTTAAAATTACAGATGGAAGGTTTTAGCTTAACAATTTCTAAAAGAAGGATTTTTATCTGACTTGATTTTCTCTGTGCTGCAAGACTTCAATAAAACACCGGTGAAAATTTCTGGACGGAGCACTATTGCCAATAGTCCTCGGTTAATACCGATATTATGCAACAGAACACTTCATGCCTTAGTTCGCATGGGGTCTGAGTGTGTTATGCATGCACAAGCCTTCAACTTTTTGTAAAGGCCAGAATTGTGTCTTCCGTGCCTGCTCCCACAATCTCAGAACACCTCCAAAATATTGTAGACTACATTAACCTGTCCTCAATTTAAATGCTGTATTAATACGAAATAGCCGTATTGTACACTTTTAGATGACCGCTTGGGGCAGAGGACTAATGCCAGAAAGCTTCAGATTTTCCTGATATTAAGACCCTCAACATATGGTATAACACTTTATTGAATAAAGACCGCTTTTAGTACTTCAACAATATGTTCTTTATCAAAATGAGATTCTGAAATATACTCATCCGCATCTTTTATAATCCGATCTAAGTTTCCCCAATGAGTATAGATTTTAAACTTATCATCACGCCTGACGCCAATGGCCTCCGCAACCAAACTTACATAATTGGTGACACTGAAATTAAATCGCTCTTCTTCGGCTGCAAATGATTGTCCGCAATAATGACATATAGCCACCAAACGCTCAGCACCAGTTTTGGCGGCTTCTTTTAATCGATTTTCTCGAAATTGGGCGCAACTTTCTGGAAACCAGCAGATGGCACCACTGCCGCAACATTTTGTGTTTTTACCGTGATGCTCCATCTCCTTGAGAGTTACCCCAGGCAATTGCCGTAAGACCTCGCGTGGTCCATTGAGATCCAATTCCGTGTACGCCGACTTGCAGGGTTCATGCAAGGTCACTGTTCCGGCCGACGCATCGGAAAGTTTTAGCCTGTTCATGTTCTTGGCCAAATATTGCGGAAAGGACAGTACCTTGAAGGGCAGATCCAGGGCGGGCGCTATAGTTTTATCAAAGCGGCACTGGCATGTAGGACACCAGAGTATGACAGTTTCGGGTTGAAAACCTGCGATGGTAGACACGAGATCTTCTGCCCTTCTGCTCCCCTCGTTGATATCGCCTAAAAACATAAAACTATCACCGCAACAGTTATCTAACCCAGGAAGAAATATGTAATCGTCACCGATAGCATCCATGATATCCAGTGCATTGAGAATTTTATCCGGTTGAAAGTAAACGTTGCAACCGGGAAAGAAAACGTACCGTGCATTCTGTTTATTGCTTCGTTTGGTTATTTTTTTGTAGTCTGAGGCTGGAACCTGAATGCTTGCAAGAACTCGATGAGTGCTTTCGGGTTGCGTAGCGTCGCCATATGCCCTATTTGCTAATCTCCTGGAAATATACTCCCTCTTTATGAGTTCGTTAACCAGCATTGGGTTGAGGTCTTCGGGACAGATGTCAGCCGTACACTTGAAACATTCCATGCAGGCAAAAGCCTTGGTATAAGCCTGTTGATTGGGATTTCCGTTTTTTATGAAATCGAACATATCTTCTTGGATTTCCTGAGCAGAAAGATTACCGATTTCAGTGTAGGGTAAAATTGGGCACTCTTCGGCACAAAGCCCACACTGTACGCAGTTTTCAAGAAAACCTTGTTTTTCCTTAGCGTAGAGATCAAGAATCGTCATTGGGTACTTCCTATTTGATCACGAGTCATATAAATTTACTGATACCATATATTGCGGTCGATGAAAATTATGTAAAAATGAAGACTTCGCTAATTATTCTTAGGTCAATTTCGGTACCGGTCCACTGTAACATACTTGCCATAGGCCCCGGAGCACCCAATTGTATAATGCATACACAAGTCTTCAAAATTTTGCGGGTAGATGATTTCACACCCCAATCAATCGAATTTTGGGCTTTGATCTTTGTGACCGAACCACTTAGGCAGATCATCATTTATATCAATAACCCGCATACCATAGAAAATATGGCACGTTGGCTTGAATTTCGTTGGAACCTTTGATGCACCCCCAAAATTAAAAAGTGATGGAAACGCAAGCCACATTTTACGTCCTTCATCGGCAATAAGGGTGCCACACAAAGCACAACTGACTTTGCAAGGAAGAATTCTCTCGTGTTTGTTGAGTTCATTGTTGTAAAAGTTTAGATGATCAATGCCTTCCGTAATTCTGACATCATGTTTATGAAATATAGCTGCCCATTGCATTGGAGCCCCATGCAGTTTTTGACATGCCAAACAATGACATATTTTTGCATCTACAGGATCCGAGCATACTTCGTATTGTACCGCATTGCAGTAGCAACTTGCCCGGTATTTGGCTTTAAAATTAACATCTGAAATCGACGCATAATTTGATCCAAATTCTTTTTTCATTGAATCACCACCGAGTTTCTAATTTTATTGTAGCATTTATACATTGAGAGATGTCCAAATATCAAATTAATCGAGAATATTTCAAACAATATCTCGATACTCGATACAAAATGTGCAATCAACCAGGAATTCAAATTTCGGTAAATTCAAGCATCATCGGTGAACTTTAGACTGCAGAGGAGTCTGACTGCATATTACATCAGGAAAGGCAATCAATTTGGGCTTGCCTAAAAGTGTGGGTTTCGTGCCTGAATCTAAAATACCGAAAAACTGTAGATTACCCACTTAAATACTAAAAACCAAAAAGCCAGGTCCTTATTTTTTCTCCCTCGAATAAAAAAGCGAATGGCGGAGCACGCTCGTGGTATTTGCCATTAGTTTTCATTCAAAGCAATAGAATTTCAGTTTTAACTGAAAATATCGCGTTCTATCCAGGTTAAGGTTCTGCTAAGATTTCGAGCTTTTCAAGCACTGACGGCCTCGGCTGCCCGGATGGGTCCCATCCCCTCAGTTTATAGTATTTCAGCAGCATTTTGTCGAGTTCGACGGGCGACCATCCGTCTTCCTGAACTTCTTTTAGAATGCGGTTTGGAAGGGTGTCATCCGCACGCCCGATGCCTTCCCGGTTGTTCATCAGTCTTTCAAGGTTAAAGATTCTTTCGCCGATTCGGTAAAAATCTTTTTGACTGATGTTATACCCCAAAATCCCTGACAGTATAGCTGCATAATCTGATAGATCGGTGGTTGCCACGGAAATGGCGGGCAGGTTGCGCATCAAAAGGCGCATGATAAATATAGGTGTATATTTGTAGATAAAATTTACTTCAAGAAAGGGAAACTCGGTCCAAATACAGAAGATGGCAGAATTGACGGCTTCGGTCAGATCCTGCAAAAATTTTACAAAATGCGCTTTTCCTTTCGTACCTTGCGGACTTAGATACGATCCCGCTTCAATGGCATGCGTGCTTCCGGACAGATGGGTTGCGCCGCTGTTGGCCGCTGCATACCCAAGACCCTGCCCGGTACATCCCCTGGGATCATAGGCAGCCATTTCAAGGCCTTTGACATGAATGGCGTAATCCTTGCCGCCGACTTTTTCGGAAAATTTTTTAACCCCTTGCGCCAGATCATTGCCCAGGCCGCGGCGAAAGGCGATATCTTCAATTATTTCTTCTATTCCGTCCGGGCGCCCGTAGGTAAGATTGCTCTCAATGCAACACCTGCAAATCCTGAAGCTTTGCCAGCAAATGGGCCCCCTGCCGTTCAACTGCTTCCACCAGATCTGCCGACTCGATGATCTCCAGAATAGGACCCGGTGTTAGGTTGTCTTTGGATGTTGCACGGATGGTGGTTGCCGAATATATCAGCTATTTCAATACCACCCGAATGAAACAGAACAATTTGATTATTCTGTCCATCCATTTATCTTAAAAATGGGTATCGGCGAAGGGCAGAGATCGTTCATTTTCACCAGATCTTTTTCGTTGCAGTACCCCTTGGAAGCATAGCCCATTTCCAAGCCCTTGCGGGTGATCACCTGGATATGCGTGTGGTGGAACCAATGTCCGTTTTCGTGAAGATCACCGATCTCGGCAAAGGCTGCGCCTGCCGGAAACGTTTTGCCGGCCGCCGGCAGGCGGTCTTTGCAAAGGTGTCCGTAGAAGCTGTAAAAGGTCTCAAAAGAGGGGTTCTCGTGCTTCAAGAGTACGTAGCCGCCATAGTTTCCCTCCCCGCTCTCGTAGCCGCTATCTGCAACGGTGGCATCCAGCGGTGCGCGCAGCGGCGTGCCCAAGCCCACGATCACGTCCAGGCCCAGGTGGATGAATCGCTTGTCGGCCACCATCTGGGGGCAGTCTCCGAGCAGGGTGTCGCGCCGCTCCAGATAGGGAGAAACTCCCCATCGATATTCCGATCCCATCTCCTCGTCCAGGACCCGCTGCAATTTTTTCTGGTCCCTCACGTCCATCCCCTGGAGCAGCGGGCTGTTGGTTGAAAGATCCGCGATAAAGGGATCTCCCCTCAGCCCGGGAAAGACGGGCCGGTGTTTGACCTTCTTGCTGTATAGCAAAAACGGATAATACATAATGCCTCCTGGTCAGGATAACGCAAAATCGGTGGTTTTCAGCAGGCCGGCAACGGATGCGATCGGTTTGCCGTCAACATCTTTTCTGATATCATCAGGCCAGGTGAAATCCGGTGATAGGGCCTGGAAGTAGGAAAGCTCGTAGGGAATCAGTTTAACCGACAGATTCTGACCTTCACCGACAATGGTCGATGACAACCCGAAATCCACCTCACCCAGGACCGTGCGGATAATATAACGGGGTATTTCTCTGCCGCTGCCTTCCCGGCGGACCCGTGTGGCGATGTCCACCACGTCGTAAAGCGCCACCGGGTTTTTTGTATTCCAGTGGTCCTGGATGGGAAGGCCGGCCACATAAAGGTGGTGAAATTCAATGCCGGCCTTCCGGCAGCTGTATGCAAGATCGTGAATGGCATCCGGTGTGTCGTTGATTTTGCCCAGCAGCGGCGTGTTGTTATAAACGGTAATGCCCTTGTTGTTCAGCAGAAGGGTCAGCCGGGTGTGCTCCGGTTGAAACTCGTCAGCAACCAGAAATTGGCTTTCAATTTCCAGCCGCAGGGGATTGACCATGGTCAGTTTGTTCAGGCTGGCCAGTTTGTCGATCACCACCGGGGTGTAGCTTTGCGGTTCATAATTGAATTTCAGGCTGCGTAACCGGACGGCATTCACATGCAGAATCTTTCCCAGGTCGTTGATGATTTTAATGATCTGGAACAGGGATTCTGTGGCATCATTTTTGGAAACGATTACCACGTCGGTAATTCTGTCGTCGTCCCGGATGTAATCCAGATCCCCTTTGGTACAATCGGTATCGATTTCAACCCGGGTTTCATGGACCCGTGAAATGGTTGAAGATCCGCTATCGACAATAGATGGTGCGATTTTTTCACCGTCCAGTACCATCGGTAGAATCGCTTCGGTACTTGCCGGCTGCGTCCTAACGCCGCCGCCCGGTCTAGGCGGCCTTGCCCCCAGAAAGAGCGATTCATCCCCGATTTGAGCCATGTAATGAATATCGATGGTCCCCTCCGCGTTGACCCGGATATTTTCCATTTCCTTGGATAGAGGCGCAAATTGCTTGAAATAGTCCGGTGTATAAGGAGTTCGAATCCACATGAAGTTGTCGTTTCCCGCCACCGGCTCCACGGCCCAACCGCTGCTGTGCCAGTCCATCTTGCCGATGGGAGTGGCCGTATTGATCCTCGGGATGACACGATCCGACAGGTGGGCCCTCAGGTAGTTGCCCACGGCGATACCTTTTGAAATCGGTGTCCAGTAGATGCTGTTTCCATGGATGGGACTGCAGGGGATGTATATATAATGGAGTTCGGCCCCGGCTCCGCGCAGCAGACTGAACAGCCGAACCAGTTCGGGGCCTTCATCGTTGCAGGCTTTCAAAAAGGGCGTTTGAACGTATACCGCAATGCCGCTTTTGACCAGATCGGAGATGATCATCAGGCTCTGTGGCGAAATTTCATCGGGATGGATGAAGTGGGTGGCCACTTCCATGCGCTTGCCACGTTCCTGGAGCTCGAGATTTTTGCGCTTCAAGTAACCCAGCCGTTCGGCGTTGTCAGACAAGAAAAGATGGGGATAGTAAGCGATCGACCGGGTGGCCAGCCGCAGGGTCTGGACATGCTCAATCGCCATGAGTCCGTCGATGGCAGAGGCCATGTTGGCCCGGTTCATGAACGGGTCTCCGCCGGTAATCACGATTTCTTTAATGGAGGGTGAATTTTTGACATGCGCTACAGCCTTCTTGACATCCGCCGGGGTGGGGTTGGTTTCGTTGCGCGAATCCTTGTGTTTACGGAAGCAGAACCGGCAGTAAACCGGGCAGCTCATGTTCAGCAGAAAGATGACCCGGTTCTGATACATCTGCTCCAGCAGTCCCTGGTGGAACTGGCCGATCCAGGTATTGGTGTGCCCGGCATCATCCAGCTCCTGGGTGAAAGGCAGGTACTGATAGGCCACATTCCCGGACACCCGCATTTGACGGATGGTATGCATTGAGAGCCTGGCCGGGTAGGTCTCGATAACTTTCTGCATGTCGGCCCGATCCGCTTCCGGTACCTTGATGTTGGCCACCTTTTCCAACTGTTCAGTGGTTTTAATGGAGATAAACTTATTGCCGGGCAGGACGACCTCCAAAATCGCCATGAGCATCAGGTGGGGCAGCTCAATATTGTGAATAGCAATTTTTTCGGTGCCATCCGCTTTTCCCAGCAAGGCGAGCAGTTCCGAAAAAAAACCCCTGGGATTGTCCCGATACCCACAGGCCTCGAGCAACCTTGAAAGTTTCGTTCGCCCGTCACCAGTATTGACAATACCGAAAAACGTTTCACCCACAAGGCGCTTTTCAGCAAAATGGTCTAAAAAACCCGTAAGAGCGGCCACCAGGTCTGCGAGAGGTATCTGGTTCTCTTCACCCGAATTTTCGTAAACAATACTCAATAAAGCATCATCTTGCCGCATTGCCCCCCTCCTTATTTACTGAATCAAAATTAGCAATTGACATTCATTCTGAAATCTGCCATTTCACTATTATAGTAATACAATTTCTATTATAGTGTGATACTAAATCATCCCCAAATGGAATGTCAAAAGGAAAATACTATTTTTCGAAGTCGCTGGATAAGGGACTGAAAATCCTGGCGCTCTTCAACCGGGAAACCCCGGTGCTGACCCAGAGCGAAATCGCCACGACGCTGGATTTGAACAGGACCTCAACCTACCGCTACATCAATACACTGGTGGAACTGGGGTACCTTGAAAAAGACACGAAGACCAAGGAGATCCGGCCTTCCATACTGTGTCTGCTATTTTGCAACAATTTGATGCGGGCAACCGATCATCTGAGGATGATCAAGGAAGTGGTGGACCGGATCCACAGTGCGAATAATATCAGCATCGATGTGGCCTTTGTGGTGGATGACGCCATGGTGCATATCTATCATCGGGAGGCGGAAGAGACCCTCACATACAGGCTGCCGGATTTTTCGAAAAATTGCCTGCACAATACGGCATTGGGAAAAGCATATTTATCCAGTCTCCCCGACGATCTGATTGCTGAAAAGATCGGCACGATGTGTCTTGTCGCCAAGACGGAAAAGACGATCGTGGATAAAGATGCGCTGGCGGCAGAGTTGAAAAAAACCAAAGCGCGCCAATACGCCATGTCCACCGAGGAATATCTGCCCGGTCTGGTTGCCATCGGCGCGCCCTTGTACGATCCCATCAGCGGCAAAGGCGTCGGGGCAGTCTCCTTTGATTTTTCGGTGCTGCAGCACAGCGCCGAAGACATCAGGGCAAAATATGGGGACATGATCAGAGAAACGGCCAGGTCCCTATCCGGGCTCCTGCCGCCCTAACAACCGCAGGTAGCCAAAAAACAATCTTCAAGGCCGTTACGGTTTACACATGTCAATTGCAGAAGAAGATGGGAAGACAAAAAATACGCCATATCTTTTCCCAGGGCAGTTTTAATATAGTTTTCATCTTCTTCCTGCAAAAGCGACTACCGTGGGCTTCCTTGACACGGTTAGATTAATTCGATAGGGTTCGAATGTCTTTTTTTTCTTCTACATCATTCATCAGGGTAATAGACCCA
>CAVXZZ010000020.1:0-101558 GCA_963766255.1 uncultured delta proteobacterium
ATTCTCGGACACCCTCCTCAGTTGGCATACTCTTGGATAGTCTTTACAATGGTAGGAATAATCTCCTTAAAATCTCCGACCAAACCAAGATCACAGAATTCAAAGATGTGGGCATCAGGATCTTTGTTTATGCCGATGGTCAGTTCGCACCCTTAATGCCGACCAGATGATGCATATGGCCGGAGATGGCAACACCAATATACAATTTAGGTGAAACTGTTCGACCACTCTGTCCGATCATCTGGTTTTCATCTGCCCACCCTTCATCAACCGGAGGCGGGTCGCCCAACAGCTCCATTCAATTCAGAAGCGAGCTGTTTGATGGATTCCCAGTCAGACTGACTGCCAATTCCCCAGCCCCCTGCAACGACCACCTCGGCGGTTTCGAGACCGCTTTCCTGGACTTCATCACGGCATATTTCAACCACCCGATAGGTAATGTCCTCTTTTTGCAAATCTGTCTCAAGCTGAATCTTACTCCCTTTGGCTTCGCCGGGTTGCGGCATATCAAACAGCCCGGGCAAAACTGTCGCCATTTGAGGTCGTGTGCGCGGACACCGAATACGCCCCACGTAGTTTCCTCCCGACCAGGGAATTACTGCCAATAACTCTCCGTCTGAATTCATTTCGATGTCAATGCAATGGGCGGACAGCCCCGTCCTCAACCTGGCAGCGAGCCGCGGGCCAAGATCGGTTCCCATGGCTGTGGCGCCCAAAAGAAATACTTCAGGTTGAAATTTCCTCATGGCATTTTCCAAAATCTTCACATATGTTCCGTTGCAGAAATCGGTCAGCATGGAATCATCGGCCACGAGGACCTCATGGGCACCGTAAGACAGAACCTGATCTGCAAGATCCTTCAGCTGATGTCCAACCAGCACTGCAGCAACTTTCCAGTCAACCTGCTTTGACAGGGCAAGGGACTTGCCAAGCAGTTCCAGGCCTACCTCAGCCATATGCCCCTGGCGCTGCTCGACAAAGACCCATATTTTACTTTCGATCGTATCAGTCATTTCCACATCCTAAAAAACCCAACCGGTGAAGTCGGTCGGCCAATTCAGCGGCTTGTTGCTTCGGATCACCCGGAAGCATCTCCGCCCTCGTTTTACTTTCGGGGGTTGAGAGCCCCATCATTTCGGTCGGTGAACCTGAAAGCCCCACCCAAGGTTCGGTCAAATCAAGTGCCTCGGATGACCATACATGAAGGTCCTTTTGTTCGGCTTCCAAAATATTCATCAGCGTCACATACCTTGGTTCGTTGACCTCCTTACCGACGGAGAGAACCATAGGGGGTTTGATTTCGATCAAAACATAACCGTGTTCGATTTTCGACCGAACTTGAAAACTCCCATCGCCAACAAATTCAATCGCACTGACGTGCATGACATTCGGAACGCCCAGAAATTCTGCAATCTGCGCACTTACTTGGGCAGTCCCACCGTCTGTCGTCTCGTCACCGCAAAGGACAACATCAAAGGAGCCGAGCTTTCTAATGGCACTAGAGATGATATATGCCGTGGAAAGCGTATCTGAGCCGGCAAAAACTCGATCGGAGAGGAGAATTGCTCGATCGGCTCCCATGGCCAGAGTTTCCCTCAGGACGGCTTGACCGTCCGGGGGAGCCATGCTGACAACCACCACCTCACCGCCTTCAGATTCACGCAGACGCAAAGCGGCTTCCAGGGCATTCCGGTCGAGTGGGTTGATGGTGGAGGGAACGCCTTCCCGAAGCAGTGTATGAGTTTCCGGATCAATCGAAATACGATTCCAATGCTTGGGATCAGGAACCGGTTTCACACAAACGATAATATGCATTGTTCAAACCAACTCTTTCATAGGTTTACAAGCCGAATTAGATTTCAATGTCTTGATTGAAACCGATCAATTCCCATCAGCCGGCCGCTTTCATGCCTTCACGAGACAGGACAAGCTTTCCGATTTCCGCAGTTCCACCCGCCGGGATTGTAACCAGAGCATCTCGAAGCAATCTCTGGACGGGGTATTCTTTCATGATACCGTAACTTCCGTGAATTTCAATTGCTTTGCGGGCCGACCTGGCGGCCGCTTCACATATCCATTGTTTTGCAAGAACCGCAGCCGAGTCAACACGCATATCCTGATCAAGCATCCATCCCACCCGATAGGCCAGAAGCCGAGCGATTTCCAGATCTGAATAAATTTCGGCAATGTGCCACTGAATCGCCTGCAGCTTTGTAATGGGTTTTCCGAATAGTACACGGTCGCTCGCAAATTTCACCGCCTCCACCAGAACAGCATTCAAAATTCCCAGCGCCACTGAGGCCATACCCGGACGTCCGCATTCCACAATATCCCGAATGGCGATGGTCATTCCTTCGCCTTCATTGCCCAAGAGGTTTTCTTTGGGAACTTCACAGTCCTGGAACGCAAGCTCTCCTGTGTTGGCGCCCCGCAATCCGACCTTGTTTTCCTTACGGCCCAGTTTTGCGCCCGGAAAGTCCTTTTCCACAATAAACGCGGAAAGTCCTTTTCCGCCCTCACCGTCCTGGCGATTATCACCCAGGTGTCCGAGACATGAGAGTTGGTAGCAAAACATTTTCGGCCGTTGAGAATGTACTTGTCTCCTTCAAGTTTGGCTGTGCTCTGCATACCGGCCACATCCGATCCGCCGGACGGCTCGGTTACCGCCACTACGCCAAGGGAGTCTCCTTTTGCCAAAGGCGGCAAGATACTTTTTCTTCTGGTCTTCGTTGCCCCACATACCCAAGGCATACGTACACATGTGATGGACTTGGAGGGACATTGGAATCGCCGCGCAAACTCGACCCAGTTCCTCCAAAACAATAATCCTTGCCAAATGTCCCATCCCGGTGCCGCCATATTCCGTGGGAGTGATAACTCCCAAAATTCCCATGGCACCCATACCCTTCAGAAGATCCATTGGAAACTCGCCCGTCTCCTCCATCGCATCCATGTGTGGCGTAATCTCCTTTTCGGCATATTCGCGAATGGTTTTTCGAAGCAATTCCTCTCGTTCTGTAAGCTTGAAATCCATACTCATCTTCCTCCTTGTCTATAGATAAATTGATTTACATCTAAATACCCTTTTCTCGGACAGCCTCCTGGGCCAGCCCATCCAGGACTTCAACCAAATAATCGATACGTCGGTCTAAGGCAGAAGCGGACTTATCCACTCCGTAAAGCACTGAGGCCCCCACCATACCTGAAAATATCGACTCTGCGACCGCATGGGTGTCAACTTCTTTTCTGACCTGCCCGGAGTTCTTCCCCTCATCCAAAAGCCGGTTTATCATGGATTTAAGACCGTCAAACCCTTTCTTGAGTTCACCGGCCAGCTCGGGTCGCTGATCGTCCAGTTCAACAGAAAGCGTGACAAATACGCAACCGCCGGGAAAGTTCACACGGTCTTTCAGGTATCTGTCTTTGTAGTTTTCTAATAGTTTTTTTATTTTGTCGATCGGTTTTTCTGTCTGATCCAGGCCATCAAGGTTTTTTTCTCGCCACACATTCTTCGCTCTATCCAGCACAGCAAAATAGAGCTGATCTTTGCTCTTGAAATGATTATAAAATCCCCCTTTGGAGGATTCCGTGGCCAGGAGTATGTCACTGATAGAAGTGCTTAGAAAGCCTTTCAGCGAAAATAACCTAAGTGACTCCTGGATGATTTTTTCTTTGAGGCTCATCACGGTTTCAGTTTCCTTTAGAGAGGTGGACCGGTCGGTCTCTTTGATAATTGAGTTTCTTCCAGGTGTCAAGAGTATTTTTTCTTACGTGCAAGGAAAATGAAGCCAAAAAATGTTTCTTGAATTTAAGGGTATTAGAGGCTATTGTCCGTTTTTGCGTGGATCTCGGACATAATGGTTCTTGCCGAAATTTCGCGATTTTGTTCAAAATGGAGAGAAAAACAAAGGGCGCATCACTGGCTGTTCAACGAAAAAACCAGGAGGCTTTTTATGATCGGAAAGACCATTCACGAGCTCAAATTGGGGGAAACGGCCGAGTTCACGAAGACCGTTTCCGAATCAGACATCTATCTGTATGCGGGAGTGACGGGAGATTTGAATCCCGCTCACATTAATGAGACCTATGCAGAAAAAACATATTTTAAAACTCGAATCGCTCATGGCATGCTGACCGCTGGATTTGTTTCAGCGGTGGTGGGCAATAAGCTGCCGGGATATGGGACTGTCTATATCAAACAGGAACTGAGTTTCCTCGCGCCGGTGCGTATCGGTGATACGGTTACAGCAAGGGTAGAAGTGACCGAAATTCTAAATGAAAAAAAGCTGGCAAGATTAAAAACGGTCTGTTTCAACCAAGAGGGAGTCACAGTCCTGGATGGTGAGGCAATCGTCAGTCCGCCGAGACCCCCTAAGGATAAACAGTAACATCCTGTGGTGCTCGGACAAAGCGCCTGTTTCTCACTGAAGTTCGAGAAACCGATTTGCGTCTTGGCTCAGGGGTTTTTCAAGTCATTCAGTGACGCCGTTAGAAACATGACAAAAAGCTTGAAAGGTTATTTAAATCTGACTGAAAACACTGTCTATTAACTCTAGATATAGAAAGGAGAATGACATGCATCTTCTGAATGAGGATCAGCGTCTGTTCGTTGATCAGATGAGGAAAATGGTTTCTGAAAAAGTGGCGCCTCGCGCTGAGGAAATCGATAAGAAAGGAGAATTTCCCTGGGATTTAAAGGAGGTATTTCAGAACATGGGTCTCCTGGGCCTCAGTGTTCCGGAGGCCTATGGAGGCTGCTCCCAGGGTCATCTTTATCTGTGTTTAGCTGTTGAAGAAATCGCAAGAGCTTGCGCGAGTTCTTCTTTGATCGTTCAGGTGCAGGCATTGGGCTGGGAACCCATTCTTATCGGAGGTTCGGAAGAACAGAAAAAGAAATACGGACCCAGTGTTGCATCCGGAGCTGGAATCACTGCATTTGGACTTACGGAATCTGGTGCCGGATCGGATGCTGCTGCAATGAATACAAAGGCGGAAAAACATGGAGACAAATATATCATCAATGGGTCCAAGTGCTTTATTAGCAACGGCCCAATTGCCGATATGGTTAGTTTGTTCGCCATGACGGACAGTTCAAAGGGTGTCAAAGGGTTAAGCGCTTTTATTGTTGAAAAGGATTACCCCGGCTTTTCCGTTGCGAAATGGGAGTCTAAAATGGGGATCAAGGGTTCACCAACGGGTGAGTTGGTTTTTGAAAACATGGCGGTCCCTGCGGAGAACCTGATTGGAGATGAAGGAAAGGGATTTATCTATGCCATGCAGACACTGGACACATCAAGACCGGTGATTGCTGCACAGGCTGTAGGTATCGCCCAAGGCGCTTTGGATTTGGCGACCCAATATTCAAAGGAGCGAGTCCAGTTCGGGAGACCCATCAGCAAATTCCAGGGGTTGAGTTGGATGCTTGCAGATATGGCAGCTCAAATCGAAGCAGCCAGAGCGTTAACATACCAGGCCGCAGACATGATCGACGTAAACGATCCTCGCAGGACTTATATGTCCGCATGTTGCAAAATGTTTGCTTCTGATGTGGCCATGAAAATTGCTACCGAAGCCCTTCAGGTAGCTGGTGGCTATGGATATATGACAGAGTTCCCATTTGAAAGGATAATGCGTGACGCCAAGATCACACAAATCTATGAAGGCACCAATCAAATTCAGAAACTCGTTATTTCTCGTGAATTGCTGAAGTGATTATCCAGGAAATGCAGACTGAGCCTTGAATTTTAGCTCATCCGAGAAGCATTTATCAGGAATCTTTCATCTCCTCATTCGTTTTCCTTTAAGTCTGGCCCACAAGGCTTTGAAATACTCGAAACAAAAAAGCCGTAGACATGAATCAAAGTCTACGGCTTCTGAGTCTTAGGAATAACCTGAGCAACTATATCTATCGTGCTAAATGCGACGAATATTTCGAAAGCGCACCTACAAAAGGCGATCCATGCGATCGTCTACCCGAAGGTTTTTCCCACGATGGAAGGTTCATGCCCCGGCAGCAGGAATCTCGGATCCCTGAGTATGGCCTTGATTCGGTAAATCGATCGATACCATGCGTAATGGTCATAAACAAGACTGGACGGCACGGCAGCCCCCCAATGTTTTGGGCCGGAGTGATTGAAAGAGTGGAACCATCCATAAGGGTCATTTCAGTCATTTCCGGAAAAGCAATGGGAAGTACGTGCACCGTATCTCCTGCCACATTGTAAACCCCTTCGTCGGTCTGGCCAACAGGCATTGACTCCCCGCGGTGTGGCCCGGGGTATGGATCAACTGAAGGCCGTCCAACAACTCCACATCTCCGACCACCTTCTGGCAATCCAGCTCTTTAAGTATAGGAATAAGACTTTGATCAAAGTCGCCCCGAATCCTCATGGAAGGAAGTGGGTCTAAGAGTTCTTTCCATTCCGTGTCTTGAAAAACATGTTTTGCCTTTGGAAAAAGGTGGCAGTTGCCTGCGTGGTCGTTATGCAGGTGGGTGTAAATGACCATCTCGATCTCCTCGGCCGCGACCTTCGCCTCATCCAAAGACTTGAGTACCCAGTCTTCACCACCGGCGGCGGGTCGGTCTTCCCAGGCTTTACCATCGACGATGTACTTGGCATTTATGCCCGTATCAACCACGATTTTGTGCGTGCCGTCTGTCAAATAGAAACCCAAATATGGAACCGGAAGTTCCAGGCCCACGTCTAAACCGGTCACCAGTTGATCTTTCGTCACATCAATTGTGCCATACAGCAACGATTTGATCGTCCATTTTCCCATCATTACTCTCCTTGTTCCTCAATAGTCATCAACAATCAAAACAATAGGTCAATCATCCCGGTCTGTTTCCTTACGGATTCATCCGAGACTGTACTTCATTTGACCAAATGGGCCGATGGCGTGAAAGAGGCTCAAAAGCGCTCTGGAACATGCCATCGGTGAGCAAAACGTTCGTGCGTTGAGACGACAGAAAGTCGGTACGAAGTTCTATCATCGTTTCTTGGATTCCAACGCCCTCAGCACCACCTCAGGCGTTAATGGAAACTCATTGATCCAAACACCCACCGCGTCATCAATGGCGGCAGTAATAGCAGGATGTCCGCGTTGCAGACATCTCGGAAAAGCCTTTTGCACCAAAGGGTAATTCCGGATGCGGCACCTCAACAATGGCACTTGCTCGTCTGCAGGCATATCCGCCGCCGTTGCGATCACGTAGTCTCCAAAGCCGTCCGCAGCGTGCTCCATCGAGGCCAATGGGCTGCGCGCTCTAGAAAAGGCCATGCCGATTCCCATGGCGGCGCCGCCGTTGATCTGCCCTTTACACATCAATGGACTGATGGCTTTACCAACTTCATAGACATGGATATTCTTGAGAACCGTCACCACCCCCGTTTCCGTATCCACTTCCACCTCAGAGATACAGACACCAAACCCCGCGGCCAGATTCGGCTGTGCGCCCGTTCAGGGTCTACCGCCTTCGGGCCCGCCGGAGCGTATACGCCAATGCCCGTCAGGCACCCACCAACCGAAGGGCCGCCAATCTCAGCCATGGTCAGTGTTTTCTCGCTATTCCCCTTCACAGAGACTTTATCTGTCAGCCATCTCCAGTTGTTCGGCTTCACACCTAGCATGGGAGCGGCAAACGCCTTGATTTTTTCTTTCAAGTCCCTACAAGCCTGCTGTACCGCGTTGCCGGCCATGACTGGACCCGGCTGGCAAATGTTCCCATACAAAATGGCCCGACATCCGTATCTCTATTGATGAAAGTAATGGATTCGATGGGAACATCCAGTTCTTCCGCAGCTATCTGTGACATGGCGGTTTTGCAGCCCTGGCCGATATCCACGGTACCCATCAGGAGGTCAAACGTCCCATCTGCTTTCACGTTAATCTGGGCCTGATTCGGTCACCACCTCCGTAAACCTGTCCCGTCGCTCTTTTTCGTGATAACCCTTTACCTCTCTTCTTCCTGAACTGATTGCTTTGGAATGACCGGCAAGCAATTGGCCATGTATATGTGCTCATTTACTGGCTCAGTTACGTATTGTTAGGCGCTTTAATTGTTTGGTGGCTTCTTTGTCGACTTCCTTCGGCATCCGGGCGCGTTTGATTTTCTTTTTATATTCATCCGCCTCAAGCTGGATTTCATCGAATTCTCCCAGTTCCCTGTTAATCGCCCGTACCTGCTCACGCAAGAAGTAGTCTCGCTGGCTCCTGGACATTTCCTCTTTAACTTCGGATTGTATCTTCGCCTGCATGGTCGACAACTGGACTTCCTTGGCAAGAAGGTCGTTGACCTTCTTGAGACGCAGTTTTGGATCCGCGATCTCGAGCAACTGCTGACTATCCTCGATATTCAGCCTTAGATTTGACGCAACCAAATCAGCCAGTTTGCCGGGTTCCTCGACGCTCTGCAATATGGTGATGACATCACCGGACATCTCGCCGCGCAGGACTAAAATCTTCTCACAATGTTCCCTGACGTTGCGCATCAGGGCTTCTGTTTTCAGACTGATCTTATCGACTTCCTGCTCCTGAATCATTTCGACTTTTACCCGATACATGGATCGCCGGCGGGTATAATTGATAATTTTGGCTTTAGCGGTCCCTTGAACCAGTATTTTAACGCTGCCGTCCGGAAGTTTCAGCATTCGCAGCACCCGGCCAACAGTGCCGGTTGTAAAAATCTCGTCCGTGCCCGGATTTTCGATGGACGGATCCATCTGGGTTGCCAGAAACAAATAACCTTCCTTGGCAACCGCCTCCTGAACAGCACGCACCGATTTTTCACGCCCCACAAACAGGGGCAAAACCATGTCCGTAAAAATGACGACATCGCGCACGGGCATTAAGGGAAGGACTCCGGGAATCTCAGCATCTGTGTCGTCATCTTCAATAATGCTGATAAGATCATCTCTATCGGTTTCGGCCATTTTTGCTCCTATAACCTTGCGGTCGAATTTTTTTTAACCAACATAGCCTAAACACTAATAATAATACATTTATAATTTTTGACAATATCACTTTGTTTTTTTAGTGAAACATGCGAAAATAGAAAGAAAAACTGAACAATCGCAAAGGATTATGCATGTCACCGTATCTGATAGAAATTTTCATCTTCCTGATGGGTCTTTGCATTGGAAGTTTTTTGAATGTTTGTATTTACCGACTGCCGGCCTCCAGATCGGTTGTTCATCCCCGCTCCATGTGTACGAATTGCGATACCCTTATCCCCTGGTACGACAATATCCCCATTTTGAGCTATCTTTTGCTGATGGGGCGCTGTCGCCATTGTCGAATTAAGTTTTCGATGCGATATCCGATAGTTGAGTTACTCGGTGGCCTGTTTGCACTGGGCACCTACATGAAATTTGGCTTGAGCTTAGAAACTCCGATATATTACCTATTTATCGCCGCCTTGCTGGTGGTCACCTTTATAGACATAGATCACCGAATCATACCGGACGTGATTTCCCTGCCCGGTATACCGATTTTTTTTGCGGCCAGCTTTGCCCTGCCGGCCATAACCTACAAAGACGCCCTGCTGGGCATCCTTGTCGGCGGCGGAAGTTTGTTTCTGGTTGCCTGGCTCTACAGCCTGCTCACCAAAAAAGAGGGGATGGGCGGCGGCGACATCAAATTGCTGGCGATGATGGGAGCAATTGTGGGATGGCAGGGCGTATTTTTTACGATATTCGTGGCCTCATTGGTGGGGACGCTGGCCGGCTCGGCTGTCATGCTGAAATCCCGTCAAGGTACAAAATTGGCTGTGCCTTTTGGACCCTTTCTGTCCATCGGTGCCATTACTTATATTTTTTTCGGCACCCAATTAATCAACTGGTATTTTAATTTTCTAGGCTAATAAAACCTAACTGCTCATTGCGGAATTGAGGCGTTAAAATTCGAAATTATTCCTTTTTTCCAATCCGCAATCCAAAATCGGAAATCAAAAATACGTTATGAGACTTGCTATTTTTTCCGATGCCCACGGCAACTATGATGCGTTAGATCAAGTGCTGCAGGATATTGACACCTGCGGCGTAGATGCCGTGATCAGCCTGGGTGACAACATCGGATACGGCCCGGAGTCGGATCGCGTAATAAAAAAATTAAAAGTGCTCAATATTCCCTCTGTTCAGGGCAATCACGAACTGGCGTTAAATGATGAGGAATATCTTAACTGGTTCAATCCGGCCGCACGCAAATCTCTGATAAAAACCCGCGATTTACTCAGCAAGGCTTCCAATCGCTATATTTCACAATTTGAACCGGTTATTACATCTTATGACTGTCGCTTTGTTCATGGATTCCCGCCGGATTCCCCGCTGATTTATATGTTCCAGGTATCTGAAAGCAGGAAACAGGAAGTTTTTGAAGAAATGACGGAAAGGCTATGTTTTATCGGCCACACCCACACCCTTGAGCTCATTGGCTTCGATGGAAACGATATACAGTACGAAGACTTGCCCAAGGGATTAAACCACCTCGATCCAGCCAAAAAATATATCATCAATATTGGCAGTGTCGGACAACCGAGGGACGCTAGCAACAATGCCAAATACGTAGTCTGGGATTCGCTGGAAGACTCCCTTGATGTCAGATTTATAACCTATGATATTGCCGCGGTGGTGAAGAAAATTAAGGTGGGTGGCCTTCCGAAAGAGCACGCTGAGAGGCTGTGGTAAAACGAATATCGAATATCGAATTCTGAATGTCGAATATCGAAGGAATGTGTCCTGTCCATTTTTTAAAAGATTGAGCAACGCGAAAGAATCCTTCGAAATTCTGCGGTTTTTTATTCTGCGGTTTTGCGGTTCGCTTTTACACCATAGGTGTCAGGATTTGTATTCCTCCCCCAGAGCCAAACCCAGATCCAGGGCCTGACGATTCAAGTCCAAAAAATCAGAAGGAATCCTTTTTTCAAGCACCTTCATAATAGAGTCAGGCGCTATCAGTTCAGTGATACTGATCAAGATGCCCAGCATGGCAATGTTGAATACAATCGGCTTGCCGATTTTCTCCATGACACTGTTGTATATGGGGATTTCTTTTTGTTGGGCATCGACTTTTTTTTGGGTTTTTACATAGCGCGAATCGGTAATCAACAGTCCACCGGGCCGGATGATTTCGTAAAATTTATTGTAGGCATCCTGGGTGAGACAAACCAGCAAATTGGGCTGAATCACCTTGGGATAATCTATGATTGAATCTGAGATAATGACATCGGTGCGAGTTGCGCCGCCGCGGGCCGCGGCACCGTAGGATTGAGATTGTACGGCATTCAGGCCTTCGTACAGCACGGCCGCCTCCGCCAAAATAATGGCTGCCGTTATGACCCCCTGCCCCCCTGAACCTGAAAATACCATCCTGAGTCTTTCCATGTATAAAGATCTCCTGATTTAATAAATTTTATCGGAACCGTTCACCGGCATTTCAATCCGGGTGAAGCTCAACTACTTAACTGCCGCCATCGCCCGTTCGACGATTTTTTCGTATTCATTGCAGTATTCGGGGCTCTCTGTTTGCACGAAGATGCCCCGTTCAATAAAATCCGGATTCTCCTGTTTGGCTTTGGATCCGATGGGAGTGGTGTTATTTTTAAACCACTTGACCATATCCACGGCATCACCGGCCTTATTTTTGCGCCCGAAATATGTCGGGCACTGGCTCAAGATTTCCACCACCGAGAACCCTTCATGCAAAATGGCTTTTTTGATAATGTCCGTCATTTGCTGGACGTGATAACTGGTTGTACGGGCGACAAATGTGGCACCGGCTGCTTTGGCCAATTCCACAACATCAAAGCTGTAGTCAATATTGGCAAAAGGTGCCGTTGTGGCCTGGATGCCCGCTCCCGACAGGGGCGAAAACTGGCCGCCGGTCATCCCGTATATGCGGTTGTTCATAACGATGGCTGTAATATCTATATTGCGGCGTGCGGCGTGGATAAAATGGTTGCCACCAATGGCCAGGGCATCGCCATCACCCATTGGGACGACGAGGTTTAACTCCGGCCGGCTCATTTTCACTCCGGTAGCAAAAGCCAGGGCTCTGCCGTGGATGGTGTGCAGGGTGTGGAAATCCACATAACCGCTAATTCTGGCCGAACAGCCGATGCCCGAGACCATAACGATCTCGTTTTTGCTCATGCCTAATTTTTCGACGGCCTGCAACAAGCCGTTGAGCACCATGCCGTGACCGCAGCCGGCGCACCACAGGTGTGGAAAAAAGCGCTCCCGCAGGTAATCTTTAACTGCCATTTGTTAAACCCCCTTTCCCTGGATCAACCGCAAAATATTCAAGATATCCTCCGGGGTAATAAACACGCCGTCAATCCGATTGGCGAGAAATACCTTTTGCGGGTCATCCACGGCCAGTTTCACCGCGCTTAAAATTTGACCCATATTCAACTCCACGACGATAACAGACTTGGCGTGAAGGCACTTATCCCGTATGATGTCCGCGGGAAACGGCCACAGGGTTTGCAGTTCAAGCAGTCCAAGCCTTTCTCCCCGCATCCGCCGGTTTTCCACAACATGCCGCGCTGAGCGGGCCGCCGAGCCATAAGAGATTAACAGATGTTCAGCATCTTCCAGGTAATATTCCTTGTAGCGGGCAATCTGGTTGGTTCGATTTTCAAGTTTATCCACCAGATGACGCAGCAACCCATGCACCACCCGGGGTTCGGTGGACGGGAACCCCCACATATCGTGAAATAGGCCGGTTACATTGTAGCGGTGCACCCCGCCAAAATCCGACATGGGCAGCCGCCCGTCCTCCCGTGGCAAGTAGGGATGATAATCCACCCCTTCTTTGACCGATGTTCTGAGCCGCTCAACCAGCGGAATTGCACCGGGTTCTGGGATGACCAAGGGCTCGCGCATATGGGCCACCACCTCGTCAAATAAAAGGATCACCGGGGTACGGTAGGTTTCCGCCAGGTTAAAGGCTTCGACCGTTACAGCAAAAACATCCTGGTGATTTGAAGCCGTCATGGCAATAATCGCGTGATCGCCGTGGGTGCCCCAGCGTGCCTGGTTGACATCGCCCTGGCTGCCGTGGGTTGGAATCCCGGTGGAGGGGCCGCCGCGCTGAACATTGACGATAACGCAGGGAATTTCCGTCATGACCGCATAGCCAAGGGCTTCCTGCATCAGCGAAAAACCCGGGCCACTGGTGGCCGTCATGACTTTACGACCGGTGAGCGAGGCGCCGATTATCGCACATATCGATGCGATCTCATCTTCCATCTGGATAAATTTGCCACCGGATTGCGGAAGGCGGTAAGCCAACAACTCGGCTATTTCGGTTGACGGGGTGATCGGATAGCCGGCGTAAAAATCCAGACCGGCGTATAAAGCCCCATCCACACAGGCCTCGTTGCCCTGAACAAATTTTTTGTTTTCACTCATCGCAGTACCCTATTTTTCAATTTCTATTTCGATTGCCAGATCCGGACATCGGAGCTCACACATCTTGCAGCAAATACAATCCTGCGGACGCGCTGCAATGACTTTGTCCGTGTCATCGAGTTCCAGAACTTTTTTTGGACATAGTTCGACACAAATCCCACAACCTTTGCACCAATCCCGGTTGATGTGGTGCTGTTTCAGTTTAGGTTTCCCCATAGACGATTCCTCTCATCATCCGAACCACTTTCTTTTTGATGTTGGTAAACGCTTCGATCATACAGGATCAATCGGGCAACTTTCAAGGGACTTAAGGCTATTAATTTATCAGATTATTGTCAAGGAAAAGGCGCAAAAATTCGGTAGTTTATGCATTCTACTTTGACAAAGCAACCCATTTTTTAATATGCTTATAGGCAATAGGAACTTTTTCGGTTCTATAACCGCAATGCAGGATAGTCCACCGGGAGGAGTCTCTTTGGTTTTGAAAAATGCGCTGCTATTTATCGGAATTCCTCTTTTCATACTCGTTAGTATGGCTGCCGGTTTGTTTTTTGAACTGAAGATGTTCGCCTCGACATCCGCAACCCAATCAGCCGCTGACCCGATTATTATCAACATTCGCCCGGGTCAAACCTTGAATACCACCGCCGATATTCTCTACCAGGAACAACATTATCAAAAGTGAGATGAAGTTCGTCCTGATTGCCCGGATTAAAGGCTACGATAAACGACTGAAAGCCGGTGAATACCTTCTTTCGCCATCCATGACGCCCCTTCAAATCCTTGACGTCATGGTCCGGGGAACTGTCAAGCTTTATAAGTTGACGATCCCCGAAGGCTACAATTTATTTCAAATAGCCGAATTGGTGGAAGCAGCCAATTTTGGCACCCGGGCGGATTTCATCCAGGCGGCCACCGACAGCGCCCGTGTACGCCAAAATGGTTTGGAAGGTGAATCTTTCGAGGGGTATCTGTTTCCGGACACCTACTTCTTTCCCCGTGAAGTGACTATGGATCGCATAATTTCGGCCATGGTGAAACGGTTCTGGTCGGTCTTTATCCCCGAATGGCAGTCCCGGGCCCAAGAACTCGGATTGACCGTCCACCAGGTTGTCACCCTGGCCTCCATCATCGAAAAAGAAACCGGAGCCGCCGTTGAACGACCGATCATCTCGTCGGTATTTCATAATCGCCTGAAAAAAAAGATGCGCCTTGAAACCGATCCAACCGTTATATACGGTATTAAAAACTTTGACGGTAATTTAACCAGAAAGCATCTAACCACGAAAACGCCTTATAATACTTATAAAATCAAAGGGCTGCCCATCGGCCCGATTGCCAACCCGGGGAGTGCATCTTTGGAGGCCGCTCTGTATCCGGATGATACCAACTATATCTATTTTGTCTCCCGCAAGGACAGCACCCATCAATTCTCCACGAATTTGAAGCAGCACAATCGTGCGGTTCGCAAATACCAATTGCAACGACGGAAGCGCAAAGAATGACGAATGTCGAATGAAAAATGAAAAATGAATGTATTCTATCATTTTATTTCCGCGGATTTCCGAAAGCAATTATACGTCCGGTTGGCGGTTGTAAAAAGAGCTGAATTAACATTAAGTTGAGCTTTTACAGAAAGGTGCCACAACTATAGATTTATAAAAGACAGAATTCCTTCATTTGTCATTCGACAATCGTCATTCTTCATTTCTGGCAGCCACCTTGACACCGATTCACATCACCATTAAGTTATCTTAAAATGCCTTGCCAATCACCCTGGGAGAAAATGATGGTTGACCCCGCTAAAAAGAAACAAACATTGATAATTGATCTTGAAAAACTCAACACCCTCAATTCTGAAGGCTGCATATCCTGCGGCCGCAAATTTACCCTGGGTGAAACCGTAGTGAAAGCCTGCGGCGCGTGGGAGGGCCCTCCTAAGTTTATCCACGAGAACGAAGCGGTTTGGGATGCAAGCACTGCGACTTTCGTTGAACGGCGCTGCTACACGTCCCGCAAACAAGGGTAGAAGCTACCTCACAAAGGCGCACCTTTGATAATTAAGATCGATGCGTCATCCTGCTGCCAGGAAAAGACTTTTATTTGTGATGCCATCAACTATCCATGTCGATAATTTGACACTTTTATAAAAATCATTCCATTAGCCGAAACCCAATCCGTCGATAACCTATTGTATTTTCTTTATATAGTATTATTTTACTTTTTTGGCACAAAATTTGAATACAGTAATAAGCATCACAAAATATACGGCTTCTCGGGTGTGCGTGCATCTTTTCTGACGGACTTCCAAATACAATGTTGAGAAGATACCACATGAGAATAACGACATTTAGGGATGCCATATCCAAGAGCAGCGTCAATTATGACTCTGCTCTTTTTTTTGCCGACTGATCCATCCGCCTTGTTCACAGCGCAACTCTATCGGAATTCACCATTTCATCTGTCGCAACCAAATAGCAACCATATCACAAATAAATAAAATCCATCCCATTTAGGTTACAATCAAATAGGGTTCAAGTTTATTGTTATAATGGCCGATAAAGGGTTTAAATATTTCGAATAAAATTGATCTCATTTAAATCACGCAAATATTGTATAACGCAACATGCCCGTGAGAGGTATTTATGACTAAAAAAAAGCTGAATGTTTCCCTGGATAAAACCGGTCTTGTCATCATCGGGACCGGTGCGTCGCTTTTTTATTACTATCTTGAAGAATCAATGGCCCAAGATCAGAGCCTGGGCAGCTTTATAACCATCGCCATCATATTGTTAATTAGTATGTTTACCCAGTTGCTGATTAACAATATTAACCGTTCTCGGGTAGCGCTGCAGGAATCAAATGAGACCTTAGAACAAAAAGTAATTGAGCGCACTGAAGAATTGCATGAATCTGAAGTGTTATACCGCACGACCTTCGAGAACACCGGGGCGGCTACCGTTATCATCCAGGACGATATGACCATTTCTCGCGCCAACTCTGTTTTTGTAAACATGTCCGGATACGGCAAGGGAGAAATTGAATTAAAAAAGTCATTTTTTGATTTTTGGGATGAAAAGAGCCGTCGTGCTATCGTAAATGATGAAGGAAATCTGAATAACGAAGGAAACCTCGCGTGCATGTTTATCTGCAAGGAACGTGAGGAAAAAGACATTCTCCTCACCATTACAACCATTCCCGGGACTGATAATCACGTCGCGTCCCTGACAAATATTTCTGAGTTGAAGGAAGCAGAGCGCCAAATTTCCCATCAGGCCTTTCACGATGCCCTCACGAATCTGCCCAATCGGGCCCTATTCATGGAGCATCTGAATATGGCCATCAAGCGCGGAAAACGGCGGTCGGATTACCATTTTGCAGTCTTATACCTGGATATCGACCGTTTCAAACTGGTCAACGACAGTCTCGGGCATAGTGTCGGTGATAACCTTTTAAAAGCATTTGCAGAAAGGATTCAGGATTCTTTGCGGGATATCGATACCCTCGCACGCCTGGGTGGCGACGAGTTCGTCATCCTGCTCGAAGATATCGAAGACGAAGATTTTGCCAGCGTCGTGGCAGTGCGCCTGCAACAGGCTCTCAAGCGCCCTTTTCTGGTCAACAGCAAGGAAGTTTTTGCCCCGGCCAGTTTTGGGGTTGTGCTCAACACCAAAGACTATGATCTGCCGGAAGATATCATTCGAGATGCCGATGCGGCCATGTACCACGCCAAGGAAAAGGGCCGGGCCCAGTACAAGGTATTTGATAAAAAACTGCATCAAAAAGCGTTGCACCTTTTGCAGCGCGAAACCGATTTACGAAAAGCGATTCACCGCAAAGAATTTGTCACCCATTATCAGCCGATTGTTTCCCTGAAAACAAGGTCAGTGGTGGGTTTTGAAGCGCTAATTCGCTGGAATCATCCCCAGCTGGGATTGATATATCCGGACTCCTTCATTTCGATTGCCGAGGAAACAGGATTGATAATTCCGATCACGCGCCTGGTTCTTCAGGAAGCCTGCAGTGATTTGAAATCTTGGCAGGAGCAGATTCAGCATCTTCAGAAGCTAACCATGAACATCAATATATCCAGCAAGCATTTTCTGCTGCCAAGCCTGCTGGACGACATCAAAGAAGTACTCGATAGCACCGATTTGCCCCCCGATCACCTGAAACTGGAAATCACGGAAACCGCATTGATGGAGGATGTGGAAGAAACCGTGCGGCACGTAAACCGCATGCGAGACTATGGCCTCCAAATCGTTATCGATGATTTTGGCACCGGCTATTCATCGTTGAGCTACTTGCAGCGATTGCCCATCGATACACTCAAGGTAGACCGAAGTTTTGTATCCCATATTCAAAACACACCTGACGGAAACAGAAACATCGTTGAGGCCATTATTTCGCTAGCCCACCGTCTCGACATGATTGTAGTGGCAGAAGGGGTGGAAAATCTCGAACAATTAACCATTCTCTTGAACATGAAATGTCAATTCGGTCAGGGTTACCTGTTTTCCAAGCCCATGGCCAAAGAAGATATCGATGCGCTCATCAACGAAATGCAGCAGTACGCCCAGGAAAACCCGGGTCTGTCGTACCCCCTGACCGACGAGCTATCCAACTAAAATCCCAATTGGGTAAAAACCAATTGGGAGTTATTGGTTATTCGCTATTTGTTAATCGTTTCAGAGAAATGAAACGGGCAACGTATTTAAAACGTCCCCCTTTGCCATTACCCTGCCCTCTTGTCTATGGCTTTGGATTCCACAATTTTCTTGCCCGGATACTACCGGAGTGATAAATTTAAGAAATGCAGATAAGTACATTCTCAGACAAGCAGTTGGCGGGTCAGCGGTTGATGGTCGGCTTTGAAGGAACAGCGCTCAATGAAGACCTCAAGTTTTTAATTGATCACCTCAATATAGGCGGCGTCATTCTTTTTGCCATAAATTTAGAGTCGCCTGAACAGATCAAGGCTCTGTGCCGGTCAATCCAGGACTATGCGCAAACCTGCCGCCAACCGCCTTTATTCATAGCGGTTGATCAGGAGGGCGGCCAGGTTGCCAGACTGAAAGAGCCCTTTACGATATTTCCGGGCAACCCCCACATGAAATCCGAAGAGGACGCGGTTCGTTTTGCAGAGATCACGGCCGCTGAAATGAACCAGGTCGGCATCAACATGAACATGGCCCCTGTTATGGATGTCTCCTCCGGGGGCTCGGGCAGTATTATGGCCGAGCGCACATTCGGGGACAATCCGGCCTGGGTTTCGCGCATGGGCGTTAAAGTCATAGAGCATTTACAGCTAAACAAAATTATGGCGGTCGCCAAACATTTTCCGGGCATCGGGCGAACGGCACTGGACTCTCACCTGGATATGCCTGCCCTGCATGATGACCTGTCCACGATGGAAGACTTTGATTTGATTCCATTTGAAGCCGGAATTCGCAGTGGTGTCAGCGGCGTCATGCTTTCGCATATATTTTATAGCCAGCTGGATCCGCAGTGGCCGGCCAGCTTGTCGCCTCAAATTGCTAAAAATCTGTTGCGGAAACAAATGCAATTCAATGGCCTTGTCCTTACCGACGACCTCGATATGGGAGCCATCACCAAACACTATGATATTCAGACTGCCGTTCATCAGATACTGGCGGCAGATATCGATTTGACCCTCATCTGTCACAAGGGGCCGAATATTGAAATTGCCTTTGAAGAAATGGCGAAAGGAATAACAGACTCCCCCGCGTTAAATGCAAGCGGGATCGAATCGGTGGAAAGAATTATGAAGGCAAAGAGGAAATATATCGGTATGCCAAGTTAGGGACTTTGCACCATGAAGTTAACGCTTTTCTCTCCAGAAACGACTTAAAAAACGAACATCGAACATCGAACGTTCACTTTATAGTGTTCGATGTTCAATCCGTTCGGTGTTAAACGTACGACCTTTTCGACCTCGAATATACATCATCCCCCAAATCCGCCTCAATTCCGGCCTTCAGGTAATGATAACCGACAGCGGCTATCATGGCGGCATTATCGCCACAAAGTTGGATTGAAGGGACATGCAGACTCATACCCTGGCGGCCGGCAGCGGTTCCTAGCATCTCCCTTAGCCGGCTGTTGGCGGCCACGCCCCCCACCAGCGCCAGACGGTGACAGCCTTTTTCCACGGCAGCGCGGATTGCCTTGCGAGTGAGGACTTCCATGACAGCTTCCTGGAATCCGGCTGCAATATCCGGAATAAGTTCCTTTATTTGGCTCCGGTGCTCGGCGGCATATCTATTTACAGCTGTTTTAATTCCACTAAAACTAAAGTCAAAGCTGGCTTTGTCGAGGTATGATCGCGGGAATTTTATCCGGGACGGATCACCTTGCTTTGCAAGGCGGTCGACAACGCCGCCACCCGGATAGCCAAGATCAAGTACCTTGGCAACCTTGTCAAAGGCTTCGCCGGCAGCGTCATCTCTGGTCTGTCCCATCAACTCCAGCGTAATGTGACCGGTCACATGGTAGATGCTCGTATGACCTCCGGAGGCCAGCAGAGCCACAAAGGGAAAGCCCGGCGGGTTGTCCTCCAGAAAAACGGAATTAATGTGACCTTCCAAATGATCGACCCCTACCCACGGGATTCCCAGCGCATAGGCCAATGATTTAGCAAATGAAAATCCCACCAGCAAAGCACCAACCAAGCCGGGTCCACGTGTAACGGCAATGGCATCAATTTCCGTCAAGGGCAACCCCGCTTTGCGCATGGCTTCGTCCACCACCGGCACAATGCCTTCGATGTGCTTTCTGGACGCCAGCTCCGGCACCACTCCGCCGTAAAGATGGTGTATGTCAATCTGAGAAGAGATCACCGAAGACAGAATTGAGGTTCCATCTTTGACAACCGCGGCCGCGGTTTCATCACAGGAAGTTTCTATTCCTAAGATTATCATAGTATCGTAATTCCTCATTCAGAGGATCTATTCGAAATTTGTGGGCACTGGCAAATAAAATTCCAAAATTCAGGCACCAAATTACAAATGGTTCGACAGGCTCACCACCCTGAGCAACGTCGAAGGGTAAATCTCAAACTCCAAAAGTCAATGACCGAAAAATTCAAAGTTTGAGGTTTTGAATTTCGGTCATTGTTATTTGTTTGTTATTTGTTATTTGTGATTTCTTATCTAGACGGACTTTGAACACTTTGGACTATGACGAAAGCTCACACCGATGGATATTAGCTTATTTTCTTTGACACCCTCCGGGTGCCCGTTTTACCACCGCCTCAGCCCTTGCAAGGTGGGTTGTCTTCATATCCTTTGGCCAGCCAATAAAAAAATTTTGATAACCGGCTGCCAATTTTTTCTAGTAACAACTTGGCCATTTTTATTCCCAGGTAACCCGTTTGCTGGTATCCTTGCATTCCATGATTTCGCCAATCAGATATGCTTTTTCGTTCATGGCCTCCAAACGCTGCAATACATCGTCTGTTGCATCGGCAGGAACGATGGCAATCATGCCGATCCCATTGTTGAATGTTCGCCGCATTTCCGCGTCGGAAACATTTCCAGCCTGCTGTAAAAACGTAAAAATGGGTGGCACATCCCAAATTTCGGATTGAATCGATATTTGACAGGCACTGGGTACAATTCGCAGAATGTTGTCTTCAATTCCGCCGCCGGTGATATGGGCAAGGCCATGGATCGGCAAATCCTTTAAAATGCTCAAAAGCGGTTCGACATAAATCTTGGTCGGCGTAAGCAGGGCCTCACCAATTGTTTGGCCAAGTTCCGGGACATAATCATCAATCTTCAATTTAAGACGGTCAAAACAAATTTTGCGAACCAGAGAATACCCATTGCTGTGCAAACCGCTGGAAGCGATGCCGATGAGCCGATGTCCCACCCGAACTTCAGTACCGTCGATGATCTTGCTGTTATCGACAATGCCGACAGCAAATCCGGCCATATCGTATTCTTTATCCTTATAAAATCCCGGCATTTCTGCAGTTTCACCACCAAGCAGGGCGCAGTTAGCCTGTTTGCAACCCTCACCGATTCCTTCGATGATTTCGGCGACCTGCTCACTGTCAAGTTTGCCCAGGGACAGGTAGTCGAGAAAAAAAAGCGGTTTGGCGCCTTGCACAATGATGTCATTGACACACATGGCCACCAGATCGATACCGACCGTGTCATGTTTGCCGAGCATAAATGCTATCTTGAGTTTGGTCCCGACCCCGTCTGTAGAACTGACCAGAACCGGCCGGTCCAGATTGGCAAGGTTCAAGGAAAACAGGCCGCCGAACCCTCCAATTTCACCGATGACACCGGTGCGGGAAGTTTTTTTTGCAATTTCACTGATGGCACTGACCAGTTTGTTGGCCTTATCGATATCAACACCGGCGTCCGCATAGGTTAGCGAATCGGACATGCTTGTCTCCCGTCAAAAAAGGTTTAATTAGAAGTGGTTTCAGAATCCCAGATCACGTCCTAAGACCCCGCATAGCGGGGTTATATATCTAATCTAAATAGATTAAGGTATGCATCAAGGCCGCGAGCTTTTTTAGAAAACGCAGGATACACTTTAGTATGCGAGCATTTCTAAGAAACCCGCAACGCCGTATTTGGACGTTTGATGGGGTTTGGAACCGCTTCTGAGAAAAGTCCTTGAAATTTAAACCGATCCGGCTTAAAAGTCAAAACAATTTTTTTGACTTCCTCCCGGTGCGGTTGTATTATTTATACCTATGTCGGGTGATTTGAGAACCACCCTGCCCTCCCGGGGTTTCACCATTTCAGGAGGGCGGATAAAACCTCCAAATTGACGGCGGGTAAACTTTGCGGTGTCGTCGCTGGGCACCGTTTCTTTTGGAAAAACGTTGGGTACAGGAATCATTTTCGATGACTAAATTTGCAAGGCTGGATCGACTGCCCCCCTATGTCTTCGCCACTGTCAATGGAATCAAAATGGAGGCCCGCAGGGCCGGGCAGGACATTATTGATCTCGGTATGGGCAATCCGGATCTCGGAACACCCGAACATATTGTGGATAAACTGGTGGAAGCTTCCCGCAAGCCCCATAACCACCGCTATTCTGCGTCAATGGGCATTACGAAGTTGCGCGCCGCCATTTCCGACTGGTATCAACGCCGTTTTGATGTTCAAATTGATCCCGACACGGAAACCATTGTGACCATCGGTGTAAAGGAAGGCCTGTCCCACCTGATCCTGGTCACCATCCGGCCCGGTGATGTGGTGTTCACCCCCAACCCGACTTATCCGATTCACCCTTACTCAGCCATCATCTCCGGTGGGGATGTGCGCGGAATTCCCCTGGGCCCCGACCAGGATTTTTTTGAAAATTTGATCAACGCAACCAAGCAAACATGGCCTCGACCCAAGATAGTCATTATCAGCTATCCGCACAATCCGACCACCGAAGTGGTTGACCTTGAATTCTTCGAAAAGATCGTCGATTATGCCAGAGAACACAAAATACTGGTCATTCACGATTTTGCTTATGCCGATCTGGTTTTTGACGGTTACCAGGCCCCCAGTATGCTGCAGGTCAAAGGCGCCAAAGATGTTGGCGTGGAATTTTTCTCCCTCTCGAAGAGTTACAGCATGCCGGGCTGGCGGGTTGGATTCTGTGTCGGAAACAAAGAAACCATCGCCGCCTTGCGGCGCATAAAAAGCTACCTTGATTACGGTATCTTTCAGCCGATTCAGATAGCCTCCATAATTGCCTTAAACGGCCCTTACGACTGCGTGGAAGAAATCCGCCAGACATACCAGGAGCGCAGGGATACACTGATTTCCGGCTTGAACCGCATCGGCTGGGACATACCCAGCCCCAAAGGCACCATGTTTGTATGGGGGAAAATCCCGGAGCAGTACCGCAAAATGGGGTCGGTGGAATTTTCTAAATTTTTAATCAAAGAAGCCCAGGTGGCGGTTGCACCCGGCCTGGGCTTCGGCGAATACGGTGATGATTACGTGCGCTTCGCCCTGATTGAAAATTCGATGCGTATTAATCAAGCAGTCCGTGGGATCAGGAAAGTCATGTAGTCAGCCATTTAACTGGCCAATCTGCCGAAGTAAAGGTGTTTTGAATTTTTATTAAATGACAAATAACAAATCACGGGGATATAGTTAAATGAAAGAAATAAACATTGGTCTGCTCGGTTGCGGCACGGTCGGAACCGGTGTGGCAAAGCTTCTCCTTGAGAACCAAGATCTTCTCACCGCACGGGTGGGAGCAAAGCTTAAATTAAAATGGGTGGCCGACATCGACATTGAAACCGATCGGGGCATTCAATTCCCGGCAGGTGTGTTAACCACCGATGCGCAAAAAGTGTTGAACGACCCTGAAATTGATATGGTCATCGAAATGATCGGCGGTGAAGGAATTGCCAAGGATTTAATCTTACAGGCTATTAACAATGGCAAACACATTGTCACCGCCAATAAGGCCCTGTTAGCCGCCCACGGCAATGAGTTGTTTGCGGCCGCGGCCCAGAAAGGGGTCGACCTGGCTTTTGAAGCCAGTGTGGGTGGGTGTATGCCGACCATCAAGTCCATGCGGGAGTCCCTGGTGGGCAACCACATCAAAGCCATGTCCGGAATTTTAAACGGCACCTGCAATTATATATTATCAAAAATTGAAGATGAGGGGATCTCCTTCGAGGAAGCATTGGCCGAAGCTCAGAGCCAGGGGTATGCCGAAGCGGATCCAACCCTGGATGTCGGCGGATTTGACACCGCCCATAAAATTGCCATCATGGCCGCGCTGGCTTACGGTATGGAAATTAATTTAAAAGATGTGTATATAGAAGGCATTTCGAGAGTCACCCCCCTGGATATCGAATTTGCAGGGCAGTTCGGCTACCGAATCAAACTGCTGGCGATCAGTAAATTTCAGAATAACAGGGTAGAGGCCAGGGTTCATCCCACCATGATTCCCATAAAAAATCTGCTGGCGTCCATCAGCGGGACGGTGAATGCCATCACCATATCGGGAGACGCCGTCGGCGATATATTATTATACGGCCACGGAGCCGGCATGATGCCCACTGCCAGCGCCGTTGTCAGCGACATCGTTGACATCGCCCGCAATATCTTATCCGGTGCCGCCCGCCGCATACCGCCCCTTTCCTACCAGCGCGAAAGCATCAGCAGGATACCGGTGTTGTCCATCGACGACCTGGTGACCCATTATTATTTCAGGTTTGCGGCCCTGGATCGTCCTGGGGTTCTTTCAACAATTTCCGGTATATTGGGCAAGTACGACATCAGCCTCCAATCGGTCCATCAAAAAGGTCGCAAAACGAACGGTTCTGTTCCCCTCGTGATGCTCACCCATCGGGCAAAAGAAGCGGATGTCAAACAGGCATTGGCTGAAATCAGTGATTTGAATGTTGTCAGTGATGAACCGGTGCTCATTCGAATCGAAGATAATGAATTGGATTGATCAAAAAAAGGAAAAATCAGGTTATCATGTTTATTGTATGTTCTGATCTTGAGGGTATTTTTACACCTGAAATTTGGATTAATTTTGCTGAGATAACGGGAATTGAGGAATTACGGCTAACCACCCGGGACATATCCGACTATAATGTTCTGATGAAGCGGCGTCTGGCAATTCTCGAGGAAAACAACCTTAAGCTCGATGATATCCAGGCTGTCATCAGAAAGATGGAACCGGTTGAGGGCGCCCTTGATTTTTTAAACTGGCTGCGAAGCCGGGTGGAGGTCATCATCGTGTCCGATACCTTTGTTGAATTTGCCGGACCGTTGATGGAAAAGCTGGGCCGCCCCACCCTGTTCTGCAACACCCTGTCGGTAAATGGAGATGGGGCCATCACCGACTATATCCTTCGGCAGCAGGATGGCAAAAAGAAAGTCGCCCTGGCCCTGAAATCCCTGAATTACCAGGTAATCGCCGTTGGTGATTCCTACAATGATATTACCATGCTCCAGGCGTCCGATCATGCCATCTTGTATCGACCGCCGGACAATGTGAAAGAGGAATACAAAAACTTTCCAGTTGCCGTTAACTATGAGGAACTTAAAGAACGGCTACTTGCGATAATGAAACCATTGAGAAAAGGTTTCAGGTGTCAGGTTTCAGGTCGGGTGTTCTGAGGTTCAATCCTGACACCTGACACCCGAAACCTGAAACCTATCGCTTGTAGCAAAATCGAAACTTAAATTTAAGTAAAACTAACTTTTAACAACCTATAAAGCGGACAATGTACAGCCATCGAACAACCTACCGTGTCATATACGGGGATACCGACAATATGGGTCAGGCCTATTACGGAAACTATTTCCGCTGGTTTGAAATCGGCCGCAGTGAAATGTTTCGCCACCTGGGACTGTCCTACAAAGAAGTCGAAGACAACGGGATTTTTCTTCCTGTCGCCGAAACCCAATGCCGATATGCCACCCCGGCAAAGTACGATGACATCCTGGTAATTGAAACATCCGTCGACCCCGCCATCAAAGCCGGCATCAAGTTCACCTATAAAATATACCAGGAAGACGGCCGGACACTGATTGCTCAAGGCTATACGCTGCACCCCTATGTCAATACAGACGGCAAAGTGGTGCGACCACCCGCGTTTATGAAAGAAATGCTGAAAAAAGCTCAAGTGGCGAGTGACAAGTAGCGAGTGAATAGTGACGAGTATCGAATGACCAGCGACCGGTAACAAGTGACCAATAACCAGCAACCAGCACCAGTAACCAGTGACCAGAACCCAGCGACCAGAATCCAGGAACCAGAAACCATGAACATCGATATCTCAAAATTTGATCAAACCCACTTGCTGGTCATCGGCGATTTGATGATCGATGAATACGTCTGGGGCGAAGTTGACCGCATTTCTCCCGAAGCACCCGTTCAAGTAGTGGCCGTAAAAAATGAGGACTACACCCTGGGCGGATCCGGTAATGTCGTCAACAATTTGATGGCTTTGGGCGCCAGCGTATCCGTGCTGGGTGTTGTCGGCGAAGGTAGCAACGGCAAACTTTTATGCGATCAACTGGAGTTTATCGGGGCTAACACCCGGGGGGTAATACAGGAATCCGGACGGCATACGACCAAAAAAACACGCATTATTGCCGAGCACCAGCAAGTGCTTCGGATAGACCGGGAAACCAAAAAGGAAATCTCGGCGGCAACTTTTAAAAACATCATCCGGATCGCCGAAGAAGTCATTCCGAATGTTGATGTGATCCTGGTCTCGGATTACGGAAAAGGCTTGATTAACCGCTCGATGATCAAACGACTGGTTCAGATCGCTAAAACGCATAACAAAACGGTTATCGCAGATCCCAAAGGGCTTGATTTCAGCAAATATGCCGGGGTGAATTTACTGACCCCCAATAAAAAAGAGGCTTCTTTGGCCAGCGGCAGGAAGATCACAGACGCCAGGACCCTGGACGCGGTCGGCAAGACCCTGCTTGCTAAATCCGGGATCGAAAAACTCCTGATTACCTGCGGCAAGGATGGGATGGTTCTTTTTGAAAAGGATCGAAAACCTTTTAAAATAAGTACCAAGGCCCGGGAAATTTACGATGTATCCGGTGCCGGCGATACTGTTGTCGCCGTATTAGGGTTGGCAGTCGCGGCCGGCCAGTCTTACAAAAAAGCCGTTTCCCTGGCCAACACCGCCGCGGGGATTGTGGTCGGCAAAGTGGGAACAGCCGCCGTGACGCAAAAGGAGCTTTCAGAGGCCTTGAAAGCCTCCGCCGCCGATACCGTTCCCAAGCACAAAACCTTGAAAGAGCTTTCCGAACTTTGCCGGAAGCTGCAAAAAGACGGAAAAAGGATTGTCCTGACCAACGGCTGTTTCGACCTTTTGCATGTGGGTCACATCAAGCTCTTTTCGGCCTCCAAAAAGCTGGGGGACGTGATGATCGTTGCCATCGATGACGACGACTCCGTCAGACGCCTCAAAGGTTCAAAGCGGCCCGTTATCGGCGCCGCCGAGCGCGTGCGCATCCTCAGCGCCCTCGACAGCGTGGATCATATGGTAGTCTTTGCTTACAAAGAATTGGATAAAGTCATCAAAAGCATTCGCCCCGATATTTTGACCAAAGGCAGCAATTACGGCTCCGGAGACGTACTCGGACGGGAAATTGTTGAAGGCTATGGTGGGCGGGTGGAATTAATCCCGATTACCGAAAAGATATCTTCGACCCAGATAATCAACACGATTAAAAAGAAGTGATACGGTTCCGCCAAACTCCTGAAGGGGTCGTATTTAATGTCCTGGTCCAGCCAAGGGCATCTAAAAATATGATTTCCGGGGTTCACGATGAGGCGCTTAAAATAAAGTTGACCGCACCACCGGTTGACAACGCCGCCAACCGGATGTGCCTTAAATTTCTCGCCAAATGCCTCGGCGTTTCCAAATCCAGCCTGGAAATCAGCGCTGGCCAAAACAGCCGCCACAAGCAGATCCTTTTGCGGTCAGACCATACCAACCCTTCCGCTGATGAATACAAATACCTCATAAATCTGATTGAAAATCTAACTGATCCCGGTCAGGGTTAAATTGTCAGACCGGGTTGACAGAAAGCCCTTGACTAATTATTGTTGTTCCGATACACATAGTTTCCACAAAAAATGATGCGGGGTGGAGCAGTCTGGTAGCTCGTCGGGCTCATAACCCGAAGGTCAGAGGTTCAAATCCTCTCCCCGCTACCAATAATTAATTCAAGGGTTTAGAAGAAAGTTTTAAGCCCTTTTTTCTTTCATAAAAAGCTTATACCCCCCGTTATTCCCCCCAAACTTAGAGTAAATCAACTAAATTGCTGTTTATCACCCGTAATATATTCCGGGCTCCGGAGCTGTAAGCCGCTGGTTCGAATCAATCCGGTAATACCACAATTTTATCAGACAGTTAAGTTAGAATTTTTTAACTTTTACTTTAAATAATAAAAGCTAATACCCCACATAAATATTATGATTTCAAGTAAGACTGGGTAAATTATTTTACAAAATACTCGGTAAGCCGCATAAAAGTGCTGAGATAGAAATACCTAAAAGGCTCTATGATTTCATTGGATGACCTCCTAATCAACCAACTGCCTCTCAATCCGCCCTAAAATCGTTTCCCCTCTCTTTTTTTTCGCCACCCTTCCCCTTTATTGGCCAGAGATTTTGAAGCCAAGATCAAAGAAAAATTAGCATATTATTCCGAGGCACATAATCCACGTGTTTTGATGAAAATTAGCCTACATGGGCTTGTTAGAAGGTAGTTGTGGATAGCGATAACAAATCCCCAAAAAGCATTGATTGGTGGTTCAGGCACGAAACCTAAAATTTGAAAGGTTGTAAAATATTTCAGATTTGTGTATCAATCATTGCGCGTGCGCGCCATGATTGATTCTGATTAATCAGAAATTAACCTTGAATTCTCCACTGAAAGCAATAATTAAATAAAACCCGAAGCTGATCATCCAGATGTCAAAACACAAAAACAGAAGCGGGAAGTGTAAAAAAGTGCAGCATTTTCAACTAACGCAAAATATATTCTGTGGCAAAATCGTTCGTGGCAAAAATGCCTTATGGATAATTTTAGCCCCCCTGCTTGTGCTTACACTCATTGGTTGTGCAACTTCGGTGACTTCAACACCTTTTAATCCCACTTCGATTAATGAGGTTAGATTCCGAGATCGCTCGCAATCAAAATATGACGAAGAGGTCCGCGTAACGGTTGCCGTGCCGAGCGCCGAAGAAAATAAGGCGCTGTTCAGTGCAAATTTGGCCATAAAAGAGATCCAACCGATCTGGGTCAAAGTCGAAAACCACAGCGATCGGAGATATTATCTCATTTCAGCCGCTACCGATCCGAATTACTATTCGCCCAACGAGACGTCCTTTACCGTCCATGGCGGCCTCAGTCAATCAGACCAAAAAGAAATGGAAAACTATTTCAGATCGATGAGTTTCAGAAACCCCATTTTGCCCAACACGGCGGTTTCAGGCTTTATTTTTACAAATCTTGATGAAGGCGAAAAGGTGGTGCAAATCGACCTGATCGCCAGTCAGCAGATCAAATTTTTTACCTTCTTTGTTCAAATTCCCGGCATACGGGTCGACTATCAAATGGTAGATTTCGACAGTCTGTATTCCAAAGAAGAAATTGTGGATTTGAAACAGGATGAATTGAGAACGGCACTCGAGAATTTGCCATGTTGCACCACAAATGAGGAGGAGACGGATTTTGGAGATCCGCTCAATCTGGTGATCATCGGGGATTTTCTTGATGTGGCTGCCACTTTCGCCCGCCGTGGCTGGCTTCCGGCCGAAGAGACCTACTCGACCGCCGTTTGGAAAACAATAAAGTCATTTCTTTTTGGTAAGCGTTACAGATATTCACCCGTAAGTTCATTGTACGCTTACGGTCGCCATCAGGATCTGGCGCGCCAGAAACCGCGCCATAGTATCCACGAAAGAAACCACTTGCGCTTATGGTACAGTCCGCTGCGGTTTGCAGGCAAACCGGTCTTTGTCGGTCAAATCAGCCGAGACATTGGTGTCCGTTTTACCACAAAAACCTGGCCGCCGGTCACCCACAAAATTGATCCGGATATCGACGAAGCGCGCCATGCGCTCGTCGAGGATCTGCTGTTTTCTCAGAAACTGGCAAAAGTCGGCTTTGTGAAAGGGGTCGGGCGGGCAACGCCTTCCAGACCAAGGGAGAACCTGACCGGCGATCCTTATTTTACCGATGGATTGCGCACAGTGCTGATTCTCGACCAAGGGCCCATTTCTATGAATCAGATCATAGAGCTCGATTGGGAGCATCCCCGGACTTTTCATATATCAGACTAAGGGGCAAACACAAACTTATTCCAAGTGTAAAGTAATTATACTCGCAAGATGATGGCAAGCAACTGAGGTCGGGCAAAGAGGCTCCAATGAAGAAAAAGATGATCATCCCTTTTATCGCTGTTTGTGTCGTCGGCATAATTTTCAATGCCGCTTCGGCTAAGCTTCATGCTGAAACCGTATTTATAACCATCGGTTCCGGCGATTTCAGCGGCGTCTATTTTCCAACCGGATTGACTATTGCAAAAATAATCAACCACAGGCGCAACGTGCATGGAATCCGAGCCACAGTTGAATCCACCCGCGGATCGGTGTTTAACCTGAATGCGATCGTGGCCGGATACCAGGAATTCGGCCTGGCGCAATCCGACATGCAATATCAGGCCGTCAAAGGACTGGCCGAGTGGGCGAAAAAAGGCCCCCAGAGGGAACTGCGCGCCCTATTCAGCATCCACCATGAAACGGTGTGCCTGGTGGCCGCAGTTGACGCCGGCATAAAAACCATAGCCGATCTCAAGGGAAAGAGGGTCAACCTGGGAAACCCGGGCTCCGGCCACTACCGGAACGCCATCGATGCCCTGCAAGCCGCAGGTCTCAACCCGAAGAGGGATATTTATGCGGAAAAAGTAAAAGCCTCAGAGGCACCGGTCCTGCTCCAGGACAACCGCATCGACGCGTTTTTTTGCACCGTGGGGCATCCGAGCGAGACCCTTCAAAATGCGACTTCCGGCGAGCGCAAGGTCCGTTTCATCCCGATTACCGGCCCCGGCATCGACAAACTAATTGCTGATAAAAACTATTACACCAAGACTACTGTTCCGGTGGCACAATTCTATCCGGGCGCCGACTATTCGGCAGACGTGAAAACATTCGGCGTTATCGCCACCCTGTGCACCTCCTCCAGTGTGCCGGATAATGTGGTTTACACCATCACAAAAGAAGTATTTGATAATTTCGAGGAATTTAAAAGACAGCATCCGGCCTTTGTGGTTTTGGCAAAGGAAGACATGCTCAAAGGGCTTACCGCCCCGCTTCACCCCGGCGCAATAAAATATTTCAAAGAAGTCGGACTGATGCAATAGCCCGGCTTGCATGTGAGGCATACCGGGCTCTCGCTCGTTGAAGAATTCATCTGAGCAGATTACTTGGAGCGACAAAATGGGATACCGGCCGTTGAAGACAATATTATTTTCAAGCGTGTTTATGTTGGCTTTGGGATGCTGGCAAATGGTCGGCACAGCCATGGCGGAAGGCCCCTCTTTTGACTGCAGCAAAGCGTCCGGCAGTATCGAGGAGATGGTCTGCAAAGACAACGAATTGTCCGCGCTGGACCGCAAGCTGACCGATGTTTATGCCAGAGCCACCAAAAAAGCGATAAACGAGCATCCCCCCGTGCTCAAGGTGGAGCAGCGCGGTTGGATCAAGGGACGCAACGACTGCTGGAAAAGCAAGGACCCTCGCAGTTGCACAGAGAGCAACTATCGGTTGCGAATTGCCGAATTGCAGGCGCGCTATCGTCTGGTGCCGGAAAACGGTCCTTTTGGGTATTTTTGCAATGACAAACCGCGAGATGAGGTGGTTGTCACCTTTTTCCAGACCGATCCGCCGACGCTGATTGCCGAGCGCGGCGACCAGGTGTCGCTGATGTATCTGCAACCGTCCAGCAGTGGTTCGAAATATCAGGGGCGCAACGAATCGTTTTGGGAACACCACGGCGAGGCCATTGTTGTTTGGGGATACGGCAACCCGGAGATGCGCTGCAAGAAAAGGTAAAAAATCAATTTCGATAACAGATATATTATGGACGGCGATTGTATATTAGGTATACGCAACCCGTACTTTGGCTGGATTGTGGCATTCGGCTGATATGTTTGAAAGTGTCAACAAGAAACTACTTGTCCATCCCTTTTACAAGGTTAGCGTTTTTCGAGTTGCCCGGGATTTTTGATTTCACCTAAACTGATCGGTTCCAGGCTCAGGGTTCAAAGGTTCCCAGTAGCTGTGTCGTAATTGTGCCATTTTCATTTCACATTATTGCGTTTATTTCGATTATTTCACTGACCTGGTTGTCAGGATGAGCAATTTAAGTGATTGGAATTTAAAGGGAATGCCTGTGTATCAACGGTTTGTGGTTTTTTTGTAAAAAAGGCTAAAAGCAGGCTCATAACCCAAAGGTCAGAGGTTCAAATCCTCTCCCCGCTACCAACAATAAAGAGGGTTTACAAGCAATGATGCTTTTAAACCCTTTTTTTGTAGTATTTTACGGGTATTTATCTTCATAAACGGCTGGCTATCAATGGTTTTCGTTGAATTATCTGAAACGTTTTTAAACCCTCCCCACACTATTCCCCACAAAATGGGGAATAACTATCTCCCCCAAAAAAATAGTGTGCGGCTTTGAATCACCATCTGGACAATCCCGGGACCATCCTTCAATTGTGTGTCAGTATAAATCATTGATTTTTTACGATCCAGGGTCTATAAAAAATTTGACCATCAAAAACTTACGAAAAGAAACCCAAGAAATAACCCTCTTGCTGGCAGGGAACCCATCTAGGGTTGAAAGCAGGGCGTGCCAGGTACCTTTCATTATTCCCCGCCAGCATCACAAAACATTTTGGAGGGCCTATGTCCCGACTTATAACCCCACTCTCTTTGAGGGCTGGGGTTTATTATTTTCATATAACATTTACATATCAGCAATTTTGGTAAAATTGTGCTATTAACAAGATACATGCAATTAGGGCACCTATATTGCGCTGCCCCCACGGTCACCATAATATTCGACATTAATTCTTGACAAAACTTGGAATAAGCAATTGTTATTTAAATAAAACATTTATCTGTCGATTTTATCGTTATCGATCTAACCTCACAGTAATAATCTTATCTTGCTAATGTTGAAGCACTTAAGAATATTTTTTCTACTAACTTCAGGTTTATTGATAACCGGTTGCGCCGTTGCCCTGATTGGAATTGGCGCTGCTGTTGGAACAGTAGCTTATAAAAATGGCAAACTGATAAAAACCTACCAGGCGGAATACAATAGGTCAGTCAAGGCGAGCAGTGACACCTTGGTGGGGTTAAAAATTCCCCTGACCGAAAATTTATCAGACGATCTGAAGACGGTTTTAAAAGCTAAGCGTCCGGATGGAACTCCGGTAGAGATTACAGTCGTTCGAATAGCACATAATCTTACCGAAGTTGGTGTGAGAACCGGGGTTGTTGGTGTTTGGGATAAAAGAGTGTCAGAGCAAATTCAAAATTTTATCGATAAAAAATTGTCATCTGGCCCCCGAACAGCCGCAGGTTATACTGCGGATTCAGATAGGAAAAATATCAGCTCTTTGAATAAAGAGGCCACTCCAAAGGTGGCTGCTGTAAATGATATAAATGGGACGCCTGTCTCAAATATGCCGACCGACATTTCAACTGACAGAGAAGGCCAAGAGGTCGTAAAGAAACCTTCTAAGAAGCAACCCGATTATGTAATTTATTTTAACGATAACACCAATGAGCTTTCCGAAGAAGCAATCGAGAAACTCAACACGATCGCTGCGGTCATAATTAACGAAGCGGTTGGAGAAGTAAACGTCAATGGATTTTCGGATTCGGAAGGTACATCGTCCTTTAACAAAATGGTTTCCGAAAGCAGGGCAAATACAGTTAAAGTCTTCCTGGTAGGAAAAGGGATCCATCCTAAAAAAATCATCGCGAAAGGGTTCGGCTCCGACAGCCCAGTCGCTAGCAATAAATATGAAAACAGCAGAAAATTAAATCGTCGGGTCGAAATCGAACTTAACTATCGATAAAATTAACCAGACTATTTTGTATAGAAGCCATTGGCGCGTAAAAGTTTGATTTCTTTAACAATATTAGCATCCGTAGCATAATCAATCCTCTATTCAAGCGACATTCCAAATTGGGCTATTAAATTTCATTTTATTTAGCATTGGTAATCGAAATACCTGTTAAGGCACCTTTGTTTATCGAGGCATAGGTTTAGGTATCAATTTGTCATAGAAAATATTAGATATGAAAAGATTGAAACGCAATGATTGTCCCATTTGTGTAAATTTTAAAAAAAAGTTGATCTCTCTCTTGACCTTCCAACCATTGGCAAAAACAAAAGAATAAGCAGACGGTTTAAGACCAAGGCTACAGCGGTAATTGAAGTCCCGGATTCTGGTCATTGGGTGTATGCTGAGATGACCGATTTTAGCAGCCACGGCCTCTGTTTTGAGACAGAAGCTGCTATCCAACCCGGCACCGTGGTTAGGATTAAATTTGACAAGTCGCTTGTGTCATCCAAGTTAGAGAGACCTTTTAAATCACTAATCAACAATGGATATAAATCCTACAATTCAACAGTAAAGTGGTGTAAACAATTAGATGATGATCAGGCAATTTCAAGTTTTGGTATTGGAGTTGAAATAGTTTAGTTCAATCAAAATAATTGCTGCTAATTAGTCCAATCAGCCCCGGCTATTTTTGATTTCAAACCTCTCTGATTCTATCCCATTCTGGGAGGACTGTTTTAATGCTCAAGGTTCTACAAGAAATCGAGGACGTTATTACTATCTTACATAATCAGAACAGAAGCGCCCTATAACCAGCTGCTCCAAAGGGCTACAACTCACAGTGGTCCTAATATACTGGTGGACGCGGAGTTATCTGGACTACAGATTACTTATCGTAAGTGAGCCACAATTGCCGATAACTGTTTAGCACAAGTTTGGACACAACAAAAAATCCTGTGATATATTCAGGATACAAAAGTTAATATTCTGACTTTAATTTCTCCCTTCGGCGCTTTGGCGCGCAAGGACCAGGGCCATGGGTACCGTACTCAATGCGATCCAGCCCATCAGCCGGATGCTGTCATCCAAACCCAGGATTTCGCTGGCCCTGCCCATTAGCGCCGGCGCAAGGGCGGCGGCGGCAATCACGAAGGTATAGAAAAGGCCAAAGGCGCGAGCTATTCGCCGGGGGTTTACGAAATCGCCAACCGTGCCGTACAGCACCGATGATGTGCCGTTTAATGCGGCACCCAGAACCGGCAGAAAGAAATAGGTTTGCGGGAAAGGAAAGACCGTCAGTATTAAGATACCGAGCCCGGTGATACATTCGGTGATCACCACAGTGGCTATTACCCCGATCCGTTCGGCCAGCGCACCGCAGACGAATTTACCGGCGGCACCACCGATAAAGATCAGCGAGAGGGCAAACCCCACGGATTCAACTTGAATGCCTTTTTGAATAAATAAAAATGGTCCAAAGACGATCACCCCGGTCCGCACTGCCGTGTCTACGATACCAATGATCGACAGGGTTGAAAAAGCGCTTTTGTTGGTGATGCCCCAGCTATTGGTTTTAGAGGCCGTCTTCTTATTAATCTCATTTAGGGAACCTTCGGCGCTTGGGGCGTGCCTGAAAACTAAGATCAGCATTGCCGTTAGCACACATCCCAGGAACCCCAGGCCAGCACAAACCGGACGCCAGCTGATTTGGGACAACGCCACGGCTGCCAGGGCAGGAAACAGAAATTTACCGATGTCACCTGAAAAGTTGTAAGTTCCCAGGGCCATGCGGCGGCCATTGTCATTATAAACTCTGGAAACCATGGATGCTGCCAGCGGATGCTGCACAGCGGCGCCCACACCACCGACAATCAAAAGCGCAACCAGTGACATCAACCCTCCTGCAAAGCCCAGGCACATGAAACTGATGGCGGTGACCAGGGTGCCCCCAGCCAGCAAAACCCGTTCACCGAAACGTTCTCCAAGAAAGCCTGCCGGAATCTGAAAAAAGCCCGTAGCACCTTCAAAGCAGGTGACCAGCAAGCCTACGTAGGTTAGAGAAAGGCCAAAGGACGTTTGCCACAGCGGCAGGAAAACGGCCAGCCCATCAGCGATGCCGTCATGAAAGATGTGAAAAGCACACCCGGTGATCAGAATTATCTTTCTTTGATGCTTAGCGGTTGAAGTGTCTGTCATTTCAAATAGATTTGATAAACCTGACCCCTGTTATTGCATCTGAAGTATTTACTTTATTTTATATATTAATTTATTTATCTTTATTTCTTTAAATAATTTATTATATTTAAATATATTACTTTTTCCTTGTAATATCTGAAAAAAAGCAGTATGAAGGTGTTATGGGAAAAAAGAAAACCTTTTCAACAAGCATCGATGAAGACCGTATCAAAGAATTAAAACACCTGGCCGTGGATACGGATAAATCACTGGGAAAGCTTCTCGAAGAGGCCATCGCGGATATTTGCAAAAAATATAAAAAGATACTTTCTACCTGATTAAACCCTGCCCTGCCTGATTACCGCTCTTGCAGATTCAACCTCCGGCATGCCAAATAATTCTTTAATAATTTAATTAATTACATATTTAATTCTTTAAATATAGCTTTAAAGGCGGTTGTTCGCATTGCGCTAACGCATCACTCCCGGGGAGGAGGCTGTGTCATAATTGTCTGAACTCCGAAGTTAGATATTTTTACCATTCACGGTTGACCCTTGATACAGTTTTTTTTCAACGCCCTACACTACTGGATGCCGGATTAAATCCGGCATGACGGGCAGAAAAAGTGCTTTTCCGGATTTTAGCACACTCTCCTTCGCGGGAATGACCATCAGCATTTCGTAAACTACCGATTGTCATCTGTTATCTGTCATCCGTCATCTGGCATCTGTCTTCACTTGACAGCGTAATAGTCCTTGTACCAGTCAATAAAATGACGGATACCGGTGGCGATGGAAGTTTCGGGTTTAAATCCGACATCCTAATCAGATCATCCACATCGGCATAGGTGGCAGGGACGTCTCCGGGCTGCAGATCGAGGAACTCCTTTTGGGCCTGGCGACCCAGGGCCTTTTCGATTTCTTCTATAAATTCAAGCAATTCCACCGGATTATTGTTGCCGATATTATACACCTTGTACGGTGCGTAAGAAGTGCCGGGATCGGGATTGTCCCCCCGCCAGGCCGGATTGGGCTCCGGCAGCCTGGCCATAACCCTGACCACGCCCTCGATAATATCGTCAATATAGGTAAAATCCCGTTGCATTTTACCATGATTAAAAACCTTGATTGGCTTGCCTTCGGTTATGGCTTTGGTAAATAAAAAAAGCGCCATATCCGGACGACCCCAGGGACCGTAAACGGTAAAAAACCGCAAGCCGGTGCAGCAAAGTCCATACAGGTGGCTGTAAGTATGCGCCATGAGTTCGTTGGCTTTCTTGGTGGCCGCGTACAGTGATACCGGGTGATCGACATTGTGGTGGATTGAAAACGGCATATCGGTGTTGGCACCGTAAACCGAGCTGGACGACGCAAAAACCAGGTGTTTTACCTTATGGTGCCGGCAGCATTCGAGAATGTTGACGAAGCCGACGAGGTTGGAATCCACATAGGCCTGCGGGTTTGTGAGAGAATATCGAACACCGGCCTGGGCGGCCAGATTGACCACGACGTCAAAATCGTTGGTGTCGAAAAGATCATCCAATGCATCGCGATCAACCAGATCCAAATTTGCAAATGTAAAATTATCATCGGATAAGATTTTATCCAGCCGGTTCTTTTTGAGCTGTACATCATAATACGGATTTAGGTTATCGAGACCTGTCACCTTGACACCATCATTTAACAGTCGTCGACTCAGCTGAAATCCAATAAACCCCGCCGCCCCGGTCACAAGGGCATTTTTAAATTTAAATTCCATTTCGCCACCTTCCATTTGGTTACCCACGGATTTTTCACGGAATTACACGGAAAAGGTAAATTTAGTTTCAAAATCATGAATAATTTTCATATCCGTGAGTTTCCGTGTCATTCCGTGGTAGTGTTTTCTCCATCTTCTGCCTCTTTCTTTTATCTTTCCGCATTCCGCAATTCCGAATTCAAACCTCTGTCTTCTGACTTTGATACCATTCCAGCGTCAATTCAAGTCCCTGCTCCAGCGAGCATTCCGGATCGAACTTGAGCGTGGATTTCGTAAAATCCATTCCGGCGTAAGAGCGCAAAATATCCCCGGCTCTGGTGGGTTCATATTTTGGCCCCAGATTTTCTTGTCCGCTCAAAAAAGCAATCCTCTCCCAGAGCTGGTTGATACTAACCTCGATGCCCGTCCCGATGTTAAAAATACTGCCCTGGGGTTGTTTCACAGCAGCGGCCAGCAAGTTGGCATTGACGACATCTTTGACATACACGAAATCTCTGCTTTGATTGCCATCACCGTATATCACCGGTGCCTGGTTTGAAAGCGCCCGGGTCATAAATATCGATATAACGCCCGAATAGGGAGAGGACGGGTCCTGCCGGGGACCGAAGACATTAAAATACCGTAGGCTTACGCTTTCCAGCCCAAAGAGTTCGCTATAAACTCTGCCATAGTGTTCGGCCGATAGTTTTTGAACCGCATAGGGGCTTGTGGGCTTCGGGCTCATGGTTTCGGTCTTCGGCAGCCGGGGGTCGTCGCCATAGACCGCACATGAACTCGAAAAGACAATTCGAGGGACATTCCGGGATCGAGCGGCCTCAAATACCCTTAAGGTTCCGATATCATTAACCTCTGCAGCTTCAACCGGATTGTCGATTGTTTGCGGCACGGACACCACGGCCGCCAGGTGAAATATGACGTCACAACCTTTTGCTGCCGTTTCAAGGATATCCCGTTGACGAATATCTCCCTGATGAAACGTAATACGATCTTTTAGCGGTTCAAGATTTGCCAGGCTTCCGCTGGACAGGTTATCCAGTACCGTTACCTTGCATTTTCCGGCCACCAGGGCTTCAACCAGATGTGACCCTATAAACCCGGCACCACCTGTAACCAATGCCTTTTTGAAGTCAAACTCATAAACTCTCCCAAAGATAAGAGTGAACAAACTGGCAGCTTCACCACCAGCGGCTGGGCTGAACCATGAACCTCTGAACGTTGAACCCCGCCTACTTGAACTACTTGACTTTCATGCCTATTGAGCCTAAAGTTTATCATGATGGTGCAAAATAGCAAGAGAAGTGCTTGCATGGTTTTCGGTAACATCTAATTTGAGCGTTTCACGGCACACCCCCCAATAAATTGTTTCCATAAGAAAATGACATCACATATTCAAATAAAACTGTTTGCCTCGCTGCAAGAATTTACGCCACCGTCTTCGGATGAATATCCGATCGATGCGGGCCTTAGCATCCAAAGCCTTCTTGAACAGTTAAATATACCGCCGGAAAAAGCCAAACTCATTTTTGTAAATGGCGTTAAAGCGGATTTAACCGGGTCGTTAACAGGAGGAGAACGGGTCGGTATTTTTCCGCCAGTGGGCGGCGGCTAATGTGTGTCCATCCGGCGTTTTCGCTTTTTTGCAATAATGGCATAGCCATTCACGGACTTGCGGAATAGTAATACGATGCCTGTGGCTGCAAAAAAGCTCAGGCCTTGCCCTGAACCAAAATCTACTATTTCCGGATGGACATAAATTAAGACTACTGGAAAATAAGGAGATACAGCGTAATGGAAACACGCAAGTTGTTCGCCTTATCAGTCATGTTCCTGGTAATATTGGCAAGTGCATGTGCATCCAAACCTTTTTTGAAGGTTCAATATCAATTGCCGTCTTCATCGACAGCATTGACCGGGGAAACAATTTCATTGACAATCTCGGACCTCAGAAAGGATGCAGCGTTTCTGAGCAGCAACGCCAAAAAATCGATAAAAAATTTCAACGACACCTATTCCCTGGTAGTTCTTCGTGATGATGGAAGCAGAAATTTGCTCGGTGCCTACGATGTCGATTCATTATTGAAGGAGGTTTTCAAGCAGCGATTAGAAAATGAAGGCGGTCAGGTTCTCGCCGCTGCTGAGAATGCAAATGCCAGCCTCGCAATTCAACTAAAGGAGTTTAAGCTCGATGCCGTCGATCGCAAATGGACGCTGCGGATGAGTTACCAGGCCAGTCTGTCCAAAAACAAAGGGATTATTGCAAAGGAATCGGTCAGCGGTTCGGCCGAGAGGCTGAAAGTAATGGGAAAAACCGATGCTGAAAAAATTCTGGGGGAACTTGTCACCGACATAGTCAACAAGTTGGATGTGGCAAAACTGTTTGAGAAGACCCAATGATATCCGGAAAGGTATAGCGTATGAACGCTTCAGATTCACAAATCGGTCAGTACAAGGTTACGGTACGCCTATTCAATTTCATAAATAGTCTTCCCCAGGATAAACAGTACATCCTCTACAAACAGTTGATCAAAGGCAATGTTAAGACCGAGCTGTTTAAGCTGATAATTGATATGGCAGAGGGTGAAAAAATCAAGCTTCTGGAACGGTTGGGAGAGGTTCATTATGAGGATGAACCGATTAAAACGTTAAATTTAGACGAAAATGAATCGTTTATGCGGGAGAATACCAGGAGGGTTTGCCAGATACCGGTAACGTGCAAAGTTGAAGACCGTTCGTTTAAAAGTTATATAATCGATATCAGCGCAGTGGGAGCACTTGTTGAAAGCAATGACAGTTTTCCGGTTGGCCAAAAAATATTAATGGCGCTCAGTTTGCCGAATCAACCCAAAGCATTGGAGCTCACCGGCCGAATTGTTCGAAGCGGCCCCAAAGGGATTGCGGTCAAATATCAAAACCTTAAGCGAATTCACGAAGAGCTTATCCGTCTATTCATCAAAAATAATCAATAAGTCAATTTTCTTCGCCTGTCTTTTTTCTTCCGCCGATCTTTTTTGGTGGAAAGGGTTACAATCACACCATCTCTCACGCCTTTGCGACGATCCTGCTTATTATTTCGCCGATCGGCCTTTTTCTTCCTGCTCGAAATGTCGTCCCGATTTTTTTTGCGATTTGCATCCCCATTGACAGATCCTGTGCGACCAATGACAATATCCATGAGTAAACCTCCCTTTATTGAGATGGTTTCTACTTATAGATCCAACAAAATCTCCACCTTTTGCCGGTTTTGGCCCGCTTCGGCGATGATTCCATGCAGATCATTTTCAGATAGACTCAACTGGTTCAACACATCGCCGTAAAAGCGATAAGAAAGACCATCGGCCCCGGTACACACACCCATCATCATGCAAATAATATCGGACAGATATACCAGTGCTGTTTCAAGATCCCGCCGGGCCAGTTCATCGGAAAGGTGATGGTGACCAATGATATAAATCATTTTGTCACTAAAATGCCATTTCTTTCCAACCAGCGCACCCAGTTCTTCATGGTTCATGCCGATTATCTCTTGCTCGGCATCGTTGAAGCTTTGCCCCTGGGATTGAACGAGTATGTTTATTTGTTCATAAGAAAAAGCAACGAAGCGTCCCAAAATCAGCTTGCCGATATCTTTTACCAGGGCGGCAGTGTAAATAAGATGCTTGTTTTGAGGAGTGCCGAATCTTTCGGCTAACATCCCGGCAACATGGGCAGATGTAACCGCATGACGCCAGAGCTCTCTTTCACCCAGGCCATATCCCACCATTTCCTTTCTAAAACTGGCTGACAGACCGTTGAACAAAACGAGTTCAACGATTTGATCCAAACCTAACAAGGCGATGGCATCTCTAACGGATTCCACTTGCCTTGGCAGACTAAAAAAGGCTGAATTGCAGATTTTTAGCAGATTCGCAGTAAGGGCCATATCATTGCGGATCAGATCGGAGATTTCCTTCAATGAGCTGTCTGGATCCTCTGTCAGAGCCAGAATTTGAGCGGCGATCGGTGGGACCGGCTCCAGCTGATCGATCTGCTCAACGATATCTTTAAGGTCTGTCATACCTTCACCTCTGCCTGGCCGAAAACCTTGATGCAACTGGATCCACTTCCGATCTCCAAGCTCAGCGTCCGGCTGTTGGTTCCGCCGATATCTTCATGGTGGATTTTTATATCATAGCTTGCCAGAGCGCTCTTGAGGGCCCCATAGTTTTTCTCACCGATGTTAAACATGCCGGTCTGATCCATAATATGCGCTCCGCCGGCGATGACGACTTTCATCCTGTCCGGGTGGATTCCCTGCTCAAACAATGCTTGAACAAAAAATGGCACGCCCGTATCTGCAAACATCAGCGGTGCTTTTTCAGGATCGACACCGGCAGCCCGGGTGGAATCGGGCAGCATAAAATTAAAAAGGCCGCCGACACCGCTGACCGGGTCGAATACCGTCACACCAATACCCGAGCCGATGGAAAATGCCACCAATGTTTCCGCCGGATTGCTGCTGATTTTCATTTCAGAAAAATTAACAGCGGTCATCATCGCAACCGCATTTGTCTTCATCTGCTTTTGTTGCATGGTATGTCCCCTTAACAGCCCATATTTGGTTCGATGGGCTTACGGCGGAAGGCTCCAGACGGCAACCGTCGCATCCATATAATATATCGGCATTTTCAGCGTCGTACTTTAGTCGGTAGCAGCGTTATATCCAGATCATCTTTGCCGTTAAGAACCTGTCATCAGGTTTTCCGGGGAAATCATCGTTGATAATAAAAGAGGGGCTATATCACTTTATATGGGGTGCATTCGAACGTAATTTTAGATCTTGAAATTCTGCTGCGAAGGTTTTATGTTGTTATTGTTTGACGGCAGTGCCGCTATGAACCGAATAGAGGCATTGGGAATAAAATGAAGCATCTTTTTTAACTTCGGCTTAGATACCGCAATTTTTGCGTTGGAAGGTGGACGTATGATTAAAAGAATTCTTCTCGGCTTGGGCGGCACCCCGTTTACCGATGTTGCAATTCAGCGGGCCGTCGAGCTGTCAAAATTGCATGGCGCACTGATCACCGGTGTTACCATAGTGGATACCAAAAGTCTCACACAGGTCGGACCGGTTCCCCCGGGGGGCGCCGCATACGCCGCCAAACTTCGCGAGAAGCGGTTAGCTATCAGTGAAGAACGCATCGACGGCGCAATCGAGCAATTCAAATCGCAATGCAAAGCAGCAGATATCCCGTTTGAGGTCGAACGTGAAACCGGAGATCCTTTCGAAACGATGATTGCGCATTCCAGATATAATGATGTAACGATATTCGGCTTAAAGAGCCTGTTTGATTACGGCTTTACCATGGAACCGCGGGATACCCTCATTCGTCTTGTATCGCAGGGTGTCCGCCCCATCATCGCCGTCTCGCCCGAGTTTCGAGACATCCGCAAGGTACTCGTTGCTTACAGCGGCTCAATGGAATCCGCCAAGGCTATGCGCCGTTTTGTGCAGTTAAATCTGTGGCCCGGCGTCCAACTGCGGATCGTTCATTTCGGCCAACGCAGCGAAAACTCTGATCGACTGCTTACGGATGCCGGCAGTTACTGCCGCGATCACAGTTATCCGAGTGAAACCGATTTGGTTGAAGGGTCGCCCCGTGCGCAGCTAATCGAATATGCCCGCGAGCACGAGATGGATCTGATTGTGATGGGCAACAGCATCCGAAGTTTGCTGATGAGGCATTTATTAGGGGACACGGTGCTCAATACTATTCAACTCTCGGATCGACCGCTTTTTCTTGCCCAATGAGGTAGAGGTAAAGGTCGTTTTCTGCTATCCCGACTTATAATTGATAACGCATAGTGCTTGGTAAGGATTGACGATGGACGCTGAAACAGGCAAGCCCGCCATGATCGGTCGAATAACAGCGGTCATTCCTTTTGGTTTGTTCGTGACGCTGGTTTTAATGCTTCCGCAGGTGGCTACCGGGCATGTGTATCGCATCCAGTTGAACTGGATACCAAGTCTGGGCATAACGCTGTCAATGATGATCGACGGGCTGAGCCTGCTTTTTGGACTCATCATATGTTGCGTCGGTTTTTTCGTCACTCTTTATGCCGCCGACTACCTGCCAAGCACCTCGGACCGGGGAAGATTTTTCTTTTATCTGCATGGTTTCCTGCTGGCCATGATAGGGTTGGTCTTCGCCGATAATCTGATGGGCCTGTTTGTCTTCTGGGAATTAACCACCGTAATTTCCTATCTTTTGATTGGTTTTGAAAACGAATCTGCGGCAGCACGCCAGAATGCCCGCCAGGCGTTGCTGGTGACAGGGACCGGCGGTCTGGCGCTTCTGGTGGGCTTTTTACTTATCGGCGCCCTTGCGGGAACCTATGATATCTCCCAGTTGTCCGAACAATCTGCTGCTGTCAGGGAAGATCCCTTATATCTCACCATCCTGCTGATGGTGCTGTTGGGCGCCTTTACCAAATCAGCCCAGATTCCGTTTCACTTCTGGCTGCCTAACGCGATGACAGCTCCCACGCCGATCAGCGCTTTTTTGCACTCGGCAACCATGGTCAAAGCAGGAATATATCTGCTGGCACGGATGCACCCAGTCCTGGGCGGCACGTTCGCATGGATGGGAATCCTGGTCGTCGCAGGCGGCATAACGGCCCTGTTCGGTGCCATTTTGGCAATAAAAGCCTCCGACCTCAAGCGGTTATTGGCCTACACCACCATCTCTGCCCTGGGTATTTTGACGATGTTTCTGGGGGGCAAGACCACACCGGCCCTGACGGCTGCCATGACCTTTCTGATGGTTCATTCCCTGTATAAGTCAGCCCTGTTTCTAGTGGTCGGCATAATCGATCATCAGACGGGAACACGGACAATTAGCCGGCTGGGTGGACTTTTAAAATCCATGCCCATTACCGCTATTGCAACGACCACGGCAGCGCTGTCCATGGCGGGATTTCCGCTTTTCTTCGGCTTTATCGGCAAAGAAATTATGTACAAAGGGGCACTTACCGAAGAAGCCTTTCCGGTCTTTGCCACAGCGGCCGCCGTACTGGCCAACTCATTGATGACGGCTGTTGCGGGCATTTTGATTGTTAAACCCTTTTTGGGCAGGAAGTCAGCCACCCCGCTGGTGCCGCGTGAAGCATCGCTGGCAATGTGTCTGGGACCGGTATTCATGGGCCTGCTCGGACTGGTTTTCGGGGTAGTGCCCAACTGGGTCGGCCACTGGCTGATCGAGCCAGCCGTCAGAGCCTTTCATCCCTCCATGGAAGATATTCAGCTGAAACTTTTTTACGGCTTCAACGAACCGCTGCTGCTAAGCATCTTAACGCTCAGCCTGGGAGGTGCATTTTACCTGTTCCGACGACCGCTGCAACAGACTATCGAATCCATACTGAAGCACATACCTTTACGTTTCGAAAATATCTACACTGGGGCACTTGACGGGATTGCCGCTGCTGCCCGCTTTCAAACCGCTTTTCTCCAGAACGGTTCCCTGCATCGTTACCTGAGCATTATCATCGGCTCTGTGATTATCGGCGTCGGGTTGCCCTTTGTGGCGGATAATCAATCAGCGCTATCAATACAGCGCCCGGATGCAACATTTACGAATTGGCTGGTGATCGGCATCATCGGCCTGGCCGTGATTACCGTCGTTGTTGCGCGATCGCGACTACTGGCAATTTGCTGTCTGGGAGTTGTCGGGGCGGGCATTGCTCTGCTTTTTCTAACCTATGGTGCTCCCGATGTTGCGCTGACCCAGTTACTGGTAGAGACCTTAACGGTTATTATCGTCGCCCTGGTTTTGCTGCGGCTGCCCGATTTGAATTCTCGCCGAACAACACCTCTAAAAGTCAGATTGAGCAATGCAGTGCTGGCGGTTTCAATGGGCGCGCTGGTCAGCGTTCTGATTCTGGCTGTAAATTCCACCGAGCTGGACCTTACGATAACGCAGTTTTTCGAGGCCAACAGCTATCTCGCAGCCCACGGGCGCAATATTGTTAATGTAATCCTGGTCGATTTTCGCAGTCTGGACACACTGGGCGAAATCACGGTGGTCGCTCTGGCAGGATTGGCCGGTTATGCCCTGATACAGAAAAGAAAGGTTAACTGATGCCCTCTTTAATATTAAGGACTGCAACCCGCCTGCTGGTCGGTTTGATCCTGACTTTTGCGGTTTTTCTATTGCTTCGCGGCCACAACGCTCCCGGGGGCGGGTTTTCCGCTGCTCTGGTCGCCGGGACCGGATTTGCTTTATTTGCCATCGTCGAGGGCCCGGCAGTGGTTCGCCGTGCGATTCGCGTCGCACCGTTGAGTATTGCCATGGGCGGATTAGGCCTGGCAGTTGCGTCAGGTCTGGTGGGAGCGCTCAGTGGTCGCCTTTTCTCACCGGAATCTGGTGGATATGGCAGGCTGGCCGGCCGCATGAATTGGCCATTGGGACACCTCTTTTATTTGATGTTGGTGTGTTTTTTGCCGTGCTGGGAACCATCCTGGCCCTTATTTTAGCATTGGAAGAAGACTGAAATGCAACTGTTGTGCGCCATTCTGGCAGGCATCATCGTTGCCGCCAGCGTCTACCTAATTTTAGACCGCCATCTGATTCGCTTCATTTTCGGATTGGTGCTGGCCGGCAATGCCGTAAATCTGATGATATTTACCGTTGGTCGATTGGAAAGCCGGCGCCCGCCCCTGATACCCGATCCGGTGACGTCGATGACGGTTACATATGCCAATGCACTACCGCAAGCTTTGATTTTGACTGCTATCGTCATCGGGTTTGCCCTGCTGTCTTTTGTATTTATCCTGTTTTATCGTGCCTATCAGTCCCTGGGTACCGTCGATACCGAACTGATGCAAGCGGCTGAAAGCAACCCCGAGGGCGACAGCCCGCCATCAGAAACCGGCGATGGGGGGACGGTATGAGCCAATTGCTGACATTACCGATTATATTGCCTTTGGCCGCTGGTGCCGCAGCCGTAATGGTGCGCAAAAACCCTGGACATTCATTTGTCCTGGCCCTTGCCAGTGCTGGATTGCAGCTGATCGCCGCAGGTCTGCTGCTGCGCCATGTGCACCTGGACGGCATCCTGGCAACCCAGATCGGCAACTGGCCGGCACCATTTGGCATTACACTGGTCGCAGACCGCCTGAGCGCCCTGATGGTGCTGATCACCGCTATCATTCATCTGGCGGTAACGTCTTACGCCAAAACCGATATCGGTATCAACCTGGTCCACCGCGGTTTCTATTGCCTGCTGCAGGTTCTGGTGGCCGGGGTTTCCGGTGCATTTTTAACCGGCGACGTCTTTAACCTGTATGTCTGGTTCGAGGTCATGCTGATGGCATCCTTCGGGCTGCTGGTGCTGGGACAGAGCAAATCGCAGCTGGACGGCGGCGTTAAGTATGTGACCATTAACCTGTTTGCAACCCTGCTGTTCCTGACTGGAATCGGTCTGCTATACGGATTGACCGGCACGCTGAATATGGCTGATTTAAATCAAAAGATTCCACAGATCGCCGATCGGGGGCTGGTGACGGCTCTGGCAGTCATATTCCTGGGCGCCTTTGGGATCAAGGCCGCCATATTTCCGCTGTTTTTCTGGTTGCCGGCATCCTATCATACACCACCCGTTACGATATCAGCAATTTTTGGGGGACTTTTGACCAAAGTGGGCATTTATGCCATGATCCGGTTTTTTACGCTGGTTTTTGCCATTGATATGGCCTATCTGAATTACCTGCTGCCCGTCATCGCCGCATTGACCATGATCACCGGTGTACTGGGAGCTGCCGCCCAGAATGAATTCCGTCGAATCCTGTCATTTCACATAATCAGTCAAGTCGGATATATGGTGCTGGGATTATCACTTCAAACCCGCTTGGCGATGGCGGGAACCATATTTTATCTCGTGCATCACATCATCGTTAAGGCCAATTTATTTCTGGTCAGCGGAGTGGTCAAACAGCTGCGGGGGTCCTATCATGCTCATGGAGCTGGGGGGTATCTATCGCCGCAATGGATGGATCGCATTTCTGTTTTTTATTCCAGCCTTTTCTTTGGCCGGCTTTCCGCCGCTGTCCGGCTTTTGGGCCAAAATGATCCTGATCCGGGCCAGCCTTGAAATTCACCAATATTGGCTGGCGTTGGTAGCCGCCGCTGTCGGATTGTTAACGGTATATTCCATGACCAAAATCTGGGCGGAGGCTTTCTGGAAAGAGGCGCCACCGGCAAATCATGCGGTGCAGGCGCCCCATCACACCCGCCATCGGCCTGGATGATCGCCCCGGTAGCTGCATTGACGGGCCTGACCATCGTCATCGGCCTGGGGGCGGAGTTTATTTTTCAATTTGCGGCACAGGCTGCTGATGAGCTGGGCAATCCTGCTGTTTACGTCAATGCCGTACTGGGAGATAATCGGTGAATTTATTTTTATTGAATATATTTCTGGCGCTGGGTTTTAGTGCCGTATTGGGCCAGCTGGATTTAAGCGGCTTTATCGCGGGTTTCGTCATTAGCTATTTGGCCCTTTGGCTGTCAAAACCACTTTACGGTAATACACGCTATTTCGAGCGCCTGCCCAAGGTCTTGGTATTGATTGCATTCTTTTTAAAAGAGCTGCTGGTATCCAATGTGAAGGTACTGTGGGATGTCATCACCCCGCAGCATATCAGCCGCCCCGGCATCATCGCCATTCCGCTGGATGCGCGAACGGATGCGGAGATCATGCTGGTGGCCAACCTCATCTCACTAACACCCGGCACCTTAAGCCTCGACCTGTCGGAAGACAGGCGATTGCTTTACGTTCATGTTATGTTCCTCGACGATATCGATGAAATCCGCAGGCAAATCAAACAGGGTTTGGAAAAGCGGGTATTGGAGGTAATGCGCTGATGGCGTTTACGACATCTGCTGTTGAAATAGCCGGGCAATTTGCCCTGGCGGTGTTACTGATTAGCATGATCCTGGCGCTGGTGCGTCTGATCCGGGGACCGGCGGCGGCCGATCGAATCGTGGCCCTGGATTTGATCTCGATTCTGATCGTCGCCTTCACGGCGACTTACTCGGTTTATTCCGGAGAAACATCCTTTCTGGATGTCGCCATCGGATATGCCCTGATCGCGTTTCTGGGCACCGTAGCTCTGGCCAGATTCCTGGAGCGCTCCGCAATAAAAAAAGGCCGAGAACACCAGACAGACAATGGGAGTGGGAAAGCATGAATGAAATCATTACCGCCCTGCTCCTGGTTTTAGGCAGTCTGTTCTCATTCGTGGCCGCATTGGGAATGCTGCGTTTACCGGATACGGTCATTCGCATGCATGCGGCAACCAAAGCCGGCACTTTAGGGACCGGGCTTATTCTGTTCGGAGTTGCTTTTTTCTACGCTGATCTGGGCATCACCCTACGGGCTCTGGCAACGATTGTTTTTTTGTTACTGACCGCTCCGGTTGCGGCGCATCTTATCGGACGCGCAGCCTATTACAGCAATATAAAACTGTGGGAAAAGACCTGGATTGACGAGCTCGCCCAGCACTACGCCACTGGCGATGATTCCCATCGCGACGATAATAAGAAGTAGACTATAGACAGAGCATTTCCAGGGTCCGGGGATTGGTCTAAGGCCGGCCGATTTCAAGGGAAAACCTCGCATTTATCTCTCAGGGCACAACCCACAGGGCACCTCCGGTGAACTCGTTAATGAGGTATCGGCTGACACTTCCGGTAAAATACTTTTTGTTCATCCCCCGACTTCCAATAACCAGGGTTCCGAAATTGCCCTGCCGGTATTCATCCTGCACCGCTTTACCGACCCTGAATACGCCCTCGGCGACTTTAACATGGATCTGGTTTTCTCTTATTCCTGCTTCGGTGAGTCTTTTGTTCGCGTGCAGGAAAAACTGGTCAATACACTCTTTGTCTCCCTGTCGGATAATTTCCTCAAGCGCTTCGGTACGAGTCTCCTCGAAGTCAACCGGACAGAAATCTTGCAGCCTGGGCGTCACATGAAAGAAAGTAATCTTTACATCGGTATTTTTGGCCATCATGAGCGCCAGATGGTCAACGGCCTTTAAAGAATTTTCCGATCCATCCACAGCCACCAGAATGTCATTTGAAGATCCTTCTTCATCCACCAGCCATACGGGGGTGTCGGTTGAATGGTCCACAACATTGGCACTCACGCTGCCAAGGAAAACTTCCCCCAGGCCCGAAAGACCCCGCCGGCCCATGACAAGAGCGTCAAATTTCCCTGCCGCGCTGAATACCAGGATATCTTTGGCCACACCGAGCATTCGGGCCTGGGTATTGAGCTGAATATCTTCTTCAGCAATGCCCAGCGCCATCATCTGCTCCTTGTATGCTGCAAGAAGGCGGTCGGCGGTTTCAGTATTTTTTCGATTTACCTTCTCCAACTCTGCATAGGCCTGGGAGCTCTTTTTGGCCTCTTCCAGCAGATATTGAGAAATGGTGGGTTGAACATGCATCAGCGTCAATTTCATATCCTTCAGTGCGTTATAGACTCCGGCCACGTATCGAACGGCGTTTTTAGAGTGCCTTGAATCGTCAACAGCAATGATGAGTTTCTTTCCCATAATTCGTCCTCCTCGATTAAAAATCTTGCCATATATTGTCTGATCAGAAACAACACGGTCTCAATGAATCCTGAAATGCTCGATCAGCTCAGATTGGATTACGCAAACATTACGATAACATTGTATACATAAAAAAAATTTTAATATGCCTGCCGATTTAAGCCAATAGAATGAATAACAATAGCATGACGATCGTTGGTAGCAACGCGTATTTGAGAATGCCGCCCGGGGAGACTTCATCGTTGAAATGTTTTTTCAGTATGGCTAAACCGGCCGGGTTCGGCGCATTGGCGATCACCGTCAGGCCGCCGCCGGCAACGGCTCCAGCCACGACGGCATATTTGAGTGCATCGGTGAGGTTCGGCACCAGGGTACTCAAAAATGTGATGGCGGCATTGTCGTTGAAAGCCGTCAGGATCGTCGCCCCCAGCATCAGCGGTATTTCCGGCAAATTCCCCAGGACAGGGGCGATCCACCAGCCCTGAACACCGCCGTGAATGACCAGCCCGCCCAGAAAAAATCCCACCAGCAGGGCCGGCTTTAAATCGATTCGATTCTGATAGGGCGCTGTGACCTGCGCAAATCCCAGAAAAAACAATAAACCGGGTATAAAGAGGGCTGGATAGTGAGCATTGACGATGGTCCAGGCCATAAATCCGAGGTGCACAATGGTTATCCAGGCCGGCACCACATCATCGCGTTTATCCCAATCGGGATCGCGGAATTCCGCCCGCTGTTTTTCGGGCAGCAGACCGGGCAGAAACTCGCGCATTCTTGACAGCTTGACCTCTTCAAAACACCTGTCGAAAGCATCCTGAACCATCTTTCGATCGAGGCCCTCCTTGACGATACTGGACATGTGCTTTTTGCTTAATTGCTCTCCCAGGCGCTTTTTGATTTGAGGCATCACCTCATCGAAATGCGCCTCGAAAACCCGTCTGATCCCGACTTCATCTTCAACCGCCGAAACTGCTTTCTCAAACTCGATATCGAGGTCTCTGCGTCTCAGATATTTGCGTTGGATTTCATCTTCGATCAACCGCAGTGCAAATTTTTGCTGCAGGGATTTGAATTCCTTTCGAAAGAGAAAGAAATACAATCCGTTGGAAATAGCGATACCCAAAATCGCTTTCCAGCCAAAATTTACCGCCATAAATGCCATATCCCATTTCCAGGGCGCTGCAACCATCAAAACCGGCGGCGCGGCGAAGTTGGAGAGGGTGCCGCCGACGGAAATATTGACGAAAAGCAGGCCGAGGGTCGCATATTTCAGTTTGGTGCTAGGTTCCAGTTCATAGAATTGTCTGGCCAGCAACAGTGCAGAAATGGTCATGGCAGCGGGTTCGGTGATCAATGAACCCAAAATGGGGCCTGCAGTTAAGATAGTAAACCATCGAGCGGTCAAGGAGCCGCCAAACAGGTTGGCTATTTTCAAAATAATCGACTCAGAAAGCTTTAAAATCGGACGCGTTGATGCCAGCGTCATAATTACCACAACAAATTCAGCCTCCACAAAATTGACATTATAAACAATATAGTTAGCAAGCGTGCTCCAGTCATAAAAGGAAAAGATGGCACCCGCCAGCGCTATGGCCCAGATACCGAAAACCGCTTCAACTTCACCCAGGAAATGAAATAATTCAGCACCGTGGGAAATGGAATGTTTGCCAGCCCGACCCTCCTTTTTCATCTTATCGTGATCGTGCTCCCACTTGTGGGCGATGGCCATGAATTTGCCGGTCAGAAAGGTATGAATAATCGCACAGAAGGAAGATGAAGCGTGGCAACCAGGTTGAACGGTACCTGTGCGCACACGGATTTTTAAAATGGCTATAATGCTATCAACATCCGCATCGTTGTAGCTCTCCAGGCTGGGGGGAAAGGCCGGGGCGTCTTTGGCGGGTTCTCCGGCTGCGAATACGCCCCCCGATAGAACCGTGCCGAAAAGACAAACCACCAAAAATAGCCAAATTGTCCTGTTCCTGTTCATTACTGGGATCCCCTATGATATGAAATGGTATTATGTGTTTAAGATTTAAACACCGTGAGAAAGCCGCCTACCGTAAACCCGTTGACCGGGCAACGAAGTGATAAATGCATTAAAATTATCCATGAATTTAATACAAGCATGTCAAAAAGTAAATACGCTTTGCTTTTTTTTGGAAGGAGAAATTCAGCCCTGTGAAAAGCGGTTGTAAAACCAGCTTCGAAAATTGTATAAAGAGAAATCTACCCCGGGGAGGTGTTGAAGATGATAATCGGCGTAATGAATAATCCGTCCAAACCCCTATACGATGAGGCCATTGCCTTTGGACAAGCCGGTTTTGATTTTATAGATCTGACCATCGAAGGCCCTAAAGCGATGGATGTCGATACTGAAAAAATGGGTTCCATCCTTAAGCAATATAACCTGGCGCTAACCGGCCATACGGACCCCTGCCTGCCCTGGGCATACCCGGTCCGGGAAATCCGGCAGGCATGTCTGAATGAACTGGAGCGCTGCGCCCGGATCTTCTCTGCCCTTGGCGCAGATATAATGAATATCCATCCCTGCTATTTTTGTCCGCCGGCCATGAGGGGTTCAATAGTTGATCTCAATGTCGAAGCCTTAATGCCCATCGTAAAAATGGCATCCACCTACGGGTTGACGGTTGCATTTGAAAATTTCAAGCCCCCCTTTGACCGGGTATCCACTTTTGACAGGCTGTTAGGTGAAGTTGAAGGATTGAGCCTGCACCTTGATTTCGGGCACGCCAATATGGGCCAACATAATCACGAGGTCTTCTGCAAGCAATTGGGATCAGCCATTTCCCATGTTCATTTTTCGGATAACCGGGCAACAGCCGACCACCACATGCCCCTGGGGGTCGGGAGCATTGATTGGAAAAATGCAGTCGACGCTTTAAAGGCCACCGGTTACGACAAGACGATTACCCTGGAAGTGTTTTGCAATGATTCCCGGATGCTTTTTCACTACCTGGATCTCAGCCGCAAGTATGTGCTGGAGCTCTGGCAGTGAAATAGCTCATGGCTCAAAGCTCGCAAAGCATCGAGCTCATAGCTCAAAGCAAATATAGTTCATATAGAAGGTCTGAGGAAGAGGTTGAAGGCTTGCAATTTCAGCAACTTTTCAGTATGAGTCTGAAAATCAGCTTTTCAGCCTCAAACCTCCAACCTCTAACCTCGAAGCTATGAGCTATCAGCTTTATTAGCTAGGACATTCCTATATAAGGGCCCGCAGACCGTCCACCAGCCGCTCAACCTCTTCTTCTGTATTATAGTGCACCAGGCTGACTCTAATAATGCCCTCTTCCGGATCTTCAAGGCCCAGGGCCTCGACACAACGCCGGGCATAAAAATGTCCGTTGCGCACCGCAATGAATTTTTCCGATAGCCGCGCCACGATTTCGCTGGGCTTCTTCTGCGGGGGGACAAAGGTGATGGTTGCCGCCCGCCGGCCGACGGCAGCATGGGGTTGTCCGATAATTCTCACCCCCGGCAGCTCCTGCAAACCGCTGAGCAGCTGATTGGCCAGCAGAGTTTCATGCTCAGAAAACAGATCAAAAACTTTTACGCCCCGTTCATGCCGATTGAGGTTTAAATCCGTAAAATGTTTTTCATATAAGAGCATCATAGTATTCCCCTATCCCTGCCAGAGCAGCTATTTCGGCATGCAGCGGACCGGCCGGATTTAAGCGATAGTGGGGCTTGTCAGAGTTGAAATAATGGCCCTGGCTGTCTAATTTTGCCAGGACTTCTTTTTTGCCCCACATCACGCCGATATGGGTTCCAAAGGTTTTATAGGTGCTGAACAGATAAAGATCGACTCCCAATTCATTAATGTCCACCAGGCGATGGGGGGCGAAGGAAACCCCATCGGCAACAGACAGCGCACCGGCATTGTGAACGATTTCATTGATTGCCCTGGCATCATTCATGGTGCCCACGATGTTGGAGCAAAGGGTAAAGCAAACCAGACGCGTACGGCTGCTGACCAGATCTTTTAAATCTTCGATGTCAAGCTCGCCGCTTTGGGGATCGATCTGCCATTCTTTTATGACAACGCCGAATTCAGTCAAGCGCCGCCAGCAGCCGATGTTGGCCTCATGATCTTGATTGGTCACAATGATTTCATCTCCGGCTTTCAGATCGGGCCGGAAAGCCTGGGCCAGAACGTAAAAGTTCATGGATGTTGAAGGACCGAAGGTTAACTGGTCCGGATCTGTATTCAACAACTCGGCCACACAGCTATAAGCCTCCTCCATGGCCTCCCCGGCTGCCGCCGATGAAGCAAAAAGCCCGTATGGCTGGACTTTGGTGTATTTAAAAAAATGCTCCAGCCGCTGAATGACCTGCTGCGGCACGTATGACCCCCCTGCATTTTCAAAAAAGGCCCATTGGGCGGTTTCCGGGTTTTGAAAAACCGGGTACTGGCTGCGGACAAAATTATGGTCGAATCTCATATATCGCTCCTTTGCTGTGAACCTTTAATACACCGAAGCAGAGCTGCATGCAATATGCTGGATCCAGTTTAAGAAAATATTTGACAACCAAATTAAAATGGTTCAAATTGGTCCAACCAATTGCCATTGGTTGATATGCGTTTTCATTCACATTGGGGCTGAATATATGACTGACTTGTTTATTGTTAAATGGATGTTTGCTTTTTCCCCGATTCTGACGGTACTCGTATTAATGATATTTAAAAACTGGAGCGGCTCCCGGGCAGGCGCTGCCGGTTGGTTTGTGGCATTAATCACGGCAACCCTGGTTTTCGGGGCCCACCCGGTGCTTCTTGCCTATTCCCAGGTGAAAGGTGCCCTGCTCTCCCTTAATGTGCTTTACATTATATGGGCCGCTCTTCTTTTGTATAATGTTGTCAATGAAACGGGTGCCATAAAAGTGATCGGCATGGGCATCGAGAAGATTCAGCGGGGACAAATCCATACAGATTATCATCTTTGGATGGGTATTTGCTTCTTTTCTCCAGGGTGTTGCCGGTTATGGTGTGCCCATAGCGGTGGCCGCACCGCTTCTTGTCGGTCTTGGATTTTCCCCGGTGGTTGCCGTTGCCGTCCCGGCAATTGGCCATTCATGGTCCGTCACATTCGGCTCGATGGGGGCCTCGTTTCAGGCGCTCATGGCCGTATCCGGTCTTGAATCTGCCTATCTGGCACCCTGGTCCGCAGCCCTTCTTGGAATTACCGCTTATCTGTGCGGTATTTTTGCCGTGTACGTATATGGCGGCTGGAAGATGGTAAAACACAGTCTGATTGCGATTCTGCTCGTTGGAACGGCCATGGCCGGCACCCAGTATGTTCTGGCCGTTTCCGGGATGTGGACCCTTGGCGGGTTCGGCGCAAGCCTGGTAGGCCTGGGAACCGGCCTTGCCGTTGCAAAATTGAAAATGTACAATCAGACCTCCCCTTCCCAACCCCAGCTGGAGATGGGCTTGTGGTGGGCCCTGTCAGCATATCTCATTCTTGTCGCCATCGTATCTTCCGGAGTCATGATATCGTCTGTCAAAGCCTTTCTCGGACAGGTTAAACTCAGCCTGGCCTTTCCGGAAATAGTATCGTTAAAAGGATGGGTCACCAAGGCAGGAACCGGCAAAGGCATCAATCTGTTCGGCCATGGCGGAGCGCTGCTGTTATATTCATCATTCATAAGCTATTTCGTATACCGTTCAAAGGGCTTCTACAAACCCCATGCCTTAAAAACCATCCTCCAGAAAACGGTGAGAAGCGGTGTTCCAACAAGCCTTGGCATCGTCAGCATGGTTTGTTTTGCCATGATAATGGACCACTGCCAGATGATATACATTCTTGCTGAAGGAATCAGCAGGGTTTTCGGATCCTTTTATCCTTTGGTTGCGCCCTGGATCGGGCTGCTGGGCGCTTTTATGACCGGAAGCAATACCAACTCCAATGTTGTCTTCGGTGTCCTTCAACAGCAAACCGCAGAACTGGCAGGGCTCAGCGCAGCCCTGATTCTGGCTGCCCAAACCACCGGCGGAGCCCTGGGAAGCATGATTGCGCCGGCAAAAATTTTGGTGGGCTGTTCAACTGTCGGCCTGTCAGGCAAAGAAGGGCCGGTTTTAAAGGTCACTTTGCGCTACGGGCTCTTAATAACCGGTATCATAGGCATTATTACCATACTGGCATCATTAATCACTTAGAGGCAAATAGCGAAAATGGATAATTTTTTAAAAAAGCACGACTCCCTGCTTAAAACCACGGCTTTGATATTAATGCTTGTGATACCTTTTTTGCTTTATTCAGCCGCAGCATACAACGCCATTGTTCAGGTAAAGCTGCTTTTGGTGATGATGGGCGGGAATATGTTGTATGTCATGCTCAAGGGATAGACGAGGCGGAGGACGGAGGACAGAATAAGGTTGATCCTATTTTCTGCCTGTCATGCCGGACTTGATCCGTGGTGAGCCTGTCGAACCACAGGTCAAGCCCGGAATGACAAAAACACGAATATTCGGAGTTTTGTCAATTGCGACACAGTCTGCTGCGCGCGAGTAACGGGCGGTCGACAAAAGGATATATAGACGGTGAAAAAACCACGGGATAATTTGAGCGGCAGCTTGCAGCCGGTGACAAAAACCAAATTCCATGAGCAGATAGTGGAGCAGGTACAAGCCCTGATTGAAAAAGGAGGGCTAAAGCACGGAGACCAGCTTCCGGCAGAAAGAGAGCTGGCCGGTATTTTTAAGGTATCGCGTCATTCGGTGCGCGAAGCCATTCGGGTGCTGGAACAGAAAAGGGTTTTAAAAAGCAGACCGGGAAGCGGAACCTTCATTATTTTAGAAAACGAATCGTCTGTTGTTGAATCTCTGGCCAATGCCATACTTCAGGAAAAAAATGCCCTTGCAGAGATCTTTCAATTCCGGGAATTGCTTGAACCACAGATCGCCGGGCTTGCGGCCCGCAACGCTAAAACAAAAGACATCAGGTTTCTGGAAAGCATCCTCGAAAAGCAGCAAAAAAAGGTTGATGATATCCAGGCTTCAAAAGTGCTGGATGAAAAATTTCATCTTGCCCTGGCCAGGGCCACCGGCAACTCGGTTCTTTTGCAGGTGGTGGAGCTTTTTGGACACATTTTGCTCAAAAGCCGCCATGAAAGCTCCCGCAGCCTGCATCGAAATCAACTGTCTGTCAAGGGGCATAAAAAAATACTAACCGCCATTAAAAAAGGGGATTCAAAGGCTGCCGGCAACTTGATGGCCGGCCATCTGCAGGCCATTCGCGACCTTGTTATTTCATCGAGCCCCCATAAAAAGGATCCGGAACAATCAAAATGACAATAGAAAATAAAACGGAATTGCCTCCTTCACCTGCAAACAACCACGTGATCATCGGGGCCCAAAGCAATGACCATACTGCTCATCTGGCCGGGATCGCCCCCCAACGTTTCTTCACCGATGCCCTCACTTTCGTTCGGGCACAGCTTTTGGTCAGCGAATACTATAGAGTCGATGCGCCCATCAATTTCTGGGACGTTTATAATATAGAAGCCGAGGCCCTGGGGCAAAAGGTCGACTATGATCCTGAAGGCATACCCGATGCCGACCGTACCAGGCCGTTGATCAGCCAACCATCAGATCTGGACCACATCACCCCTCCCGACCCGCATAAATCCGGTCGGATGCCCTGGGTCCTGCAGGTCAACAAGGCTTTTCTGGAAAGGACGGGCAAACTTGAACGCGCCTATTTCACTGCCCCCTTCAGTCTGGCGGTTAATATCAGGGGGTATGAAAATCTCGTTGACGACATGTTTGAAAGGCCGGATTTTGTCCATCGCCTGTTTGAATTCCTCTGCGACGATGTCCTCTCCCCTTATATCGAAGTGATGCGCAGTGAAATCGGCATGCCGGACCTGTTCATGGACGGACGCGATGCCTGGGCCTCCCCCCCCATGATCACCCTTGATATGATGGATGAATATGTGGTCGCCTATACCGAGCGGCTGAGAAAAAATCTGGGGGACAGGCTGGTCACGCGGGGAAACTGGGGAGATGCAAAGAGCCAGGACCCGGAACGGTTCTTTTCACAAAAACTGAAATGCAGTCCCGGTACCTTGAGTGTGCTGGATCCGGACCTTTTTGAAGTCGGGCCCCAGCGCGTAAAGACATTTGCGGATAAAAACGAAACCCTGATTACCGCCGGGGTGGATGCAACCCTGCTAAAAGAGGGACCGGCGGAAGCCATCGTGGAACGGATCAAGCTCTATATTGACAAGATGGCCAGAGACGAACGCTGTATGATTCATCTCAACCAGATTCCGGCTGAAACCCCCTCTGATCATATACACGCAGCGGTGGCGGCATGCCATGCCTACGGTCGACACCCCATCCCCGAGAATTTAGCCGACGTTCCCTTTGAAATTCCCAAAAGAGAGCGCTTTGCTGATTTCATGCACGCAAAACGGGAAACGATCAGCACCTGACAGAAAACCGCAAAGGCCACAAATTAGGTTGATCCCAAAATGGATTTGAGGGTAAATTAGATTTGGTATTGTGAAAAACAAAAACAGTGATGGCTTTATTCTACAATTTAATTTGGATATCATAATCTAAATTGATCGTTTCCTCTTCGATATGAATTACGCCACTATCGCAAATGTTCTGGGAAAATTATTAATCGTTACCGGCAGTTCGATGGTGTTTCCATTGATCTGCTCGCTGTATTTCGGGGAAGGCGACCTATTTGCGATAGCCATCACCGGGGTCATCTCCATGGGTCTGGGGTGGTCGCTTTGGCGGCTGTTTCGCAGCCATCAAGAATTAAATATTAAAGACGGCTTTTTCGTCGCTTTTTTTGGATGGATTCTAATTTCTGCCATTTCCGGCCTGCCTTTTATAATCCACGGATCTATTCCCTCCTTCACCGACGCCTTTTTTGAGATGATGTCCGGCTATACCACCAGCGGTGCAACCATTCTGACGGATATCGAAGTGGTTCCCCACGGGTTGTTGTTCTGGCGCAGCCAAACCCATCTGCTCGGCGGCATGGGGTTTTTAACATTAACCGTAATATTCCTGCCCCATGGAATGGGGGGATTGCGCCTGTTCCGGGCCGAATCGAGTCCCGGCCAGGTAATTACCAAGGAAAAATTCATACCCCGCAACCGCGATACCATGATCTGGCTCTGGGGCATCTATATGGGCCTGAACCTGCTGGAAACCCTTTTATTGTGCCTGGGGGGCATGTCGATTTTCGATTCGTTGTGCCATTCGTTCGGAACGGTGTCAACATCCGGCTATTCACCGTGGAACGCCAGCATCGGGCATTACAACAATGCCTACTTTGACTGGGTGATCATACTTTTCATGTTCCTGGGCGGCATGACCTTCATGCTCTTTTACCATATGATGCAAGGCAACTGGCGTGTCATCCGAATCAACACCGAATTTCGCTGGTATGTGGGGTTCATGCTCTTTTTTTGCGGCATGGTGTCATGGATTCTGTGGAAAGAAAATACGTACGGCAGCCTGATCGATTCAATCCGCTACGCCACCTTCCAGGTAACCTCCCTTCTGACAACCACCGGGTTCACCACGGCCGATTATGAGCAATGGCCCCAGGCGGCGCAGATGTTCCTATATGCGGTGTGCTTTATCGGCGCTTGTGCCGGATCGACCACCAGCGGTATCAAAGTCGTTCATTATGTCCTGATATGGAAATTCGGCGTGGCGGCCATAAAGCGCATCTTTTTCCGACCCATGGCGGTGGTGGCCATTCGTATGAATCAGCGTCCGGTGGATTCCCAAATCGTCGATCTGGCCGTTTGCTATTTTATCGTCAATATTTTTCTGGTGCTGGGCGGGGGCTGTTTCATGGTGCTGGTGGATCAAATGGACTATCTTACCGCCATGAGCTCGGTGATCGCAACCCTAATGAACATTGGTCCGGGATTCGGCGGTGTGGGACCGTCCCAAAATTACGCCTTTATTTCAGATACGGGTAAATGGTTCTTATCCTGGAACATGCTGGTGGGCCGGCTGGAAATGTTTTCGGCGTTGGTTATATTTTATCCTTCCTTCTGGAAACGGTAGAAGCTGATAGTTCATAGCTGATAGCTGATAGTCTAAAGGACTGAAATCATTTTTACTATGAGCTATAAGCGCTAGTCTATGAGCTTCCAATTCCCTTGCCCTTGAGCGAAATCTACAATTTTGATGTAAGTGTATTTGATCAGGCGAGGAACAGCTTTTGGACGTCTTTCAGGTGGGGTGAGGAGCAGACCACTATGACCCGTTCATCACTTTGAATGTGGGTGTCACCGACTGCAACCTGCCACACGCCGCCGCGATGGATGCCACCAATCATGATTTTCCCATAGTAGAAAGAATCCAGCTTGGAAAGGGGCTTACGGGTAATCGGCGAATCGGGGGCGGCAACGATTTCAACCACTTCGGCATCAAAACCATGCAGGTGCGCCACAGAAAGCAGCTCGCCCCTGCGAATGAATTTTAGAATCTCGTTGCCGGCCAGTATTTTTTTGTTCAAGGCGATATCCGATCCCATTGTCGCCGCCAACACGAGGTAATCTTCTTTGTTAACCAGGGCAATACATTTTCCCTGCTTGCCGTTTGTTTGACCGTTGGGAGAATTCATCAGGTGTTTGGCCAGCACACAGCTCATGATATTGGTTTCGTTTTCCCCGGTGGCGGTGATAAACGTATCCATTTCCAGCAGCCCCGCTGAAACCAGCACATCTGAATCCGACCCGTCACCATGCAACACTTCCGTGTTAGACAGTTCGAAGGAAAGATCCTGGGCAAAACCCTCATCTTTTTCTATCAGCCGGACCTCAACCGTTTTGCCCAGCAACTCAGCCAGGCGGCGCCCCACGAGGCCGCCGCCCAGAATCATGACCCGGTGGCGTTTCTGTTGCTCGACCCCTGTCATGCCCATCAGGCGGGATAGGTTTTCGTTGCCTGCCAAAAGAAAGGCTTGATCCTGGGGCAGCAGCTCTTCTTCACCGCCGGGGATCAGAGTGGTGATCCCCCGTGCAATCGCAACTACCCGGAACGGAAATTCAGGATACTCTTTGGAGATATCTTTCAGTTTTCTGTAGGCCAGCGGCGATTTTTCATGAATTCGGGTGGCCATAACCTGGATTTGCCCCTCGGCCACATCGATAATATCATTTCCGGCCCTTAGTTTAACCAGTCTGACAATTTCCTGGGCAGCCAGCTCTTCCGGGTGAATGATCAGATCGATTTTAAGATCCTTGGCCGTCAGGATGGAATCTTCCGCCCCCCATTCGGTAGAGCGCACCCGGGCTATTTTGAGCGGAATGCCGAATCGGTCGGCAATCAAGCAGGCCATCATGTTCACGGCATCTTGGTTGGTAACGGCGATGAGATAATCCATCTTACCGGCACCGGCCTCCCGCAAGCATTCGATGCTCATGGCATTGCCCTGGATCAGGCGGGCATCTAAACTCCCATCGGCATGGCGGATCATCCTGCCATCGGCCTCGATGGCAGTGATGGCATAACCCTCATGCACCAGGCGCTTGGCCAGGTAAAAGCCGACACCCCCCAGCCCCAGGATCAGGATATTAGTCGATTCTGCAGGTTTTTTTCCATTCATGGATCAAACGCTTTCCGCTACCGATCATTGAATGGGTCAGTCCGTATTCGGATAAACGGATTAACCCGGATTGTAAAAGGCCTAATTCTCCACAGCGTGGATCTTCACACAAGCAGCACAGTCGTGATCAACAAAATCATGCAGCGGTAATAAATACTAAATACAACCCTGCCTGTCAAACTTATCGGCCGCAGGGACCGCTAAGCAGGTTCCAGCTGCCGATGTCGGTCTGTTATCCTTCCCAATATAGCAGGACACACAAAATCGCCTCATTTTCATATATATCTTGCAAATTGAAACCAGATATGAGAGATTTTCGGTAATATCCGCAGAGGTGGCCGACGGCTGTATCCGAATGTTGAACACCTGACCATTGCGAAAAGCTGATCTACTCAGCGTCTTATTTCCTTTTGCTGACTGCTTCTCTTGCTCTTCTAGCATACGAACTCATCCTGGTTGCGGTAACGGTAATTGCTTGGCTTTACATTCGATATTTATTCGTGGGGAAATAGCTGTAAATTTTGCCTATTTCAAAAAAAATCTTGTCCGTCCAAAGATGTTAACCCACAAAAAAAGGAGGTCGCTATGGAAAAGCCCATCATCAATTATGAGACCCTGATTCGCATTACCAAAGCCATATCCAAGATTCGGGATCCGGAGGAAATCGTCTTGATAACCGTTGAGGGCGTCACCCATGCTCTCAAAATCAAGGGATGCGCCCTGTTTCTATTCAGCGCAAAAAGTGAAGAGCTTAAACTCGCCAGCAGCTATGGTCTAAGCGACGAATATATGGACAAGGGGCCGGTCAGTGCCCTTCGATCAATTGCATCAGCCCTGCAGGATGGCCAACCGGTCGCCATTTACGATGTGACGGATGACCCGCGGATACAGTACCCTGAAGCCGCGGCCAGGGAAGGCATCGCCTCGATTCTTTCGGTGCCGATTATTATCGGCGAGAAAACTGTCGGGTGCATGCGGGTCTATACGGCCGAAAGCTGGGAGTTTACCTTGGATGATGTGAATTTCGTGCAGGCAGTTGCCCAGGTGGTCGGTATGGCCCTGGAAATGTGCCGGATTAACAAAGGCTTGCGGGATAGTATCGACATCCTAAAGACGATGCGTGACCCCAAGACGTTAAAGTCTAGCAAACGAACCCCATACGAAGGCGTACCCAAGAGTTTTGCCAAAAAGGAGATAGAGGAAGCCAGCGCCTGAGCCGAATTTTCCCCCGGTCCATAGCGGATATTTCGATAATGAAAGATAGCATCCCTTGCGGATCGATACCCTGCCAAAATAACAAAATAAGCCGTCAGGAATCCTGACGGCTTATTGATTAAACGGTGTCCTAAAGCTACTTAAAGGATCATTTTTTGTCTGGACAGGAACTTCCACAAAAAGACTCTCCAAACGTATCAAAATCAACCCTTCTGGATTTACCAGGTGGGAATAGTGATTATATTTAAAAAATGAACGCACAGATTGACGGGGCGAAAATACCAGATTCAGGAAGGTGGATGACTCCCTGTCACAATCTGGAACAAGAAATTAACTTTAAGTGTATTAACCCATACCTGAAAAGGAGGCAACCATGGCGACCCGAAAAGCAACTGCCAGATGGAATGGCACTCTGAAAGATGGCAGCGGAGTAATGAAATATGGAGACGTTGAAGGCCCTTTTACATTTGCATCGCGTTTTGAAGAAGGCAAAGGCACCAATCCGGAAGAACTTGTCGGGGCGGCCCATTCCGGATGCTTTTCAATGTTCCTGGCAGCACTTTTAAGTGGCGACAATCATACGCCTGCAAGCGTACAGACAACGGCTTCAGTTCATTTGGGAGAAGAGGATGGCCCGAAGATTACCAGCATTGATTTGGATTGTGAAGCAGAGGTTCCGGGTCTGGATGCAGATAAATTTGCTCAATATGCTCAAACAGCCAAAGAGAAATGCCCGATTTCGAGACTTTTTGCCGGTACAGAAATCAATCTTTCAGCTAAATTGATCGGATAATGAGCCCAAATGGGTTCAAATTCATCTGGGTTCGGACCAGGGTAGAATGCCGTCAACTAAGGTATGAGCATAAAAAAAGTACTATTTGCAGCATACATCCTTAATTAACAGGCGTTCACCGTGGTCCGGCCCGGTTCGCAGTTCGTTTACAATCACCCAGGGTGTTACGGTGCCTGCACAAACAGCCCCTGGCGGTCCTCAAGCGCATATAGCTTTTCGATCATGAATTCGACGTATTTAACACATTTGTCCTTCCAGACGCCCGAGTCCAGAAACTTCTGGTATTCACCGGGTTTGGAAAAATCCATTCCGATAAGCCCCCGGCAGGTGATATCCCCAAAATGCCGGTTGAATTCCGTGACGATGTTCGCCGAAAAAGTGCGCACGGCGTGGCGGGCTTGCTTGGCCCGCTCTTTGTCGCTCAGTGGGCAGCGATGCCGCAACCCAACTAACACGGCCGCTGCCGACACCACCCCACAGGGCGCATTCTGATAGCCGCCGATACCCCCTAAAAATGGAATCCCGGCCCATAAAAAATCTTCATTGCCCAGATCATATGCCTCCCACATAACTTGCAGGATGGAGGGCCCTCAGTGATACCCCCGGAGCATGTATTCAAGCGCATGTTGCCTGGCCTCTTCCAATGACATTTTCATTTCCATGCTTATCTCCTCCGCGACAAAACAGTTGGGATAGGGAACACCCTGTTATCCATATCAAAGCCTGATGGGCTGATGCTCTGATAACCATTAAAATTTTGGAACTCAATCTATTCCCCGGTTGGGGAACGGTCAACTAGCCTTTCATTGACGATTTCTGAAATTTCTTTGACCTGGATGCGTTCATCCATGTTGTTCGATTTTACAGCATCCTCCAGCATGACCGCACACCCGGGACAGCTGACCGCCAAAACGTCGGCATCGGTGTCCAGGGCCTCGACCACACGGTTTCGGGCAGGCGATTCCGGTCCGTTTCCGAGGATGTCGGTGAACAAATTTCCGCCACCCCCGCCGCAGCACAGGGCATCCCGCATGGACCGGTCCATTTCCCGGATCTCCACACCCGGCAGCGCGGCCAGAACTTTTCTTGCCGCCCCGTACTCCCAGTTGTGGCGGCCCAGGTAACACGGATCATGATAGGTTACCCGCACTTTGAAAGGATTATCCTTAAACGCAAGACTGGCGGCATGATCCGCCAAAATCTGGGTGTAATGAGACACCTGGTAGACACCACCCAGCGCCGGATATTCATTTTTCAGGGCATTAAAGCCATGGGGAGAAAGCGCAATGATTTTTTTGACATTCAATTTGTTGAAATGTTCGATGTTTTCTTCGGCCAGCAGACGAAAGAGATCACTTTCACCCATGGCATTGGCTTCATTCCCGTCGGATACTTCCCCTTCACCCAGGATGCCGAATGAAATCCCCAGCCGAGTCAAAAGTGTTGCTACAGAAAGGGCAATTTCCTGACCCCGGCTGTCAAACGCCCCCACATCCCCGGGGAAAAACAAATATTCTTGGCTCGAAAATATTTCAACTTCAGCATCTGCGGCCCAGTTAGCCCTCTTCTTCCTGGATATACCATAGGGATTGCCATACTTTTGGAGCTTCGTCAGGCAGTCCCGGACGGCCGGTGGCACTTTTCCTTCACCCAGCAGTTCCTCTTTACCAGCCGTAAACGCCAGGAGCAATTCATCTTTGATCTTGGGCAATGCACACTGCTCCACACAATTTCTGCATGCTGTGCAGGAAAACAGGATCTCCTGGAAGCGCCGCGAGGGCTCGAGCTTTTGATCCAGCCAGGCCCGCAGAAGCCACATGCGCCCACCCGGTGAATAGGTCTCGAACCTGAATGCCGCATAGGCCGGGCAGTTGAAATCCACGTAGTTCCCCGGTAGTTTGCAGTAACCGCACCGGAAACACCTGTGCAGAATTTCAGCGTATTTCATCAGTTAGCCTCCCAGTTTCCGGGATTCATGATGCCGTTGGGGTCTAAAATCGATCGTACGCGACCCATCATCTCAAACATGTTGGGGTTCATTTTGCGAATGATCTCTTGCTGAGCCGGGGCCTCCGCTTTCCAGGGAACTCCCCCCATCTCCAGGACTCTTTTGTTGGTCTCCTCCAGGGCACCCTGAGCGCGGGCTACGTCATCAGGGTCCGCCCGGTTGAAGGCATAAGCGTAAAAAAACATCATACTGTGGTTGACGCCGATGATCCGGCACCCCATGGAGTAGGACACCCCCAATTTATCCGCAACATCGAGGCCAAGGTCATAGGCTCGGGGAAACAGTTCCACCGGCATGATTGCGCCCACATATTCGAATCCACCCCCTTTGCGAACATCCGCAAAAAGGGCAAGCTGCCTGGCGGGAACTTCCAGGAATCTTTGCTTCATCATGCCCGGCAGGGGTAGAAACCCGCCGGTCTTATCATCGATATAGTTTTCCACCGCGGACCGGATGAGATTGCGTTTCCAGATCAGCTCATTTTTCGTCTTTGCGCCGTAATTGACATTGCAGTGCAGAAAGCCGGCCGCCCAATCCGGTTTGGGTGTCATCCAGGCGGTAACATCTTCGGCCATCTGGGTGCCGGTTATCCGATAGAGGATATCAGGCACAAGCGACGCATCCTCACAAACGAACACCCCCACATCATTCAGAGGATAATTGGGATAAAGTTTTATGGCCAGTCTGGTAATCACACCGGTAGTCCCGGCCCACCCCAGAAAGAGGCCCGACAGGTCCGGCAGCGGGGCTCTTGCATTCCAGTAAGGAGAAATTGCACAGGACCCGATCCTGACAACCTCGCCTGTGGGCAGGACCACCTCCAGTCCGTTGAGCATGTCGGAGTGAAATCCCCCCGCATGTGACATATGCCCCGATCCGTGTATGGAAACGTTTCCAGCAATCGTGGCCGGCGGCGGGGCATCCGGGACCGAGTGCTTGAGATCTGGAAAGTGCTTCTTCAGATGGGCCTGCAGCATACCCTGAGAAGTTCCCGCCTCCACCAGGGCGTAACGGCTCAATCGGTTGATTTCAAGAATTCGGTTCATTCTTTTCATGTCCACAACGATGCCGCCTTTCAAGGCCCTCGACAGACCGGACAGAACCAGGCCTGCCCCCAGGGGCACCACGGGCACACGATGTACATTGGCCGCCTGCACGATTTTTTGAACTTCTTCGGTATTGACCGGCATGACCACTATATCCGGCTCACAGGCCGGCATCGTTCCAGGATCCATGGAATATATGTACTTCTCTTCCGGAAAATCGGATACAAATTCAGGCCCTACAATTTCCGCAAGAATTTCATAAATCGTATCCATAAATCTATCCTTTCGGTGCATCTCCTTCCAGTGCGACCTGACAAAGATCGCTCAGGTGAATCGGAAACAGCCCCTTTTCGGCAGCAGGCTCAGCCAGAGTCATCATGCATGCCGGACAGTTAAACACACAATATGCCGCCCCCGCCGCTTGCATATCTTCCAGATTGCGGTTCTGAATGTCATCGGCCATTTCCTCCCGCTGGTGCGCCCTCAAAACCTGCCCACAGCAAAGTGCATTTTCCCGGTCGTACTTTCGCTCGATCCGCTCAGCCCCGATTTTTGAAAAAATATCGTCAACCCAGTGCTGGGTCTCCGGAATCAGTCGGTTGGAACAGGGTCGCTGGTAGGCGACCCTGGCATTGATGGGCTTGATGGCGTCTTTCAGTAAATCAAGTCGACCGGAGATGTACTCGAAAACATGAATTGGTTTGAACGGCACGTCTATATTGAAAGCCGGGGCCAGGTGGGTAAACGTCGCGTAGCATTCATCGTGAAAGCAGATCAGCTCATCTACCCCGCTGTCCCTTAAGTAAAAATGCCAGATATTCTCTATGACCTTTGGAAGCTGATCGCGAATCACTGAATTGCGGGCAAAATGAAGCCACATGACATTACAGAAGATATCGCTGCCCACAATGATGGAAGGATTCTCATAGAGCGGCGCCCGTATACTCCCGGTCAGCATCGGAAAATAGCACATATCGATCACCGGTGCCTTCACCTTCATGGGCGTGATGGTGCCTTTGGGTTTCATCATAAGAATCTGCTGTCGGGTGATCGGGGCCGGTGAGGGCAGGATGCCTTTTTCTTCCTGGCGTTCGACAATCAAATAAAAAGGGTGATTGCCGTTGGGGCAGTATTCTTCGCAGGCATAGCAGGTGGCACATCCGGTCAGAACCCTGGAGTCCTTACCGCTGTTGATGTTGGCCTTTTCGCGTTTGGCCTCCTCCAAATCAAATGTCATGTACTGACACCTCATTAGACAATCACAGGTATCGCAGGACTCGCAGATGGCAGGATCAAAGTTTAAATCATACACGCTGGTCTCCTCCCGAAATTGAAATTCATCCCTTGCCGTAACAATGAACCGGGATCCTTTAAAGATGTATATACCTCCGCTCAATTTCTTTTGGCAAGGGGAATATGAGCTCTGCATACTTTTTGATATAATGCTCACATCAACCTTTCAAGCCAGCAACAAAAAAGGCCGCCAGTTACAATGAAGGCCTTGTATTCTAAGTGGCGACCCCAAGGGGATTTGAACCCCTGTTGCCGGCGTGAAAGGCTCCCAACACCAAATAGAATAGACTTAAAATATCAATAACTTATTATTATTTCAAAATCTTACTGCGTGAATATTTGTGTGAATTTACCTTTAAAAATTGGGAAAAACCTGTATTCCTTTCACGCTTTTCACTCAGTTTTTCACTCAGTCACCAGGTTCAAAAAGATAACACATCCAATTGCCTATCAATCAATCCCAGAATCAAAGTGAGTGAATAATGGATGTCGGGGTCGGCTGAGTTCAGCCCATCTAAGTCGAGCGTGTCACACAGGACAAATCTAATCGAATGACTTGATGCTGTCCTTTCCGGCGCCTTTGGCACCAAACAGGGCGTGATCTGCCGCTGCCAATAAATTCGTCATGTCGTCGGCATGATTCGGGAAGGTGGCGATACCGAAGCTGGATTGAATGTGGAGCTCAAGGCCCTGGTCGCGCAGAAAAACCTTATTCTTTATCCGAACCTGTATTTTCTTGGCCTGTTCAATGGCCTGAGATGGATCAAAGCTGGGCAGGACCACCACGAACTCGTCGCCGGCATAAGCTACCGCGTAGGCCGGTTCTTCAAGGGTTTCCCGGATGGTCTCGGCCACCTCTTTGATTGTACGGCTTCCGTTGAGATGACCGTAAGTGTCTACGACGGTTTTGAAACGGTCGAGATCCATGAATATCACGGAAATAACCGACCCGCTGGTTTTAGCATGTTCGATCTGATCCGTCAGCGATTGGTAGAGATAGCGCCGGTTATACAGACCGGTCAGAATGTCCTGCATGGCTTGCTCGCGGAAGAGCTGCTCACTGGTGCGCAGCGCCTCTTCAGCTTGTTTGCGTTTGGTAATGTCGACCATGGCAACGACAATACGCGATAGCGTATCCTCATGACCGGAAAGCGGCAAGGATTTGCCCAGAATGCTCTTTTTGTTCCCTCTTAATGTCATGAATGTGTCTTCGCGCTCGTGGCAAATGTTGCCGTCCGCCACCATCAGGATGATTTCCTGCGCCATGCGCGTAAAGTCCTCGGGGCTGTTGGTCATTTTGAAGCCACTCTCGATTTCATCCCAGGTCTGGGCCTCCATTAGATCCAGGAAGGCGCTGTTGCTATTAACTGTTTTGATTAGCGCTATGCAATGGAACAGTTCTTCGGGATGCTGGACAAAATAGCTGCGCAGATCGGAGATGCCATCCGCCCGGAGCCTGTCCAGGTGTTGTTTCAGTTCGCCGGCGTCTCGTTCGACCATGGCCACGGGAGAGGATTCGAACAGCAGCCGGTATTTTTTTTCGCTGGCAATGATGGTTTCTTCGGCAAGCTTGAGTTCGGTGACGTCTTCGACAAAAGCGATAACTCCGGTAAATTTTCCAGTCTTGTCTATCACTGGGCTAATATGATAGCGCAGATGGGCACATCCGTCGCTGTCCGGCAGGCAGGGATGATCGCTGGTCATGCGGGTCCTGTTTTCCATGCACCGCCGAAACGCATCGGCGACACCAGAATCCACCAGAGGGAGATGATTAAATAAATTTAACTGCGTGATATCCCGACCCTCAGGCCAGGCCAGCATGTCTGTCATTTTCTGATTGGCGCCGAAAACATTTCCCTCGGTGTCTATAACAAAGATACCAAACGGAGCACTGTCACCCAAAAGTCGGTTTTGTTCTTCCAATGTGTGCAGTGCATCTTCGGACCGACGACATCTTTCTTCCAGTTCCTGGATTCTGGACAGCAATTGGTCGCGCTCAATTACAGATGGGTCATTTGAAGAAGGACTTTGGCTCAAGCTTGTAACCTCTACCTTTAAAACCTTATTGGCATAAGAAGAATCTATTTAATAATGATTAAACATAACTTATCTGCTCATTTTCCTTCAATCATTGGGAAGATGCGGGATATCAAATGAATGCAACAATTACTGAAATCAAGGTCGGGTACTGGGTGGATAAATGTCGCTATTAAACCAAAGTGGCTCAGGGAAATCCCAAGTTGTTGAATAGTTTCAACCCTTGCGGTACCTTACGGTTAAACGATTCCCTGCGCCAATAAATTGATAGCATTCGCATTAACTGGTTGTCAAGCAAGGATTGCCCAGCACCGAAGCTGCGACTTGTGAACAGGATCACTCAGCAGTTTTCCTTTACAAATCGATAACCACGGCCTTGTGAACTTGTTAATGGGAAAATCCTTTTAGTACTGGCCATTGAGAAATCGAACTTCGGTAATTGACGGATGCACCGGTATTTGGTAGGCTAAAATTATATCGAACACCAAGAAGTCCACGATAAAGCCAAACCTGCCGTGAGGCAGGGTCGGAAAGCCAACAGACCTTGATACAAGGTGGCTGGGTTGCCAAGGGATACAGAATTAGGCCGGGTAACCAAATTGGTACCGGGCTTTTTATTTGTAGACTAATTTCCGCAATTAGCTGGGAGTGAGGATTCAGAGCGATGTTGAATTATGCTATGCCTTTGTACGAGGCAAAATACAATGAAGAGGAAGAGTGGATTGAGATCTCAGATCTTGAAGTTATGGATGAACTCTACAAAACCTATACGAAAGTTACCCCGGCAATTAAAGAAATGATTTTGGGCAAGGAGGCAGAAACACCTTATGGAATATATCGCCTAAAAGTGATTGGTGGTGTACAAGGTGGAGAACAAGCCGAATTCTTCGTAGCTTAGTTATTGCATGCCGAAAGCAGTTCATTATAGATTGATCTTAAGCATTCATTTGGAACAGGAAGGGGAAAGGCATGAAAGACCTGATAGCTGATATGGCTAAAGCCTTGGTTGATCAACCGGATCAGGTTACGGTTACTGAAATTGAAGGTGCCCAATCCGTTGTTTTTGAACTCAGTGTTGCTAAAAGTGATATGGGAAAGGTCATTGGCAAAAAGGGCCGGAATGCTTTGGCATTAAGGACTATCTTGAGTGCAGCTGCTGGCAAGGCCAGGAAGAGGTATGTTCTCGAGATTGTTGAATGAAAATCTCAAAATTACCGAGCTTCTATATTGACCTCGAATCGGTGTTTGCTTGCCGTCTTTTTGGGGAAAATAATTATGTCAATAAATCAATTATCCACCCTTTTTCTCTGTTCTTTTCGGCACTTAAAAAAAGGCAGCTTTTTAGGAGCCACATTAACGGTCTCTCCAGTTTATAGATCAACAATAGTTGCGGCTTCCATTTTTGAAATCAGGCCTTCATTCTTTAGCGCGTTAATTAGATCGATTTTATTCATGCCCTCCCCCTATCCTGTGAAAAGCCCTGGAAATTATGTTCAAATTTGCGGCTCATACTTTTATTATGGTTATTATTGAATAGTAAAATTATTGTCAATAATTTCAAAAGCTCTGAATCAGGTCTACCAATTTTCTATACGACTGTCTTAATACGATATTATTAAGGCTCTTTGATTATAATCCAATAAAACGGCTCAAACATCCACCCAAATAATCTCATGTAAATTATTATTTAATATTTTATAATATATAGATATTATAATAAATAATAATTTATTATTATTGCATGTGTAAGTTTACCGGTATAACCCACCGATTTGGAGTAACGGCTATCTTCAATAAATTTTAATCCATTCCTTTTCTAAATACCATCGAATTAAGGGTTAATTTTTTCAAAAAATAATAATAATATATTTTTTCCATAAATACCAACTATCCTTAATAATTAATAATAAGAGTCATGAGTATTGTATATTTCGATTTATTCTTTAAAATTCTTTTATAAATAGAGAAAATCAACGATTTCCTAAGAAACAAACTTTAGCGGCAAAATTATTACATTATATAACTCATTGAAATTATAAGAATATAAAAATTTACTTTTTAAAATAATTACAAATGGTTAAAAGTGCCTAGATTAAAGTATAGATAATTTAAATAGTTATACAGGCGTTCGAATCACGCCAAATTCTACACTAATTACCGATAACACAGTTTGACGTTTGGTTCCTGCGGGGTTTAAAAGTATAGTGGCTGAACAGACGAAACTTTTTCAATTCTTTTCAAATACTATGGTAAATTATTTCAATGCCTTATGAGCTAAGACAATTATTGATTCAAAGACTTGGTCACAAGGGTCTTAAGAAAAATCTGATCCCCGGATTTTTAAGAAGCCTGGCCAATTCGATTGATATGGATCAGAACCCAAATTTCACATTAATAAACAAACACATGCGGAATATTGGATGGGACGATATCGATTTGGATTATCACACCTTTGAATTGGCGCGTAACTGTCTTGAGGCTGGCGGGTTCATAGGCCAGGAATACAAACCTTCTAAGTGGTATGAAGAGATAATATTCAGTATGTAGTGATAGAAAGCGATTATATAATTTAAAAACTATTTGATCGAAAGAACACGAGGTTTCATTGCACAACATTCTGAATTTGTGTATCTAAACAAGTTAGCACAATTATAATTTTTGTGAGAAGTGGGAGGCTACATCTTCTTTTTTCCTCTCCCATGACAGGCGGTTCAATTGTGAGCCGCCTTTTACTTTCTGCACCCCGTACCTCGTATTTTTCATGCTAAAAAGCGGTCCGAACAACTATCTCCCAGTAATATGAAAAATGGAGTAAGATCCGCATAGGTGGAAAAGCATATGATATCGTTTTTAGCTGCAGTAGCCGCTACACTATTATTTTATTGGTTGGGACAGATAATATTGCCGGATGAACCGATAATTGTGATTGGTGCTGCATTGTTTTTAGGATTTATTACAAGAACATATATCAAAAAATTAAAGGGAAAGAGTCAAAAACGAACTGATAGTTCTGATATTTTTCCTTTTTTAAAAAGAAACGTTCTTGAAAAATGGGGCATCAAATGGGGGAAACAGTATGAATACTTAAATTATGTTGTATTATATGATCCTCCTTTGAAATATCCAATCGATACAAACTATATTTTATATTTTGATTTTGACACATCAACCCCAGAGGGAAAAAGAAGTGAAGAAAGCTTTAACGAAAAAAACGCATTTCAGAATAATGATATTTTAGATTCTGGATTTCAGAAGGTCTATCGAAATGAGCCAGGTTCAAGATTTAGAGAGGAATGGTTTATAAGTATCGTGAAATATCCTGGTTTTAATAATAAATATTCTTGGGTGATCTATAAGAGAGGAAAGCGGGACCAAAGGCAGCCTTTGAGATGAGCGTTTTTCTAAAAAAACCTGAGATATTTAAGTGTTATCAAATGCCAAGGAGATGCACTACTTGGAATTATAAATTGATAAATGGTCCAAATTTAATCGGGAAAAATTAGCGATCACATACCTTTCTAAAATTACAATCCGCCCTCACCCGCTCATCCTCTACCTTCTGAAATACCGCCTCCTCCTTTGGCACATTTTCGCCCACATCGACCAACAGCGACTGCATATCAGCTGATACTCCCGGCTATATAAGTCTTGGTATTTTCGATCTCAGACGTTCCAACAGTGAATTCCGCACCCTGGTTGGCGGAAAGATTATATTCAATAAGTTCCACATGATCCGGATCGACGGATGACCTGAATTTCTCCCTCATTTGGTTTAAGGTGATGTCAACGATCTGATCAACATCAAGAACGGAAATGCCGCGTTGGAGATTTGTCAGGGTGCGTTCAATACAATCATGAACCTTTGCCCCTGCCCACATATATCGGTTCTGGAGTTGTTTTAGAACATAGATCTGCTTGACTCTCTGGGGAGCGTTAATCTCCCAACCGAGAATAAGTGTTTAGATAAGCCTAAAGTTATTAATAGTTTATCCGATATTAAATATATCGTTAGATATCAGACAATTGTTCCCCTAACTTACTTGATTTCCAGGGTAATCAATACAATTAACACAGAGGCTGAATTTTAAACATGAGAAAACTTACTTGTTTTTCTATTTGTTTTTTAATCTTTGTAGCTATGCTCATTCCTGTTAGCTCATTCGCAGATACTAAAATCAGGATCGGTGTTTACCAAAATAAGCCGCTTTTATTCACAGATGATGACGGTAAGGTAAAGGGAATTTTTGCTGATATTTTGAATCATATAGCCAAAAAGGAAGAATGGAAAATTGAATATATAAATGAATCCTGGATCCAATCCTATGAGGATTTAAAATCTGGAAAACTGGATATATTAGGTGCGATTGCCTTTTCTGAGCCACGCAGTCAGATTTTTGATTTCACATATGAAAATGTCCTAAGCAATTGGGGCCAAATATATATTAACAAACAATCAGGGATTGAATCCATTCTTGATTTTGAGGGCAAAAAAATTGCCGTCCTCCAAAACGATATATATTACAAGGGCATAAAAGAACTTACAGAACAATTTGGAATTGATTGTCGGTTCATCGAAGCATTTGAATATGATGTGGTTTTAGAGATTGTAGAAGCTGGGAAATGTGATGCAGGACTTGTTAATTACTTATATGGACATCAAAATGAGCGAAAATACAACATCAATAAAACCTCAATAATTTTAAGTCCTCAGCAAATAAGTTTCGCGGCTCCCAAAGGAAAAAATAGGGAAATAATCAGCACTATAGATCTATATCTAAGAGATTTGAAGGATGATAAGAGATCCATATACTACCAATCCCTAAGCAAGTGGGTGGGTGTCGACGCTGTGCGTACTGATCCCCTTTGGTTGATTGTGATCAGCGCCGGAGCAATTTGCCTAATTTTAATGTTCTTGGTTTTGAACACGATATTAAGGAAACAAGTTAGAAAACGAACTAAGGAACTTAATGCGAAGAATCAAGACTTATTAGATGAGATTGAGCGCAGGAAAAAGGTTGAAGTAGCGCTCAAAAAGAATGAGAGGAAATATCGCAGTGTTTTTGAAAATACCGGAACAGCGACTTTTATTATTGAAGATGATATGACAATTTCAAAAGTTAACACCAAAGTTGAAGATTTGACAGGATTCGCGAAAGCTGAAATTGAAGGTAAAATGAGAACAACCGATTTAGTATCAAAAAAAGAGTTCAAACGAATCACTGATTATCATTATGAAAGAAGAAAAAAATCTGGAGAATATCCCTCTGAATACACTTTGGACATACTTGATAAAGAAGGCAATATCAAAAAGGCTTTTATACAAATTAGTGTAATTCCAGGAACCGAGAGAAGCATTGCCTCCCTCATTGATATAACATCAAGGATTGAAGCGGAAGAGGCATTGAGGCAAAATGAAGAAAAGTATCGCAGCATAATTGAAAATATTGAGGAAGGGTATTTTGAATTAGATCTAAAAGGTAACTTAACATTTTTTAATAATGCCTTGTGCAAAATTTCAGGTTATGCCCCAAAAGAACTAAGGGGTATAAATTATAATGAGTATTCAAATCAGCAGGTATCGGAGAATATGTTTAATGTATTTAACCAGATATTTCGTACAAAAAAGCCTACAATGGTAGCTGATTTTGAAATCATTACAAAAAATGGAAATGCATTGCAAATAGATCTTTCAGCAGCTCCAATAAAGGACGATAATGATGAGGTTATCGGATTTCGTGGATTGATGAGAAATGTTTCAGAAAGAAATAAGGCAGAATTGGAAAGAAGGAAATTAGAAAAAAAACTACAACAGGCTCAGAAAATGAAGGCTATTGGCACTCTTGCGGGAGGGGTAGCCCATGATTTGAATAATATCCTTTCTGGAATTGTGAGTTATCCGGATCTAATTTTAATGGATCTTCCGAATGATAGTCCTTTGATCGAACCAATACGAACGATTCGGGATTCAGGGAAGAAGGCAGCGGCCATCGTGCAGGATTTATTGACATTAGCTCGACGAGGAGTCTCAGTATCCGATGTGGTAAATTTAAATGACATCATCTATGAATACCTGAACAGCCCGCAGTCTGATAAATTAAAATCATATCACCCTAATGTTAGGATTGAATCGCATTTAGATTCAGCGCTTTTAAATGTAATGGGTTCTCCCGTCCATCTGTCCAAAACAGTTATGAATTTAGTCTCCAATGCTGCGGAAGCTATGCCAGATGGTGGAAAAATAGAAATAAAGACAAAAAACAAGTATATCGATCAACCGATTGAAGGATATGATGATGTGGAAGAAGGAGATTATATAGTATTGAATGTATCTGACAGTGGCATTGGAATTGCTCCTGATGACATAAATCGAATCTTCGAGCCGTTTTATACCAAAAAGGTTATGGGTCGCAGCGGAACAGGATTAGGAATGGCGGTCGTGTGGGGTACGGTTAAAGATCATAAAGGTTACATTCACATTGATAGTGATGAAGGGAAAGGTACCACAATTAAATTATATTTTCCGGTGACAAGAAAGACAGCCAGGAGTATGGATATGCCCCTATCTTTCGAAAATTATAAGGGTGAGGGACAATCTATTTTAGTGGTTGATGATGTTAAAGAACAGCTTGAAATAGCAACGAAAATTTTGACCCAATTAGGCTATTCAGTTGAAACAGCGGGCAGTGGTGAAAAGGCCTGTAAATATCTGGAGTCTAATACGCCTGATTTAATCGTGCTTGATATGATAATGCCACCAGGGATTGATGGACTAGAAACCTACAAAAGGATTATTTCAAAATATCCTCAACAAAAAGCAATTATAGCCAGCGGCTTTTCGGAGACAGCGCGTGTAAGGAAGGCACAAAGATTAGGTGCGGGACAATATGTCAAAAAACCATACACAATCGAAAAAATTGGCTTGGCTGTAAAATTCGAACTGGAAAAAAGCCAAAAAGCGGCTTGATTTTTTTATTTTATGAGTTGGGTGATGACGATTGAATAACATGGAAAAAGTTCAAAATCTAATCCTTGAGAGCGAGAATTTGCCAACTTTGCCAGGAATTGCTCTTAAAATAGTCTGTAAAGTCTCAAGATCCCCATACAGCTTTTTCCGGAACGCCACCCGGTAAAACTCATTCAGTACAGTCTGGTGGAACCGCTCACAGATGCCGTTGGTTTGAGGGCTTTTGACCTTGGTTTTGGTGTGCTCAATCTCATTGAGCTGCAGGTACAGTTCATAATGGTGTTTATTCAACAAATCGGTGACCTTTTAACAACCGATCCACCGTTAACGCTTAAAATATTAAAAATTGTCAACTCCTCTTTTTTTAGTGTCCCCATCGGGGATGGTTGAAACCCCTCGCCTTCAGGCGAAGATAAAGACGGCGATATGGCCAAAGGCCATGAGCCAATATAAATTAGACAAAATTCCTCTTATCTTTAGCCGGTTTCGACCAATTAACGAACCCACCGTCTTCCAGACGGTGGTCGTTCAGTTCATAATCAGCATGCATGGGATAGGGAGGGTGCTATTGAGAAAAGCCTGTGAAATCTGTGTGAGAAATGAACCAATGATTACGGGAATGGTCAATAGACGTCTTGTTAATGCCCCTCTTTGGGACAAAAATTAACCAAATAGTGGCTATTCTTTAATTGTGTTTACTTGCCACGATCTGAAATTTGGGCAAATTACAGATACGATTTGAATATCACATGTTTTTGAAGATTTCAAAAGTGTTGATCAATAGCAACATGCAATTCAACCCCAAAAGCTTGTAGCGGGTTTATCTGTTACATTAAAAAACTGGCAGGTATCAATCGGTCTTTACTTTTCTCGAACCTGAATACCCAGTGCTGTTGCTATAATTCCGGCAGATGCAATAATAGCGCCTATGAGCATAAGCATTAGTGCAACATTATCAGATATTACACTTATTGATGTTGTATATGCCATTAATCCGGCGAAAAATGCCGTTACTCCAAGTGCCACAAATATTGTATGCATAAATCCTCCCTAATAATTGTATAGTCGGATTTATCGAAAAATATTTTTTGAATCTTATAGCATAATTTGCTACATCTTCTTTCGCTGGAATCGTACATCTGGCCAAAATCACAACTTTACTTCTTTTATAGATACCATGTGCATATCACAGGATTTTTAGTTGTGTCAAAAGCAGGGTAAACAGCAACTATCGGTACTTTTAGCTTTTAACACCGGATATATGATATCCAAACTATTAGAGTAAACGAGGCGGAAAAGGTATTTGAGACCTGATACCCTATTTTATTTTTATTCCTGCTTTGTCCAAAACTCTTCGAAGACATACATACAAGCTAAAAGTATAAACGGAATAGATATGATAACAATAATTAACAAAGTGTAAATTGATTTGTCCATGATTACCCAATAATCATTCCTTGGTAAATGAACCGATGGTTGTGCTTCCATCAGAAAAATCTCGAAAAACGGCGTTCATTTTTTCCCCGCTCCACTTGCCTCCTTTCTATAATGGGACAGAAACTTCGTTCAAATTTTCCCAATACTCACAAAAAAACCTCCGAAGGGAGCATAGACCCCTGGAGGTTTTTTGATTAGTCAAATTGTTGTGCCAAGCCTTTACCCATCACTCTTACCTTTAAGAATTTGGGGAGTAGTTTCTTGTCAGTTTCTTTAACGTAAGGCAGGGCAGATGTTTTTATTATCAAAAAGGATTAGGATTTGTCAAGGACAAGAAAAAAAAGTGCTACGATATAGCAATAAAAAATGGGAGTGATAGAAGATGCTGGAGTGGTGTTATCTTGATAATAGCACAATTTTATTACTTTTACAGATACCTGACTGATTATCTGTTTTTTGAAAAGACCGGCCTGGAGCATGTCACCTATGTTTCAAGCGACGCCATACCAGATATAGGTTTCAAGACCGAATTTTTGCCTGGGATCTCTATCCTTGAATTCCACCTTATCAATGAGCTGATCCATGAGTTGGCGGTGCATCAGATTGAATTGGAAATGCAAAACGAGGAGTTGCGACAAGCCCAGCTGGACCTGGAAGCAGCACGGGATAAGTATACAGATTTATATGATTTTGCGCCTGTTGGCTAAACAGGCCGAAGAAGAACGCGAAAAACTGCACTCCAAACTGCAGGAGGCTTTCGACAATATCAAAACGCTGAAAGGGTTGTTGCCGATCTGTGCAAATTGCAAGGACATTCGGGATGACAAAGGGTATTGGAACCAAATCGAGGCCTACATTAGGGACCACTCCGATGCAGAATTTAGTCATAGCATTTGCCCGGATTGTGCTAAAAAACTGTACCCGGAGTTGGAATTAAAAGCTGAGTGAAATGAATGTACTGTCTTTCACAGCTCATCTTTAATGATATATGAAAGGCACGGGTTATAGATTTTATAACGTTTCGATATCGCAGCTAATAAAGTTGAAGAGAATGATGAAAATTAACGTAAAGGGCCTCTTTTTTGATCTTAAAAATAATTTCCTATCAAAGTTTAAAAACCATCCATAGAGTGAGCTTTCAAATAACCTTTTCCATTCTGGCTGCTGCCCCAATTTTTTGTATTTAGATCATCACCTACCTTATGCTTTGCAACTGGATATTGGCTATGTTCTGTGTTACTTTACGTAACTTATTGATATAATTGGCGTCCCCAAGGGTACTCCCCATTTGCTCGACATGCTATTTATTGATCACAGAGCATTGTAAATATTACGAATTCTATCTGGCAAAGCGCCATAAACACCCAATTCACCCCACAGCCGGAACCGACGCCAACTCCAGTATGGAAAAATCGGCAAAATAAAGAAAAGCCAAAACATTAAAGCACATTACGCAGACTTTCCTGTATCAGAGGCACCCTGTGTCCCGGTTTTTCAATTTTCCACTCCCGGTGATTCTAATGCGCAAATGCTGGATCAGAGTGTCATCGGACCAAGCGTAACAATTTTAGATTACTGGAATACCGTCATAATCTAACCCACCAGTCCCATCGTCATTTCGTATTCACGATAAGCGCTTCTCAAGTGGAAAAGTTTATATCAACGGCCTCGAAGGCTTCTGGAGCTATGCCAAAGAACGTTTAATAAAACATCATGGTGTATCGAAAGAAAAGTTCCCTCTTTACTTAAAAAAGATGGAATTTCGTTATAACAACCGAAATACTGAGATCTTTCATGAAATAGCTAAATATTTGGTTAATTTAGTGCCAGATCTTTTATAATCACCAAAGTCTTTATTACTGTAATAAATGAAATTAATGCACGGGAGTTCCTAACTTGGTCGAATTTTAAAATCTCCGGCAGTGGCTATGTAAGCGATGCAAGAATATTTGGTGAAATGAATTATGACGTTGATCCGAATTTTATTTGGAATCCTGGTGACCCAACTATTACCGGTGGAACTTTAGATTTTAAAGGGGAGTCCTTTTCATTAAGCCGGGCCGCTTCCACCAATCAAATACCAGCTGTTTGGAATCAAAACTAATTAAAGTCGGATTGCGGCTATGATACTCGTTTCATATCTGCTGATTTAGACAAAGTTGCGATTATCAAGTTAACACAAGTTTTGAAATAGCCGATTCTTTACCGATTATTTCAAGAAATCAAACTCGGCATTACATTATCTTTTTAGCAAGCGCAGGAAATATATTTGAATGATTTATTACCCTGATGTTCACGCAGGATATTATGCAGTTGAAGTGAGAACTTGAAGTTTGGATGGGACTTAAATTATGAAAAATTCATATTAAAAATGCGGGATCGATTTTAATGCTTTTCAAAAATCTACCTTTAATTTGGCCTTTTATATTTATCGTTTGTTCTGGTTTTATACTTTTTAAGTAATCCAACTCTTTTTCATCTTTTGGATAGATTGTCAGCAAAGTACCTGGAATACCGACAGATGGTATTGTTACTATCCTATAATAATCCGCCATAGGGCTAGCAACAAAAACCTGAACCTGTAATTCTACGATTTTTCCCTCTATTTTCTTATTCAGTATTTCAGGATCTGTATGTATATTGCTTAACATTTTAGCCAATTCTCGAAAATTAACCTTGTCTACCGGGGCACTCGCAATCTTTTCTCTTTTCTTTTCTAAATTGCTATTTGTGGGAATGGCCAGGCTACCGAAAAGACTTAATACCAATAGGCCTATGATAAATTTTGGAAGTACCCCTTTTTTCAACTTGTAACCACAATAAGGACAATGTTTCTCTTCTGGGTCGATCGGATTTTGACAACTTTTACATGGCTTAAAGTTATGTCTTTGATACATGATTATTTATCCTAAATATATTTTAAATTCATGTAGTTAAATCGTTACGACACACAATACTAAAGATTTTTTATAACTTCACCAACCAATCTAAAATATGATTCTATATACCTTATATCGGCCTTATTAATAAATAACTTTAGATTTCACTACCTAAATTTATGCATTCTAAATTAAATATATTTTCAATGAATCGGCAAAAAAGGAGGGACCAAAAAAACCTGTGATACCATTAATTCCTTTTCCTGGTGCTGAATTGCATGTATCTGCTTCTATGTGGGTATCCTTTGTCAAGCACTTTTTTTTGCCGAAGTTTTACATTTTTAATTCCGTCTTTCCCCAAATGTAGTTATTGGCCATTGATTAACGGAACTGTTGTCTGTGCGAGAATGGGCCCATAATATGCGCGCCGGAGCACAGGCAACATTCCCACGAGTGGCCACCCCCATTTTTTTTCTGTTAACCAGTCCCCCCGTTGGTCTTTGTAAATAACCGGTTGTCTCCTTAACAGCAATGCGGACATGGCAGCTTCAGTGCTGATGGTTAACTGATTGGCCGATTCGCTGAACACGTTGCTTTGAAAGCGACTTTGACCAGCTTCTATCCGTGCTGACGTCTTGGTCAGACACCTAATAATGCATGCGCTAAAGGAGCGCTAATTCGAACCGGTTTAGGAAGGCGCCCCGTCTATAAAAACGGTAACTCTTAGAGTAATCCTTGATTTGAAATCCGCGGGAAGCTCTTTGCCATCCCACGTGCGTAATGTCTCCAGCTCAATCAAAAATTTACGGCTGCTTGGATTAGACATCACAATGCCCTGCTGGATCAACAAACCCTTGAGCCGGTTACGATGCATCGTACGCTCTTTTTTAAGCACTTCCAATTCACGGTGAAGCTGACGACCATCCTCAGCGTCTTCACTGGGCACATTGGCGATCCCACAGCCCAATAAATACCGATGCAGCCAAAACCCATCACGACCGGCTTCATAACAACTCATCATTCGAATATCATCACCAATTGCAAATCGTTGCTTGGCCTTATCAATCTCTTCATGCAGTTGAGCGAAATTCCGGGCATCTATGGTGACCGTGCGCATCTTCTTTCCGTTGCTGAAAGCCAGCTTCCACTTTTTCAGACTCAGTTCAAAAGCGGTGTACAAAATCGCTTCTTTTATGCTATCTTTGATCCGCAGGGTTTCTTGAGTCTTTTTCATTGATTGCCTCCTTTGTGGTTTAAGATTTGGGATAATTCTTAGTATACACAAAAAGGCTGCTTAGGAAACCCTGCATAGTATCTATTGATCAGCACTTTTGGAATCTTCAAAAATATGTGATATTCAAAATGTATCTGTAATTTGTCCAAATTTCAGATCATCAAGGTATGTCAGTTTTGGAAAGCGCTATTTCTGATACTAGGGCGGTCATTGTGATCGCCCCGCTCTATTTAGGTTGATTAGCCTGTGGTTATAGTCCTTGAAACTCTGAGAATATCTGATAAATTTAGTAATTAAGAGAATAGACCGCTCACCGAGAGCCAAAAAATAAATATACCAAAACGAGTCTCAGCGATGCCTTATCAAGAGAAAGCGCAAATGATTTTTAAATACCTGAGAGCTAATTTCCCCAAATATTCAGTCGGGCATAGATGGGATTTCAAGCTTGAAACTGAATGGTACTTTCTCCAGAAAGAAAAACTTCGGATTCGAATTTTAGTTCCAAAGATGTTCTTCGATTCAAACGATGGAGATGAGCTTGAGGCTAAGTTAGATTCTCTTTATTTGAATAGCTACATTCAAAGCGGCAAATCTCACTACATCGTAATCGACAATTTGGGTTTAAATGTTCAAGCATTCTGATTTGATTACTTGCTGGCGGGGAACCTCCTTTTGCATGACAGGGACTTGATCCCCCGATCATATTCCCCGCCGGCATCATAAAACATTTTGGAGGGCTTATGTTCCGACTTATAACCCCGCTCTCATTGAGGGCTGGGGTTTTTAGTTTTCAAGTATCATATACATATCTGGAGTTTTCGTAAACTTTTGATAATGGCAAGTTAAGGACGGATCAACTTAAATGTTTGTTGAGAAATAAAGTAAAAAATAATCTTATATAACCATGTAAGTAATGACTTCGCATTTGAGAGAACATTGGGGATGCACATGTTTTTATACAAAACAAAATTTTCCTCAAGCAACGCATAAAAACATGGGCATCCCTTGGCATCAGTGGTTAAAATCTTAAACCTATACTATTGGGTGGGCGCCATGGAATCCATCATAGCAATCTATTTTTTTATAGGTATGGGCATTGTTTTTGCCTTTGCTGTCAACTATTTCAATCAACCGAGTTATAAGTTTGCAGACGAGGATAAGAAGGCCATAGGGAATCAGGAAGATCTGATGTTAGAACCTGCCCTGCCGAAATACCTTACAGATCGTTTCGAATACAATCTCTACCTGTTTGCCTATGTGCTTGTGACTGAATTTATCTACGTCTTGCTGGTTCTTTTTCTACCAGATCTCTTGCCGAATGAAACGGCAGAGACGCCGAATTTTTTACGACCTACCACACAGAACATTGTTTTGGCGACACTTATCATCACCGGAATAGCGCCCAACCTTCCTTACGTCCGACAACTGTTGAAACGTTCCAAGCTATACCTACATGAAAAGGCGCAGATCCCCAGAAAGGGGCGGGATGTGTATCGCCAAATAAAACGGTTCCAGCCTCACTACACTCAGGCTGAAATCAGAAGCATCCTCAAGGACGAGCGCTACATTCGACACCGCGAAAAAGGCCCAAAAAAAAACAGAACGGATTTGGTGGAATCTGATTTTAAGATCGACGGGTGGTCATTAGAAGGCCGGTGGGCCAAACTCTCATATTTGCTCTTGTACATCAACCGTTGGTCCGATACCGCCCCTTTTCGCAGTTATCTCGGAAATCGCGAATTGCAAAGATCTTCTATTGAGCAGGCTTACGATGAGCTTCAAGTAAAAATGGTTCAATATAAGAAAGGTTCGCTTTCCGAGGCCGAAACCTTCCAGTTTAATTTGCGTATGAATGCAACCTTACACAGAACATACCGCCTCATTAGCTGCCTGCTTTACCTGGCCGGCAAAACCGACTCTGCGGTTGATAAATATCTCGACCAGCTTGGCTACGCCACATCTGAGCGTAATGATTTCCCTATTCCTTGGAGGCGAATGGTTTTCTTTCTAATCGCTATATCCGGCTCCATAATTGTGGGAGGAATACTGGCCCTGATTGTAACTCAAATTGGAATAGTAAACCTTCCGGTTGAAATTCGCACGGAAAATATTTTCAGATGGGTTGGCTTTGCCGTACCATTTTTATCTATTCCAGTATTGGTGGTTCTGGTCATTAAAAGACATGTTTCAATGAATAGCGAAGCATGGCCGATTGTAACAGAAAACACTCGATATATGCATCTTGGTGACCGCCCCTGGCATATTTATGCAATCGTTGCGTTTGCGGCATACCTTATCGGAGGGGTAATTCTGTTTGGGACATCCGTTTTTGTCAGACTCGCCAATGGCGCACAGAACTTAGATTACAGCACCATGCTGCGACAGGTATTAGTTTGGTCCGGTGTCGTTTTTGTAACAGCAGGTTTCGCCGCTTTTCGTCTTGACTCTGCACCGAATTTTAATCTTTCAAAACAGGCACGCCTCACACTGCGCAGTCTGGGAGCAATACTTCAGGGGGTCGCCACGACTGCGACCGTTTATTTCGCATTCGTGCACACATTTTCCCAGGGTGAGCTCAACCCTTTGCTTTTGCCACCCGTGAACCAAGGCAAATTGTCTGTCTACTGTATCATCGCCTTCTTTCTCGGAGCCTCCCTCTACGCAGCCTCTGGTTTTGGAAAGCTCAGGCAGCGGAGAAGCGCTGGGCGCCGGCGGCTCAAGCGATCGGTTACAATCCATTGCGGTCAACAAGCCTCTGCCGGAAACACGGTGAACGTTTCTCGAGAAGGTGCACTCATCGAAAGCTATGACTTTTCACCGATGGGATATAATACTATAAAAATTTCGGACAAGGACGGCACATCGACCGAGGGACGTATTGTGAAAGTGCGCAGTAACAATATCCACGTCCACTTCACAGATATGTCCTCTTGGGGCCTGGTGCAAAAGGGCCTCGAGATTCCAGCACCACTCTAATGAAGATAGTGTCTATGGATCAACACTTTAGAATTTTTCAAAAACATGTGATATTCAAATCGTATCTGACATTTGATCAAATTACAGATCATGGCAAGTAATATCAAGTTTTGAGGGGTTCTATTTTTTCCAGAATTTCTCAATAAATAGGAACTTTGGTGATATTTAGTTTTCTGGCGCCCATTAATTATTTGATTATCAAAGAGCGGGAAAAAATCATGACTAAATTAAAGAAGCATCGAATGGTATTTTTCTTGTTCGTGCTTGTACCTATTTGCTCCTTCACCTGTTCACATAAACAGTCGATTGATATAGAAGAATCCGAAGCAGAAATTTGGGAACTGCAATTAACAGGCGAAGTCGTTGGAAGGCTAAAAATGTTACTAAGCCGAATCAAAATTGAAAATGACCTTTATACTGTAACAGGAAAAATTTCTGGAAAGCTAAAAGATTATAGAGCTGGCACAGGAACAGCAGACTATAATTTGAAAGGAAAAATCGAAAAAGGTATTTTTAAGGCAAATTTCAGTGGTAGATCAAACATGGAGGTAGGACCCAGCCCCACCTCGGGAACCATAAATGGACCGGTTTTCAAGTCGAAGGGTTCAGGTAAATATAGTGTTTTACATGCATTTGGCTCCTCCCACGGAGATTATTTTATGAAAAAAATCAATTCGAATTGATAAAGCGAACGTGATACCCTCTAAATATCTGCAGTTTTGGCAAGATTTTGATAATCAAGATGTGTCAATCCAAAGATGCCCCTTGCAATTGCTACATAGTAGTACTTTTTGCTTTTTCCTTGACATGAAAAGGTCTATAGATTAATAGAAAACCACCAACTGCAACTCTTTAGCACCACCTCCTACTGCATCTGACCGGTATCGACCATCTGGGCTTCTGCTTCTACTCTCTCTCAATTGCATGTTTTAAAGATTTCGTCTGAAAATAATTCTGGTTTCCACCTAACATTAGATTAACAATCTGGTGAAGTTACGATGGAGAACCCCCTCAAATTGTGCTTATCACGCTCCTAACAGAAGCTACTACATCCTGTTGGGAGTTGACAGATTTCTCGCTTCAATAGCCATTAAAAGATGAGGACGGAAACCCACGGCACAAACAGTTATTACTGACGTAGTTTATAGACTTTTGTTACCTTTCGTTGACCTTCGCACTATGTCCTGCTTTTCGTGGTTTCATTCTAAAAGTATGATTTCAAATAAATCTTAGACGATATGGCCATTTTTAGGAGGAATTTGCGATGAAATTTCACACAAGAATTTTCTTAGCTCAAAAAATTATATTGGCTATTGGTTTGTTTGTATTTCTTGGCTTAATTGTTATACCCGCAATAGCAGCAGACCGCTTTGTTAACAATGGCGATGGTACTGTTACAGATACAAAGACTGGACTGATGTGGTCAGCAAAGGACAATGGGACTCACATAAGCTGGACTAATGCCCGTTCTTATTGTCAAAGTTACAGCGGTGGCAACCACTCAGACTGGCGCATGCCAACATTGGCAGAACTCAAAACTCTTTATGATCCTATAATTCAGAACGATCGTGGTTACCATATTACTGCATCTGTAAGCACTACTGCCGAAAGTTGTTGGGCTTCAGAGGCTCGTGGCAACGAAGCTGCCCGCTTTAATTTCACTTATGGGCAAGAGTATTGGCTGCGACAATCTCACACAGGTGCTGGCAGGGCCTTACCTGTACGAAGTGGCAATTAAAAAAACCCGTCGTTAAAATTTGGTGATATATCAAATTTGTCAGTTGCAGCCCTCACTATCGGGGCTGTAACTGTTTTTTGTGAAACATCACAATTGAATTCTGTCTTATCAAACTGCACTATCGCCAACTTATCACACCATCGGGTGAACTTGCGGTATCTGCTATTGATCAGCACTTTTGAAATCTTCAAAAACATGTGATATTCATATCATATCTGTAATTTGGCAAAACTGCAGATCATGGCAAAATATGTCAATCTAAAGATGTCCTTTACAATTACTACATAGTGGTATTTATTTCTTTCTTCTTGACATAGAAAGAACTATAGATTACAAGAACTCACCAATTATAACGCTTTAGCACTATCTTCTGCTGAATCTGACCTGTATCCAACATCTGCGCTTCTGCTTCTATTATCTGTCTCAGCTGTAAATTTTCGCAACCTCTACCGAAAATGATTCTAGGTTCCAACTAACATTAGATACCATCCGTATATCTCAGGTTTTCCGAGATTGCGAAACCTTTCATAAGCAGATACATGCAATTCAGCCTGCCGCACACTCTTAGTATTTTGGACCCCAAAGTGACAAAGTTGTTATATGCCAGCTGTATCCTGATCCGGTAGATTTTTGCCACTTTCTTAGTTCACTGTCTTTACTCCCACCTTTCTTAAGCTTAAATTGAGCACTCCAGGCTCCGTCCTCTTCAGCGAACCATACTGGATTATCTAAAACAGAATCGTCTCTTGTATCTTAGCCAGCAAGAGGGTTATTTCTTGGGTTTCTTTTTTATGATACTTTTAAATTTGACTCCGACTCCTAAGGGGCTTAGACGCGCTACTTCTACTTTCAGCCTTTTATTTTGACTAAATATTGTCCCGGGTATAGTAAGTTCTAAGATTTGTCCAATATTAAAAGATTCACGATTTTCAATGAAGCACCCATTGAGGCTTAAATCACTTATGAAACCATCGTAAAATTTATTTTCAAATCCGAAAGTCGCTGGTTTATTGAAATATTTTCTTGGATGTTTCCTTAAATCTTTTATCTGATCCGAATCAGTTTCCAAGGACTTCTTTTCATCGTGAAGTTCAACATATTTAACACCATAACCATAGGTATTGGGAGAATTTTTTAGTCTTTTCCCCCATTTAATCTTTACATGATGACATCTATAAGCTCGGGTTTGTCCATGTTGAAAATTTTCTATTCGTATAAAAACTTCTGTACCCGGCATCAAAAGTTGATCTGACTCAAAATACAAACCATCATCGCTGCAATTTAACATTCGATTTTTTTTATAGTCCCAATGTCCAAAAATTCGAGGGCATCCGAGAAGCCCCACATATAAAAGTGGGCCAATCTCTGCAAGATAAACCTCACTTAATCAGAGGCCAGTATGGTACCTATGTCAATTTCCACACTATAGGGTTGGTCTAACATATTTCTGGGTTCGGATCTCTTCTCTTCAGGATAGTTGGAGGAAGCGTCATCTGACATGTATTTACCTTCCGAATATTTTTTCTTATACAAAATAGCAAAATGGGATTTAAATTATCTTAGCCAGCAAAAGGTTGACCTCGGTGTATTCATGGTTCGTCTATTTATTTAAAGAGCCCCACCATTTCGGCAGGGCTGTAATAAGGTTTATCAGGAAACAGATCATAGGTATCAATTTCTATGAATTTTGGTTGCTACCTACAATCATACCTACACAAAAATGGTTAATCAACGCGACAATTATCTATTCCATAGGATTACCGTTGACATGAAGATTAAAATTTTATTTCAGGTTAGCTAAAATAAAAAAGGATTACGATTGAATTCTCGTAACCCTTTGATATCATTTGGCGTCCCCAAGGGTACCTGTAAAGTATCATTGTTTGTCTGATACGATATTTTTGACTTGGAAAGGACTCAGATCAAAATCATGAGAGTGGTTAAGTGTAGGGTTTCTCTGTTTTTACTGACCCTTTGCTTAAAATGATGTATTTAGATGTGAACCAATCGAAATGTTTTTTCAATAGATCATCACCTGCAGTTTCACATTTCTTTACCAGGCCTGAAACAAGATTTTCTAAGAATTGGATATTGACTCTATCTTTATATTTCCCTTCTATGAGAAAATGAATTAATTCCGATGTTTTGTTTTCTAAAGCTTTGTTCTCAAATGGCAAAATAAAAAATAGATGTGTTTTATCATTATATCCTAAATAGGTTAGATTTCGAATCAGCTGATAATACTTAAAAAATACTAGACGATTTTGGAATCTGGTTGATATGATGTTCCTCATACGCTTTTTATATATTCGTTTGAACTTTTTGTTCCGTTCTTCATTATTTATAGCTGATCCAAATCCACTTTCCTGTAGCTTTACCTCAAATAATATCTGCATTCCATTTTCATACCCGATATAAAAATCAAAATTAGTGCCTTCCGCTTTGTCTATGACCTTTTCAAATGATGCTTCTGATACACCATTCGTTGGTAGCCCAAATGTGCCAAGCAGTATATTTAGATATCTGTTATTATCCATTATAAAGGGATAAAATAGATTAAAACACATGGCTTGGGATGAATTCAGATGATAGAAATACCGATGCATTTTCAGTGCATTTTGAGATTCAAAATAATCCCAAAATTCATCACGAATAGTTTCTAATATATTTAGCTTGTAAAGTTCTTCGGGTAGAATATGGCGGTAAGGCTTAGATCTCCAAAATCCATCTTCAAGTATTCCAAGATTAGATATTTTATAATCTCCTAAGTGATCTTTTAATTGTGATTGAAAGCTCATAAATACCCTTTATTTTGATTAATTTTATCGTTCATGGTGATCCCTGAATCTAAAAACGAAAAACCTTACCCCCTTTGAAATAGAAACAAGGTCTTTGAAAGTCAGGCATTCAACATTATCCCTCCAAGGATGCCACAGCCAACTTTTTATAATCAAATCAATCTATTATATTGTCAATCAAATGGTGTTTGTGTGTCTATCGCCATTTTTTGTATAATATCAGTATATTAATACCTTAATCTTGCATTAAATAGCTCTTGTAAAATAAAAAACCATTTGGGATTCCTATTATAGCAACGGTTTTGCCGAACCATAACAGCTATAATAGGAGGTACCCAAATGGTTAAAAGACGAAAATACATTACCAGCAAAAACCGTATTCGTAAAGGGTTTTGTAAAAATCGCACTAAGGCCAGAAAAATCAATGCTTGCACGCCTTATGAGACCTGTAGCGAGCATTTGAGTCCATTTGGCGGGCTTTTGGCGCTGATCAAATTTTTCGATTTGGTTAATTTTCATAAAATCTTTAACTCTTCTTATCAACCCACGACCCGCGAACCCAAGTTGGGTCACTATTCGATGATGGTGGGTATTTTGATGCTACTGTTTATCGGCTTCAATCGAATCTGGCACTTTGTTTACATCCGCCTGGATGCCATGCTTTGCGGTTTTTTTAACCTCAGCCGGCTTCCGGCGGCCAGCACCTTCTGGCGCTATGTGGACAACCTTGGCATCAATCAGGCCAAATCGCTTTTAAAGGTGATGAGCATCCTTCGCGAACGCGCCTGGCAACTATGCGATTTGCAGTATGCTCAGATTCGCATCAACATCGATACGACCGTCAAAACAGTTTATGGCAACCAGCAAGGCGCTCGCAAGGGACACAATACCAAGCACCGCGGCAAAGAAGGTCTTCGTCCGATATTGTGCTTTATCGAAGAAACCCGCGAATATTTACTGGGTAAACTGCGTAAAGGCGCATCGGTAACCGGCAAAGAAGCCGCTGATTTTATTGCCGGCCATCCGTGCTCAGCTGCCAGGTTGTGTCCAGGATGTCCTGTTGCGTGCCGATGGTGAATTTTTATGTTGGCAAAGTGTAAAGGCGGCAATTGAAGCCGGTTTTAAATTTATCATCGCCAATCGGGGATGCACCCCGATTTTTGACCCTGACAAGTGGTATCGACCCTTTAAACGCAAAGCCATCGAATATAACAGCTGCATTTATCAACCCGGCAGGCTGGCAACAACCCTGCCGTTTTGTGGTCATGCGTATTGTCAAAGACATCAAACAACCATCGAACCAGCCGCAACAGTGTGTGCTCTTTGAAGACGATAAATACACGTATCGCATCTTTTGTACTGATTTGGCCGGCCCCGCCCACCAGATCATTGCCGAATACGACAAAAGGGCTGATGTTGAAAATCTGGTCGGTGAAGCCAAGCGTGAAGGCCTGGATATGATCCCTTCGGCCAAGTTTAAAAGCAATTACGCCTTTTTCCAAATCGTGATGCTGGCTTACAACATCTGGCGTTATATGAAAATGATCGCCCAAAACAGCGTTTCCGTCAGTCGCCCGGCCAGTGACAGCATCTTAAAGGGCATTATGACCAATACGGTTCGCATCGCTCGATTGAAGCTTTTGTTTATCGCTGCCAAGGTTGTCAATCATAGCGGCCGTGATAAGGTCAAATACTCAATCCATGACAGCAGAACGCCGGAGATGCTTTACTTACTTCAGTTTATAGACAAAGCGCGTTGCAGCCCGCGACCCTGGCATAAGCAATCGATCTGGGCGCCGCGTTTTGCGATCTAATATTGTGCAAGAACTTTCTTGCACGAGCAAAAGATATTGAATTTATAACACTTACAAGCATGGCGGATGGATAATTTAAGCTTAAAAATATTTTGAAAAAAATAGATACCTGAATTTTTGAGTAACAATCACCGCCTAAGTCAATTGCGGCAACTTGAACTCAAACTTCAATCTGAGGTATTTGCGTGCAAAATTCAGGTATTAGTACACCAAATCTTGAATTTACTCAATGATGTTCTGATCATATGTGAAAATACATCTTAACGATTCAACTATTTGACGATTTGAAAAATTTCTAAACCAAAAAGGCCGCCGGGTAAATTCTGGCGGCCTTCTATATGTGTGGCGTCCCCAAGGGGATTTGAACCCCTGTTGCCGGCGTGAAAGGCCTGCAATACTTAATTTCTCGCTTTTTCCCGTGTCTTCCTAATTTATCCTAAATTACCTATATTTATATATAATATTATATTTTACAACTAGTGAAAGTTCTTGACATTTCCCTGAAAATCCCTTAAATTCTCGTTTCAGGTTAGCTATAGGTTAGCTAAAATATGGAGGTAATATGTACAGGATCAAGGTGAAAAGGTTTAAAGGTGTCTATTACCGGGAATCTAAAAAGCGAAATCACCGCGGTAGGCCGGATAAATGCTATGATATTTCGTTTAGGGATTCGAACGGCCGGCTCATCTGGGAAAAGGCCGGTTGGACATCTGAAGGCTATACCGCCCAAATGGCCTCCCAGGTTCGGAATGAGCGCATACGGACAATACGCCATGGTCAGGAGCTGCCGAATAAGAAAAAAAACAGAACAATCCAAAGCATCTGGGATAGTGAATATAAGGCTGAAAAATCCGAAAAGAAATCTTACCAGGATGATTGCTGGCGGTATGATAAGCATATTAAGCCAGTATTCGGGTACAAGCGGTTATCCGAGATTACACCCGCCCAACTCAACAAATTCAAGAACCGCTTAATGAAAAAAAGTGAACTGTCAGCCCAAACCACCACACACATACTGAATCTAATAAAATCATTATTTAACGTGGCTTTGCGTAATAAGCTGTTTAACGGGGACAACCCTGTTTCAAAAATAAAATTTCCGTCTACCCGAAATACCAACCGGTTGCGGTATCTCGAAAGACAGGAAGCACGAAATCTTTTTGCTAAACTGAAAAATTCCAGCCAGACCCAGTATGAAATGGCCTACGTAAGTCTTTACACTGGGATGAGGGCAGATGAGGTTTTTAACCTAAAATGGCGGGATATTGACATGAATAACAACATCATCCATATCCTGGAAACCAAAAATACCTTAGCCCGGACAGCTTATATTACCAGGGGTATTCGTGAAATCTTCGCTAATAAAGAACACGGCCCGCAGAATCAATATGTATTCCCGCAGGAGTTCCGGCATGGCACAATCAAAAAATTTAGAGGCAATGTCAAAAAGAACCAGATCGGTAATACCTTCAGGCGAGTTGTTGAGAGATTGGGATTAAATGACGACGTGGAAGATGGCCGCCTGGCAGGGAATTTTCTTCTTCATATTCGACACCTAAGATGAAATCAGCAGCCTTTTGAGCTTTGGCAGCCGCATAAACCAGCCATTTTTTATTGCTCTGCAATTTTTTCAGCCAGTTTTGAATATATGCTGCCTGATTTTCAATCACTGACGGCTCGATGCCGCAGTGACCGCACAAAAATGCCGATCCCATTTCAGCCACAAGCTCTTCCTTGCTGTAATCATGAGATCCAAAAAGACTGATTTTCGAAATCTCATCGCGGTTTAATCTGCTTGTGATGTCCGGTGGAATGGGTCAGCTCATGAAACAATGTGCTGTAATATTCCTCGTCGGACTGAAACAGATTCGCTTTCGGCATATTCACCACATCATCAGATGGCCGGTAATATGCCCGGGGTTCATTGTGTTCGATAACTGGTGCATTCGGCATTTCATGAATCACCTTTTCAGCTTTCGTGATCGGATTGAAAATCCCTGGTTTGAGGTTCCGGAATGTCGATTCCTTCTGTCTGTTCCAGGTTAAAAACAGTGTAGTACCTCAGGAACGGAACACGTTTCTTCCCTGATTCAGATTCAGGATCTTGAACCTCGATCCATTTCCAGAAAACAACCGGGAATCCTTTTTCACCCTTTTTTATTCTTCCACCTTTTCCCTTCGCTTGTTTGAAGGACACCCAGTATGGGCATGAAAAGCCAGAAGAAATAAGGATAAATGGATTGATTCCCCGGTAAGGTTTTCTGGTGATAAAATTAACCGGTTCACCCGAAACCCAGGGTTTTCGCCAAGGGACTTCTCCCTTTTCCAAAAGACCGATTATTCTTTCGTTGATCATTTCATAAATTTTTCTCTGTCCGCTAACCTTAGCCATTTTTTTACCTCCTTTCTTTTAAAGAACGATAACTATATTGATATTATTGACAATTATAGCACAATAGCAAAATTTTGTCAATAATATCAATGTGTTAACAAGTTTTCGATGTCATGTAATTCTTAAGAAAGGATATTTGGAAAGTATGATAGGCTGGCTAGACGGTGAGGTTTTGGGGATGTTGAATTGAAGTTGGTTACCCTCCTTTCAGTGATGACCTATAGCAATGTTGGCAGCTGCTTTTTTCTCAATTTCCACGTGGAGGCGGCGGGAGGCGAACCCAGAAAATAGCAGCAATGATAACAAGTTGTTATAAATGACAATAAATGATTTAAAATGATAATTTAATTAGCTTTTCCACTCCTAACCCTTCCGGTTCGGATGTCACAATTTATCACCTTAAATCATTCAATCTCACCTAATTTAGCCACAATTTTGGACACAATTTATGAAATCTTTCCTATATGTTTTCAACTAACCCAAAATCGAAAAATCTATAATCGAATTAGGGGAATATCCCCTACTCTTCAATAAAGTTTTAGAATTATCTCATATTCCAATTTTACTAAAAATCACAAGACCAGGCTTTCAAATTACAAGCAAGTTTGAATAACAAAAGAATTCAATTGCTTGACGCAAAGCAGACCTTCATGTTAATAGGAACCGGTAAACATATTGCGTGCTAACCCTTATAAAAAAGTGAGGTGGCCATGTGACGTTGACTACGAATCCCGTTTCTCAATGAGAAATGGGTTTTTTGTTTTAAAATTCGAACTTATTCGTCAGTAATACGCAAAAAATGGGCAGAATGTGTACTTTTTATAGGATTTTTAATCAAAATTCTAAGGGGGGCCGATGGCACGGAACACAAATCAAAATTTTAGCCAAGATAGATTAAGGAAATATTATAAAAAAGAAGGTATCTCTGCATTAAATTTCAATTGCAAATTCTATGAAAATTGCCGTTCAAATTGCGAAAACAAAAGAAAATTTGTTAAAGCAAGAGAACCGTATATAGGGCCAAAATATGGCAAGAAAAAAATCCCACGACTTTTATTTTTATCCCTTGATCCTGGTTGGTCTCCTATACTTTCTAAAAAAAGAACAATCCAATACATGAGGAAGAGCCATTTGGCTTTCCACCGATCGGAGATACCTAAGGGCAGGCATTGGTATGTCACCCACCAATTTACATGGATCATACTTGATGAATTTAGCAAAAATTCCGATTCAAAATTGGATATTGGACTTACCAATAAATTAATTCATTTTGATCCCAAACGTGAAATTCATAAAATAATGCCGTACTTTGCACATACAAACAGCGCCAAATGTTGCGAAAATAACGAGAATTCAAAGTTGGCAAATAAAAGCATGTTTAAAAACTGTAGGGCTTTTATACCTGGTGAGGTAAAAATATTCGACCCTCATATTTTGGTGACACAAGGGCAATATGCTCAAAGGGCTATCGAAGAAGCAATTAACAAAGGCTCATTTACTGTGAAAAGAAAAAGGAATATATCTAAGGCGAGTATGCAAAAACCGGATTTTATGGTTGTGGAGATCAATGAAAATAAGCCTGCTTTATGGATACATCATTACCATCCAAGCAATTACGGAACTTTTAAGAAAAATCGCGATAAATTTAGAACTTATGCAAAAGAAGCAGCTAAATTTTTAAAAACAAATTACACTGAAATCCATTAGCCTTATGCTCCGAGTATAGAGCTATTGATATTAGATGATTCAACCTACTATCTTGGAATAAAAATACCTTACTTTCTTAATTGCAGCTATAATTAATCAACGAAGTGGAGATGTATAACACATTCAAACTCGGTTCTGGTAATTATCAGGAAGGTTACTTCTTTTTTTACAGGTAATTAGCCAATGAAAGCACAGTTATTTTATTCTGGTTCACCTGTAAGCCATTTCGAGGCTTTAATTAACAAATTTAATCCTTCTGAATTCTCTTCCCCATTACGCTCTACGGTTCTGTTGCTTCTTTATTGGAAAAATTTTCATCAAAGAATCGAGCGAATTTTTCGTAATTTCAATCTAAATTTTCCCAAGTCAATCGATGTGTGCTTTGAATATAAGGTGCCGGTTCAAAGAGGCAGAGGTAACTCTTCATATACTGATTTAATGTTAACATCACGAGAACATGTCTTGGCCATCGAGGGAAAATATACAGAGCCTCCATATGATTCAGTTAAAAAATGGTTAGGAAATCAGCCTTCAACAAACAAGGTTCAGGTGCTTGAAGGCTGGCTCGATCTTTTAGAAAAAGGGACCGGTAAACGTCTGCATATTAAGGATGTGAATGAGATCACTTATCAAGTCATCCATCGATCAGCTTCGGCTTGCTATCCAAAAGCCAAACAGCGTTTTGTTATATACCAGTGCTTCGATTTAGATGAATCGATGAAAATCTATTATAAAAATCAACTTTCAAGGCTATCCATCCTTCTCGAATCTTCAAATAAACTCAAATTCTATCTTGTGATTCACCCTGTAATAAAAAGAGAAGCATTTATGCAATTAGAAGCTCTTTGGAAAAGCGGAAAAAGAAACCTTGAACAGCAGGTTAAAAAGGGTCTGATAGAGGGTACAATGCTGGACTTTGGCAATCCGGAAATTTTTAATTTCCGACTCTAAATAAATGCCAAAATTAGGCTTAATAAAATGGCTCAAAAATCTAAAAATCCAACAACCACAATAATTCGCAAAGTTAGCCACACATTTGTGGATGCAATGAAGACTTCCGCTGGATTTGCATCGAATATATCGAAGGCTGCAAAAAACATTGCGATTGAAAAAGTTGCTGCTGTAAAAATGAAAGAGATAATTGGAGTAGCTCATAAAGTAACTGATTCTATGGATATTAAAAAAGCTAGCAAAAAGATTTCCGCTCTATCGAACAAGAAAAACATCCTAAAAACTGGAGAAATTATATCAAATATGGCGAGCATTGAGAACGTCAAATCCGCTGCAAAATTTGCATCCGGGGTAAAGGGATATAATGAGATCAAAGAGGCGAAAGAAATTAAGGAAATAGCGGAAGCTAAAATTAATGATGCAATGGAGGCTACTGAGGATAGAAGGGAAAAGCTAAATCAAAAAATTGAAGAATACGCCAAGATTAAGATAAGCACCATTAATCTAACAGTTTGTGTTTTTATTGAATATTTAAAAAAGATTGAGCAAAAATATAAGGGCCGTGGGTATGACGTATTGAAATCAATTGATATAAAAGCCGAGGATGTTGCAGAAATGGAAGATCTGAGCATAAGCTCAATAAATCTGGCTAAAGGCGCCGTCGGATCAGCTGCTATCGGTACCATAGCTCTTTTTGGCACGAAGGCTGCTGTAGTGAGTGGCGTAACTGCCTTGGCCTCTGCATCGACTGGGACTGCTATCAGTAGTTTAAGTGGTGCTGCAGCAACAAATGCGGTTTTAGCGTTTCTCGGCGGTGGATCCCTTGCTTCGGGTGGAGGAGGGATCGCTGCAGGAGCAATCGTACTTGGCGGAATAACCGCCGGTGCCTTTGCTTCGGTCGGCGCACTTACCGGTGGAATCCTATTATCTGCACATGGTTCAAAGGCGCTAACGCGAGCAAAAAAATATTCCGCCGAGGTAGATAAAGCAGTTGCAACTCTGAATAAATCATGGGTGGCCATGGACGGAATAATGGAAAGGGTAAAAGAGCTTAAGGGGCTAACCTTGCAACTGGAAAAACGGGCTGTTGATGAATTGGATAGATTTAAACCATTCGTTGATGATTTTGATATTAAAAATAAGCGCCATTTAGAAATGTTTCAAAAATCAGCACTATTAGTTACATCGATTGGTGAGATAGCAAACACATCTATATTAGACGAAAACGGAGACGTATCCATCGGCAGCAAAATAGTGGCTAAAAAAGCTCGTTTCGTACTTAAAACATAGATCTGTATCTGTTTAGGGAACGATCATGTCAAAGAAGAAAATATTTAAAAATATAGGCAATGCCGTTAGCCAAAAAACATTTGAAGTTGTAAAAGAATATGCTGAAAAGGCGAAGGATAAAGTCGGCGAGTTAGGTAATGAATTTGCAGATGATATGAAAACCAGAGTAGGTAAATTCATAAATAAATCGATGGATAAAGGTACCCAGAGTATTGTATCCAAATTTAAAAAAAATCCACATAATGAAAATCAAGGTATAGAAGAACCTCCAGTTCATGATGAGGAGATTGAGGCAGACCGTCTCGAAGAGCCAAAAAAACACAAAGTTGGAGAAAATACAACAGATGAGGAGGATGATGCATTTGTTGATAGCATATCGTCAGATATATTTAAAACCGGTTTCAAGGGCATAGCCAGCGCCGGAGAGGCGCTCGCTGTTATTGATAACATAGCCCAAATAGCTGGTGAAGTTCAGAAATTTCGTGAAGTTCAAGAGACAAAAAGGACTGCTATTGAAGCTGAAAGGCAAGCAGTGATTTCGAAGATTCGAGCACAAAGAGATCTGCTAATCAAATATTTGGATAAAACATTTGACGAAAGGAAGGAAAATTTCAATAAATTATTCGATGTAATTGATGATGCTCTGGTAAAAGACAATATTCAACAACTGTCCATTGGCCTAAACAGTTTAAATGAGTTAGCCAAATCAAGCCCTTTCAAAGACCTGGCCAACATTGAACTTGTTGGAAAAGCCCTGGAAGACAAAGATCATGAATGGGAATTTTAACCGATTCAAACAGGTAATTTGATGGGCGCCTCTTAAATTAAAGATATTTTTTTAAAATTGATAAAAAAAAGCCTGTGACATCTTTAACGCGTTTTCACAACAATCTGATCCGGTAAAATTTATCTTCAGATAATGGTTATCATTGCTCTAATTTTTGCAGTGGAATTTTTGAGGATTGGGAAAATTAGTTTGCAATGAACCTGGGGTATCCCTTGCCACCAAAACCGTCATATAAAGATCTTGAAAAAGAAAACCGGGAGCTCAAGCAGACCATCAATGCCAGAGCCGGCTACTGATAACGCATCTGAAATTAAGGGAGGCAATATTGCTGCCCCACATTAAGGTTCGCAGCGCAAGAAATCCATATCAGATATATTCGCCCACCTTTGCAAGGATGAAATCATCCGCCAGCCATCCACTTCTTTAAAGGGTAAACTTTCTAGATAAATAGTATAAATATATTATCTATCCAAATAGTTATCCAGCATTTCCACTTTCATTGGTGTTAACTGCGTATGGTTCTGTTAGGTTGGGATGGGAAGCGGTGTCTGGTTGGATTATAGTCTTTCATAAACAATATCGTTTTCCTGTCCAGGAAACTTCACCAAATGTTTATTATCACCATAAGCAATATCATCTGGAATACCTTTAGGAAATGCAGTACAATTACTCGTTTCCTCAGCTTCTTCTTGCTACAGTCCGGTTGATAACCTCCGAGGAGATGTTTGCATTTCCTCGCGAAACAATTCGGCATTCTTAATCCATTTTACTCTACCTTATTCTCGGTCCCTTCTGGATCATCTGATATATCTTCGGTTAATTCGTAGTCAATCACTTTGCCTTCTTCATCAACAAATTCAATGGAATCAAGCCATGCATTGAACTCATCTTCACTTTTTTTATCCATGTAGGTCATTATTGACCTCCAATTAAATCCCAGACCATCGGATCAATATTTGAAACCAATTAATCCTATAATAGGATGAGCTTGACGTATTACCCAATTCCTAAAAGCTGCATTATATAGTGCATCCCATGATTCTTCTTCGAATATATGTGATCAGGGCCTATTTAGCATTTTTGAAAGGCGACTCTGAGTGTTATTTATTATTAGTTTTCCTTATCCGTTTCAATAATATACCGTCTATTATCTATATAATCAGGTCTAATCCGTCCAGTCTGATTGCCGTTTTTATCATAAGTGCGGTAATGGTTTGAGTTTGATGGCCGGAGGGGATCAGGGGCAATCCTTCCTGTTGCTTTCCCATCTTCATTATAGATAAGATAATTATTGCCCCCCCGGAGTGGATCAGGCTTGATATATCCCTTGATCTTTAATTCATCTGCACTGGCCAGCGGCGCAAAGGTCAAACACAGCAAGATTAGAATTAGTTTTTTCATGATTTACTCCCTGCTGGGTTAATAGCCTGATTTGGAATCACGAACAATTGCTTTCAATAAGCGACATCTATCTTAAAAATCGTTCCCCATGTTTAACCATTGTACCATTTTCTTGAATTCATCTTCCGTTTTAATGTTTACACTATATCCTTGTGCCCACTCTGAGAATTCAACATTTTCTCCAAGTTTAGTCTGGAAAAGTTTGTCTGCATCAACAGGCTTCCCCTTTATGTAAAGATTTAGATGGCGGGTCCGAAATCCAACAATTATCCAATTAAAACCATCCATGTTTGATCTGAAATGCGTAAACCTTCTCCTACTGGGATCACCCTCTTTCTCACTACGACAGAGTTCCAATGCCTTTTTGGCAAAGGTAAACTTCAGTTTAGGCAAAACATCATCCCAAGACACCTCGATTTCTGCAGAACCGCGTGCACCCTTTTTCACACGCTCTTCATACATCTCTGATATTTCTCTTAAAGGATAATGTTGCTTGATATCCAAGAGCAGTCGATCTTCAAGTTTGTAAAGCATTTACGGCAAATGCACTAATGTCCATTCCATATTGTTCATGCAGCCATTGTGAGGCGATAATAACCTCTAGCAATACATGGTT
>CAVXZZ010000021.1:0-84677 GCA_963766255.1 uncultured delta proteobacterium
TCCTCTTCGGGCATGCTCTCGAGCACACCTGCAGCCGCGCTTAAATCATTTTCAAAAAACTTCTGAACCAGGGGAAGCAACATCGTGTTATCCGTCATGGTGGCACTCCTCCATGTCTAAAAGAACTTGTTTTGCTACAATCAATTCGCAATCCGCTACAGCCTTGATAACCACTTCAACGCCGGGCAGGCTGACATCCGGGCAACCGCACAGATGAAGCCGCATTGCTGTTTATTGAAGTGTATAGCACGTTATGGTTATAGAACACAAATTTTCGAACTTTCAGCTATTAATATTGCCAAAAAGTATAAGAAGCAATAAAGTAAAATTTATGATAGGCCTGATAAATAAATATTGGCATGCTATCAATTGCCACTGCTTCAATTTGGCGAATCCGTGTAAAACCTTGTCGAACTTACCGATTTTGACCGATCACCCTAACGAGAATAAACAGGATCATGGGCACAAATTTTGATTTCTGGCGACTATTGGCAGGCCTTGGCATTTTCCTGTTCGGAATGCTTTTAATTGAAGAATCCGTGCGCGCCCTGTCGGGCAGGGCATTCAGACGGATCATCAGGCAATATACGGACGGACGGCTAAGGTCCATCGGCAGTGGTTCCTTTGTGACGGCTTTGCTGCAGAGCAGTTCTGCTGTCTCCCTGATGGTTCTGGCCTTTGTCGGCGCCGGTGTCATGAGCATGGAAAATGCCATCGGCGTGATTATGGGCTCCAACATCGGGACGACGTTTACGGCCTGGATTGTCGCGACCCTGGGATTTAAAATAAAAATTGAAAGCTTTGCCCTGCCCTTTATCGGCATTGGTGCCATCGGATTGATCTTTTTTAAGTCACCCTCTAAACCATCTCTCGTCAGCAGGCTTCTTGTCGGCTTTGGTTTTTTATTCCTCGGCCTGGATTACATGAAGGGCAGCGTAGAAAATCTGACCCAGACTTTTGACCTGAACCAGTTTCCGACTTATGGCCTTTGGTTTTACGTTTTGGTCGGCACCCTCAGTACGGCCATCATGCAGGCCAGCGCCGCCACCATTGCCATTGTCCTGACAGCCCTCAACAGCCAGTTGATCACTTTTGACATGGCGATGGCAATGGTTATCGGGGCCAACGTGGGGACAACCATTACCGTTCTGCTGGGTGCAATCGGCGGTGTGCAGGCCAAGAAAAGAGTCGCCTTGAGTCATTTGATCTTTAATGTGATTACCGGAATAATTGCTTTTTTTAGTATCCCCATCCTGGTCGGGATTATCAATATTTTCCTGGATGTTAAATCCAACAGTTTAACGGGGTTGGCCCTCTTTCATACCCTGTTTAACGTTCTGGGCGTAATTATTTTCTTCCCGTTTGTCGGGTTGCTCTCCCGCATGCTGGTCAAATTTTATCCGGAGTTATAAACCAATCCTTACGGTATACATCGATAAAACACCCACCGAAGTTTCAGAGGCGGCAACCGCCGCTTTGAGAAAAGAGATTTGCCATCTGCTGCAGGAATGCCAGCTTTACAATTTGCGATTGCTGAAAATCGACCAAAAGCTGGTACTGGATAACGACACGCCTTTTGAGAAAAATTTAAAGCGCAAATTTACCCTGGATGATCTATATGGCAACATAAAGTTGCTGCACGCCGAAATTTTTACCTATTATTCCCAGATCCAAAACCAAAAACTGAACGAACCCGAAGCCAAAGAATTGGAGCGTCTGATTTACGCGTCCCGCAACATCATGAACGCATTGAAAAATTTTAAAGGTATCGGGCATAATATGGATGAGTTCGACAGCTCCGATAACCTGTACCTCAACGCCCAGTACAAATTGTTCCGCAAACGCCTGCTGGAGCTGTATCATAATGTCAGCCATATTCTCAATTTGGACAACAAAGAGGAGCAATACCGGAGCCTGCTGAACGCTTTTGGGCAGATCGAAAAGGCCGACAATTTGTTTATCAACAATATTTCAAAGGCGGTCAGTGACCAAAATATACCGGAGATTGAGATTGCCTCCCTTTTGCTGGTCAACCGGCTGTTCACCCAATCCTGTCGAATGCAGATTTACAGCATGAAGGATTTAATCCTTTCTCAAGGACAAATAAATGATTTTGACAGTGCCATGGAGCGAAAAGAGACCATAACCGCAGAAAAACCGATATCCCCGGCGAAATCAGAATGAAGAATGTTATTCGTTATCCTTTCTGGTCCGGGGGCGGTTCTGCAAGCGTCAGCCGGATACGAATGGCCCGCGGTCCCTTCACTTCCAACACCTCTACCGATGCGCCGGACAGTTCAACCCGATCCCCCGGGGCAAGCAGGTTGTCGGTTTGAGCGATCATCAACCCGGCAATGGTATCCACGTCATGTGCCTCCCACTTGAGCTCGAAACGATGGTTGATGGCATCAATAGGTGTGTTGCCTGAAATAAGGTACACCTGCGGCCCTTCCTTTACAATTTCCGGCTGATCATCGTCGAATTCATCTTCCACCGGTCCAATGATGGACTCTAAAATATTGTCAAGGGTGACAATGCCTGAAACCGTGCCATATTCGTCCACCAGAAACGCCAGGTGCTGGTGAGTCGACTGAAACTGGCGCAGCAGACGTCGCACCGGCATCGTTTCAGGGACATACTGCGGGGGTCGGATGACCGTACTTAAATCAAATTCGGTGTCAGCGGACAGGCCGATAAGATCCTTGATATGCAACACACCAACAACTTTATCCAGAGAGCCCTCGCAGACCGGATAGCGCGTATGTTTCGTTTGATGAAAAATATCAATTGCTTCCGAAAGCGACTGCTTGGCATCCAGGAAAATCACATCCGCCCGCGGCAGCATGACGCGCCGGCAGATCAGTTCATCAAATTCGAAGACGGCATTGATCAGGCGGTGCTCCGATCGGCTCAACTCTCCGGCAATGTGTGCATGCATCAGCAAGGCGCGAATTTCATCCTCGCTGTGCGGGATTTCGTGCTCCGAGGCCCCTTCGATGCCGGCCCGGCGAAGTAAAAAGGCGGTGGTTGAATTCAGAGCGGCCATGAAAGGATAGGATAGAAAATAAAAAATTTTCAGCGGCAGGGCACACCACAACACGGCCGTTTCCGGTCGTCTGAGGGCCGCAATTTTAGGCGCCTGCTCTCCTAAAACCAGATGAAAGGCCGTAATGGTTGTAAAGGCAATGGTAAACGCAATCCCGTGAATCAGGATTTCAGAGGTAATGCCAATCGATAGAATAAGGGGCCGGAGCAAATGGGCCACCGCCGGCTCTGCGATCCAGCCTAAACCCAGCGATGCCATGGTGATTCCCAATTGGCAGGCCGACAGGGAGGCGTCCAGGCGCTCGACCAGCCAACCGGCCGTCGACGCAAATGGTCGTCTTTCTTCAACCATCTCGTCAACCCGGCTTCTGCGAATTTTCACCAAAGCAAATTCGGCAGCGACGAAAAAGCCATTTATCATAACCAGCAACCCTGCAAAAAAGATCATTAAAATGTCATACAGCTGGGGTGTCATTTGAAACCATCCTTATCTGTTGAGCCATCAGTTTTTCACCGTAATTATCACCTCGATATCCGGCCAGCGCTTTTCTGATGGATGCATCGCCGGCGGTGCGATTATTTTGCAGTAAAGCTTGGTGTCTTCATAAATGCTTTCCAGGTAGATGGGGGTGGTCATGACGTTCACGGATTTGTTTTGGCCATTGGCCACCGGGGAGAAGACTTTCAGTTTCGCAGGTTTTAATTCAATGGATTGGATTTTTCGACCGCCGGGAAGCTTGCCGACTAACTGCGGCTGGACGGTTACTTCGTGCTCCACGATCTCTGCAAGGGTTAGTTCAACAGATGAGGGTACCACATCCAGCAATTGGATGCCTCGGGACAAGCGCATATTTTCCTTGGTGATGAGGAAGGTTTGCTTTCCTGCTACAGCCTTGGATAAATCAATTTTTGCGCTCATCTGACCCGGGTTGACGGAAGCAAGATCTGATTTGGAACCGGCCAGATGCAGCCGGACTTCCTGTTGCTTGTCTCCCACCAGAATAAGATTCTCCGGTGAGGTGGTATACTCCACCGGCACCGTCACGATTTTTTCCAGCATTTCTCCCTGAACAATCATGAGCGACGACCAGAAAAAAACCGCCAGGGTCAAACTGACAAACATCTGCAAAAACACCAACCTGCGCTTCCTGCTTTCGGGAAATTCGAAGAAATACGCCGATGCTTGCTTCCAATGCGTAAGAATAACTCTTCACAAGTTTTTCCGGGTCATCCACCTGCCGATACTTACCATTGTCAAATATCGAAATTTTTCCCCGTTCTTCGGAAACGACAATGGCAAGTGCATCCGACTTTTCGGTCAAACCCATAGCCGCATGATGGCGGGTGCCGAGTTCATCCGGAAGCTTTGAGCTCTGGGAGACGGGCAAGCGCACCCCAAAACGCGTAAATTTTCCGTTTTCTATGATCAGGGCGCCATCGTGACCCGGTGAGTTCGGATCGAAAATACTCATGATGAGCGGTAAGCTGGGGCTGGCATTAAGTTTGAAGCCACCGGAGAGCCATTCCTGTAAGGGTTCCTTGCCGGGAAAGACCACTATGGCACCGCGGCGCTGGGCGGCCAGTTTGACCAGGGAATCCACAATCATCCGGGGCAGTTCACCACCGGCATCATGAATTTTAGATCGCCTGACCGATGCGGCCCGTTCGAATATTTTTCGGAGCTCCGGTTGAAAAATAACGACCAGGGCGACGACGGCCACCTGGCTGAAGTTGCCGAAAATCCACTCCAGGCCTTTGAGGTCTACCAGATGGGCAATCAGGAACAGGCAGGCGGCAAGCACGATGCCGGCCACGATCCTCCAGGTGCCGAGACGAATCAGGGTGTGATACAAAAAGAACAATCCGGCAGCAATCAGGACGATATCCACCATTGCTTTCCAGCCGATCATTCCTTTAATCAGTGCGGAGATTTCCATCTTTCATTTTCCAGTAACTCTCTGGTGCTGTTTTCCAAACACTTCCCTTGGTTGCCTAACAATATCCATCGCCCGGTCATATTGCAAGGTTTTTGATTCCATTGGTATATGCCCCGGTCGTCTCCCTCTGTCCCTTATCAATCTCTCTTAATCTGCCCATGATATCACCCGGTAAGCCGGACAGGGAGATTCTCATCAATTCGGCCATCTTCTTTTCCTCGATATGAGCGGTATCGTTCGATTTAATCAATTCCCTTAAAGAAGGTGGTTGCGGTTGAACGTTTGCCTGATTTTCGGGCATGTCGAACCTCACTTGCTAAGGATCAGTTTCGCAATAGCCATGCCAAATCTGTATCGGATTGTATCCCACAAGGGTAAGTGTGGGCTTCATAAGAGTTAACGTACTAAGGAAATTAGAAAAAATCTTGTGGGCCGCAATAAGAATTTCCAGAATAGCTTGAAATTCAAGCAAGAAGCTATAACGGGAGTATCAAATAAAAGAACTCATAGTTCTGGTGAACGTGAAAAACAAGAACTGATTTTTCTGAATTTGAGGCGTTCATTCGCTCCAATCGACGTTCAATTCGTTGGATTCAATCGGATTCAAATTAAGCCGACAAAAAAAGAACGCCGCTTAGATGTTGATATCAAATCGAAATTCGCTCTCAACCCAAAAATTTCACATGAAAATGACTGGCCCTTATAACCTGTCCGGTAAGTATGGCACACGTCTTGCTCTGCCCTATAATTGAAAGTATATTTCCATCAATTTGTATAGACAAGTGAAGCGATCACCTGAATCAGACCAAAAATGAAACCCACAGGTAAACCAATCTCGACACCGGCCGACGTCACCGGCATCATATTGCCGTATAGCTGGGATAAAAATGGCGGAATCATTGAAATCGCTATTTATACCAGTGCGGAAGAAGTCTACAGGGTGGTGCACAACAGTTTAGCTCACGAAATAACGATGAATTTCATGTACAAAAGAATTGCCGTCCAGGGACGGATTAGATGAACGCCTGGATGGAAACATGACGATTGCCATTCAAAAATTTAGCGTACTGGAAGAAATTTTCGACGATGAAAAAAAGGGAAATGAAAGGAGAAAATTATGAGCGGGAAACGAGTTTCGGTTAAAATGCTGCACAAAAGAGAATCTGAAGAATCACACTTTGCAGAGCGAGATCAAAAATTACTCAGGGATCTGAGAAAAAAGGCAACTCTGGAAGCAACTCAAAAATATTGTGACGAGCATAAGTACCACTGTTTTCGCTGTGGTACAAAAAGCCTGGCTGAAATTGATGAGGGCAAGGTTAAAATCGATATTTGTGTAAATGAAAACTGTGGTGCGATACATCTGGATCCCGGAGAATTAAAAAGTATCATTAAAAACCAAACCGCTCTTTCAGCAGCGAAAAAGGCCTTCCTATCTGTATTTAAAACCTAATAACAAGTTAAGGTTAGCAAGGCGTGACCATCTCGCTTCCAAAGGGTGAATCCTGTGAAAATAGATTTCTTGCCAAAAGACCAGAATTGGCACAAGACCGGAATCCGCGATGGAGGATTGAAAATGAAAACCAAACGACGCCCATTTCGGTATCTGCTTGCTTGCCTGTTACTTTCTTTAATGTTGGCTCTTATCTGCCATGCCGACGATCGGGCCAGGGACCGGGCGAGTCTGCGCGGCATAAAGACCATTGTCGTAAAAGTTCACACATTTGAGCGTGAGTGGACTTCCGAGCTTGCGAAGGTCAGCCTGACAGAAGCCGTGTTGCAGGCGACTGTCGAACGTCAGCTTGAAAAATCCGGTATTAAGGTTATCCCTGAGGAAGCATCTGAGCGGCCCGAAACGGAAGGCATCCTCAATGTAAGGGTGAAATTTCTAGATCCCGAACCTCCCAAAAAGACGTTTACAACTTCGACAGAAGACAAAATAGAACGGTTCGATCCTAAAGCAAGGCTTGTTTATGCGATCCGGCTCAACCTTCGCCAGCCGGTTTCGCTGCAACGAAACCCGGATGTGACGGCCTACGCCATCACCTGGCAGACCGAATCGGTGGGATTTAGGCGATTGGCCCTCATCCGGGAGGATTTTGAAAATGCCGTGAATGTTTTTATCGAAGCGTACCTGTCAGAAAATCCGGCTACTAATTAATTCCTTTTCAATAAGATTAATGCCGGGATAAAGATGATCTATAATCCCGGCATTGGTGAATTAAAGAATTATGGTCCGACTCTAATTATAGAACGGTTAAAAAAGACATTATCCCGCTTTAACCGTAATCTGGCGCGGCATGGCCTTCTCAATCTTTGGAAGGGTAAGCCTTAGGACACCGTTGTTCAGTGCGGCATCAATTTTTTTCTGGTCGATCATCTCCGCCAGTTTGAATTGTCGATAGTAGCTGCCAACCTGATATTCACTCAGAATGACTTCGGCATCAGGGCGCCCGGTTTGTTTCACTTCCCCGGTGAATGTCAGCGTATCGTCCCGCAGGTCGATCACCAGATCCTCTGTTTTGACGCCCGGAATATCCGCCAGCATAATGATTTCCTTTTCGGTTTCGAAAATATCCACATTGGGTATAAACACAGGTCCCGGCTTGGTCAGTTCTGCGGAAGCGGGGACCTCCACTTTTCCTTTGGCCTGAAGTTCTTTCGATTCAGCCATAATTTTTACCTCCTGTAATAAAATGAGTCCTTTTAAGATATTAGCTTACTGCAATCTGCTTTGGTTTGGCCGTTTCGGATTTGGGTATATTAATTCTCAAGATCCCGTCGATATAACCGGCCTCGATTTTGTCGACCTGGATATCGCTTGGCAAGGCAATGACACGGCTAAATTTGCCGTCTTCGCGCTCACGCCGGTGATATTTCACATTTTCACCTTCTGAAGCAATTTTCCGTTCTCCGGAAATGGATAAATTTCTGCCGATGGCAGAAATGTTTATTTCTTCGCTTTTCATGCCTGGGATTTCACTCCGGATGAAAAAATGGTCCTGATCCTCGGCAACATTAACCAGGGGAAAAACACCGGCATGGTCCGGCCAGTATGCCTTCCCGGCAACCTGACCGAAAAGGCTGTCCATTTCTCGCCGCATTCGTTCCAGGTCATCAAAAGCACCCCTCCAGCTATAATTTGGCAAGTCAAACAAGCGTTTAATTATCATTGCGGATCCCTCCTTTCTTCTGTTTCATTAACCAAATTCTACTTTTTTTGTTTGACTGTGATAGTAGTGCATGGCCCGTGCCAAATTAATAACACTCCGTTATTATTATCAAATTTTTTAAAATATAACTCTCTGTAAGAACACAGAATTCACGACTTAAACTGCTTTATCAGATTTTCTACCACTAAATTGATTATGCAAGATTCTATTATACTGAAAATATGTCTAATTTGATGATCCGAACCTGCTGTTCTGATAATTTCAAAATCAGAACTCATAGTTCGGGTTTCAATGAAAGACTGGAAACTGATAGAATAATCGATGGGAAAATTGGAAAAATAAAGGGAAGAGAAAATGATCGTAACTGTTTACAGTTTTAGTGATTTGGCGAATAGGCTGCCAGGCATTTCGAGGTAAATTTCAGTCTTTAAAAGCGTCTTTCTGGATGCCGTATTTAAGCATCAGCTTGTTAAACTGGCGGGAGGTGATGCCGGCATCCTCCGCTGCACGATTGACCCTGCCTTTGCTGCGGGTGAACAGCGTTTTGAAATACTGGCGCTCAAAATCTTCGACGACATGCCTGCGGGCTTCTGCCAGCGGAAGGTGGTCACGGACCGGTAACACGGCATGCGCATTCCCGGATTCGAAAAGCCCGATGGGGAAACTCTCGGGTGTCAACACATTTGTCGTTTCCAGAATACAGGCCCGTTCCATCACGTTTTCCAGTTCACGGATGTTGCCGGGCCACGGGTAGTTTTTAAACGCCTGCAGAACCTGCGGATGGACAGATTGGATGTTCTTCTCATATCTTTGCTTCAGCTTTTTTAAAAACACTTCAACAATCTGAAAAATATCCTCAACGCGCTCCCTGAGCGGGGGTATTTCAACCGGAAAAACGTTCAGACGATAATACAGATCTTTTCTGAACTCGCCCCGCTCGCTCATCCCGGCAATATCAGCGTTGGTGGCGGAAATCACCCTGGCGTCGGTTTGCAATACCTCTTCACCACCGACACGGCTGAAGGTGCCGTCCTGCAGCACCTGCAATAACTTGATCTGGGCCTGGGGAGTTATGGTGCCGATCTCATCTAAAAAGATGGTGCCGTTGCGTGCCATTTCAAATTTGCCCGGTTTTTTGCGCACAGCACCGGTAAAAGCGCCTTTTTCGTGCCCGAATAGTTCGCTTTCCAGAAGCGTGTCCGGAATTGCGCCGCAGTGGACACTGATAAACGGATTATCACAGCGGTTGCTATGAATATGGATCATTCGTGCCAGCAAACCTTTGCCGGTGCCGGTCTCACCGATAAGTAGCACGCTGGCCCGGGTCGGAGCAGCAGAACGTATTTTTTTGAAAACATCCTGCATGCCGCTATCGCGTGAATTGATGATATCAAGCCATTCGGGTTTCCAGAATTGACCTCTTAAATAATCCAGCTCCAAATTTTTTGTGTGAGATTCGGCTGCCGATTCAATGACAAGCCGGACTTCGGATGGGTCGATGGGGTAGGTCAGGTAGGCGCTGGCGCCGGCCTTGACGGCTTTGACGGTATCACGGATGAATGCTTTTGCTGATAATATCAAAACCTCAGCCAGCGGATTCATTTCTTTGAAGAGCTTGATCGCCTCGGCAACAGTCTCTGTTTCAGAATTATCTCGCAGCAATTTTAAATCAGCAAAAATTACATCAAAGGAGCGTTGGCGATGCAAGTCAAGCGCATTTGTGATGCTATCCACATTCTCCACTTGATAATCCGAAGGTAAAGATTCACGAATCAACCTGGCTTCGCCTTCTTTGGGAGAAATAATCAAAACGGATTTCATTTCAGGTGCCTAAATGGAATATTGTCAATTATTTAGTGATAGAACCTGATAAACAAAAAAAACCACCGTCTGTCAATAAAAACCCGTTTTGATACCCAAATGGATGAAGATGATCTTGAAGATTTCGGTGATGGTCCTGAATATTAATTCAGAGAGTTTAAGTAATCAGGAGGATGGATGACGCTGGTTAAATGTTGGATGAGCACAAACCTTATTACAGTTAAACCAACCGATTCCGTAATCACAGCTAAACTTTTGCTCAAAGAGGTTCTGGCAGATGCGGATTCCAAAGAAAACCTGTACTTCGAATTTGAGCTGAAATAGAATTCCCGGTTCTGGTTGAAATAAAAAGTCAGAACCCGTTTATCTGGTTTTTAATTTCTATCAGCTCCTATTATCCTCCAGCCTTAACCGTCCGCAAAAAAAGTAATCGCGTTGTAGAAAAAAACTATTTCATCTAGTGTGCAAACACTTTGATATTTAACCTAAATTTGCAGTCCGCCTATTTGAACTCTCCTGAATCAGAAAACTCACCTCCGGATCGTCCTCCACTTGGCACATACTTTGCTCTTATAAGTTCACCGCAGGGGAAAATTAGCCTGCCGCCCATGGTTCTTCAAAACGCCTGTCAACAACTATAAATTAAGAAAGGAGGTTAACCGTGTATGAGAAAATCCTGGTTCCTTTAGACGGATCAAAAAGAGCGGAAATGATACGTCCCCATGTGAGAGAGCTGGCGGGCCGGTTTAAGGCAACTGTCGTCCTTATCATGGTTATCGAACATATCTACGCCGATGGTATTGGAGAAACATATATTAACCGCAGTGAGGACGCTTTCAACGCCAAATTGAAAGATAACGAATTGTACCTTGAAGGAATTGCATCCAGATTCCGGGATAAAGGTATTGCCTGCGAAACGCTGGTTGCCCATGGACCGGTTGTAGAAAAGATAATTGAGGCCGCCAACACTGAAGATGTAGACCTCATCGCAATGACGAGCCACGGACGGGGGGGGCTTGCCCGCATTTTTTACGGCAGTGTTGCCGCCGGTATTTTAAACCAGGTCGATCGCCCCCTTTTTATCGTTCGGTCACGGTGGGAAGGATAAATAAAGGGAACATACAAAAGCGTCAGGCAGCCTATTCTTTTATCGAAACAGGGAGGCAAAAATGAGTATCAGAAAGCAATACCTAAAAAGTAGGCCGTTATGCAAAGCGACCTTTCGGATTCCTGAGGAAATGGGTACCTCAGCGAAAACTGCTCACATTGTGGGTGAATTTAACAACTGGGCAGTCTTTTCTACTCCTATGAAAAAGTTAAAAAGTGGCGCATTTACGACGACTTTAGAACTTGAACCGGGCAGAGAATACCAGTTTCGATATCTGCTGGACAAAAAGACCTGGGAAAATGAAACAGATGCCGATAAATCGGTACCCACCCCGTATGGAGATAGTGAGAACTCGGTCATTATTATTTGAGTAGTTGTTATCACTTGCGGCTGAGTTAGAAATTACTTTCGCTACTCGTCTCATACCTTCTAATGGTTTCATCCAGCTACGGTGCGGCGCAATGAGTAGAATTAAAAAGATAATGGTGGCTGTCGATTTTTCGGTTTATTCAGTGAAAATGGCTAAATATGCCAGAGGTATTGCCGAGGATTTAAAAGCGCAATTGGTATTTGTCAACGTCATCAATAAGCGAGATATCAATGCCATCAAGCAAGCGTTTGTTTATCATTCAGAAAACCTGTCGGTGGATGATTACATCAGTAAACTCAAAAGCGAAAAATCTGAAAAAATGCAGAATTTGATTCAGAAGGCAAGCTGCGCCAATATCACCCACAGGGTAGTGATCAGGACGGGAATCCCTTTCATCGAGTTAATAATTGCCGCTGAAGAAGAGCACGTCGATATGGTGATCATGGGGGCCAAAGGACGAAGCGATCTGGCCGGGATTTTATTCGGTTCGACAGCTGAAAAAATGTTTCGCCGCTGCCCGGTGCCGCTCCTCAGCGTTCGCGAAAGAGATCATCAATCGGGAGGCGCACCTATTTTCCGGCCCCTCTATCTCTTTGATCCTAATTATATGAAAAACACAGCAGAATAGTAAAAGGAAATCTGCCGGAAATAAAATTTCCACCGGATATTTAATGTTTAAGTCTCTTTGCTTGCTTGGCCTTCGGAGGCTTTAAAATCCATCCGGCCACAACCCCAATAGCCAGAGCCCCAAAGAGCATTAATGCTCTCGACAGTGAAATGGTCCAGACCAGAAATCGAAATTCCACCACCTGGGTGTTTTGAACCACAAAAATCAGGACCACTGCAATCAGGGCTATAAATATGATGTTTATAACCATAATTGCCTCCTTACATTTTACCAGTGCGGCTGATTACCGATGCCTTTGCCCATAACCTCCAGGGTTTCGGTGACGACGACGAAGGCCTGGGGATCGATATTTTTGATCATCTGTTTAAACCGCGAAAGCTCGCTGAAGGTGACGACCGAATAAAGGATACGCACTTCCTGGCCGGTGTAGCCGCCCTCACCCCGCACCATCGGTGACCCCGCGCTGCATGCGTTTCCATGATTTCGTCCGAGATTGCCTGCCACTGAGGCGAAATGATCATAATCGCCTTGCGCTGGCTCAGCCCGATGACCACCATGTTTACACAGTAGGAGGTCACATACATAAAAATCAACGTGTATATAACCATTTCCAACGGGATACGAAAGGCCGCAACGCTAACAGCAGCGCATTAAAAGCCAGCACGAAGGTGCCCGGCCGGATGGAGAATCTTCTTGAATAAAATGACCGACAGGATGTCCAGCCCGCCGGCCGACCCCAGCGATCTCAAAATGATTCCTGATCCCACACCGGTAATAATGCCTGCTGTTAAAGCGCGCCAGAATCATATCATTGATCGGGATAAGGGGAAACGGCAGAAACATCACGGCCGAAAAGATGATCACCCCGGCAACGCTGTACAGGAAGAACCGGCGTCCGACAAACATCCAGCCGATGACAAACAGCGGAATATTCAGCATGAAATAGATCACCCCCAGCGGCAGCGACGGCAGAACATAATGTATCAGAAGCGACAGTCCCGTGACACCGCCGGCCAGAAACTCCTTGGGAATCAGAATCCCTTTAATGGCGGCGGCGCACAGAACACAGCCGCACGATGATAAGCAGCAGGTTCCATAAAACGGTTAATGCTCAAGGGTCTAATTTTTTTAGTCATCATTTAACTTTCCAGATCAAATCCTATCCCGGGTTTGCCGGTGGGATATAAGAATTCCGTTTTTCAGAATCACGGCCCCGGCGAAGGGTCGTCCGATCAAATCCAGATGCCCGTCCAGATCCGCATAGGCCACATTGGGCCGCGCCAGAGCAAAGTGCAGACCGGCGGCGATCCCCAAAGCCGCTTCATCCATGCATCCGACCATGACCTCCAGATTGGCCGCCCGGGCAACCACGCTGATCCGCAGGGCCTCGTGAAATACCGCCGACTTTCATCAATTTGATGTTGACCATGTCCACCAGGTCCTTGCCGGGCCAGTCGAAAGGCATCTCGCAGGCTCATAATACTCTCGTCGGCCATCACCGGAAGGGGCACCTTGCGGTAATCCGGCCCAGAAGATCCAGATCCTTTTTGGGGGTCGGCTGCTCGATCAATTCCAGTCTGGCCCTGCGGGTACGCTCCACAAAACGCAGGGCCTCCGGTTCTGGAGTATCCCTGATTGGCATCAAATCGCAATTCGATTTTGTTGCCGAGGGCCTCCCGGAGCTTTAGCACGCATCTCAATGTCATTTTCAACATTCAGGCCGCCTTTTATTTTCAGGGCCCTGAACCCCTGAGCCACAAATTCTTCTGCCCTGGCGAGGGTTTCCTCCAGAGGACAGGATGCCGATGGTGACACTGGTTTTGATGCGGGTGCGAAATCCGCCCAGAAGTTTGTAGACCGGCATTGGGCAATTTACCCGAGGATATCGTAGCAGAGCCATATCCACCATGGCCACGGCCGATGGATGGTCCGCCAGCAGCGGTTTCAGTTTTTCGGTCAGCACCGCGATGCGCAGGGGATCGGATTTAAGCAGCACCGGCGCTATCGTATCGTCACAGATCCGACTGACCGTCTCGGGGGTTTCCCCGGTGACCTGGGCATCCGGGGCGGCGCATCCGTATCCGACAGGCCCCCGGTCGGTCTCGATCCGCAAAAAGACATTGGTGCACGAATCGATCGTCTCATAGGCAATGGTATAGGGCTCAGCCAGTCGCATCTTGACCGGCCAGGTCTCAAGGTGCGGTGATTTTCACGATTAGTACCTTCGATGATGGATTTCCGCCAGGGACATCTGCTTTAAATCTTCCACCAGGGCAACCAGGTGAGCGATCATTAACTCCCAGATCTTTTGCCCCTTTTCGGCACTGGCAATGGTGGGATCCCCCATCACACCCGTACTTGAAATTCGGCGGGTGTGCGCATACCACAGGACACCGCGTTTGGAGGTAAAATCCAGATAGCGGCTGGAAAACCTGGGAACTGATTTTGGGGCCTGATCCATTTTCACCAGGTGGGGCCGCACGGCCAGGCTGGTACTGGTTTCAATCTCACCGGCATGGACGTCATTGGGGGTTTCAATCAGATGGTCGATATCGATATCACTGGTTTCTCCGGTGTCGACGCAGACAAAAATATGGGCATCGCGGTTGATCATCTGGGCCGCATGATTCAGGGCCGGACTGTTGCCGCCATGTCCGTTGATAATCACAAATTTCTTGATGCCGTTGCGGGCCGCACTCATACCGATTTCATAAATCAACCGGGCCAGGGTGTCATTGGAGATGCTGATGGTTCCCTCAAAGCTTTCATGGTGATAGGACACTCCGTAAGAGACAGGCGGCAGCACCAGCGGTTTGGGATCGCTGCAGGCGTCGGCCACGCGTCGGGCCAGATAATCGGCATCAAAGGCATCGGTATCCAGCGGCAGGTGGGGGCCGTGTTGTTCGATGGCACCCACCGGCAGCAGGGCGATGTCCACTTCCTTCAAGCGGCTGGCGGCATCCGGCCAGGTCAGCTCTCCCCATAAATAGCTCGAAGGCGAAGACGGGTTGGCCGGATCGGCCGCCGCTGTTCCGTTTGGCGTGGTATCCAGCTCAAAGGGATAAGGCTGGTGGAGGGCCGGATCTTTAAGCGGATCGAACTGGACCCACCTGCGCCCGCTGCGACGGAGTGCTCCCGAGGAATTATCTTGCAATATATCCAGGATCGGCTGCCGTAAATCCATGGGTATCGCGTTTAAAGGCGAATTTGTGGCATCGAAGCGCAGTTTGAGAATTTCAGGCGTTTCCTTGAAAAACTTTTTTTGATCCTGCGAGATATCAATCAAACCCTTTTGACCGAGAATGAAGCCGAGGTGCCGGAGCGCAGGTGTTTCCTGGGAAACGCCCCGGGTTGTGAAGCCTTTCAGGCAGGCCTCAATCTGAGATTCCCGGTAGCCGCATTGCTGCGGGTCTTTGTCCAGGGCCAGCAGCATGCTGACGATCCGGCGGCATTTTTCGCATTTTCCGCAGGGATAAATGCGCTCTTTCTCCTGGTGGGCCGCATGGCAGGAAATCTGATGCTGCAGCAGCTGCGGATAACGCTGCGCTAAAACTTTCTCGATCATCAGCTCCGACAGCGGCCGCAGCAGGGAAAACTGGCTCACGGACCAGCCCTTGCGCATGAAATAGCGCGACAGGGCATGGTCGAAAAAAATGCTTTGATCGTACAGTCCGTCATAATGGGAGATTCCGTAAATGGTTTTGCGAACGGTGGTGTCGTATTCGTCGCCGATAATCAGCCGCCCGATGCCCCGCCTGCGCAGTATTGGCAGCACCCCGAACAGAAAAACCGCCACGGTCCACAGGCGAATGGGATACTGATCGGATCGAACATCGGCGAAGTCCTGACGAATAAACGGCATCCGGCGCAGCATCCAGGCAAACAGCCGGTCGGAGTTGGTCCACACCCTGGCGGTGTTGGTATCATTTTGTTTAAAATGACGGTAGGCATTTAAAGCCGTAAACCAGTGGCGGCCGGATTCATTGACAAAAATCGGATGAACCTCGCGCCCGATCTCATTGAGCAACCCGTAGCTCAAAAGGCTGTCTTTGCCGCCGCTGGAAAGGACGGCGTGACTGTTTTTATCCGTGGCCCACAGCTTCCACTGTAATCCGGATTTGTCGCCTTTGGCCGCAGAAAAAACAAGGTCGGCCTGGAGATATTTCGTCTGTTTCACCGGCGGTAAATCGGCGGCTTCACCGACCAGAAACGGATTGGGTTCCAAAAATTTTTTTACATAGATTTCCCGGGCGGTATTTTCGGCCATATCCCTTATAAACCGCCGGTCGGCATCGTCGTAGCGCCCGTGAAACACCATCGTGCGGCAAAAAAGACCGTAGTTAAGCGCCACCTGGGCGGCGATCATGTCCGCCAGGTTCTGGGATTCGGGCTCCGAAGGTTCAAATACGGTTTGCTCATAGCGGTAGATAAGCTCCGTGCGGTGCTCCTGTCCATCGATGTACAGCCGATAAGGCGCTATCAACCGTTTGGGCTCCAACCTGACCGGTCCGACTTCGAGCCGATCGAAAACGGTTAGAACAGAAAACGGTTCGTTCAGGCCCTTAGCGCCTTTGCTTTTAGTTCGCTTTTTTTGATTGATTTTATCAGGCATGCGTTTCTACCTTTTTTAAAAAGGCGGCTAAAAACGATATCAATTCCTGGGGGCCGTCTCTGAGCACGTCGAATGCCGGCAGCCCAACGACCTGTTGGATGGCACTGCAAACCAGCGGAACCTGCTCGGCGGACAGGTTCTCATGGTTGATGGTTACAGCCACCACGGGTTTTCCAGAGAGCAGCTCAATGACCTCGATTTGCTGTGCCAGGGGCTGGATGGGATAACCCGGAAAGCCGTCGTATTCCAAGCGCGCCGGTGCATGCTGAAGGACGATGATGTCGGGGCGGCCGGCCGCCAGAATTTCAAATCCGCCGGGATAGGCCGGGTTCATCAGGCTGCCCTGTCCCTCAATGACAATGACTTCCGGCTTTTTCTCGTCCCAGGCCTGCCAGACGGCATGTTCGATTTCACCGGCCACAAAATCGTTGACCAGTGAATCCATGATGATCCCGTACCGGGCACCCTGCATCCAGGCCGTCTGGCCGGTGCCGATCATCTCTGCTGAGATACCTGCCTGTCTGAGACCGTTTACCATCAGCCAGGCCGTGGTGCGTTTGCCGATGGCCGAATCGGTTCCCAGCACAGCGATCTTCAAAGATCGCACCTCTTCAATCCGTCCGCTGAAAAAATGGAGCTCATTGATCGGCGGCGGCTTGCGGATATCCCGAATTTTGACGCGGTCTTTGACGGCAAGTTTCATCATCTCCGGGTCTTCAGAGAGATAATCATGCAGGCCGCAATCCACATTCAAACCAAAGGAGATGGCACTGCCGACATCCTTGTACGCACTCGCGGGAAGACGGCCGCCGTCCGGCGCCAGGCCCACAACAAAATGAGTGGCTGGATGAGCGCTGCTGTCAGCCTGTCGCACCGCCTGATCCAGCGACTTGAATATCGGAATTTGGTTGGCCTTACCGTCCAATACTTCGCCGGCATCCTGACCGGCATAGCGTGAATCGATAACAGAAAGTACCCGATAGCGATTCGTGAACCGCACCAGGCCGTGAGCGGTTTTGCCGTTGGTTGTGTTAAAAGCGCCCTCGCAGTAAATGATGGCATTGCCTTCTGGTAATTCATTCATGATTTCCTCCCGGTTAAAACGACGACATAGCGGTCATTGGGCAACGGTTCTTTTTTGTGTTGGTCCATCAGGGCAATCAACCCGGCCGTGGATGCGGGTAAAACCTGCAATCCTTCTTTTTGGCGAATCAAACTGGAATAGGTCCGCATGGCTTTGTCCGAGGCGTCGGCTGCCCAGCCCTTGGTCTGGCGGATGCCGTCCAGCGCCTGGTCCCCATCGATGGAATGCCAGTTGATGAGTGGTTCATTGATATGGGTTTCATGAATCTTGTCGGGGTTCAGGTCCTCGCAGGAGGGCATGTTTTTTAAAAAGGCATGGACAATGGGATTTTTGCGAAACGACGACCCGGCGACCATGCGGGGCATGCGCGAGGTTTTGCCCCGGCGGTAAAGACTTAAAAATCCCCGGTAAATCCCGGCCAGGGTGGTGCCGTTGGAAACCGGGACGGCCACCGCAAACGGGGCATCCCGCAATTCATCGTAAATTTCATAGGCTATTTGACCGTAGGCGCGCAGTTGGGTAAGTGTATTGCTCCCTCCGGGATTGGCATCATAATATTCTTCCCTTCGGGCGATGTCGCTTGATACGACCACCGTTTTTTCATAATCTCCCGGAACGCGGGTGATTTGCGCCCCCAGGTCCAACATCTCCTTGATGCGCTTGGTGTGAAAGTTCTCCGGGATAAATATCCGGCACTGCAATCCGGCAAAACTGGCAGCCAGGGCCGTGGCGACCCCATAATTGCCGCAGGTTGCAACACTGATGGTGTCAAATCCGCGCCGCATGGAATCCATGGCCTGGGCAAAGGCGATCCGATCCTTCTGGGTCCCGGTGGGGTTGCCGCCTTCAAATTTTAGAAATATTTGGCGCAGACCCACTTCCCGCTCGATGTTGCGGGCGCGAACCAGAGAGGTGTCTCCGACTTCGGAATCAAAGACATCCTCGTAGGCTTCCAAACGCTCATCCAGCGGCAATGAAGTATCGGAAGCAATTTTACACTGCCGGCCGACCTCCTGGAAGATCTCGATCGATTCACCGCGTGGCGCCGTCAAGCAAATTGAAGGGTTTATCATCATGTATCATATTCAACTCTCTTTTTGGTTTCATTTATACCAGATGAAATAAAAGAGTGGCTCGCCATAGGAGAGCCACCGTTACGAAGATATCAGTCAAGGCCTGAGCTCAATAAAATTCCGTTATGATTTAATTTCGCATGTTTTCCATATCGCGTACTGATACATAAAGCAACCCGTGTGCCAAATTTATAACATGCTGAAATATATAATAATTACTTCCAATCAAAATCTCTTTAGGAATTTTGAATTCTGCTTTTTTTTATTTGTCTTTAATAAATCTGCTTCGATCCTCACACTTCTTAATATAACACCTTGGAATTATAATAATTATGAATCGGGAAATCAAAATTCCGAAAACACCTGCTTTGCTTCTCAAACCAAGAGCACAGTTTTGCTCATCTGTTATGGAATTCGAAAAGAAGAGTTCATGTCAAAACATGGGCCCGGACCCCAACCAAAAATCAGAACTTTTGATTCTGGAATGGCGGTAATTCGGAATTGGCATTTCCTGGTAATCCTTTTTCATTTGTTATCGGGATATTAAAGGCTTCCCCCCTGAGTGCTTAGATATAAACTTTTCTTTAGTACAGGAACTTTAAGTTCTGGAACCCGGTGGATCCAAATCCAAAACCCATTGTAATTAAGCATATCTGCAGTTTGGCATGCGTATTGCTATATTGTTCATCACTGAATCACGGCTTGCACTCACAGAAACTCTTTGGCCGGTATTATCATGTTTAATGTTAAAGGCATTCTCATCCCGGTAAATTGGGACAAAAAAGGAAATGTGGTGTCCGTGGCAATCGCCACGGATGATGAAAATGAGTACCTGGTAGAGGATCAGGAACTATCCGTAAAACTAAAGGGCCAGTTGAGGCAGGTCGTCGAAGTCAGCGGTATCGTTAAAAGAGCACGAGGAAAAAACATTATCAAGATTAAACAATGGAGGTGTCAAAATGCATAAAAACACAAAAAGATTTTTAACGGGTATATTGATTATTGGTTTTGTCTCCATGTTCGCGGGATTCGCTATCGGCGGGGATGTCACAATCGTCGGCACTGTCAACGATGAAAATCAAATTGTAGACAATGCCGGTACCGTTTATGAGGTGGCAGATAACGAAAAGGGTGAAGAATTAATGGAGCATGTTGGCAAAAAAATTCAGGTAATGGGAACCGTCATGGAAGGTGATGATGGGAAAATGATTACGATTACCTCCTTTACCGTTATCGAAGAATAATCATTATCACAAACCATCGATGTATAAAATGGGGGGGAGTATCCCCCCATTTTAATTCAATTCCAATGATTCACGCCCCTGGCCCAAACAGAGAATGCCCTTTGTCTGTTTGTTAGGGCCATGAAATAGTCGGGTTGAAAGAGTATGCAGCTAAATCAGCATATCCCTGAATTTCCCCGGATCCGTTTTATACAGTTGAAGGGCTTTTTGACACCCCAGGTCCTCTACGACCTCGATGCCCCTTTTCAGGTATCTGTATTTTATTAATTGGCTTTTCGTTTCCAGATCCTTTTCAACCAAACGCGACGGGACGGGGTCCAGATAATTATCTAATATTCGGGGCATCAGGGAGTGAACCAGACCGCCGACAATCCCCTCTTCCACAGAGACCCAGTCCTCTATGATTTTTCGGGCGCCCCTTAAATCCTTGACGGCTTTTTTTTCAAGGTTGTTTAATATGGCCTGCTGGGTGTGTTCTCTCAGCGCAATGTGCAGGGTCTCTTCCACCGGCACCATCAGGGCAGTATAGGGGTTTTTGGCGCTGTTTTGCCAGATGGTATAGTTATCGTTGACAAACTCAAACGATCCATCTTCCTTAATTTTTAAATCCGTTGAATAAAAGCCAACTTCCCCTGAAAATACTTTCCCTTCCAGCTGGATTTTTACCTTTTTTTGCGTTTGATTAAAAAAAATGTAGGTGCCGCTGAATTCTTTTACCAGGTTGTGAACCAAAAATGCACTCACGCCATGGTCTTCTGAAATATCTGGCTCTCCCCTTGTTAGGGTCCGTATGTCGTTAATGGGATTTTCCAAATTCGTCATTTCCAGGAGATCATTTACCACGTCCCGGCAGTAACTCTCATATAAGGCTGCATATTCTGTTCTTTTTTCGGGTACGAACAATACCCGGTATTCGAGATCCGCCAGTCGCCATCGCAATGATTTTTCACCCAGTTCCGTTTTTATACCCTGAATCAAATCCGGCTGATTATTTAAATGATCTAAAAGTGCTCGATGGCTCTCTTCGTCAAAATCATTCTCAAAATCCTGAAATACATAAAGCGGCAGCTGTTTATCCTCAATTTTAATAAGCTCCACCAGGCGGGAATAATCCGTTTTGAGTTCAGTGTTGGCACAATGTGCTGATTGCGAGAATACCACTATTAAAATGATCGAAAAAATAATCTTTCCTGAAAACCAATGGTCAATCATACCATTCCCCATCCACAAATAAATAAAATTGCCGCAAACTTTTATTATATAAAAATTATCCTTTTGCGTAAAGCGGTTATAACCGGCAGGTTCGTCATCGAGGCAGATATATAGATGGCCTGGAAATATCCGGGGGATTGAAAAGAACTCTGAATTCCTACCTGGTTAGAAATCGGAACCATGATATCTGGTTCTAATATCTATATAATTTCAATGTGTTATTTAAATTTTCACCGCCCTTCATTTTTCAGTTAATAGTTCTCTGCTTTAGATCAGAATTAGCGATTCCTAGTTTTAATTCGGCTTTGTCTATTTTTTCTATAAAATCAATATATTATAAACTTGGCACGGCAGTTGCTCTATGTGAACTGATCGGAACGTTAGTCGTTTTATGGGATGGGCCAGGTCAAGTGAGTATATCGGTTCAACAGATGTTTTTACCACCTGCCTGGAACCATCATTGCAATCAAGATTTTGAAATGCAGGAGAATAAACCATGAGTAGACTACTGATAGGCGTTTTCCTTATATTAACCACCGTTTGTCTGATAGCTGCGCCTGTGGCAGCCAACACGGTAACCCTTGTCGGTGAGGTAAATGACAACCAACAGATCGTCGCAGACAACGAGATCTACGAAGTTGAGCACAACGCGGTAGGGGATGATCTGGTACTCAATTATGTCGCCCAAAAGGTGAAAGTGGTTGGGCAGTTAAAAGTTGTGGCCCAATCGGATGGAACCGATGAATATAAACTGATTAAAGTTGAATCCTTTGAAGTGGTCGAGGAATAGCGGGTGAAAAGCTCGGGGGTGGAAATGGTCCGCTACGATATCGAAGAAGGAGAATAAACCATTGTAAAATAGGGACACATTTTATTAGAATCATATTCGAGTTTCCCGCAAAAATGCGTATATCAAGCGGCAGAATTCTTCATTGGATTTTGCCGTTTTATAATTCATAACTATAAGTGGACAAGGGATCAGAAATGGACAGCAGAAAGCTGCGTTATTCACTGATGATGCTGGCGGCACTCATCGCTTTTGGCACCATCGGATACTATTATTTTGAACGCATGCCTTTCTTTGATGCTTTTTACATGACCATCATCACCATATCAACGGTGGGATTTTCCGAGATCGCGCCGCTGACCAAGGTGGGTCGAAGTATTACGGTGGTGATAATTATTCTGGGCATCAGTGTCGGAACTTACACAGTTGGCATTATTGTTCAATGGCTGGTCAGCGGAGAGATTCAAAAAATTTTCGGGAGAAGAAAATTGCAAAAACAAATTGCGGATTTAAAAAATCACTTCATCATCTGCGGTTTTGGCCGCATCGGCCACATTATCTGTCAGGAGCTGGATGAAGACGGTATTAATTTTGTCGTTATTGAACAGGATCACGCAGCGATTGAAGATATCATATCCCTGAAATACCTTTTTATCGAGATGGACGCAACTTCCGAGGATGCCTTGCTGGCCGCCGGCATCATGAATGCCAGAGGGCTGGTGACGGCCGTTAATTCCGATGCCAACAATGTATTCATAACCCTGACCGCCAAGGGCCTGCGACCCGATATCTTCGTCATGGCGCGTTCATCCGAAGAAAAGAATGAAGCGAAGCTGATAAAGGCCGGCGCCACAAGGGTCGTCTCCCCCTATCTCATCGGCGGCCGCAGAATGGCTCACGTGCTCAAACGGCCCACAGTGGTGGACTTCCTGGACATTGCCACCATGGGCAACAAGCTCGGATTGATCATGGAAGAAGCCGAGGTCGGGCAATCGTCGGGCTTTATCGGGAAAAACCTTATCGAAAGCCGGTTGAGACAGGAATTCGGCGTCATTATCGTGGCGATCAAGAAGGGGTCCGGTCAGATGGTGTTCAACCCGGCGCCTTCTGAAAAACTGGACGCAGGAGATGTCATTGTTGTTATCGGCCAAACAGAAGATCTGAAACGGATGCGGGCGATTCTCTGATCGATATCAAATCAAAAGTTGCAATTTTGAAATGGTATGATTATCCTGTCACCTATCAGCCGGCAGCAACATCACTTCTATTATTTGAATTTTAGTAAGGGCGAACACTGTGGAACCGAATAAAATCATCATCGGCTGGCGGGAATGGCTGACGCTGCCGGACCTTGGCGTTCGGGCTATCAAGGCCAAGATCGATACCGGTGCCCGCACCTCGGCTTTGCACACCTTTGGGCTGGAGCCCTTTGAGGAAGGCGGAATCCTCAAGGTGAAGTTTGGTGTTCATCCGCTGCAAAAACGAAAGGATGTCGAGGTTGACTGCGTCGCGGATGTTGTCGATCGGCGCCGCGTGACCAGTTCCGACGGTCAAAGCGAAAGGCGCTATGTTATTCGGACCACCGTTGCCATGGGAGAATTGAAGTGGCCGATCGAATTGACGCTGACCAACCGCAAGTCGATGCGCTTTCGCATGTTGATAGGGCGTGCCGCGCTCAGCAAGCGACTGCTGGTAGATCCCGCTAAATCCTATCAAAGCGGACGCCAGCTGGCAAAATTATATCCCAAACTAAAGAAAACAACCATAAAAGGCAAAACATGAAAATTGGTATTCTTTCACGCAAGGAAAGCTTATATTCAACCACCCGGTTAAAAGAGGCGGGTGTCGAACGCGGCCATGAAGTGCATGTCATCAATCCCTTGCGCTGCTACATGGATATCACCTCTCACCATCCCGCCATTCATTACAAGGGCGAACAGCTGGTGGGGTTTGATGCCATTATTCCGAGGATCGGGGCTTCGATCACCTTCTATGGAACGGCCGTCGTGCGACAGTTTGAAGTGATGGATGTCTATTGCGTCAATGAATCAGTGGCCATTAGCCGGTCCCGGGACAAATTGCGCAGCATGCAATTGCTGGCCCGCAAGGGCATCGGCTTACCGGTAACCGGCTTTGCACACTCGACCAAATTCACCTCCGATCTGATCAGCATGGTCGGCGGCTCCCCCCTGGTGATCAAAATGCTGGAAGGCACCCAGGGCATCGGAGTTGTGCTGGCCGAAACCCGGAAAGCCGCCGAGAGTGTTATCGAAGCCTTTCGCGGTCTTAAAGCCAATATTCTGGTGCAGGAATTTATCAAGGAGGCCCACGGCAGCGACATCCGCTGTTTCGTGATTGGCGGCAAGGTGGTGGCCACCATGATGCGCCAGGGCGGTGAGGGCGAATTTCGATCCAACATCCACCGCGGCGGGAAAGCCACTACCATTCGGATAACCCCGGAAGAGCGTTCCACAGCGGTCCGGGCAGCTAAAATCATGGGCCTCAATGTATCCGGCGTCGACATGCTGCGTTCAAATCATGGGCCGGTTGTCATGGAGGTCAACTCATCACCAGGCCTGGAAGGCATCGAAAAGGCCACCGGCAAAGATGTGGCTGCCCAGGTAGTTGAATTCATTGAGAAAAATGCCAAACCAGGCAAGACCCGCACCAGGGGAAAGGGTTGAATTCAGGCACCATGTCAAAGGTCTTGAAGATAGCCGGCAAACAGGTGGCCAGCGGCCAGAGACGATCCATCAACATTCCGGTAGCGCGCCTTTACACCCACACGGAAATGACCATGCCGGTGCATGTCCTGCGTGGCAAAAAAGACGGCCCGCATCTGTTTGTGTGTGCGGCCATACACGGCGATGAAATCATCGGGGTCGAAATCATCCGCCGTTTATTGAAAATGAAGATCCTGCAGCGCCTGCGCGGAACCCTGATCGCCGTTCCGGTGGTCAATGTCTATGGTTTTATCAACCATACCAGATACCTGCCGGATCGGCGCGACCTGAACCGTTTTTTCCCCGGCTCCCGGACAGGCTCCCTGACCTCCCGGCTGGCAAACATTTTCATGGAAGAAATCGTGGCCAACTGCACCCACGGCATCGATCTGCATGCCGGCTCCCATCATCGCAAAAACCTGCCCCATATCCGGGCCTGTTTGGACAATGAGGCAACTGAAAAGCTGGCCTTTGCATTCGGCGCGCCGGTGATCCTGAATGCTGCTCTGCGAGATGGATCCCTGCGTCAGGCCGTGGAAGAAAAAGGCATTCCCCTGTTGCTCTACGAAGCCGGAGAAGCGTTGCGCTTCGACGAATTTGCCGTGCGTGCCGGCGTGAAGGGCATTCTGGCCGTCATGCGTTCCATCGGGATGTTGACGGCCCGATCGGTCAGAATGTCTCGCATCCAGCCGATGGTGGCCAGCTCCACCAGCTGGGTCCGGGCACCGGGAAGCGGTATATTACGTACCCAGATTCCTTTGGGTGGTAAAATCGCGATTAATCAGAAAATCGGTGAAGTAGCCGACCCTTTTGATGAAGATGAAACCGCCGTAATTTCACCCGTTGCCGGTATCGTTATCGGACGCATGAATTTACCCCTGGTCCACAGAGGCGATGCCCTTTTTAACGTTGCCGGCTTTGATGACTCGGTGGCCGTCAGCGAATCCCTTGACGATTTCAAGGAAGAAATCAAAGAATCGATGCCGTCACCAACTATTGGTTGATAGTATCAATGATGATCATCCGCGGTGTTCCATTCAACCCAAGCAACAGACCGACGGGTGCTCACCGGATTGACACCGGGTTCAGGTTAACTATATAGTCTTAACCAGAAAGCGACCGGCAGTAAAAAAGGAGGTGGGATCCGATCAATGGCCAAAAATATTGGATTTGTGTCAACCCGCTTTGCGGGAACCGACGGGGTCACGCTGGAAACCAGCAAGTGGGCCCAGGTATTGAAAAAAGCCGGCCACAATTACTTCTGGTTTGCCGGTCTGCTGGACCGCAGTCCGGACAGATGTTTCCTGGTACCGGAAGCCTTTTTCCAACATGAAAAAAACATCTGGATCGACCAGCAAATCTTTGGCAGAAAAAGACGTGACCCGGCGGTCACCGATGCCATCTATGAATTAAAGACCTATTTAAAAAAACAGCTTAAAGAATTTATACGAACATTTAACATCGACCTGCTTGTGGCCCAAAACGTGCTGACAATTCCGATGCACATCCCGCTGGGTATTGCCCTGACCGAACTTATTGCCGAAACCGGGATCCCCACCATTGCCCACCACCATGATTTTTTTTGGGAGCGAACCCGCTTTATGGTAAATGCCGTCGGTGACTACCTGCGGATGGCGTTTCCCCCGAACCTGCCCAGCATCGAGCACGTGGTCATCAATTCCGCCGCCCAGGAAGAACTGGCATTGCGAACCGGCATTTCCTCGATTATTATTCCCAATGTCCTTGATTTTGAAAATCCTCCGGCGGTCACCCGGCAGGCAACCCATGATTTTCGCCAGGAAATCGGCTTGACTCCGGATGATATCCTTATCCTGCAACCCACGCGGGTGGTTCAACGCAAAGGCATCGAGCACGCCATCGAGCTGGTCGAAGAACTCGGGGATCCGCGCTGCAAACTGGTCATATCCCACGAGGCCGGCGATGAAGGAATTGAATATGCCGACTGGCTCAAGGATCACGCCCGGGAGTCCGGCGTGGACCTGCGCCTGCTGAACCTGCGTATTTCCGACCCCATGAATCCGGATGTCAACCGCAAAGACCTCTACACCCTGTGGGACGTTTACCCCCATGCGGATTTCATCACCTACCCAAGCCTGTATGAGGGTTTTGGCAATGCCTTCCTGGAAGCCGTGTATTTCAAAAAACCGCTGCTCATAAACCGCTACGCCATCTTCGTCAGAGACATAGAACCCAAGGGGTTTGATTTGATTGTCATGGACGGTTTTCTCACCCACCGGACGGTTGCGAAGGTCAAAGAAATCCTGCAATCCCCCCGGCGCAGGGCAGAAATGGTCAACACCAATTTTGATATCGCCGCCCGACACTACTCGTACGGTGTCCTTCGAAGATGGATAAATACATTGCTGATTAATTTTTTTGGAACCGACGGTTAACAGAATAGAACCCGCAGTTCCTATTCGACTTTAATCGGAATCCTAAATTCTGATTAATATTTTCAAATGTTATCAATTAGATAAAAGCCTGCCGGTGAGTTGCAGGCCCATTCAATCCCCTAACCGTCCGGTGTAATGAGAATTCCCGGTTCACCTCTCCTGCCTGATCAAAATTGTTTTTACATAAAATTCAGCATGTTATCAAATTGGCACGCCTGTTGCTCTTATGAATCATATGTTTATCACAAATTTTGTGCTTCATTCGTCGATAAGCACTATAACCATCTCAAAAAATGAATGAACAAAAAAGGAGATCCACCATGTACTGGAATAAGAGGATAAAAAAATCCGACTCAAAAACGTTAAAAAAGCCGAAACTTAAACCGCCCATGGATTTGCCCCAACAGGTCGGACGACATTTAGTTGTCAAGTTACAGAAAGATCCGGATTGGGTCTGGAACTTGAAAGCCGTGGTGAAGCCTTATGAAGGCGGAAACAAATTGGCGCGCCGCTTTCGCGTCTACGATCCGGCACAATCGGCCAAACAGGGGATCAAAATTTTCGATTATGATTCCCTGGATGCCTGCCCGGACTTAATTCTTTACGAGGGTGATTATGACAAGGTCTCCAATGCCGTTTCGCTGGCAGCAGGTGCAGCGGTGAGTGCTTTGGTGGGACGAAACTGATAAAAAAATCCTTACAAATAATGGAGGAAGAAGATGACAAAAGCTAAAAGCATTTCTATATGCATTTTGCTCACCTTCCTGATGGCTGCTTTTGCCGGAAGCATTTTAGCCGGTGAGAAAATGACAATTGTCGGTGTGGTCACTGAAGATGGTCTTATAGTAGATAAAAGTGGTGTAATCTATGAAATTGGAGAAAATGACAATTTCGAGGCCGTTACCGAAAATACCGATGTCAAAGTTGAAGTCAGAGGCACGGTGCAAGAAGACGACGGCGGAAACAAAATTATTTTGATCGATAGTTTTAAAGTGCTTGAATAATCACGCTTTTTTGGGGGAGGTAGTAGTTGCTGGGAAAGGGGGGGATAAAAAATCCCCCCTTTTTTTATTAATTCGATGAATGACAAATATACAAAATGTGTGCTACTCAATAATTACGTTCGGAACTATTGCCGCCAAGAATGTATGTGCCGTTTTCATTTTTAACGCGACCGCTTCGCTCCAGGCGTTCAAGATGTTTTCGCATCATCGATCTTTCACTAATGCTCAGGTCCCAGGCCCCATCTGCCAGTTTGTGCCCCCCATAGATGATGCCATGGGCGGTGATCTCCTGCAGTGTTTTTGGCCCTGAAGCCAGAAACGCCAGGAGCTTTTCTTCCCTCTGGTAAATTACGTCTAAATAACGATGGATATGGGCCGGGTCACCATCTAAAATTGCATCTTTCCCATGGGAGACCAGGTAAACGTCAGCGTCAATTTTAGCCAGGCGCTGCAAAGATTTTATCGTGTCATCGATGCTGGAGGCGTTATCGCCGTAGTAGGGGCCGAATTTCACCAAATCCAGGTCGGCCAAAAAAATCACGCCCTCATCCAAAAAATGAAATGATAAATGCCCGGCCGTATGTCCGGGGGTGTGCAGCACCTGAACGCGGGTGTGGCCGAAATCAAGGATCTCTTCGTCTTCCAGCAAACGATCCGGCTCCTTGGGCTTGTATTTCAAAACATCTGTCAGGAGCTGAGTCCAGGTAGCCCTGGTTTTCTCATCCATTTCCTCCCGGGGAAAAAACTGATGTATGAACACATCCATATCCCTGAAAACGCCGGCATCCAGTGTGGGCACCCAGAGTTGCGCATCCGGAAACAACCAGTTATAAAGAATATGATCTTCATGCCCATGACTGTTGATGACCACTTCAATGGGCCGCTCCCCGTGAATCGATATCAGCTTTTCTTCATTGCAGGCCGGGTCTATAATGCTGCGAAGACTATCATCGATCAGGACGCTGTTGCTCTGGGGATATTTTCCGCCGCGAATAAATCGAACCTTACCGCTTTCAAAATCAAACATAGATTATATCCTCTCCTTGGGCCAGAAACCATTATCGAGTGACAAGTGACGAGTGATAAGTGACCAGTAACGAGTAACAAGTTACAAGTGACGAGTAACAAGTAAAAAGTAAGGCTCATCCCGCAACGCGCACCCCGCACCGCGTCACCTGCACCCCGTAACCCGCACCCCACACCCCGCAACCCCTAACCCGCACCCCGCACCCGCACCCCGCAACGCGTAACCCGCAACCCGTATCTATTCATACCAGTTAAGAATTTCGGATTGATCCGCCCTTGGGGTTTTAAAATTATTTACCGGTGACGACCCATCAGCATGCCCCAATGCAATGCCCAGCACGATCTCTTTTTCTTCGGGTATGCTCAGAACGTCTGCGATATCAGCGGCATAGGCTGTGATCAATCCGATGGGGCAGGTCCCCAGCCCCTTGGCTTCAGCGGCCAGAAGCAAATAGGATACACTCAGGCCCAGATCAAGATAGCGGAGTTTAGGAAACAGCCTGTCGATGGTGACAATAATTGCCATGGGCGCTCCATAAAAGGAGCAGCTGCCCTCTTCAACGAAACGGTCCAGGGATTGGCCCGTTTCAGCCACCGGGGGCGCCATGACATCAGAGGCCTCGCGGCTGCGGCGGGTGAATATTTCCGGCGGCCGGGTCGACGTGCCGGGGCCGCAGGGGACCTGGCGTTCGGCGTGAACTTTGAGCAGGCGTCGCACCAAACGGTCCTTTTCCTCGCCATAAACCACCACATATTCCCAGGGCTGCAGATTGATGGCTGACGGGGCCCGGCCGGCGTATGTAAAGATTTCTTCTATTTCAGCGCGGGGCACGGGCTTGTCGAGGTATGCCCGGGCGCTGCGGCGCTGTTGCATCGCGGTAAAAACATCCATTGATCGCTCCTAATTTTAGGTCCTGCAGGTTATTTACATAATGTTGGTGAAAAATGCCATAGGAAATTAAATGCCTTTGTTTATCTTGACACATCCGGGCTGCCATTATAATTTTCTTAAAACTTGAATGTCAACCAGGAGAGATTATGGAAAGAGCGATGCTGTGGTTTAAATGCGCTGCAGTGCACGACCCGGTGCGACCGGTGGCCAAGAAGCCGGCCACCATCGGGTGGGAAGCCAAACAGCGTCAAGTCGATCTGGTGATCGAACGGTCCTTTAAGGGAGACGAATTGCTAAGCCGCATGAAGGGTTGGGTGACGGCCGACGTCAGCAGGGTCACAGAAATCATCCGGCAGCACGGTAAATTAAAAATATTGGATGATTACGATCTGGTGGTGGAAACCCGCGATAAGACTGACCTTGAAACCCTTTCAGATAAATTATCAGAGACTTTCGGCCAGGAGGTGTGGCTTGAGCCAATTGCCAAGAGCCTGCTAACATAATCTCGTGCATTTTTTCTTGAATATAGCTTCTACCACCATCTTGCCAATAACCAATTGGCTCAGGTCCAGTCCGGGGACAGTTGGCCCCGTGCATCCCGCCGATAGGGCAGCCAGACCAGCCCGAAAAACTCCAGGGTCATATCACTGCTTTTCGGTTTGACGAGCACCTCCTGAATACTGTCTTCATCCGGGCCAAAATCAGCTTCTATACGCTCGATGTCCTCCTGCAACCGCTGGTCGAGCTCCTCTAACTGGAGTCTGGTTGCTTCAAAGGTTTCCTTGGCACGGTTGACATCCATGGATTCTTTGCGGATGCGGCTGGCCGAGCGCATGGCGGTGCCAAAACGGCCGGCGGAGCCCACACTGACGGCCTTGCGGCCCATGAAAGCCCCCAGGATTGCGGTGCCGAACGAAATCGCGGTTTGAACTTTGCTGGACTGGGATTGTTCTTTTTCCCGCATAACAGCCTGCTCGGCACGCATCAGGCGATTGTTGAGGGTATTGAATTTGGAGCTGTATTTGCGACGCAGCTTTTCAACCTGCAAATCCCGGCCTTCACGCGCAGCCTGGGCCAGGCGTGCCATAAAATCGGCCTTGGTTTCCTGTGGGTCGCTGGACAGTTTGTACTGCTGGGAACGATAGACGAGCAGCGGTCGGTTCTGGCGCACCCAGCGCATCAAATCCTTGTTCCATTTGGCATAGGCCTTGGCATTTTTGGCAGCGGCCGGCAAAGCACCAAAGCCGGGACCTGCCAGGGGCTCGGTTTCCAGGTCCGCCGGATCCAGGTTGAGTTCTTCGGCCGCATCCCAGTCGACCACAACCGGCCCTTCCTCAAACATGGCCGCCAGTGCCGCGGTTTCCGTAACAGACAATTTATACTTGGTACTGGAATAGTGGACATCGATCCAGCCCGCCAGAGCCGGAAAATACTCCAGGCCCTGGCCGGCGCCTGAGGCCGGCACGTAAAAAGATTTAATTCCCGGTGGTATCACCGGAGGCTTGCTGATCGGCTTCGCCGGTGGCGCGGCAGGTTGCGGCGATACCGCCGGCGCACCGGACACCGCGGGGGATGTCGCCGGGGCTGGAATGGCTTTTTGGCCTGCTGTCAGGATTTTAATCTGTTCCCGGGTCATGGGGCCGCGAAGGTAGGATAAGGCCCAGCGGGTCTGGAAGGTGACCGGTGCGTTTTCATGTACGTTGTTTAGCAGGAATACGCGCTGGCCCAGGCCGGCCAAAATTTCTTCCATGCGTCCCCTGTCAAAACCGGTTCCGGCAGCCGCTCCTTCCAGTCCTTCCAGCACCCTGGATTTGTCGCGTTCGGTTTGCAGGCGCCCGATGAACCAGGTGCCCGTGTTGGAAAGGCCTTTGTAATCCAGGTCCACGGGGTTTTGGGTGGACAGCACAACGCCGAGCCCGAAAGCGCGGGCCTGTTTCAGAAGGGTGAGGAGCGGGGCCTTGGATGGCGGGTTTTTCACCGGCGGGAAATAGCCGAAGATTTCGTCCATGTATAAAATGGCCCTTAAGCTGGTGGTCCCCTGCTGGGTGCGCATCCAGGCTAAAATTTCGTTTAAGAGCACCGAAACAAAAAACATGCGTTCGGCATCCGAGAGGTGGCTGATGGTAAAAATCGAGGCCCGGGGCCGTCCCTGGTCGGTGTAAAGCATGCGGTTAATGTTGAGGGGTTCACCCTCCAGCCAGGCCTCAAATCCCGGGGCGGCCAGCAGGTTGTTCAGGCGCATGGCCAGTTGAAATCGATCCTTGGGCGGATAAAAGGCCTCCAGATCCATAATGCCGATGCGCTCGAAGGGGGGCGACTGGATGGCGCGGATCATCCCCGCCAGATCCAGTGCTTTTCCCGCCGCCCAGGATGATTCAATAATATTTGACAGCAGGATATGCTCGCGGCTGGTGATGGGGTCGGCCTCGATGCCCAGCAGGGCCAGCAGAGCGGTGACCGTACTTTGAATCCGGTCGCGCAGCAGATCTTTTTCCGCCATGATGTCCGCGGTCGGGGGGGCAAAATTTCGCAGCACGCTTACCGGCTGCCCGGCATTGCTGCCCGGAGTATAGACCGCAAAATCGGTATTGGCCCTCAGCCGGGCGATGCGGTCGGGTTCCTGGTCCCAGCTTGCGAGCCCCTTGCGCCATAAGTCGGCCTGTTTGGCGGCGAACTGGTCCGGGGTCAGGCCGGCGTTCAGCGCGTCCTGCTCGTTGATCCAGGGTCGAAAATCGCCGGGCTGCAGTTGCGGGAAGCTGAGCAGCAGATTGGGAAGATCACCTTTGGGGTCGATGGCAATGACGGGAATGTTGTCAATCAGCGCCTCTTCTATCAGGGAGATGCCAAGCCCGGTTTTGCCGCTGCCGGTCATGCCGATGATCACGGCATGGGTGTTGAGGTCTTTGGAATCATACAGCACCAGGTCGTCTTTGAGCTGTTGTGAAGCCATGTCAAAGTATTTGCCAAGGTAAAAGGCGCCGAGTTTTTCATAAGCTTTCATTTGCGACCTCCGATAACGCCCAACGAAGTTGGGCTCAGTTTGAGGAAAACGTAAAATAATTGTCCCAGATATGATCCAGACGCCCCTTGGCCTCTGCCAGCGGCAGGCATCGAACCATATCCCCTTCGCAGGTGACCAGCTCAAGGCGTTCGAGTTTATTTATGGCGTCTTCGATTTCAAAATTAATTTTGCAGTTCCACCCGGTTTCAAGCCATTTTTCAATGAGACCATCCAGCTCCGCTTTTGGCAGGGGCCGGTTTTCTGTCAACAAAAAGAAATAGGCCAGAACCGCCTCCTTGAACTCTTCTTCCTCGGCGGCATCGATCAGGTTGTAAAACACACCGGTGTTGTTGTCCAGGTTCTTGAAATAGAGGTTGTCTGAAAGGGCTTTCATAAACTTTATTTTGCGGTTTTTAAACTTGCTGATCTGCCGGAAGAGGAAACCTCCCAGGGTGGCAAGGCCGGCGCCAAGGGCGATGAGATGCTTCTGGTTGAGCTGCGCCTCTTCTTTGCTAAACCCCAGCCAGAAAGCCAATACCGACCCAATCAAAATCAGGGTTGCGCTGAGTTTGGTGACAATGACGATAATTCCGCTGACGGCCGCCGGAACACCGATAATCAATTTGTCGATGGTCTTCATCCGGACCTTGCTGTTGGGAAACAGCATTTCAAGGTCCGCCTTGGGAACGTTTTGAAAAAGTTTGATGATCGTTGAGCCCGGAACAAAATTCAATTTTTTGCGATCGCGGTCGTCAAAATATTGTTTTTCTTTGAATTTCAGGTAAACGGCGACACGGTCATAGTTGGTAAAACTAAAGCGCTTCTTCCTGAGGCCGTAAAGCGTCACCAGGGTTTCCTGTTTGAGGGACTCACCGCGGCGGAAGAAAATCACTTCCTCAAAGTCATCAAAATCAACTTCCAGGCGAATTTTAAATAGCGATTCTTCGGCCAGGGCCTGTTCGAGATCCCCGGCCGTTATCTGCTCGAAGTTGGCCGAATTCAATACGGCTGTCATTCCGGCCACCAGTTCTTTTTGCAACTGTTGTTTTTCTTCGGGTGAGTATTCAGTGATCAGCTGCGTATCGGCGTCCGGATTAAAGGGTGCATAGGCGTTTTTCAGGGTCTCGAGATTCTGATGAAACTCGAAATGAAACAGCGCATCCAGAATACGACAGAACTCTTGAAATTCCTTTGCTTCGCTGTCCGTCAAACTGGGCCCGTCGCAGCACATGCTGATTATATCTGCTTTGCGAAAGGGAATGAATCGGTTGCGGTTGGTGTCATTATTCATCTGGATTTTTAATCCTGTTCCAGCATAGCTGGATGACGCATCTATCTTAATTTTCAAAGGTGCGCCTTTTTGAGAGGGATTATATAAGACGGATACCGCCGCTATAAGAGAAACGGATTCCCATTAAAACTTTTGCTTCTATTCAATATTGAACATCCGGGGAATTTGTAAAGAAAAAAATAATTTTAATTGGAAGGAGGACAATAACTTTTAATTGAAAGCTGAAACAGTATGATATGGCGATCCAGGTCAATGAAATGGCTTCTATCGAAAACCGCTCCATGGGGCCATAATTATTATTTGACCCTGCGGTGCTCGTAATAAGACCGGAGGTCCTTAGAATTGGCTTCAAGCACTTGCAAAATTGGATATTATTTTTTATGGTGAATCAGTCTAAATAGAGTTGAAAAGGAGAGTACGGACATGATTCAAGTGATTGCCACCATCGAGTTGAAACCCGGCTGCCGTGAGGATTTCTTACCCCTTTTGAATGACAATGTCCCCAAGGTGAAAGCCGAGGACGGATGCCTGGCTTACGATCCCTGTGTCGACATCGATTCCGGCTTGCTCTCTCAGGGTAAGATCAGCGATGATGTGGTGACCCTGGTAGAAGCCTGGAGCAGCCTTGAAGCGTTGCAGGCCCACTTGAAAGCACCCCATATGGCGGAGTATCGGGATAAGGTCAAAGACATGGTCACCAATGTCACCATACAAGTCCTTAAACCCATCTAAAATTGGCGCCGGGAGGCCCCCAAATGTCCGGGAGCCGCGTTATCCCGCGGATTCAAAATGCTCACGTACTACGTGTAAGCTCCGCTTTTGAACCCGCTGGGATGCCTTGCTCGCGAACATTTGGCGGCCTCACGGGCCCAAATTTAGATTGTATCTTCATTCTTTGCTATTGAGCTATGAGCTTGAGCACGAGCTATGAGCTGAATCAAGGGAAGTGATTGTATCACTTCCCTTGATTCAAGAACCAGTCGATGAGCTGTCTGGCTATGGTAATCCTGGGGGGAATGGAGGGGAGATTGTCGGCGGTATACCAGCCGGCTTCTCTAATCTCGGTGGTGTCGGTTTTGATTTCACCCCCGGCGTAATCGGCTAAAAACCCCACCATCAGCGAATTCGGGAAGGGCCACGGCTGACTTGCAAAGTACCGGATATTGTTTACGGATATTCCGACCTCTTCTTTAATCTCTCTGGCAACACACTCTTCCAGATTTTCGCCCGGCTCCACAAATCCTGCCAGAACGCTGTAATATCCTGATTTAAAACGGATATTGTTGGCCAGAAGGATTTGATCCTCTCTGATAACCGCTACGATAACAGCCGGTGAAACCCGTGGATAATTTACCAACCGGCATTGGGGGCAAACCTTGGCGCGTTCGTCCTGCCCGTCTTCGGTGGGCCGGCCGCATTTTCCGCAGAACTGATGACTGCGATTCCAATCGACCAGCTGGTTCGCCTGACCGGCGATCCAGACCAGTTCTTCTTCCATTTGACCGAAAAAAAGCTCCCGCAAATTTTTGAGCGCAAAATTGCCTGAAACCTTGTTATCATTTGACAATTCAGCGGCATAACATGGAATCTCGTTCAGAGAGCCTAAAAATTGCTTGCGGACCAGGGTGGATTTAAACTCTGCTATATCCCGGAATCGCGGTACCAGATAGCCATTGGAGCCTGTTTTGATCAGCAGCCGGTCCTGATGATAAACAAACCACAGGGCTTCGTCTGATTTATTAAATGGTTCTATGAAATTAGGTGTAAAGGGCATCGATCACCAATTTTTTTAAATTCAGTTATCCTTTTTAAGGTAGATCTCTCTGATACGACGCGGAAGCTTGGGGATGTAGTTTTCCATCAGGAATTCCTGAAAATCCAATAAAGCGCTGGTTCGTCCATCCAGAAATTGTTCCTCCGACGAACTATCATTCAAATTTTCCCGTGCATTTCTGGCCCCGGCAATTCTCTGCTCAAGAAATTTATTCATATCCAAAAAATATACGTATGCCATGCTATGTTGTGTCCCCTAATCTACATGAAATTACGCAAAATATCTTAGTGTACTTGAGCGCTCGAATATTGAAAAATTCAAGCACCAAATAACAAATCACAAACAAATCTCAAATTCCAATATCCAATGACCAAAACAGATGGCTTGCGGCAGGAAAGGAGATTGGCGCTCACTCAACGCAAGTTTGGGATTTTGAATTTAGGTCATTGTAATTTATTTGATATTTGGGATTTGTTATTTGGAATTTAAAGATTCTCTTTATAGTAAATACCCTGAGATGGATCCGAGTTCTGCAAACCAGATTTAACCGCCTGACCTAGTAGTACTTCTGGGTCTTCAAATCGATATTTTTTGCCATGTATTCGCGAATTTTTACCAGTTCGTAAAGCTGCCCGGCATAGAATTGGCTGGCTGCTGAATCATTGGCAGCGTCCGCCTCCTTTTGCTGACGGGTGGCGGCCGCTATTTTGTCACTGATGTATTGGTGTATTTCAACGGAATACTGGTTGGCCATGCTATTGGATTTCTTTATCAGCTTTCTCAGCAAACAACTCAAACCGTCGGGCTTCGGTTGCGTTGTCCTGGGCGGTATATATCCGGCTGATTTTTCGATAATAGTCCGCCTTATTGCCCGGGACGTCTCTCACCAGAGATAGATAGAGCTCTAAAACTTCGGTGGTGTAAAGTCCCGAGGCAAAACTGAGGTCGGCATACTTTTGTTTGATATAAGGGTCGATGCGCGCGTGACAGCTGGTGCACGCATCCATGATTTCGCGGTATATATTACGGGCGTTGGCCATCTCATTCAGAGCCTCATGGGTTTTGGCCAGGGCGCGGGCAATGGTTTCATTCCATTCATAGGTTTTTAGAAAATCCCGATAAAATGCCTTGGCCTCCTTGTAGTGGCCGGCATGGAACAGGGTCTCACCGCGCAGCACATAGCCGGCAACAGATTCTGCCAGCTCCGGCGGCAGTTTAGCAAGCAGTGATTCGGCACGGTCAAAGGCTTTGGTTTCCCAGTAAATTTCGCACAAAAGCTGGTAAGCCGGCAACATACCCGGCTGGGATTGCACAAATTCCTCCAGCAATTGGCGGGCATCTTCGAATTTTCCCAGGTTCAGGCAGGCCGTTGCCAACTCTAAGGGGATGTAATTTGGCGGGTCAGGATTTTCTTCCAAAGCCTGGAATAAATAGGCTGCGGCTGTTTCGAAATCCCCCTGGTTTAGTGCCAGGTATCCTTTTTTAAAGGCATCCCCATAGCCCAGGTAGGCTTGTTGGATATCGTCAGGAAGGGTTCCGGTCAGGGCCGTGAAATAATCGTCATCCGGCTCCCCGCCAGGCGGCTGTTCATCTTGAGCTTCTTGCGGGTCGGTGTCTTCAACCTCGGGCTCCTCAATCTGAATCCCCTCGAGGGCCCGGGCCTCGAGCTCGCGCTGTTGGTTTTCAAGATCGCTTATTAATTCAGGGTCTTCGGTGAGTTCAAGTGCCAGCTGGATATATTGTTGGGCATCTTCATTGTAGTCGGCCTCCAGCATGTCTTCGGCAGTTTGTTTATGCTGTAATGCCAGGGCTTCTTTGCTGTTGCGGATTTTATCCCGCAGACTTTGACGGAAGCCGTCATCCCAGGGCGCTGTTTTCTCCAGTCGTTCCAGGGCACGCTCGTATTCCACGATCGCTTTGCCGTAAGCGCCTGTTTCTGCAAACCTATCCCCTTTTAAATCATAATCTTCGGGGTTTTTGCCTGAAAAAAGTTTAGTAATCCCATTGGTTTAATTTAACCACCCGCTTCGCTCGAGTCACAGAGAGCACAGAGGAATTTAATTTTTCCCCGGGCGGGAAGCGACACCCGGGGAAAATCCTGAGCCGCTTCGCGGCTGGATAAGAGAGTATTTATTAGCACCTTGTTTATGCATCAACAGGGATTTTAGCCCGCAGGGCTTGAGCTTTTTTGTTCGCCCGCCTTCTCCCGGGCGGACAAAAGAAAATTTCTCTCTGTGCTCTCTGTGACTCCGTGGTGAAATAATTCTAAAATTGCAATGTACACTATTTAAAGAATTATTTCGTATTTGCAGCTGTTTTTAAATATGTCTCGACCCATCTACCGCCCCGGGACGATGATGTTCGAATCCGGCTTTTGAATCTGGGATTGCTGCTGTTCCTGGTACCTTTTGACCTCTTCAATCAGCCGATCCATGGCCACCTGTAAGGCCTCCGGAAATTTTTTGATCGCCTGCGCCAGTTCCTTGGCTTCAATAACATTTTGAATGGGCAGGGGGCCGTTGGGGGTCATGACACTGGTATGCCCGACGAATACGGTCTTGCGGGTTTTGTCTTCCGATCCATCGGCCTTGACCGGTGTGAGGCGTTTGATGGTCCCGACTTTCAGATCGGTAAAAGATTCTTCGATATACAGGTTCGATCGATCGATGCTGAATTCTTCCTGACTTTGCTGTTCATCTGCCATGAAATTCTGTCTCCTTTGGATTTAGAAAAATAGTTGAATAGTTGATTAGTCAAATAGTTAGGCGCTTAGGGCATCTATTCAACAATTTTAATGGGCGCCAATTTAACAGATCAACCTTAATAACGCAACTGTATATAATTGGGGTGATTGACGGGGCTGATAATGAGGCTTATTTTTTTTGTAATATAAAATTTTGAACCCCTAACCCGGACAAGTCGGAACCAAAAAATAATTAAACCACGAAGATCACGAAGAACACAAAGATAAAAATTAAGTTTATGATTTGATATTTTCTTCGTGAGCTTCGCGTCCTTCGTGGTGAAACAAGTTTTTTCAAAAAATGCAAAGAATTCCCCATTAAGACTCTGCCGAGGTGTTTATGGAAAAATTAAAAAAAATGACCCGACGGGATTTCATGGCAGCTGCCGGTGGCACCCTGGTATCCATCGGACTGCCGGGCGTATTCGTAAAGCTGATGGATGCCGAGAACCTTGCCCTTGCGGCCGAACTTAGACCCGACGGGCGACCGCGAATCCCTCCCGGCCAACATGCTGTCAAGGCATTGCCAAATATGGGGGGGACCCGGGGAGCCAAAGCCGTATCCGACTGGCGTCTTGAGATCGGCGGTGACGTTGCCAAGCCCCTGACGTTGACATATGCCGACCTGATGGATTTAAAGCAGGTCGATCTGACCTGTGATGTGCATTGTGTGACGGGTTGGACCCTGCTGGATTCCCGCTGGCGCGGCATTCAAATGACGACCATCATGGACCTGGTCAAGGTGAAAGACAGCGCCCGGTTTGTCATTTTTGAGGCCGCGGGCGATTATTCCAGCAACATCCCGTTAAGCGAGGCCCGCAAGGACAACGTCATTCTGGCTCACGGCTATGCTGACGGTGATCTTCCCGATGTCCATGGCGCGCCACTTCGCGGCCTGGTGCCGGATCGTTATTTTTACAAGAGCGTCAAATGGCTCAAGGCGATCAGATTCGAAGCCGCTGATGAGCCGGGATATTATGAGAACTCAGGTTACAGTAATAGTGCGGATCCGTGGAAGGAGGAAAGGTTTGATTGAGAAAGATGAACGTTCAGTCGCTCGACTGTCGTTTCGATTGGTGACAACCAATCTTTAGCGCCTGCGGGATTTATCATCCGACCCGCGCGATGAACGTCTTTTTCTTTATTCTTGGCTCCAACCAACGAGTTTGCCGATGGTCAGGCCCTGGACGATGATGGAGAACACCACCATCATATAGGTGATGGCCAGGATGACCTCGCGATTTTTGCCCGGCGGCAGGGACAGGGCCAGGGCCACGGAAATGCCTCCGCGCAGCCCGCCCCAGGTGAGAATTTTGATCACATCCGGGCTGAAGGTGCGAAACAGCCGCATTATCAGGACCGGCCAGCCCACGCTGACAAATCGCGCCAGGAGAAAAAGGGGAATCAACACCAGGCCGGCAATGAAATATTCCCGGGTGAAGGTAAGCACCAGCACTTCCAGGCCGATGAGGACAAACAGCACCGCATTGAGGATTTCATCCACCAGTTCCCAGAAGTTATCCAGATGTTCCCGCACCGGATCCGACATGGCCAGCAGCCTTCCGTGGTTGCCGATTAAAAGGCCGGCGACAACAATGGCAATGGGGCCCGATAGGTGGAGTTCATCGGCCAGGGCGAATCCGCCGGCTACCAGAGCCAGGGTAATTAAGATTTCCACCTGGTAGTTGTCGATACTTTTGAGCATCCAATAGGCCGCCCATCCGATCAGCAGCCCGAAAACCACCCCTCCAAGAGCCTCTTTGAAGAAAAGACCCAGCACGGAAACCGCCGTAACCTCATGACTGCCGGTGGCAATTTTCAGAAATACCAAAAATACCACCACCGCCACCCCGTCGTTAAACAGGGACTCGCCGCAGATCTTGGTTTCCAGGCTTTCTGAAACCCCCACCTTTTTCAGGATTCCGAGGACCGCTATGGGGTCTGTGGGAGATATCAAAGCACCGAACAGCAGACAGTAGATCATGGGAAGGTCAATGCCCAGCAGCGCCAGAACCCACTTGCTGATAAACGCGATGATGACCGTCGAACCCAGGACACCGAATGTCGCCAGCAAACCGATAATGTATTTTTGGCGGGCCAGGTTTTCCAGGTTGATGTGCAGGGCGCCTGCAAACAGCAGAAAAGACAGCATCCCATGCAGCAGGGTCTCATCAAAATCGATGCTGGCCAAAAGTCGCTGGGCATCCTCCTGTAGGCCGAATCCGAAAGGCCCCAGAGCGGCCAGGCCCAGGGAAACCAGCAGGGCGATAACCATCAGCCCGATGGTATTCGGCAGCCGGAAAAAGCGGTGATTCAAATAGCTGAACCCGGCCGACATGGTAATCAAAATTGCCAGGATGTTGAATAGTTTCATGTCATCCTCTTAAGTGGATATAATCAATATTAATTTTTCAATCAATTAATTGAGCCTGCTGGGGTGTTGGAGTACGGGAGTATTGGAGTGTTGAAAAAACTCCTTTTCCCCCAAAAAGCTACTGAAATTCAACATGGGATTGATAGGAAAAGTTCCAACTTTCTGATGATAAGAGGGCTTCTTTTCTGACGTGCATTCCAATACTCCAAAACTTCAATACTCCATTACTCCATTACTCCGGCAACTGAAAGGATACTATGCATCTTTTCATGGAGACAAGCAGATTTTTACCCACACTGACCAGGTTTATTTTCTAGGTAGCATCAAAACAAACGGAATGCCGATCAGGCCTACGGCGGCGCTGATCAGATAGGTCGTATTCAAGCCGATCCGATCGGCGATGAATCCGACCACAACAACCACAGCGGATCGGGCGATAAAAGAGATCATCATAAACAGCCCGTTGCCGCCGCAGGCGTGTGCCGGGCATTTTCCTGGACCAGGGCCAGCATGACGGGGGTGGTTGATAAAAGCGTAAAACCGGTAAAAATCAGGGCGGCCACGCGCAGCCACCCGCCGCTTAAGGTAAAAACAAACAGGAAAAGGCGGTGCGCCCAGCAGCGAGACGAGCAGGGTTTTGCGGCGTCCAAACCAATCGCTGATGGAGCCGGCCGCCAGCACGCCGGCCACACCGGCAGCTTCAAACAGGGTTAGCGCAATGCCGGCCAGCCAGAGGTTGCCGGTTTCCATTTTGATATAGGTGGGCAAAAACGCGGTCATGGACGCATGCATGAAACCGCGGGCTGACCAAAATTGCCGTCAGGGGCCATAACACATTGCGCGTGATTGCGCCATGTTTCCAGGATCGAAAATCTGCGCTTTGAGCCAACCTGGTTTACCGGGACCGTTCGAAATTTAAAATATAGCCAAACAGTCGAAAGCAGGCCAAATATCATTACCGGATAGAAATCTTCGAGCCCGAAGACTGAAACGGCGGCCACCGCCACCAGGGGTCCCACACTGCGAGCCAGTTCGCCGCCTGTCATGTAAAAAGCTCATTCCGCGGCCCTTCCTGGCGGCGGACAATTCCGAAATCATCACCGGCGCCGGTACATGGAATACGGAAACACTGACACCGGTGATAAATAGAAGAATTAGCAGAACGCCATAGCTGGGTGCCATACCGATCAGGCTCATGGGGATGGCCGTCAGGGCAGGTGCCAGAATGACAAAATAGCGGACGCTGATACGGTCGGCCATCACACCGATATACGGATTCAGCAAGGCCGGGATTTGCATGATCGTCGATAAAAACCCTGCCTGGGTCAGCGACATGGACAGCTTTTCAATTAAAAGGGGTAAAAGCGGCGCAAGAAAACTTGAATAGACATCGTGGATAAAATGGCCAATGGACAACGCCAGGATTTTTCCGGTTTGAAAATCACGGTCTGTGCTTTTAGGGGGTGTTTTTGTTTTTTGAGTGGATCAGATTCCATTAATTGATTGCCTGACGGTCACTATTTTTGTGGTAAAGACTATAGCAACTAAGATTTTGTCGGGGCCCTGTCAATAAAAAACCGGCTTCATAACCCCCAGGTTTTGCCCGATAGCCGTGTTGCGAGCCACCGAAAAAATGCTCACGCACTGGCGCGTACGCTCGGCTTTTTAGGCGTCTCGACGCCTTGCTATCGAAAAAAACCTGGGGATTCTGAAGCCGGTTTAGTGTCTATCTTAACAATCAGATTAGAAATCCCGCCGCTTTTTGGCGGGGCTCTCGGACAAAACCCACCCTTTAAAACCCCATTCTACTTTTTTTCTTGGCCCATTTGTTTTTCTTTTTACCCTTGGATTGCTTGGGTGGATATTTTTTGACATGTTCAGCATGATGAATATATGGTTTGTCGGTATCCAGCTCAAAGCTTACTGATTCTCCCAGCCCCTCTTGAAGCGGTAACGGCAGAGATGCACCCACCTCCCAGTTGCCGCCCTTCAGATAAAAATAAATTCCTCTTTCAGTATCTTGATAGACATTGTTTGAAGGAAAATAGCGGTATTGATGCTTGGCGCGATATCCATGAGCCGGAGCATGAGCCGGAGGCCCGCCTTTTCTGGATTTAGATTTGTTTTCCACCTGTTGCTGGCTCGGTGTCCGTATCCTTGCCCCACTTAAATGAAAAGCTGCCGTCGGCAAACACACTGCTGGTAAGAAAGCCAACCATGGAAAAGACGACCATACCAATAAGTACGCCTCTAAGTCTTTTGTGAATCATGAATTTATCCCCTTTATAAAAATAACCTGTAATTTTCACAAGCAGCCCACACGGATATGTCTGCCTAAGTTTTAAATCGGCACTTTCGGCGGAAAACTTAAATATTTAATTGGTTTGGTTTTTTATAATTTCCAAAGTTCAAAATCGATAAGATCGATTTCACTGACGTCGCCACACTAATTTTACCGGTCTTCCAGTTTGCCCGTTAGCCGGTTTAATGTGATTCACTGAATTATATTGATGACCATCCCGGTTAACGGGTCAACGGGCCCAACCGGCTAACCAATATTAGCGGATTTGTCCTACAGATGTAGTGGTCTGCGCCACCGGTATGGCCCTTTCTTTTGACCAGCGGAGAAATATGCGCATGGTGGCAGAAGACGCCAGGCTTCCAAGGGTCAGGCCGACCGGTCCGATCAGGTGCCCCGGGACACCGAATTGGAGCAGGGTGAAACCGGTGGTTACGATGGTTGTCAAAAACAATGCATGCCCGGTGAGGACGGTCACCGGCTTTTTCTGCCAGGCGGCCAGGCCTTCACTCTGGGCCCTGATCGCCACACTGAAGGGGAAAAATAATAGAGAGACGGCGGTCCACCTTACAAGTTGAAGATCATGCGGATTCAGCTTCTGCAGTTTGACGTAGTAAAACTCAATAAGGCCGGGAAGAGAGAAGATCAATGGCAAAAGGCCCAGAATCAAACCGGCTGCCAGGGCAAAATGCAATGTGCGGCGATCGGTTTTTGATTGGGGCGGAAATGCGAGGACGATGGTCTGAATGCGGGTGGCGGCAAAGGCCATCGGATTGGCCAAACCGAGTGCCAGGTAATACACCGGGAGAATGCGATCGGGATCCGGGGCCCGGGCGATAAAGCCGGCCAGAATAATGGCGGATACTGACAGGAAATAGCCGCCGATCGACAAGGGGAGATTAAACCAGAAAATTTCCCGGGCCCCGGGTGGGCTTTCCGGGGAAGATTCAAGGGATTTTATAAACGGATCGGCAAATATTCTGGACATCAACACTTCGATTGCCACCGGTATGGTCAGGCAGACCACCGCCCAAACCGGACCGACCAGGCCAAGGAAGCAAAAGAGCGGGGACAACAGGGCGGTAAGGGTAATGCGGCCGATGGTCGCAAGGCTTGCTTTGCCGGTGGCTTTGCCGATGTACATGACAACAAAATAAGGAATCCGCAAAAAGAAGAGAAACTGGAGTGGAATGCTGACCAGAAATCCGATTCGTGCCGGCTGCTCAATGGTTGCCGGCAGCCCAATAATTTTGCCGAAAATGAAATGGGCCAGGACCGGGGTACACAGAATCGCCTGAATGATGATGACGGTGAAACCGGTCAGCAGGGTGACAAGTCGGAATTTTTGATAGCCTTCGCGGGTTTTCGCAAACACCATTCCGGTGGTAACATAACTGATGGCAAACATGCCGAAAAAGAACATAACGATATTGGCCTGGGCCAGGCCGGCCAGGTTTAACGGTCCCCCGGGGCCCCGCGAGGCTACCATGGCGACCAGCGGATAACTCAGGGCCTGGGAGGCGGCCTGGATGGCCAGGGGTACAAAAAACCGGGCGATGGTCCATCTGCTTGCCGGCGTTGAGGGGGGAGTATTCAATCAAACTCTCCGATCAACCTGACTTCGCGCTCGAGCCGTACACCAAAACGCTCGAAAACCTTTTTTTCGACTAGATTGATCAAACTATAGACATCCGCAGCTGAAGCCCCGTCGACGTTCAGGATAAACCCGGCATGTTTTGGGCTGACCATTGCGCCGCCGGCGCGTTCGCCTTTGAGCCCGGCCTCTTCGATCAAAGCTCCGGCATAATATCCGGCAGGACGCTTAAACACACTGCCGCAGGATGGATGTCCAAGCGGTTGCTTTTTGGCGCGCAAGGCAAGGATGTCGTCCATACGGTCAGACAAGATGTGCGGGTCTGATTCTTCAAAACCGAAAACAGCGGAAGTAATGATAACATCTTCCAACTCCGGTACCCGGCGGTAGTCAAAGGTAATATCGTTGCGGGCGGCTTGAAAAGAAGACCCGTTGAGCCGGAAACCGTTGACCGTGCGAGTCGAGCGTTCGATTTCCTGCCCGAAGGCACCGGCATTCATGCGCAGTGCGCCGCCAATTCCACCGGGAATTCCAGCCAATTGCTCCATGCCGGCCAGGCCTCTTTTGACAGCGGAGCGGATCAAATCCAGTAACAGGGTGCCGGCCAGTACCCTGGCTTCCCCATCGTCAAAGGCCACTGCACTGAGATTTTCTCCAAGGTAAAGGGTGACGCCATCCCAGCCCCTGTCTGAAACCAGCACATTCGATCCCCTTCCCAGAACAAACAGGGGGACGTCATTGCGGTGAAGGATTTCGAGAATGGGGCCGACGCCGCCCTCCGATACCGGTGAAACCCACACCGCCGTGGGGCCGCCTATTTTATAAGAAGTATAGGGTGCCAGAGATTTGCCGATCTGGACATCTCCTTCAGCAACGGCGGCCAATTGGGATGCAATTTTCGAAGGATCAAATTTCATCGGTCGAATTTTTATTCCCCCTGTCTCCACGAACAAATCAGTTCAATTTGCTGATCGGTTTCAGGTGATGGTAGATTTCGGGTGGCGGTATTTTTTCTTAGCACCCGGATCATCTCCAGAATACTTGGACCGGATGCATAACCATGCCGGGCCAGGTAGCAGCCGACAACCGTTCCCGTGCGCCCAAGGCCTCCCAGGCAGTGCAGATAAATCGGCTGATTATTCTCAATACATCGATCGATAAGATCAAGAAGTTTTTTCATAGCCGTATGGGTCGGAATCCCATAGTCTCCTATAGGCCGGCGATGGATTTCGACATGACACCCCATGGTCCGTGCGAGTGCTGTCATTTGATCTTCATATGGCACGAAGGGTTTTCCCTTCCGGTTAACCTCTGTGGATTCCATCAGATTTATTATATGACAAATTCCGCGCGCCAGCAGGCCCCTGAGTTTATCCCGGGTGTCAGCGGAATGTTCGGCCCCCGGATAACATCCGGCCATAAACCGATCGGGCACCACCCAATAGGCCTGATCGAACGGAACCGATGGGTTGATGTGGATTGTCGCGGGCATTTATCTTTTTAATCATAAAACCGGGTTGAAAGCAATTTTTCTGATTTAATTTTTAAATGAAATCATGTGCGGCTTGGAATACTTTCCTCTGGTCCGTTCTTTCATTTCCCTGCAGGTTGTGGTATACAGGCTTTTCGAAGCAAAATCTTTTATCCCCTTAATCATGACTGCCTGCTTAAGGCAGATAAACCCGACCATTTTTTGTTGTTAGGTGATTTGCAGAAATGTATCCGGCTGCTCGAATTGCGACATTATTGTTTCTGACCTGCCTGGCACTTCTGCTTGGAAGTGGCTGTACGGTCAAGCAGGTACCCATCCCGACGGGGCTGATACCCCAAACAATTCCCCCAACACCCGCAGAAACGGAATATGGTCAACGATTGTTTAATTCTCTGTGCGATGATCATGAATTTGCCGCCGGTCATGCTCGTGATGAGCAACTTCTATCAGCCTTCGATCACCTGGTTAAGACAGCCGGAGCGGATCGACTGGCCTGGCAGATTCACCTCTTCGACGCCCCCGGGATTGCCGATGTCCGGGCTGTCCACGGCAACTATATTTTTGTGTGGTCCGGGTTGCTGGATATCGTCCTGAATGAGGATGAGATTGCAGCCGTGCTGGCCGGGGAGATGGCCCACGCCCTGGCCCGGCATACTGAACCGGTGGAGTTTACAATGGCCTCCGATATCTTTTTCAGTGTCGCGGAAATGGCCACCAGCATCGCTATTATGGCGGCCAGCCAGGGAATGGTGGCTATCAGCGGGAATGGCTGGATGAAATGGGGCTATGTCCATGCTGCCGATCTCGACCCCCTGGATCGCGAATATGATGAAGCCTATGAAAGAGAAGCGGCTGCCATTGCCCTTTTGCTGGTTACCCGATCACAATATTCGCCCGAAGCTATGATTGGCTTCTGGAAGCGCCTTGAGAATGCCGATGCCTACCCGGGAAAAGAGATTCGATTAATCCGCAATTTTACGCCCCAGCAAAGAGTGTTGATGCTGGAAGAACTCATGCCGCAGGTTCCGGAATGGTCCAAGCAGGAAACCCGGTCCAAAGACGGTTAAACCTGATCCTTGCGCACTGAGGCCGTCCTAAATACCTTCACAATTCATACCCCTGTAAGCAATCCTGACTGTAAACGACCAACAAAATAGCTCATAGGTCATAGCGGAAAGCTCAAAGTAAAAAGGATTTTTTATCCTTCAGACTATCAGCTATGAGCTGTGAGCTATGAGCTTTTTATTCAATTTCTGTGAATAAATACCCGCATAGAGGAGGTGCCGAATGTTAAAAAAAACATTTTCTATATACATGGTTATTATGGTTTTAGTCTTTTCTGCTGCGATTGGATCGATGGCTGGGGCGTTTATTTCAAGCGATGGTTGCCGAAACTGGCATCTGACGACACCCGCTGGCAAACCTGGAGAGAAGAAGCATCCAAACACTAAGATAATGGATTAATGCAGGAATAAAGGATTAGGGAATGCAAATAAGGGTACAAGGCATAAGGCACATGGGTTAAGATCAAGGATTGTGTCATTTAGGTCTTTTAACTTGCGCAATGGAACTCGGAGCCCTGCGCCCCTTCCTTTAAACCTTCTATCTTTGGTTTTCAGCTCGTATTAAACTACTTTATGCCTGACTCGATAAAAATTCCTCGATGGCGGACGTGACTGCTGCAGGTTCCTCTACTGTGCATAGATGGGCGGCATCGGGGATGACCCTTAAAGTTGCACCTGGAATCTTCTGAGAAATCCGTTCCCCTTTTTCGACCGGCTGAGCGGGATCTTCGGCACCCACGATAACGAGTGTTGGCGTTCTAATCTTGTCAAGGTCCTCGTAGCAACTGGTCCGCGAAAAGATGCCATGGCCGAACTTATAAATGGCCATACGGTTATTTGCCATGAACAGGCGTCGCCACTTCTGCACTTCATCCTGGCGTGCCGGATCATTTAAAAATTTACTCGCAAAGAAAATCGGCATGACGCGACCAATCACAGGCCAGTATCCTATCCAACGCACAACAAATAGCATCTGGCGATATTGGCGAACCGCTTCTTCCGGCTCCGCATCGGCCGAGGTGTCCATCAGAACAAGGGATTTAACCAGATCGGGTCTTCGAATGCCGATTCTCACGCCGATAAATCCGCCGGTAGATAGCCCTACAAAATGGCAGGGTGCGCAATCAAGGGCTTCGATGAATCCGACCGCATCTGCATATAAATTTTCCATTTCATAACCATCCTCGGCAATCTCACTTCGACCATGCCCCCGATGATCAAAACCGATGCAACGATAGCGGTCTTTTAACGCCTGCATTTGAGGATTAAAATGAGTGTGATCAGCCAAATAGCTGTGTGAGAAAACGATTGTTTCCGGGCCTGATCCCATTTCTTCGTAATGAAGTTGAATACCATTTGAATTTATTCTTGGCATCGGCTCACCTCCTGATTAGTCATTAGCGATTTGGGCTACGGATATATATACCGCGGTAAAAATACCGAAGTGCGGGTGAAGAGAAAGGAAGCAAGATCATGAGCAGTGATACGGACTTTTTAACCAGTTTGACCAAAGCCTTTGACTCTTTTGATCAAAAAAGCAAAGTCTTACCTTGAATGAAACTGGAATAGAATACTCTACTCTGTTTGTCAATCCCGCGAAGTGAAAAAAAGCTCAAGCTTTGGTTTGTTTGTGCCGATAATTTTCATGGTCAGCACAACTGACCCGAATGGCACCAAGCGGTAGCCATTTTTAAAAGGTTCCATCCTGCTTCGGAGGCAGAACATGGGGCCTTTCAAATAAGAGTCGGAGCTCTTATTTTTCCGGGGGTGTAACACAAAAAAAAGGGGAAGATTTATGCAAGCAGAAGATTTTTTCAGGGTTATTAGCGAGGTGGAATTTATTTGTGATGATATTGACGAGCTCAAGGAGCAGGTTGACCTGACAAAGTCTGAGCATCACAAAATATCTCAAGCCATCACCAATATTGAAAAAGCCAGAAAAATATTAACCGAGCTATTTCCGAACATAAAATCCCTCAACCACGAAATCCGTGAAGATCTGGCGGCGGAGTATGCCGACATGTGTTAGGGACCCGTAATCTCAATTGCCGGGCCTCATGATGCTGTTGCCACACCCAAGGCCGGGCAGTTGACGTATAGTGGCAAAAGGCTCCAGCCATCGTCACCCTCAGGCGTGACGATGGCTCGGAAAGCAAGGCCCAAGGCTTTGGGCCCGATGCGGACGACAACAATTTTGATGGCTGGTGAAGATTGATTGTACCGCTATAAAGGCCGCTAAGGGTCAGTCAACGCCCGCATGGCAGTGACCCGGCCGGCGGAGGAAAATGAGATATTTATCCGTATATACTCTAAAACGCCAGATTTTGACTTTGCGCCCGGATTTTTCCGGCCATAAATTGTTTGTAGTATCCTTCAAAAAGTTTTTACAGGATGACTGTTTTACCCTATCGTTGTCCATTTCCTTTGTATTCCTGATGTCGATTATTCCGTTTGCCACCCTGAGTCTCCTGATATTCGACTTGATTCAGAATCTGTTTTTCGCCCATACCGACTGGGCCGGCCAGGTTACAGAATTGTTGGCGGAAGAATTGAACCAGGTTATACCTTTTGTATCCCGGGAGTGGATGAAATCCCATGTTATCAATCCGGACGCATACAGTTCATTTAAAGCCATTAACTTTTTGATGTTGCCGATTATCAGCGGCCTTATTTTCAAAACCCTTGAGACATCCTACCGCAGGATTTTTGAGCTGCCGGCGCGGCATTTGCTCCTGGGGCAGGCCATTTATGTCACCATGAGTATCTTTGCGGTGCTGCTGTTTTTTATAGCCAATTATATCTGGATAATCCTATCCACATCCGCCTCGCATTTTTTAAGCAGCATTAACAAAACGCCTTACCTTGAAAACATATACGAGCTGGCGGTAAATTACACCCGATCCCAGCCGATCAACGTCATGTCGCTGCTGGTTTTGATTGGTTTTTATCTGGTCACCGTCAAGCTGTTTTTAAATGTCAAAATAAAGTGGCGCTATCAGTTTTTTTCGGCGGTCATATTCTGTTTGCTGTGGCTATTTGCCCGCAAATTCTTTGGATTATATATCCAGCATATCTCTGAGGTAAATCTGCTATACGGTTCCCTTTCCTCGGTCATTCTGTTTTTGATGTGGATTTTTTATTCATCAATGGCCCTGCTTTTTTCACTGGAAGTTTTGCATGTGCTTCACCGCGGAAACTGGCAGTATCGTTGGTGGTAATTATTTGATACGAGTTGCGTTTTCTTTTTGCGTGTTGCCTTTCGCTTGGATGCGAGTAATTAGTTCCACTGGACGTTGCAGCATTACGAGTCAGCAAGCTGTTGCAGAATTCCAAATAATGGATTTAAATTCGAATTCTCTCCCTTGATTCGCAACAATCATCCTGAAACCAATAAGTAACGATTGATTATCATGCGAAACATTGAATTTCGCGTCCCTCCATATTTGTTCAGTTATAATCTTCTGATGCATGTAATCCGTACATCCTCATTCAGTAAATCAAGCTCTTAGGATCCCACTGCAACTCGCAATTGCCCTTCGTGGCCCGTATTATATGGACTTGATTATTTCATAAAATATGGAATATATTAAAGATTGATATCCTTTTGACTATGAGCTATGCTTTTTAATTTAGGTTTCATGAAAGGATGATGGCATGCGGATTTACAGGCAAAAATTATTTCTGGTCTTCACCTCTGATGGTTCTGGTGGGCTGTGCCGGCGGTAAAGCGATCAGGTGGGGGCACTTCCACGGCAATCTGCCAAACCAGGGGATTCAGCAGGTTGACAGCGGTTTTGCTCTTTCACCGAGATGGATTACAAAACCATACCACATTACCAGTTCCTCGCCGGTGATCGGGAGCGATTTTCAGGACAAAGAGATCATCTACATCGGCACCGCGGATGGGATTCTTCTGGCGTTGCGTTCGGAGGACGGAAGTGAAAAGTGGTCAAAAACGCTGGGAGCTGCCGGGTCGGAAACCCGCATTATTTCTTCCCCATCGGTTTCAGATCAGCGTAATATTTACGTAATATCCAACCACAAAGCTGATGAGGACCGGTATCAGAGCACGCTTCACAAAATTGATCAATTCAAAAACCAGAAATGGTCTTACACATTCCCGGATAACGGATTTGCCGCCGGCTCCCCCAAGGTTATGGCAACCCTGAAAGAAACCCTGATTTTTGTATACCTGTCCGTGGGCATGGTTGAAGACATTCAAGGAGAGCTTTTTGTTTTGCGCGATGAGGGCAGCCGGGTGCAGCTTGTTGACCGCAAATCCCTGGCCGCCTGTGATTTTGATTCTTCGGCCAGCGCATCGGGACTCGATGGTATGCGCGAATTTTATGAAGATACCTGGAATCTTGTTGGCAAGCCACCCCGGGTTTCCAGGGAAGGGGGGATGGTTTTGCCGAGCCGTTTTGTCGATCCCACGGTTGCCGTTGTTACCGGCAGAGCAAAACCGCTCATCGCCATTGCGGACAACCTGTGCAGCATTGGTGTTTTTGAATGGGACGGCACCGACCTTGCGGTCCTCTGGCGCCAGGAGCACGAATTTGAAAAACATTCATCTGCGGCGGTTTCCGCCAACGGGCTGATGGTGTTTGGCCGACAGGACGGGAAGGTTCAGGCCTATGACGTGGAGACCGGTGTAAAAATGTGGGAATATGATGCCGGACAGCCTGTGTTCGCCACACCGGTAATCGCTGAAGAGAAGTTTGTTTTTGTGGTCTCCAAAGACCATATCCAGGTACTCAACATCTCGGAGGGCACCCTGGCTCATGACGACAAATCTACCGGCAAATTACCGTTGAATGGGGTGACCTACTCATCACCGGCTGTCACTGCCAACCGGGTTTATGTGTCCACCTTTGAAATGTTGACCGTGACCTATGACCTCAAAACCAGGGGACATGACACCAATTTTCATGGAAACGGCTTGTCCTCGCCGGCAGTAGGGCGCGATGGCGCCGTTTATGTAGTGGCTGAAGACGGTACGGTTAGAAAATATGGCGGTACGCAATAGGTAGAAGCTATCTATTTCAGCAATTCTGCAATTTCATCCCAGTCTTTGACGGTGGTGCCGTCTTTGCTTTTGCCAAAGGTAAATCGTTTTTCAATCTCATCCACAGCCGCTGTTACTATCGGTGTGGAACCGATGAGAGCATACAACTGTACGCCCTTTTTTTTCAATTCCGTCAGCGTGTTTTGCCCTCGCCAACCCAGTATGACTGAGCTGGGAAAGCCTTGTTTTTCAAGCCAGGCGCCGGTGATGCTTTTGCCGGCCAACCGGCTCAGATAAATAATTTTATAGGTTTTGCTCAGCGTTTTGACAACTTTTAAGCTGCTTTGTTTGATTTCGTCGGAGAATACGGCGGTTTTAAATCCTTCCTCAACCTCAATGACCAGGGCCCGCTCCTTTTGGGTCATTACCAGCAGCAATCCCTCGGCACTATCCCCATTGGAGCGGGCTTTGATTTTTTTGTAACCCGCGCTTTGGGGCGTGTATTTAAGGTACCCATAGCCGTCGCCACCGGTTAAAATGCGTTTTAAGTGCTTATCATCGACAGAGACGTCCACCAGTCGGCCGCCGGCCGAAAAAAAGCGACCCTTGGTCAACACGGTGATGCGAACCGGAGTCTGAACGGTGGTTACGCGATCTATGACGACCACGTCGCCCCGGCAGACAGGGGTAGCGGTTAACCCAACCGTGGTGCAAAAAATGATCGGTAAAATTAACTTTTTAATAGAAAAGGTCATCCTGGACTAAGTTTCATGTCAGGGTTAACTAAAAAGTGGATCAGTCGGACATCGAACAGTAGGGTCGGCTCCGTGCGACCATAATCTGAATTAGGCTATGATCTGAAACCGGATGTTCGATGCTTGCGACATGACCGTATGTTCGACGTTCAATCTGTTTACCGTTTACGCCGTTCAGGCCCCAAAAAACGGCCGCGCCCACTGCGCGGTTTGCTCCGGGGCGACGAAGGTGGTCATGTCACCGAGCATGACTTCAAATCCGGTATGATCGCTGCGCACCCAGGGGGCGTAATTTGAACGGGCCATGATGACGAGGCGCAATTCAAGGCGGCTCGCTGGGACTTCCACGGACAGCAGCCCCAGGAAGTATCCGGGCTAAAACGTCGGTTTCGCAACGCCGAACGCCGAAAAGTAAATAATGTACATCAACCCTTGAATGAGTGTACTGAGGATCCAGCAAACCACGGTGATCACTGCGGCGCGCTGTGTGCTTTCATAGTTGAGGGCTTTTTTTACCGCAACCACTGCGGCCACGACCATCCAGACGGAAGCTCCTGCAAAAATGGCACCACCCAGTCCGGGAACCAGGCCCAGCAGGCGCAGCCATCCGGGTGAACTGGCGAATCCCATGGCCCGCATAAAGGCCTTGCGGTCAGCGGTGGTTTGGGTTTCGGGAAACAGTCGCACGCCGACGAAATAGGTCGTAAAAGCCCAGATATACCACCCGATCAGGGTGATAAATATTGCACCGTTGATTCCGGCAACGCCCGCCCGGCCGAAGGTCCCATAAGCGACGGCGGCACCGTAGAGAAAAACAACGATGATGGACTGGGTATTGGTCTTCGTATCAGCCATGACTTCATCAAACAAACTGGCATCCAACTTTGCGGCACGCCATGCACGAATAAAAAAACGATTCATATACCTCCCCCCGATCTGGTCAACACAAGTTGCACTGGTTTGTTTTTGATCTACCGGCTATCATGTTGTCGGCGGCGTGTCAATAAAACGTGGCAGTGGCACATTGGGAAAAGGGGGCAGGTGATCATGGAAAAATTGGAATTTCCAGGGCCGATATAAGCGAGAATCGCGTCCCGGTCCCTGATATGGGCGTAAATCATTTAACCATAAAAAAATCCGACTTGTGCAGCCGCACAGAGTCGGATTTGACCGATGGGTCAAGATTAGATTGATTCAATAATCAAGCTGGTTATATATTACCCGGTGAACGGGCGCAAAGGTGATGAAATCAATCTCCGGCTTATTTTGATTTTTTATCGCCCTTGGGGCGTGTGGATGAATAGCCGTCTGCATACCATCCGCCGCCTTTTAATTCAAATGTGCAGGCGGAGAGGATTTTTTTGGCCCTTTTATTACACTTGGTGCACTTCGTCTGTTTGGTCCCCATGGGAGCAAGCTTTTCCGTAATGTGTCCCTGGGCGCATTCAAATTCGTAAACCGGCATGTCTTTCCTCTTTCGCAATCAAATTATCAATATTTGATTTAATGCTCTTTTTTGACGCAATAATATTCATTTTTTCAATTTTGTCAAGAATTGTCAATTAATTCCTTGACTAAGTTTGGTTGGCGGTATAAAAATTGCAAATATTTTCAGATAGTAAGGTCCGATACCGCCAGATGAAACAGTTGTCCTTGAAAATGGGTTCGCACCCCTGTCAATTGAAGGAAATTTAAATGAATCAACCCGTTGCAAGTAAGAAGCGGCTCACACTGAGTGAATTGAGAACCAATGAACATACCATTATGGCCGCGCTGGCAGTTGCTGTGGGCCTGGCCGGCGGCTTCGGTGCCGTCGGGTTTCGCTACCTTATCAATTTTTTTCAAACCCTGGCTTATGGCTCATCCGATGAATTGCTGCATGTGGTTCTGGCACTACCCTGGTACCTGAAAGTCTGGGTTCCGGCAGCCGGCGGCCTGGTGGTCGGCCCACTGGTGTATTTTTTTGCCAGGGAGGCCAAGGGTCACGGCGTGCCCGAAGTTATGGAAGCCGTTGCCCTCAAAGGCGGTGTTATCCGCAAACGGGTGGTTGTGGTAAAATCCTTGGCTTCCGCCATCAGCATCAGTACCGGCGGTTCCGTCGGCCGGGAAGGGCCGATTGTTCAAATCGGATCCGCCATCGGATCGACCCTCGGACAAATGCTCCATGTATCCCAGGATCGCATGAGAACCCTGGTCGGATGCGGGGCGGCGGCCGGAATAGCCGCCACTTTCAATGCCCCCATTGCCGGTTCGATGTTCGCACTGGAGGTTATTCTGGGCGATTTTGGTCTGGCCACCTTCAGCCCGATCGTCATCTCTTCGGTGGTGGCCACCGCTGTCTCGCGGGCCTTTCTCGGTGATATCCCGGCCTTTATTGTCCCGGCCTATGAGCTGGTCAGCGTCTGGGAATTTCCCATGTATTTGGTGTTGGGCCTTTTCTGCGCGGTGGTAGGGGTGACCTTTACCAAAGTTCTTTACAAGGTGGAGGATTTGTTCGACGATTTCAAATTTCCCGAATACCTCAAGGCAATTATTGGCGGTGTGATCCTGGGCGGGCGGGCTATATTTCCGGAGATTCTGGGGGTGGGCTATGGCGGCATCGATCTGGCACTTAGGGCAACAATTGGCCTGGTATCTTCTTCTGCTGCTGATCGTGGTAAAGATTATGGCCACCTCGATCACCATCGGGTCGGGAGGGTCCGGGGGCATTTTTGCGCCGTCTCTCTTTCTGGGGGCCATGGCCGGCGGATTTTTCGGGGCGGTGGTTCACACTTTGTTTCCGGCGGTGACGGCCTCTCCCGGGGCATACAGCATTGTGGGGATGGGGGCGCTGGTCAGCGCCACAACCCATGGCCCGCTGGCGGCCATGCTGATTCTCTTCGAGATGACCGGCAACTATAAAATCATCCTGCCGATGATGTTGTCCTGTATTCTGGCGACAATTTTTGCCGGCATGCTGATGAAGGATTCTATCTACACCCTGAAACTGGCCCGGCGCGGGGTTGACATCCGCGAGGGCAAGGAAGTCAATATTTTGAAATCCATGTTCGTCAAGGATGTGATGAACCATCATGTCGAAACCATCAGGGAAAGCAGTGCCGTGGTGGAAATGGCCGATGTCATATCCAAAAGCAAATACAACAGCTTTCCGGTGCTCAATGCCGTCGGCAAGCTGACCGGTATCCTCTCATTTAACGACTACAGCGAAGCAATGTTTGACGAAGATTTAAAGGACCTGGTGGTGGCCAAGGATCTGGCCTCAGAAAATGTGACCACCGTGTCGGCCGATGAAGATCTTTATACCGCCCTGGGAAAAATCAGCCGCAAGGATTTTTCAACCATGCCCGTGGTGTCCCCCGATGACCCCACCGAACTGGTCGGCATCGTCACCCGCCGCGATATCATCGGGGCCTATGAGAAAGCTGTGCTCAAAAAGTCGCTGTTTCAATCTTGACATAGACCCCAGACATGGGAATCATATATCAGCATATAGTCCCCCAGAATTATTGCGGCTAAAGATCTTATTCACCGCAGAGGCGCAAAGTGCGCAGAGAATATTAGTTTTGCGTTTGCCGTTGAGAGGACGGCAAACATAAAGGGCATTCCGCTTCAAAAGCAAGGCTTATTTTAGAGTAGTGGAGTGAAAATTTTTGTCCACATTATTGCCCGAAGGGCTGTGTGCTTTTAGCTTTCTGGCCTCTCAGCAGAAAGGTAAAAGAAAAAGTTTCTCTGCGATCTTTGCGCCGAGCGAAGCGGGCGGTGAAATCATTTCCAAGACGATCCAGAATCCTGTAAAGGGTTAAAAAAGTGCATTCAGCAGCGATCGGCTGTATTCATTGTTTTCGCGTTCCGGCCGACAAACCGGATAAGGAAGGCGAAATCGCAACCGCTGAGGAGGAGGCCGCAGAGCGATCCCCCGAGGAAGAGGAATATATCGTCTGCCGCCAGTGCCGCCAAGCCATCACCCGGCCGGGTGAACGGATTGCGATGCAGGGCGCCCACCAGCACACCTTTGCCAATCCCCACGGGGTCGTCTATGAGATCGGATGTTTTAAAGATGCCGTCGGCTGCGGGTATGCCGGGGCTGCCACCGACGAGTTCAGCTGGTTTGCAGGCTACAGCTGGCGAATTTGTTTCTGCAGTATGTGCCTGACACACCTGGGATGGCTGTTTAGCTCCAATGCCGGCGATGGGTTTCATGCTTTGATACTTGACCGAATCATCCAACCTGATTAAATTTCCTTCAGGTCGTTTCTTTCCTGTGGCCTTCTAATCACTTGGTAAATCTAAATTCATTCTTACCAATTACTGAAAAGAAAACATTAGCGCGAATTTTATGATTTCAAGATTGAATTGGGATCAGTGTCAGCAGGGGAATTTCATTTAGGCGCGATTAATTTATTTTTTTGCATATTAGCTATCACTGCCTTGATTACCTCATTCATGATTCGATCTGTTGAGTCTTTGCTCAAGGTGTTTGATAAACCGGACCAGATGAGTTTTCCTGTTTTTGCATCGTATAAATTCGTTTCCAAGCGGACCTTCGTGAGTGTGCTGGAATAACCCGGATTGCGCGTATAACCGAAATAGCCATGACGCGTCACACCGCCGCGTTGGTAAATATCGTCCGTATGCTTTGCCGACCAATTGGGTGATGATCACAGCATCATTTTTATATTGATCGACAGCATTTAATATCGGCTCTTTTTTTAGTTTCAAATCACCCGGCATTGGTATCGATTTTTCGCTTGCAACAGCTTCAACTCCAGCTGATTTTAGATGGGCAACAAATTTTCTCTCATAAGATCGCCGATTATGTTCATTGCCTGTTACGGCAATTACAAGAATATTGGACACGGGTTGGCCCCTATAGGCATCTCCAACCCGGGTTTCTGTGAGGTCGGTCCCGGCGCAGGAAACAATCAGAAAAATAAATGAAAATAGGTAGCCGATCCATTTAACAGTATTTTCTTTCATCAAATATCTCCCAAAGTCTGCACCGAAATTGAGATACCAGATACGATAGAAAAAATTAAATTTGCGTTTTTAGGTTTGCGGATCATTGGCTTTATCCTGGGGCTCTTCTAAACCCTCTTCCGGTTTTTGCGACTCTTCTAAACCCTCCTCCGGTTCATCTGAGCCTTTATCTAATTTGCGTTGTCTTTTTTGCTCCTGCTTGAGCTTCCTTGCCATTTCTTTTTTGCGTTTTTTAAATGAATAATGTGATTTCGCCATATAGTCTCCTCCAGGGCCGATAGTATTGATAATGGTGATATGAAATTGGACCAGGATTTTTTAGGTTTAAGATCTTGTTTTTTGAGATGGCTTCTAATTCAAAAGAAACACAAGGGCACGCTTCCATATTCGAAGAGTGCCCCCTCATTATGCCGCAAACAATAGATTTTGACACGCCATGACGCTTCAAACACAGGTCGGTAGCTTATTCTTGCTCAAAAGTGGAAAGAAGGGTTCGATCGTCAAAAAAAACTTCAAGATCTGGTTCCGAGTTGCCATTGAATAAGCCGGTCACACTTTCGGCGATGATTTCCGCGCAGGGATAAATGGGGAAAAAATCACCGGACCGCAATTCTGTAATTAATGCCTGCGGCCCCTCTCCGATAGCGGTACGAATTATATCACTGTCGAATGAAACCTCATGGAGCAGTGCATAATCCTTCTTAATGGGTTTAAACGTGTCACGTTTACGTGATTTGGTCTCGAGAACAGCAAATTCCTTAATTGAAAGGCGATTGGTTTGGTCATTCCTGGTAATGTCGTATCTTTGAAGCATGATACCTCCCTGCATCGGCTATAAGCTATTTATCGGGATGGCTGCCGCCCTTATATAGCGATGCTGTTTTGGTTACTTTATGCCGATTGAAGATGCTATTTTTAACCGGTAAAACACCGGCTGATATCATTGTGATTCTGCTGGACTGCGTTTATACAGTGCAAGATCTATGAGGATATTATCAGAAGAAGGTCTAAAACAGGCGAGATGATAATGAGATGCTGAATTAAATCTAATCCCAACAAAGTTTTTTGCAAATCGACAAGTTGGAAAAAACGCTTAGATTCGTACTCTACACACTTTATGCTGAATTGTCAAAAGAAATACCCAATCGGGGCCCTGTCAGGGCGGCTGTTATTTATCGGCTTTTGGCTGGAAATAAAAAGGGCAGCCTATCACCATAGCCTCCACTGTGATTGGCTGCCCTAATTATCCGATAGTAAATAGAAGCTTTAAACTTTTTCTCGGAGGGTTTTGCCGGCTTTGAATTTCACAACATTCTTGCCCTTTATTTTGATTTTCTCGCCGGTTTGGGGATTGCGCCCCTTTCGGGTTTTTCGATAAGAATTGCGAAATGTTCCGAAACCAACCAGGGTCACCCTGCTGTTTCGTTTCTTTAGGCCTTTTGTCACGCCTTCAATGAATGATTCTAACGCCCTGGCGGTGGCGGCCTTTGAAATTTTTGCATCCTTTGCCATTTTTTCAATTAACTCTGCCTTGTTCATCTGCCCTCCTTTTCTCATGGGTTTTGTGGTCGTGAACCAAAATTCATTCCTTTGAAAAGCTTTATAGAGATGTAGCCCAAATGTCAACATCGGATTGGTGTGCAACCCCACTTTGAATCAATTCGGGTTGCTAAGCCGGCTATTGGGTCTTTTATAGCCCGTTTACTATCTGTTGGAGCACGTCTCCGGCCTTGCTTCGAATGAGTACGTCGCACATCTCGTCGCAGGGCGTATCCGACAGGTTGATGATCGCTAAAAAGGCACCGCCATTTTTTGCGTAAATCGGCATGTGAGCCGCCGGTTGCACCAGCAGGGTCGAGCCCACGACCAGGAAAAAATCACAGTCCTGGGAAAGGGCGGCCGCTTTTTCTACTTCGGCTACCGGCATGGCCTGGCCAAAGGAGATCGTATCCGGTTTTAAGAAGCCGCCGCAATGGCATTCGGGCGCCATGTCCCCCGCTGCTAAACGCTGCTGTACATCGGTAATGGGGGCAATCTTGCGGCAGCTCATGCATCTGATGCGGCAGGTATTGCCGTGTAGCTCGATGATGTTCTCATCGGCCAGCCCGGATGCCTGGTGCAGTCCGTCGATATTCTGGGTAATCACAGCCTGAAGCAGGCCCATTTGCTCCAGCCGGGCCAGCGCCATATGGGCGGCATTGGGCCGGGCTTCGACTATCCCCTGATAAAGGGCAACCCAGCGGCGCCAGTATTCCTCGCGCGAATCTTTTGAAGACATGAATTCATCAAAATAGACCGGGCGGAATTTATCCCAGATACCGCCCTGACTGCGGTAATCAGGAATTCCGCTTTCCGTCGATATCCCGGCACCGGTGAAGACAACGTTTTTGCCGCCCTCTTTGATTTTCTGGGCTATGAGGGAGATTTTCTCTTTCATGTTAGTTTATAAAGATGAACGTCGAACATCGAACGCCCAACGTTGAACATCGAATAATGATGTCGCTGCGCTCTGCATTTCAATATTTTTTTGTTTTGATACTCATAACGTATAATTTACTTGATACTTTATTTCTTTATCTTTTCGCATTCAACGTTCGATGTTCGATGTTCAATCCTTTTTATATCATTTGGTTGCTAACATCCACCATCCAGCTTAGCTTTCTTTGAACTGCGCCACCAGCTGCTGGACGGTTTCTTTGGCATCTCCGAACAGCATCCTGGAATTTTCTTTCACAAAAAGCGGATTGTCAACACCGGCAAATCCAGCCGCCATGGAGCGCTTCAGGATCATCACCATTCTGGCTTTGTCGGCGTTGATCACCGGCATGCCGTATATCGGACTCGATTCGGTTTCCCTGGCGGCCGGGTTGACGACATCGTTGGCACCAATGACGATGCAGACATCCACCGTTTCCATAATGGGGTTGACATCATCCATTTCGGCCAGTTGCTCGTATACCACGTTGGCTTCTGCCAGCAGGACATTCATGTGGCCGGGCATGCGGCCGGCCACCGGGTGGATGGCATACCGGACTTCGGCCCCGTTGTTTTCAAGTATTTCTCCCAGCTCCCGGACGGCGTGCTGGGCCTGGGCGACGGCCATGCCGTAACCGGGTACGATAACCACCGATCTGGCCGCCTCCAGGATATAATAAGCATCTTCGGGCGTGATTGGCTTGGGCTCACCCTGGACCACCGCCGAGGCCTCCTTGCTCGAGGCGGCTTGGAAACCGCTGAACAATACATTGGCCAGGGAACGGTTCATGGCCTTACACATGATGCCGGTGAGAATAAGACCGCTGGCACCGACCAGGGAGCCGGCAACGATCAGCACATTGTTTAAAATGATAAAGCCTGCCGCGCACGCGGCCAAACCCGAGTAACTGTTTAGCAGTGCAATGACCACCGGCATATCCGCACCGCCGATGGGTATAACGCCGAAGACACCCACGGCAAGGGACAGAACCATAAAAAGAATAAACACCGCATACAGCCAGGGACCGGGCGGGAAGTAAATCAATACGGCGCCGAAAATCAATACGGCCGCCAGGATCCCGATGCTGAGCCACCGATGTCCCTTAATGAGAATCGGCCTGCCGGATATCTTGCCGGCCAGCTTTCCGTAAGCGACCAGGCTACCTGAAAATGCGACGCCGCCGATCAGTACGGCAAGTATGACGGCCACCCGCACGAACAGGGTATTGTCGGGTTGGCTGTGATAGTTTTCCCACCCCACCAGAAAACTGGCGATTCCTCCGAATCCGTTCAACAATGCCACCATCTGGGGCATCGACGTCATTTGCACGGTGCGCGCGGCAATCAACCCGATCGCCGAGCCGATCACCAATCCGCCAATGACCCATGTGAAGTCAAGACAACACTCAAACAACACGGCAACGATTGCGACCAGCATCCCCAGGGCCGATACCATGTTACCCCTGCGGGCCCGTTCCGGTCGACCGAGCATTTTGATGCCTAGAATAAAGAGAATAGAGGCGATGATATAGCCCAAGTCGATGAGAGTTTGGGAGTAATCTGTCATTTTTTCTCCTCGCCCCGGCGCTTAAACATCGCCAGCATGCGGTTGGTGACCAGATATCCGCCGACGACATTGATGGTGGCAAAAATCAACGCCACCGTACCCAGTATCGTCCCCAGCAAATCCGCACCGGATCCGGTTGCGGTTAAGGCCCCCACAATGGCTATGCCGGAAATTGCATTGGTACCCGACATCAGTGGCGTGTGCAGCTGTGAAGGCACCTTGTTGATGAGTTCCACCCCGAGGAAAATTGCCAGCACAAATACAAAAATCATAAGTCCGATGGACATGATGGTTTCTCCTGCTATTTGGATTTTCTAAATACATGACTATTACGTGTTCATTGAAGATAAGTCGTGTCTATTGGTAATAAATAAAATCCGAAATCCGAAATTCCGAAATCACGAAACAAATCCCGAATACCAAAATTCTAATGATCAAAAAAGATAGCGCAGAGATACTGATTTCGCGTCACTTGCATTTTTTGCTGTTATTAGAAATATTCGAATTTATAATTTGTTTCGAATTTCGAGTTTCGATTTTCGTATTTCAAGCACGATAGTGCTTAGCTATCATCTCATTCACGATTTGCCCCTGATGGGTAATGACGCAACCTTTGATGATTTCATCGTCGAAGTTGAGGTCAAACCGCTTTTCTTCAGCGCTCCAGAATTCTTCGATCAGGTTGTAAAGATTTGACGAGAACATTTGGCTGGCGTGAACCGCCACTTTGCCCGGCAAATTCCCCGGGCCGATGATGCGCACACCATCCACATCGACCTCCTGGTCGATCTGTGATCCGGCCACGTTGCCACCGCCTTCCACCGCCAGGTCCACAATAACGGACCCTTTCTGCATGCCGCGCACCATCTCTTCGGTGACGATCTGGGGTGCCGGGCGGCCGAACAGCTGGGCGGTGGTAATCACCACATCGGATGAGGCGCACACTTTGGCCATACCGTCGCGCTGCATCTGGAGCTGTTCCTCGGTCAGGGCCCTGGCATAGCCGTCCTTGGTCTGGCCGGTTTCTCCCAGATCGATTTTAACAAAGCGTGCCCCCAGGGATTTTACCTGTTCTTCCACCACCGGGCGGGTGTCGAAAGCTTCTACCCGGGCCCCCAGCCGTTTAGCGGTGGCAATGGCCTGCAGTCCCGCAACGCCCACCCCGATGACGAAAACCTTGGCCGGGGAGATAGTGCCGGCCGGCGTCATCATCATCGGCAGAATTTTATCCAGCCGTTCGGCTGCCAGAATTACCGACACATAGCCGGCCAGATTGGCCTGGGAGCTTAACACATCCATTTTCTGGGCCCGGGATATCCGCGGAATCATCTCCATGCTGATCGCACTGATCTTTTTGGCCAGGAACATGTCGATGAGTTCGCGTTCATTAAACGGGTCCAGCAGGCTGATGTAAATGCTCTCCGCCTTCATGCGGTCCACTTCGTCAGGGAGCGGTTTGCGAATCCGCAGGATCATGTCCGCATCCGCAATAAGGGTATTGCGGTCGGCGACCACGGTGGCACCGGCGTCGGCATAGAGGTCGTCGGACATTTTAAGGCTTTGCCCCAGCCCCGATTCTATGGAAACCCCAGCGCCGGCTTTTACCAGTTTGGCGACATGTTCCGGAATCAGGGATACCCGGGTTTCACCAGGATGAGCATCCTTGGGCACGGCTATTTTCATGGCTGTTTTATCTCCTGTGATTACAGATGTCAGATGCATTGGAATTCGGAATGGGGAATGGGGAATGTGGAATTGAAAAAGGGAAAATGTCTGATCACCATTTTCCGAATTTTGCATTCCAACTTCCGCATTCTTGAAACCTTCTACCCTCTAGCCTTTTACCTGCTTTAAAACTGTGCCTTTTCCGTCGAATCCTCAAGTGCTTCCACCGAACTTTGGCCTTCGGTGATGCAATTCATGGCGCGGTCAAAGTAACCGGTCCCGACAAATTTTTGATGGGTAATGGCCATGTAGCCATCATCTTTGCCGTGCGCGAATTCTTCCTGCTGAAAATTAGAATAAGCCAGCATGCCTTCTTTTTTATACCTCAAGGCGAGTTCAAACATTCCCAAATTCAGAGCATGAAAACCGGCCAGGGTGACGAATTGAAATTTGTAACCCATGGCACCGAGCTCTTTCTGGAATTTGGCGATGTCGGATTCGCTCAGATTGTCTTTCCAGTTAAATGACGGCGAACAGTTGTAGGCCAGTAGTTTGTCGGGGTACTCGGCTTTAATGCCTTCGGCAAATTTTTTGGCTTCGGCCATATCGGGCCGAGAGGTTTCGCACCAGACGACATCGGCATAGGGCGCATAGGCCAACCCGCGGGCGATGGCAGTGTCCACGCCGTTTTTATAGAAATAGAACCCCTCGGAAGTTCGCTCCTTGCCGGTAATAAAGGGGTGATCGCGTTTATCGATATCACTGGTGATCATTTTGGCAGCTTCGGCATCGGTTCGCGCAATTACCAGGGTGGGAACGCCGCAGATATCGGCCGCCAATCTGGCTGAAATCAGTTTGTTGATGAATTCCTGGATAGGCACCAGGACCTTGCCGCCAAGGTGGCCGCATTTTTTGGCTGAGGCCAGTTGGTCTTCGAAGTGGACACCGGCTGCACCGGCATCAATCATTTGTTTCATCAATTCCAAGGCATTCAGCGGTCCACCAAAACCGGCTTCGGCATCGGCCACAATGGGCGCAAACCAGTACGGTCCCCGCTTGCGGCCATCCAAAACCTGGATCTGATCCGCGCGCTGCAGGGCTTTGTTTATTCGCCGGACCACTGCCGGGACACTGTTGGACGGATACAGGCTTTGATCCGGATACATTTCGCCGGCCAGATTGGCATCGGCAGCCACCTGCCATCCGCTCAAGTAAATCGCCTTCAGGCCGGCTTCTACCTGCTGAACAGCCTGGTTGCCGGTCATTGCACCCAACGCCGGGATGTAATCCTCGGTTTGAAGCAAATGCCATAAGCGCTGGGCACCGGCCTCGGCAAAGGTGTGCTCTATTTTCAGTGTACCACGGAGTTTGAGGACATCCTCAGGTGAGTAGGGTCGTGTAATACCTTTCCAGCGGGGATCGTTGTCCCATTCCTGTTGGATACAGTCGGCCTCATCGCCTAAAATTTCATGGCAGGAGAGTCTTTCACAAAGTTCTCTGGCTTTTTCTTCAATGGTGTTAGTCATGGTCCTCTACCCTTTCTTTGGAAGTAGCTTTTAAAACGCTTCCGATTGTTTTAGGAAGAACTTCTCATTTGCGCCAGCTTTGGGTTTCAGGCACAAGGCCAAGGTTTCAGGTTTCAGGTGTCAGGGAACGGATGACACGCTGACAATAGAGTTGATAGGGGATAGATGCCTTCGTCGCTCAATTTCTAAATTTCTTTGCTGTACTTCGTCCTTACTGACACCTGAAACCTGACACCTGAAACCTAATAAGCGTGAGTATGAATCAATCATCTTGTTTAAAATTAATTTAGGTCCCCAGCACTAATGCCAGTAAAAACATACTATGGATTGCAGACAACTTAAGACCGATTTTCTTCTACGTCAATGCGTTGATTAAGCAAATATACCTGTTGTTTAAGCTATTTTCTATTTATCCGGCAGTGTTTGGAATATGGAAATATATGGGGCAGCTCACCCACGCGAATTTTATCCTGGGTCTGCTGCCAGAAGTCAACACCAAACAAATCGGCATGGTGCTCCAGAAATGTTTTCTTTAAAGATCCGGAAAGCTCCATAAAATATTGCAGTTCTTCCGGGAAAACATCATTCTCATCCACGTAAAACCAAGGTTCGGCGGCCATCTCATCATCATGGACGGATGGCGGCGGCAATTTCCTGAAATTGCAGCTTGTCAGCGAACAAAGCTCGTCATAATCATAAAACACGACGCGGCCATGGCGGGTTACACCGAAATTTTTCAGGAGAATATCCCCCGGGAAAATGTTGCTGACTGCCAGGTCCTTTATGGCATTTCCCCAGTCAAGCACAGCAAGGATCGCTTTATCTTCATCGGCTTCCTTCAAGAAGATATCCAGCGGCGTTACCCGGCGCTCAACATAGGCATGGTGGACGATGATGCTATCCTCGGCAATCCTTACCGTATGGCCGGCCTCCTGTTCTAATTCCGCAAGCAATCGGGTGGAAAAGCAACCCCCCTCGAATTTTAAATACTCAAAGGACTGGGCATCCACCAGTCGACCTGCGCGGTCGTGCTTGAATACCAGATCATACTTTTCCATCACTTCGCGGCGTGTCGTCTTTTTGGGGGTGTCAAACCGGTCTCTGATGAGTTTAAACACCAGGTCGTCGTTGGGCATGTTAAACACGATCATCACCATTCCCCGTTGTCCCCGGGATATATCGAAACGATCCTCATAGCATACCGACAGATGATCCAGGAGCTCCCGGTACAATTCGGTTTTGCCGTGTTTGTGGAAACCGATGGAGATGTACAGTTCGGCGATGCGTTTGTGCGGTAAGGTCGACTTTAGAAATTGGACAAGATCGTAGGGCCGATCGACTTCAACATGGAAGTGTGATCGTGTAAAACTAAACAGAATGCTGAGGTCATCTTCATTTAAAAGGACGGCGTCGATGACGATCCCATCGGGTGAATTCAGCAGGGCAATAGCCAGGGGAATCCATCCCGAACCAACATAAATGCGACCCACTATGTATGCCCCCATACCCCGAAAAAAAATACTCCGGACAATATCAATACGGTCGATTTTACCCGATGATCCCAACTTCTGTAAGTGGGTCTGTATTTTTTCGGCTGCCTGCCGGGCGTCATATTCCTGGTTTTGAAAAGATGTCAACCATGGGTAATCGGCCAGGATTCGTTTGATTAAAGCTGCGTTCGGGAGCTGGTTTTCGAAGGTGCGATAGCATTCTGGCATTTTTTGGCCGGGAGGCTGGCCAAAAAAAGGATCTATAAATTCAATATTGGAATCAACTCCCACGGTGGAAAAGACGCGCCTGGTGATGGAATTGAAAAAAGTTTCCGCCAACTCCCAATCATCATTGCTGATCAGCCTGGACGAATAGGCTGTCTTTATGTCGACCCAAATCCGTTTATCCTGCACGCGGTCTGCCAGTAACTGGCGGATAGCGGCTTCGATGCGGTCAACTGCCTCCCGGTAAAGCTCCAGCCGCCGGGTCGCATCGGTCCGCATTGCTTGCCAGTCTCGATTAACAAAGCGCGATGGAGCCCGGCGCGTAATTTCCATAAACTGGGCGCGGTAGGTGAGAAAGGCTTCATGAATCGCTTTGGCGCCTTGGTCTGACGGTTTATTGTTTGAAGCAGATTGAGGCATTGGTTGATGCTCGATGCTGGTTTTCGGATTTTAAGCGCACGGCGCATAGGGCAGAGCGCATCGCGTTGAAGGGCGAACAGTATGTCTGATGATCGCGCTATGCGCCATGCGCTCTGCGCTTTGCCCGATAGTATATACCGTTCCCCTTATACCTTCAACCCTTGAGTTGCTATCCACCAATACCATCCAGTATCGGGTATCGAGTTGCTTGCCATTTTGGTTTTGTGCATTACCATAAAATTAAATCGACTAATTGATGAGTCCCGGTTAAATCCGCTTCGCTCATTTTCTGCGAAAATATTTAACGGGATAAATCGATTGGTTTAATGAAAATAGGATTAACTCAAATATATATTTCCTGACCAAACACAGGAGGTGACCATAATGTCAGATGAACAATTCAAAATGGCCGCGGAGGTGTGTTCCTACGTGGACGAAGACCAACAAAAACTAAACCTCGAAATCTGTCTTCCGGGCGTCAAGAAAGAAGATATCAACCTTCGACTGCTGGATGACAGTTTCAGCCTGAGTGCACCCCGGGCGGACTATGACTATGTGTCGACGGCAGCCTTTTGCTGCCCGGTTAATGCCAAAGAGGCTTCCGCCAACTACGAGGATGGGGTTCTCAAAGTTTCCATTCCCTTTAAGGATCCCATGGAGGGTGCCTATCGGGTTGCCATAAACTAGTTTGAAAAACAAATAAGTGATTCCAAAAAGACAGAACTCCCAGGGGTTCTGTCTTTTTTATTGCAAGATACCAGTGATCGCAAACCATAAAATAGACGCTTTTAGCTGTTATCCTACTTTTTTAGTATGAAATTGTATCCCCCACGGAACATCCTAACTTATTGATTATATATATAAAAAAATATTCAATAAATCCCTCAAAAAACCATTGACAATTGGCGATTTTCTTGGCAAAAAAGTCAACGACTTCTCGACTAAATAAGTCGAGAAGTATCTTGACTAAAAAAGTCGGGATTATCCGCGATGCCAATCACACCCAAAAAAAACCAATATGCTCTGCGGGCTATTTTTGAATTGGCCAAACACCAGGGCAGAGGTCCGATAAAGATATCTGAAATCGCCGGGATTCAATCCATCCCGCTGCGGTTTTTGGAGGTTATCCTCAGCCAATTGAAGGGCAGCGGTTTGGTGGAATCCAAACGCGGTTTCTATGGTGGCTATTTTTTGACACGGTCCCCTGACAAGATCAGTGTGGGGGATGTGCTCAGGTTCATGGACAAACCTGCCAGTTCCACCCCCTGTGCCGCCTGTGTGTCAAGCACCAACTGTCCGTTTTGCGGCAATTGTGCCTTTGCCTCAATGTGGAATCAGGTCAACGATGCCATTTTTAATATTTATGACGGTACAACGATCCAGGATCTCCTGAATAATGAGAAACGCATTAAACGGAAATCGGTTAAATCCAGTTAATTTTATTTTCGAAAAAGGTAAGGATATAAACCATGGAGAAGGGAAGAACGCTGTTGCGCTGGACCGGTATTTCAATTGCAGTTGCCATGGTATTGATTGTCATGAGCAGCCCCGCGGTTTTCGGGATTCAAACGCAGCCGAAAGTGACACCGGAAATCAGGGCCGATATTATTGACATCGATTCCATGAAGGTTTTTGGCAAACTGGAACGGCCGGCCGTTAGTTATTTACACCAACGGCATACTGAAGCCCTGGAAAAGAAAAACAAAGACTGCGCGGCCTGTCACCTGTCCGAGAATGATCCTCAATCTGGAAAACAACGGATGTCTACCAAATATATGCGGCTAAAAGACACCGATAGACAGGAAGTGATGGATATTTATCACAACAACTGCATCGGCTGTCATAAAGAAACCAGGGCCGCCAAAGAAAAAAGCGGTCCTTTAGAGTGCGGTGAATGCCACCGGCCCCAAGTCACCGTAATTTCCTCCTGGCAGCCCATCGGCATGGATAAATCCTTGCACTATCGCCATTCCAAGGCCATGGACAACAAATGCGAAAACTGCCATCACGCCTATAATGAGAAAACCAAAGAGCTTTTCTATGCCAAAGACCAGGAGGGAACCTGCCGGTATTGCCACCGGGCGAAGACCGAAGAAAACCGGATTTCCCTGCGCCAGGCCGCCCATATCGCCTGCATTGAATGCCATCGGGAAATCACCGCTAAAAACGAGACCGCCGGTCCTTTTACCTGCGATGGATGTCACGAGCCGGCCCAGCAAAAACTAATAGAAAAAGCAAAAGACGTCCCCCGGATGAAGCGCAACCAGCCCGACTATGTATTCGTGAAGACATCTGCCTCCGACAAAGAACAGGTCAATCCTTTAACCCGGATGAAACTGGTGCCATTCAACCACATGGCCCATGAAAAATACAATAACAGCTGTCGCGTCTGCCACCATGCGGCTTTATCCGACTGCCAGCAGTGTCATTCGCTTCAGGGAAACAAAGATGGCGGCGATGTGACCCTCGAACAGGCCATGCATCGGCCAAATGTCGATCAGAGTTGTATCGGCTGCCACACATCCCAGCAGGCCCAGCCGAGTTGCGGCGGCTGTCATATTTCATTTGAGATAAAACAACCCCAGGGGACCGCCTCCTGCGCCAACTGCCACATGGTACCGAAATCTCAGATCGTTGGAGCGATGCCAAAGGAACAAGAAAAAATGATGGCCTACGAGGCATTGGGCCAGCGGGATGCCGTTACCAGAACATACGCTGATGAGGAAATACCGGAGACGGTCACCATCAAGACGTTGTCGAACAAATATGAAGCGGTCAAGCTGCCGCACCGTAAAATAATACGAACGATGGTCGATAAAATTGAAAATAACAAGCTGGCCAATTTCTTTCATTATGAGAAAGGGACGGTTTGCCAGGGCTGTCATCATAACAGCCCGGCCGCCAAAACACCTCCAAAGTGCATCAGCTGCCACAGCAAACCGTTTAATGCAAAAGATCCCTTCAAGCCCGGGATGATAGCTGCCTATCACAGACAGTGTATGGAATGCCACAAATCCATGGGCATTGCAAAACCGGTGGCAACCAATTGTACGGCCTGCCACCAGAAGAAACTGTAATTATCGGGAGCTTCGCCCCCGATTGGAATATTGGAAAAATGGAAAATTTCCTTTTTAAACCAAAACTCCAGTACTCCAATATTCCATCATTCCATGAAAGTGGAATATTAGCCGGTTTCGGTTAAAGATGCTTAAATGAAATCTACTACAGAAACTTAGCAAATGAATCAGAGGTAGTCTTATGTCCATTTCACGTAGAAAGTTTCTCGGCTGGCTGGGCGCTGCAGGGCTGGGCACCACCGTGGGTCAAAAAGCGGCGCGGGCTGCTTCCAACAAGCACTTTAGCGGCTATCCCCAAAGCAACGGCGTGCTGTTTGACAACACCCGCTGTATCGGCTGCCGCAAATGCGAAGAAGGCTGCAACAAAGTCAACGAGCTGCCGGAACCGGACCAGTCCTTTGGCGATCTTTCCCTGCTGGATACCAAGCGCCGCACCACGGCCAAGACCTACACCGTTGTCAACCGGTATGATGATACCGCCGGTGACCGGGGGCCATTGTACCGCAAAATCCAGTGCAACCACTGCCTGGAACCGGCCTGTGCGTCGGTCTGCTTTGTTAGCGCTTTTAAAAAGACCGAAACCGGTGCGGTGACCTACGATGAATCGGTATGTGTGGGCTGCCGCTACTGCATGATCGCCTGTCCTTTTGAGATTCCGACCTACGAATATGACAGCGCCTTTTCCCCGCGGGTGATGAAATGCACCATGTGTTTTCCGAGAATTTCCAAAGGCCTGCTGCCCGGCTGTGTTGAAGCCTGTCCGACCGAGGCGCTAACCTACGGCAAGCGCGAGGATTTGCTGAGAATCGGGCGTGAGCGCATCCGCAAATTCCCCGACCGCTATGTGGATCATATCTACGGTGAAAATGAGATGGGCGGAACCAGCTGGTTATATTTATCAAATGTTCCTTTCAAAGAAATCGGCATGCGAGAAGATCTCGGGGTGACACCGGCTCCCAAGCTGACCTCCGGGGCATTGAGCGTTGTGCCCATGGTCGTCGGCCTCTGGCCGGTTTTGTTGGGCGGCGTTTACGCCATCAATAAAAGAAAAGAAAAAATTGAAAAACAGGAAAAAGCGCAGGCCGTTGCGGAGGCGGTAGAAGCGGCCGAGGCCGAGGCCAAGGCCAAGATGAAAGAAGCCATGGAATTTGCCGAAAAACAAAAAGAGAAGGCCATCGAAAAAGCGGTCAGCCAGGCACTTGAAGAAGCGGCCAAAGCGGCTGAAGAAGAGGCTCCCGAAGCACCCGCCGAGGATGCTGATAAGAAGTCAAGCGAGGAGGATTCCTGATGTCTGATGAAGTTACGACCCCCGGCAAATCCTATTTGACGCCGTTTAATATCATAGCCGGCATCATCGTTATTATCGGTCTTTATGTTACGGTTCTCCGTTTTACCCAAGGGCTGGGCACCGTGACCAATTTGTCGGATTACAACCCCTGGGGTATCTGGATCGGTTTTGATCTGCTGGTGGGTGTTGCCCTGGCAGCCGGCGGATTTGTCACCTCCTCCGCTGTTTATATTTTTGGTATGAAAAAATACCATTCAGCGGTCAGGCCTGCCATACTCACCGGATTTCTTGGCTATGCCATGGTTGTTGTGGCCCTTCATTACGATGTCGGCCGGCCCTGGCGCCTGCCGTACCCGTTTATTATGCAGCAGGGGACAACTTCTCTATTGTTTGAAGTGGCCGCCTGTGTGGCCCTCTATCTTTCGGTGTTGTTTCTCGAATTTTCACCGGCAGCACTGGAATGGCTCGGTTTGAAAAAACTGCGCAACATCCTTATTAAACTCACATTGCTGCTGACTATTTTCGGCGTGGTATTGTCCACCCTGCATCAATCGTCTCTGGGGGCCCTGTTTCTAATCGCACCATCAAAGCTCCATCCGCTCTGGTATTCGCCATATATCGCGGTTTTTTTCTTTGTTTCAGCGGTGATTGCGGGCCTCTCGATGGTCATTTTTGAAAGCACCCTGTCCCATCGCTATTTTGCAGACAAAATGGACGAGGCCCATTTAAAAGAAAAGGACGACATCGCCCTGGGGTTCGGCAAAGCCGCCTCGCTGGTTCTGGCCGGCTATTTTATTATTAAAGTGATCGGAATATCCGAAGGCAACCATTGGCATCTGCTGGGAACACCTTATGGTATCTGGTTCCTGGTGGAATTGATCGGTTTTGTCGCCTTGCCTTGCTTTTTTTATGCGATCGGGGTGCGTGAAAAAAATCTGAAGATAATCAAATGGACGGCGGCCTGGACGGTGCTGGGCATCGTCATCAACCGCTTGAATGTCGGCCTGGTGGCCTTTAACTGGCATCTTCCTTCCAGTGAACGGTATTTCCCGCACTGGATGGAAATCGCAGTTTCCGTTTTTCTGGTAACTGCCCTGCTGCTTATATTTCGCTTTGTCTGCACCCGGATGCCGATAATGTATACACATCCGGACTACCCCGATGAGCATTGATGCCAAGTGGCTCGCTGGTATTTAAAGTGACTCAACCAAAGCGGGGGATTTTATAAGGAGCTACGAATAGCTCATAGCTCAAAGTTCATAGCTCAAAGCTCATAGTAAAATAGGATGTTATCATTTGACTATCAGCCATCAGCTATGAGCTTAATGCTTGTTAGGGAATTAAATTACTTAATTTATTGCTCGCATCGAATACTAATTACCCATTATTTAAGGTTGCAACTATGGAAACCATCCACACCTTGCAAGATTATATGCTGCACACGGAGAGCATCACCTACATTATCATCGTGGCGGCGCTGATTGGCATAACCTTTTTTTATTGTTTTCTCACTGACAGAGATGACGACTAAAAATAATTAAGGAGTAAACCATGTATGAATTTGTAACCGGCCCCCTGGTCTGGCTGTCTTTTGCGATCTTCTTTGTTGGTCTGATTGTGCGTGCGGTACTGTATATAAAAGGCCTCGACTGGAAGCTTGACCGGGTGACCTATTCGGTCAATACGTCTTATGGGGTCAGGGGTGCGGTGCGCTCTATTCTTTTCTGGCTGTTTCCCTATGGTACCCACAGCTGGCGCAACAATCCCTGGTTTACCCTATGGGTTTTTTTGCTGCATATCGGGCTTTTGATTACACCGATATTTCTGTTGGGGCACAATGTCCTGATGCGGGAAAGGCTGGGGATCAGCCTCTGGACCATACCGGATGGTTTGGCGGATGCCCTGACAATTGCGGTGTTTGTGTCAGTGATTCTTCTGGTCTTGCGCCGCATCGCTTTGCCGGAAGTCAGATTGATGACAACGGCTTATGACTACCTGCTGCTGGTGATTGCCGTTGCGCCTTTTATAACCGGCTTTATTGCTTTTCACGGTGCCTCGGATTACCGTTTTTGGATTATCGCCCATGTTTTAAGCGGTGAAATATTACTGGTGGCCATCCCGCTGACCAAGCTTTCGCACTTTATACTGTTTTTTCTCTCAAGGGCCCAGCTTGGCATGGATTACGGTATCAAGCGTGGCGGAATGAAAAATAAGGGTATTGCGTGGTAAAACAGCTTACGCTGAATAGCTAATGTTAATCTTGAAAAAAGTCAGAAAAATAAACTTTTTACAAGCGTGTTTAGTATTTAGTGTTTAGGATCTTAACATGCCTACATAATAATATGGATGCCATACCAAATACCACACACAAAACACCAAACACTCTGCAATTAAATATAAGTAAACAAAGGAAAATAAACCATGCCGGAAGGAATACTTTGCAATACTAAAAACGTCGACACCAAGGAACAATTGCAGGCGCTTTTGGCCGATAAAAGCGGCAAACAGTATTACGAAGAAATGAACCACCTCGATGTGGATCGTCAAAAGTTGTGGGGTACGATCCAGAAGACCTTCAAATCCCGCCTGAAAACCTGGCTTGAAATCTGCTCGCACTGCGGTTTGTGTGCCGAAAGCTGTTTTTACTACCTGGCCAACAATAAAGACCCCGAACAGGTGCCGTCATATAAAATTCAATCCACCCTGGGCCAGATTATCAAACGCAAAGGGGATGTGGACAATGAATTTTTGCAGATGTGCATGGATACGGCCTACGCCAAGTGCACCTGCTGTACGCGCTGCGGCCTGTATTGCCCCTTTGGCATCGATACCGGGATTATGTTCAGCTACCTGCGCGGGTTGCTTTTCGGGCAGGGGTTTGTGCCCTGGGAAATGAAAATCGGCTCGGGCATGCACCGGATTTACAGGGCCCAGATGGATATCACCACCGAGGACTGGGTGGATACCTGTGAATGGATGGCCGAAGAATATGAAGATGACTGGCCGGGATTGACCATCCCCATCGATAAGGAAAATGCAGACATCATCTATACGGTAAATGCCCGCGAACCCAAGCATTACCCCGAAGATCTGGCCGAGGCGGCGATCCTGTTTCATGTGGCCGGTGAAGACTGGACGGTTCCCAGTGAGGGATGGGAAGAAACCAGCCTGGCGATGTTCGGCGGTGACTGGGAAGCCTGCAAGATGCAGGTCGAGTCGGTCTATGATGCCATGGCGCGGCTGAACCCCAAACGCATGGTGGTGACCGAGTGCGGGCATGCCTACCGGGCAACGGTCATTGAAGGGCCCTACTGGGCCGGGCTTGAATCCGGCAAAACGCCGATTGAAAGTTTCCACTATGTGGAATGGCTGGCTGAGGCTCTGCGCACCGGCAAATTGAAAATCGATCCTTCCAAAAAAATCAAGGAACCTGTAACCTATCAGGATTCTTGCAATTATGTCCGCAATGCCGGTCTGGCCGATATTGGCCAGGAAATCATGAGTTATATTGCCGAGGATTTTCGGCCGATGACGCCCAACCGGGAGCATAATTTTTGTTGCGGGGGCGGCGGCGGATTAAACGGAATCGGACGGTATCGCGAACAACGCAATATCGGCTTGAAAGTCAAACGGGACCAGATCCTGGCCACCGGCGCCAAGCTCGTTATTTCCCCCTGCCACAATTGCTGGGATGCGATCAGAGACCTGGAAGAGGTTTATAAAATCGGAATCCGGTGGTCTTTCTTAAAACCCCTCCTGATCAATATGATCGTCGTACCGGAGCATTTGAAGCCCAAGGAGGAAGAGGAAGTAGAGTAGGGATTGGGATTTTGTTCCAAGAATGCATCTCAAACACCAAACTCGGATAATCCGGAAAAAAACCAAATCACAAATCACAAATTACAAATAATATCCAATGACCAAAAATCCAAATTCCAATCTTAATGACTGTTTCGGTCATTGTGATTTTGAATTTGGAATTTATTTGAAATTTGGTGCTTGCGATTTGTTTTTTTGCCATTTACCACCCACTCATCCCGTCTTTTAGAATCATGCCTGCCCGAAGCACCTTTGCCATTACCTGTGAAACTCCTTGACACATTTCATACTGATTTGGTAAGTAAATCCTTTTATGCCGTTTGGTATAATGACCTTCCGGATTTAGGGATTGGCGTTATACGTGGTTGTACAAAAAACGCTGTAATATCGGAATGTTTTTTGACAACCCCTGAAAAAAATCACCGGGTCCATGGAGAGTTCGTGAATGGCTGATTTCAAATACCAGGATATGTTTCCCATGACAGAGGATACCACCGAATATCGCCTGTTGTCGGAAGACCACGTCTCAACCGCCGCTTTCGATGGTGCCGAGATTCTGAAGGTATCCGCCGAAGGCCTCGCCTTTTTGGCAGAACAGGCTTTTAAGGATGTCTCCCACCTGTTGCGATCCTCCCATCTGGAATTGCTGGCCGCCATCCTGGATGATCCCGAAAGTTCCGCCAACGATCGTTATGTGGCCCTGGAAATGCTAAAAAATGCCGTCATTGCCGCCGAAGGTATTTTCCCGATGTGCCAGGACACCGGCACGGCCATCATCATGGGGAAAAAGGGGCAGCGGGTCTGGACCGACGGTGTGGACGAAGCGGCGCTTTCACAGGGCGTTTTTAACGCTTATACCCGGGGCAATCTGCGCTATTCCCAGAATGCGCCTTTAAACATGTACGAGGAAAAGAATACCGCCAGCAACCTGCCGGCCCAGATTGAATTATACGCCACCGGGGGCGATGCCTACCGGTTTTTGTTTATCGCCAAAGGCGGCGGATCGGCCAACAAGACCTATTTGTACCAGGAGACCAAGGCCGTTTTAACGCCGGGAAACTTGGCGGCCTTTATGAAAGAAAAGATGAAATCATTAGGGACGGCGGCCTGTCCGCCCTATCACCTGGCGTTTGTGATCGGCGGGACCTCAGCTGAATTCAACCTGAAAACCGTGAAACTGGCCACCGCCAAATACCTGGATGATCTGCCCACCGAAGGCAGTGAATCCGGCCATGCCTTTCGTGACTTAGAGCTTGAAGACGAAATCCTTCAGATATCACGGGACATGGGAATTGGCGCTCAATTCGGCGGAAAATATTTTTGCCTGGACACCCGGGTGATTCGGTTGCCGCGCCATGGTGCGTCCTGCCCCATCGGCCTGGGGGTCAGCTGCAGTGCCGACCGCAACATTAAAGCCAAAATTACACGGGAAGGTATTTTTTTAGAAAAGCTTGAAACCGATCCGGCCCGCTATCTGCCGCAAGCAGAAGTGTCTTCTGAAAAAGCAGTGTCCCTGGATTTAGACCGACCGATGGATGAAATACGGCAGCAGCTCAGTCAATATCCGGTGGCAACCCCGCTGTTGCTGTCCGGCAAAATTGTGGTTGCGCGAGATATCGCCCATGCCAAAATAAAGGAAAGCCTCGACAGCGGACACACTTTGCCGGATTATTTTAAAAATCATATCATTTATTATGCCGGTCCGGCCAAAACCCCTGAGGGTTATCCCTCCGGATCATTTGGCCCGACAACCGCAGGCCGGATGGACCCATACGTGCCCATCCTGCAGGCCCGGGGCGGTTCCTTGATTATGCTGGCCAAGGGAAACCGGTCCAAGCTGGTGACCAATTCATGCAAGAGTTACGGCGGCTTTTATCTGGGCTCCATTGGCGGCCCGGCGGCCAGGCTTGGCAGGGATTGCATCACCAACGTTGAGTTGATCGAATATCCAGAGCTGGGCATGGAGGCCATTTATTTGATCACAGTCAAAGATTTTCCGGCCTTTATCATCGTGGATGACAAGGGCAACGATTTTTTCGACAATTTACTAAATTAACTATGACAAGGAGTATTTTTATGGCAACAAAATTCAAAACCATGGATGGCAACACGGCAGCTGCACACGTTGGCTATGCCATGAGCGACATGTGCACCCTTTATCCGATCACCCCATCATCGCCCATGGGCGAAATTGCCGATGAGTGGGCCGCCGAGGACCGCAAGAACATATTTGGACAGACCCTGACCGTCCGTCAGCTTCAATCGGAAGCCGGTGCGGCCGCCTCGGTCCACGGATCCCTGGCAGCCGGGGCGTTGACCTCAACCTTTACCGCCTCCCAGGGATTGCTGCTGATGATCCCCAACATGTATAAGATGGCAGGGGAGCTTCTTCCCGGTGTGCTGCATGTTTCGGCCCGGGCCATCGCCGCCCATGCACTGTCCATTTTCGGTGACCATCAGGACGTAATGGCGGTGCGCCAGACAGGATTTGCCATGCTGGCGGCATGCTCGGTACAGGAAGTTATGGACCTGGCGCTGGTGGCCCATCTGTCCGCCATTAAATCCAGTATCCCGTTTGTCCATTTTTTTGACGGATTCCGCACATCCCATGAAATTCAAAAAATTGCGGTCATCGATTACGCGGACATGGCCAAGCTGACCGACTGGGACGCGGTCGCCAAATTTCGCGCCCGGGGTGCCAATCCGGAAAGACCCGAACTGCGGGGGACGGCTCAGAATCCGGACATTTATTTCCAGGGCCGGGAAGCCGCCAATCCGTATTATCAAAAGGTTCCGGGCATCGTTGACGAATATATGCAAAAGGTGGGTGATTTAACCGGCCGCAGCTACCGGCTCTTTGACTATGTGGGCGATCCGGATGCAGAAAATGTTGTTATTTCAATGGGCTCCTCCTGCGAAACCTTTGATGAGATAATCGACTACCGCAGAAGCCAGGGTGAAAAAGTGGGACTGGTCAAAGTGCGCCTGTATCGGCCGTTTTCCGCCGAGCACCTTTTCGCCGCGCTTCCCCAGACAGCCAAAACCATTACGGTTCTGGACCGCACCAAGGAACCGGGGGCACCGGGTGAGCCGCTTTATCTGGATGTGTGCACGGCCTTTATGGAAAAAGGGCAAACCCCCCGGCTGCTCAATGGGCGCTACGGGTTGGGTTCCAAGGAATTCAATCCGGCCATGGCCACGGCGGTTTTCGACAACATGAAGGCCGACAACCCCAAGAATCATTATACGGTGGGCATTGTCGATGACGTCACCAACACCTCACTGGAAGTCGGCGACAGCATCGACGTGGCCCCTGAAGGCACCGTGCAGTGCAAGTTCTGGGGCCTCGGTGCCGACGGAACGGTGGGGGCCAATAAAAGCGCCATTAAAATTATCGGCGACAACACCGACATGTATGCCCAGGCATATTTTGCCTATGATTCCAAGAAATCCGGCGGCATTACCATCTCCCATCTCAGATTTGGCCATAAACCGATCCAGTCCACCTATCTGATCGACACCGCCGATTATGTTGCCTGTCACAAGGACAACTATGTGGAAGTTTACGATGTCCTCGAAGGCATCAAGGACGGCGGGATCTTTGTCCTTAATTCTTCCTGGACCCAGGAAGAAATGGACGAAAAGCTGCCGGCCGCCATGCGCCGCTCCATTGCCCGGAAGAAACTCAAGTTCTACAACATCGATGCGGTGAAGATCGCCGGTGAAGCAGGACTGGGCGGGCGGATTAACATGATTATGCAGACGGCCTTCTTTAAACTGGCCAATGTGATTCCGGTGGACGAGGCCCTGGGGTATTTGAAGGATCAAATTCAGCATTTGTTTTCCAAAAAGAGCCAGGCGATTGTGGACATGAATTTTGCAGCGGTGGACAAGACCCTTGAAAACCTGATCGAGATCGACTACCCGGCTTCCTGGGCCGATGCCAGCGAGCAGGCCAAGGCCGGCAAGGAAGAACCGGATTTCGTCCAAAACGTCATGCGGCCCATGCTGGAGCAACGGGGTGACAAGCTTCCGGTCTCGGCCTTTACCCCGGACGGCATCTTCCCGGTGGCCACCACCAAGTACGAAAAGCGAGGCGTGGCCATCAATGTGCCCGAATGGATCATGGACAACTGCATTCAGTGCAACCAGTGTGCCATGGTTTGTCCCCATGCCGCCATTCGACCCGTGCTGTTAACCGAGGAGGAATTGCAAAATGCGCCCGAGGGCCTGGAAGCCAAAAAGGCGGTGGGCAAAGAACTGAAAGAATACGTCTTCCGTATTCAGGTCGATACCCTTGACTGTTACGGATGCGGCAACTGTGCCGATATCTGCCCGTCCAAAAAGAAAGCCCTGGTCATGAAGCCCCTTGAAACCCAGATGCCGCTGCAGGTACCGTTGTGGGAGTACTTTGAAACCCTGCCGGTTCGCGATAACCTGGTCGGACGCACCACGGTTAAAGGCAGCCAGTTCTGCCAGCCGCTGCTTGAGTTTTCCGGCGCCTGTGCCGGTTGTGGTGAGACCCCCTATGCCAAACTGATCACCCAGCTTTTCGGTGAACGCATGGTCATCGGCAATGCCACCGGATGCAGCTCCATCTGGGGCGGTTCGGCACCGGCGGTTCCCTATTGTGTCAACAAGGATGGATTCGGTCCCACCTGGGGCAACTCCCTGTTTGAAGACTCGGCCGAATTTACCTACGGCATGCTGCTGGGCACCTTCCAGCAGCGCAACAAGCTGGCCGATTTGATGCGCGAAGCTGTGGGAACCGATATCCCCGCAGATATCAAAGAAGCCATGTCCGGCTGGCTGGATAACATGAAAGACCCTGAGGGATCCCGTAAATACGGCGACCAGCTAAAGGCGCTCTTACCCGCTCAAAAGGACAACGCCCTGCTGGCCAAAATTGCCGGCAAGTCCAAATTGTTCACCAAAAAGTCCTTCTGGATTTTTGCCGGTGACGGGGCCGCCTATGACATCGGGTACGGCGGGGTCGACCACGTCCTGGCAACCGGCGAGGACATTAACATGCTGATCATGGACACCGAAGTTTACTCCAACACGGGCGGTCAGTCTTCCAAGGCAACCCCGACCGGTTCGGTGGCCCGTTTCGCAGCTTCCGGCAAAAAGACGCCCAAAAAAGACATGGGACGCATATCGATGAGTTACGGCTATATTTACGTGGCCAGTGTCTCCATGGGCGCCAACAAGCAGCAGCTCATGAAGGCCCTGGTCGAAGCCGAAAGCTACGACGGACCTTCGATGGTCATTGCCTACTCGCCCTGTATCAACCAGGGTATTATGGCCGGTATGGGCAAAGCCCAGGAAGAAGCCAAACTGGCTGTTCAATCCGGATATTGGCCCCTGTACCGCTACGATCCAAGGCTGAAGGCCGAGGGCAAAAACCCGTTTATCCTGGATTCCAAGAAGCCGGACGGCAACCTGAAGCAATTCATGGATGGCGAGATTCGCTACGCCTCCCTGAAACGGACCTACCCCGAGGAGGCCGAAAGGCTGCATGCCCTGCTCGTCGAGCAGTTCAACCAGCGGTATGAAGAACTGGCTCTCCTGGCCGATCCGACAAGCGTATGCAAGACTGAGGAAGCCGCTGAAACGGAATAATCCGCCGAGTAGTTCATAATAAATAATCTATAACAACAAAAGGCTACCGGAGGGAATCCCGGTGGCCTTTTTTATTTGGTTTCAGGTGTCAGGAATAATAGGGTCAGGTGTCAGGGAAGGACTCAGGGTTCACCGTTTCAGGTGTCAGGTTTATGGAAAAAATTGAGCAACGCAATCACGAGTCAGAGATCGATTATCTAACAACCATGAACTCTGAACCCAGAACCTTTAATCTGCTTGCCCTGACACCCGACACCTGAAACCTTTTGCCGGGCGAATAGCGCCAAAGTTGAATAAATGCCAAACTTTTTTCAAAGGCAAATTATTACACTTCTTGCCACCACCCTTGATAGCCCGGCTTATAAGCACTATCTTATTTGAATATTCAAAACGATACTCTATTAGCTAATTTTTGGACGATTGCCTGATTATGCGGATATTTGCTTACATCTTTCTTCTATTTACTTGTTGCTATGCCATCGTTTTCATATGCGGGTGGTCCCCTGGAGGACCTGCGGCGGGGGGTTGATCGGGGCATTCGGATCCTGGAAGATCCCCGCTATGAAGATGCTGCCTTGAAGAAAGTCCAGCAGCAGAAGCTGTGGGAGGTCACGCTGCAGATTTTTGATTTCCGGGAGTTCTCCAGGCGGGTGCTGGCATCCCACTGGAAAACATTCACCCCCCAGCAGCGCAATGAATTCAGCCAGGCCTTTGCCGAATTCCTGGGGAGATTTTATCTGGCCCGGCTGCAGACCCAATACAACGGCCAAAAAATTTTTTATGTGGATCAGAAGTTAGTCAGCAAATCCAGGGCACTGGTTGAGATCAAGGTCCTGTGGAAAAACGTAGAAGTTCCGGTTGAACTGCGCATGAAAAAAAAGCACGACACCTGGAAGGTTTATGATCTCTCGGCTCTGGGTATCAGCGCCGTGGGCAATTACCGGTCGCAATTTAATGGAATCCTTCAGAATAATGCACCCGAGCAGGTCATTGAAATAGTAAAGGATAAAATACGCATGTTGGAAAAAGACACCTGATCCTTCAGAATGATTTTTTGGTCCCCAGGGCCGAAAAAAGAGCAAAACGCAGCACCACCCACAGGGCCGGTGGTTATAACCAGACGAAATTGTTTGCTTTCACCAACAGCAATTGTATATGATGCGTCCAATCTAAAACAATGAGGACCTGGCTAGATATGTTGAAAAGAAAATTTCATGATTTTCTGCAGGCTTTTTCTACTGCTCCGTTTTTCATCCTGCTGATTCTGATCCTGCTGATGCTGCTCCTGCCCTCCTTTCTGGATGATTGGGTTTCGACCCGAATACTGCTTGACGTCTTTTTAACCGCCATTTTGTTTGCGCTGATCCTTGCCATCAGATCCAACCACGCCCAGGTAATCACTGGCGTAATTCTGGCATTGCCGCTTATAATCACTACCTGGGCATCCTATTTTATTTTAATCACCAGTTTCGGATTCGTGACACAGATTTTCTCAGCCCTTTTTTTCGGTTATGCGGCTGTTAATATTTTGCGCCGGATGATTAAAAAGCAAGAAGTCACCCGGGAGACGATTTTTTCGGCCATCGTGGCCTATCTGCTCATCGGGCTGATGTGGGCATTTATATATATGCTGGTTGAAAAGCTTGCCCCTGGGTCCTTTTCTTTCCCGGATACGGACTTGAGAACGACTACAATGCATTTGAATATTTCAGTTTCGTCACCATCACCACCCTGGGATACGGCGATATTTTACCCCTGACAAACAAAGCCAGTTCCCTGGCGATGCTGGAAGCGCTTGTCGGTCAGATATACCTGGTGGTGCTGGTTGCCTGGCTGGTGGGGATGTATGTTTCCAAAAAATCAAAATAGGCGCGTTGCGGGTCTTTCGATTTCGGATTTTTGGAAGGATGAATTCTGATTTTTAAGAATGTGGTTAATGTCTTTTCCTGGAAAAGATCCGATTGCCATAAATAAGGAGTTCCTGGATTGTGGGAGCGGCTTCCAGCCGCGATTCGTTTAAGCGCCGGTAGTGCAAATCGCGGCTGGAAGCCGCTCCCACCCCTGCACTAACATCTTAGATCCTTAATCTGACGCGCCTGCGCAGAAGTTGCGGTCTGCGAATAGGGAGCACAGTCCCTGTTATTGGTAAGTTATAACTGGGATACAACACCAAAATCAATTTATATAAAACCGAGGTGAGACCGGATTTAAAGGAAAAATCATGCAAAAAACGTTAATGTTTATCCTGATGATCATATTATTTGTGCCCGCAGTTTCATTTGGCGATGAATGTGTCGAGGGCGACTGTGTCAACGGCAAAGGGACCATGGTTTCTTCCACCGGCCATAAATATACGGGGGAATTTAAAGACGGTGTCCGGCATGGCAAAGGGGTCATGTTGATGCCGGGCGGCCGCAAAATAGTCGGTACCTGGGTGGATAACCAGATTCAAACAGGGACCTATACGGCGCCGGATGGGACGATTTATCAGGGGCAATGGGAACATCGCGAAAGAAACGGCCGGGGCACGCTAACCTTCCCGGACGGCCGAAAATATGTCGGGGATTTTAAAAGCGGCCAGCGCAACGGCCAGGGAACCATGACCTGGCCGGACGGCCGCACTTATGTCGGGGATTTCAAGCAAGGCGCCAGGACCGGTCAGGGTACCATGACCTATCCGGATGGAAGAATAGTGGAGGGGGAGTTTAAGGACGGGGAGATTGTAAATAAATGAAGTCGGAATGCGCACTGCGGAATGCGGAATGCAAATAGTGGCGCAAGGCTTTCGGCTCAGGGCGCAAAGTTAATGATTTCAGTTTTATTATTCCTTTTGCTTTGCTCCGTGAGCCGTGTACCGGTTTAAGCAAGGATCAAGCATCCAAAATATAGCACCACAATTTATTGTGGTGGTTCACTATCCGAAAAATCCCTACCCATTGCTATTTTGTTATGCAATCCACAGTTTTCACTCATTTCAGCTT